>JBEBVZ010000066.1:0-17772 GCA_040392445.1 Verticiella sediminum
GATTCACCGAAATTTGCCACCAACGCCAACCGCGTCGCCAACTTCACCGAGGTTGTCGCGCTGGTGCAGGAAAAAATCGAAGAACGCAGTGTCCAGCAGTGGGTTACCGACCTGCGGGCAGTTGGCGTTCCCTGCGCGCCTATCAATTCGCTCGAGCAAGCCCTTGATCACGAGCAGATCAAAGCGCGCGGCCTGATCACCGAAACCGAGCATCCGTTGATGGGATCAATGAAGAGCGTCAGCTTTCCCATTACTTTCAACGGAGAAGCGCGCAACCAGATCCTGCCCCCTCCACTACTGGGCCAGCACTCGAAAGAGGTGCTGCTGGAAGCGGGATACTCGGAATCGGATATCCAGGACCTGATAAACATCGGCGCCATTGACAGCACTTCCGATCCGGCAACGGCCTAGCATTCAATTCGTTGGAACAATACAAAATGTCTTCTATCGATTATTCCGTTCGCGACTCGGTTGCGGAGATCCTTTTGAATTCGGCACCGGTCAATGCCATTACCGAGGTTTTGCTGGACGAACTGCTGTCCGCCATCAACCGGGCGGCGGCGGACCGCTCGGTTCGGGCCGTCATCATCGGCAGTGCCGTTCCACGCAGATTTTGCGCCGGTCTGGATCTTAAAGCGATCCATGACACACCTTTTGAACGTAGCTTTTCCCTGGTTGGCAAGCTGTACAGCGGCCTGTTCGATGCGCAAACCAACCTGGGCAAGCCATCCATCGCGGCCGTGAATGGCACGGCACGAGGCGGCGGCATGACGCTTGCCGTGTCGTGCGACATGCTGATCGCGTCGGATACCGCAACCTTTGGATATCCCGAAATTGACGTTGGCGTGACGCCGGCAATCCACTACACCCACTTGCCCCGAATCATCGGCAAGCATCGCGCATTCGAGCTGCTCTTCACCGGAAGAACCTTCAACGCGGCCGAGGCTCACTCTTTGGGGCTCGTCAATGCCATCGTCCCGGAAGATGAGGTCATGAACAGGGCCCGCGCCATCGCACAGGGCTTCTGCGCAAAATCTCCTCAGGTCATGAAGTTGGGTCGAAACGCATTCCATAAAGCCATTGATATCGAATACCGGCGAGGCGTTGCGTCGGCGGTAGAAAACTTCGGCAATGTCGTTGCAACCGCCGATGCGAAGGAAGGCATGAATGCCTTCGTCGAAAAACGCAAACCGCGGTGGCCATCGGCATAAAGCCCAGGCTTGCAAGAAAACAGCCTGCTCCATCGTCCAGATCATTTGCGCAGAGAGTGCATCCATGTCAGAAAACACATTGAGTGGCGAGTCCGAATTCCGGTTGTCGGTGCGAAATTTTTTCTTGAAATCCGTGCCGCAAGATATCCGCGATGCGGTTCGTTCGCACGCGGTCATATCGCGTGAACAGGCGGCCCGGTGGCAGCGCATACTTTTCAAGCAGGGATGGGCGGCTCCTTCCTGGCCGGCAAAATATGGCGGTACCGGCTGGACGCTTACCCAACAAGCCATCTTCAAGGAAGAGCTCATCGCTTGCGACGCGCCCAACGTCGAGAACCTGGGAATAGACACCATTGCTCCGACCTTGATGCGCCACGGAACAGATAAGCAGTGCCAGCGCTTTTTGCCCCGCATGCTGAATTTTGACGACTACTGGGCGCAAGGCTATTCGGAACCCGAGGCAGGCTCGGATCTGGCATCGCTTCGGACCACCGCAGTCCAGGATGGCGACCATTGGGTGTTGAATGGAAGCAAGATATGGCAAAGCCTCGGGCACTGGGCAAACTGGGCAATCGTCCTGGTCAGGACAGACACTGGCGCCGCGAGAAAGCAGAGCGGCATCTCCGTTTTTTTGGTCGACCTGGGCTCCCCGGGCGTGACGGTCAGGCCGATACGGTTCATGACCGGCGCCAACTTCCATGCCCAGATCTTCTTTGACAATGTCCAGGTACCCGAAGCCAATATGGTTGGCGCACTTAACCGCGGCTGGGACATTGCCAAAGGCCTGCTGGTTATCGAACGACTGTTTGTCGCGCGCGTGGCCGAATGCAAATCCGAGCTTAACAACACCAGGCAGCTGCTTGAAGAGCGCGAACCTGGCCTAAGCGATGCGTATCGTGTGGCGCTCAGGCAACGGTATGCCGAGCTGGAGATACGCAAGGATACGCTGGAAGCATCTTGGTGGCCTGCCGTGCAGGCGGCGGAAAGCGGAGGCTCTCCCGCACTCGAAGCTTCACTGCTGAAACTGGACGGCATTCAACTGCTGCAGGATCTCCATTTGTTTGGCATAGACCTGCTGTCGACCGATTCCCTCAAGCTCAACCCCGAAGCACTCATCGGAACTGCGCCTGGGAACCCGGCCGATGCCGGTGGCAATGCCACCTTGCCGTTTTGGCGCTACCGGGGAAGTTCCTTGGCCGGCGGCTCCACCGAAGTGCAACAAGGCATCGTTGCGAAAGCGGTATTCAACGGCGAATCGGCGCTGCAGGCAAACCAGGCTTCCCATGTTTCCGAAGAGCTTTCGATGATGCTTGCATCGACAAGATCATGGTTAGGCAAGGAATACTCCTTCGATAAAAGAAAGAGCCTTCACGACGCCGCGAATCCGGCAACCGACCGGTGGCATGACATGGCGAACCTGGGCTTGCACGCCATGTGCGCGCCTGAGCAGTTCGGAGGCCTGGACCGCCCTGCCGCTGAATTCGTCGAACTCATGGCGCCACTGGGAGAAGCGCTGGTACAGGAACACCTTCTTTGGCATTGCGCATTGCCGATGCAGTTGTTGCTGGGCATATCCACCCATGCAGAGGCCAAAGCCCTGATCACGAGCCTGGCTGCCGGCGAGTCGCGGATTGCCGTTGCATTTCCAGCCAATTATTTTCCCGCCAGCAAGAATCCACTAGGCATCGGGGCCACCGAGCATGGCAAGTCCTGGGTGCTTGACGGGCGTGCATCGCTGGTGATGGGTGGCGACAGCGCAGACAGATTTCTGATCTGCGCAGCCCTGGCCGACGGCGAGATCGGGGTATTTGCGCTATCGGCCCAAGACCTGGCGCCTTCTATTCAGCCCTATGTACTTCATGATGGAAGATCGGCTGCCGAACTGGTGCTTGGCGGGCACAGGGTGACTGCCGAGCAAATGCTTGCCAGAGGCACCGTTGCAGACCAGGCGGCGCGACGCGCATATGCCTTTGCCATCCTGTGCCTTTGCAGCGAAATCGTGGGTACCGCCAGGGTGGCGCTTTGCACGACGGTGGACTTCATGAAGGTCAGGACGCAATTCAATCGCACGCTGTCGGACTTTCAACTGCTGCAAAACCGCGTCGCCGAGCTCTATCGTTCGTGGGTGCGAGCCAGCAACTATCTCAACAAAGTCGTGCTCGATTTTCAAGACGAAGACCTGGCCCCGAGCACTGTTCACGCCCTGAAACATACCGTGGGCAGCATGGGACGCAAGGTGGCCCTCGAGGCGCTGCATCTGCACGGCGCCATCGGTTTCCAGGATGAAACGCCCATTAGCCATTACTGCAAAAGACTGTTCAACAACGACTTGATTTTCGGATCGTCGCTAGAGCATCTGGCGCAGTATTCAGCCGATTTTTAGAAAACAATGACAAGGAGACAGAAAAATGAGCAGCTCGAAACCTGGGCTTAAACAAGCCTTTACCTCGCTGGGGTTGGCGGCGGCATTGTCGCTGGGCACTACCGCTACGGGCCATGCCCAGGAGCAGTGGCCAACGCGTCCGGTGACGATAATCGTTCCTGGCGCGGCCGGAGGAAGCATAGACAGCCCGATACGGTTGTTGGCGCAAAAACTGGAAGCGGCGATAGGCCAGCCCATCGTGGTCGTCAACCGCCCGGGCAGCGGCGGAATCATTGGAACCCAGGCCATGCTAAGAGCGCCTGCGGACGGCTATACGCTGCTTGCCGGAAACGTCGGGCCGCAAGCCATCAACTACAGCGCCTACTCAAACCTGCAGTACAGCCCGGGCGATTTCAAGGCATTGACCGATGTCATTTCCTTTCCAAACATTTTGGTGGTGAATGAGAAGTCGAAAATACTCAGCGTCAAAGACCTGGTAGAAGAAATCAAGGCCAATCCCAAGACCATGTCATATGGATCGGCCGGCATTGGCCAAACCAGTCACTTGCTGGGTGAACTGTTTACGCTGCGAACGAATACGTCAGCAGTGCATGTGCCTTACAAAGGTTCGGCACCGGCAACCATTGCCCTGCTGGCGGATGAAACATCATTCCAGTTCGACAATTTGACCCTGGCGCTGCCGCACATTCAAGCGGGCAAGCTTCGCCCTCTTGCCGTCACGACCACCGAGCGCCTGAAAAGCCTGCCCAATGTTCCGACCATGGACGAAGCCGGCTTCAACAATCTGCTGTCAAGCGCCTGGGTTGGCATCTTCGCTTCCGCTAAAACCGACCCGCAGGTGGCCGCGCAAATCGAGGGCGCATTCAGAACCGCGATGAATGACGCGCCATTGAGAGAGCAACTGATCAAGATGGGGGGTATTCCCGGTGGTATGTCCGCCACGGAATTCGAGGCATTCGTCGAGTCTGAACAGGCCAAATGGAAAGAGGCCATTGACTCTGCGGGACTTAAACTGGATTGAATCCCGCATGCCGCCCTGTCTGGCACACAGGGGTGCTTGGACGACTCCCGTCGCTGGATTTCCTTGGCATGGCCCAGGCCGACCCACTGTTGAAACGTCATATCGATGGTGTTTCCTGCCCATCGGGTTGCGGCGCCCAGCCGCCCCCCAGGGCTTTGTACAGCGCCACACTGGCCTGCAGCCGCCGCGCTGCCAGTTGCGCGGCCTCGTCCTGGGCGGCAAACAGGGTGCGCTGTGCATCCAGCGCGGCCAGCAGCGTCTCGCTGCCAGCCCGGTAGCGGGATTCGGCCAGGCGAAACGCCGCCTGCGCTTGCACCAAGACTTGATCCTGGGCGGCACGCTGTTGATCCAGTCCGTCTATGGCCGTGAGCGCCACCTGCACATCGGCCAGGGCCGCCACGATGGCACGGCGATAGTCGGCCAGCACTTCGTCGCGCTGGGCGATGGAAAGATCCCGCCCCGCGGCCAATCGGCCAGCGTTGAAAATGGGTGCGGCCAAGCCGCCAGCCAGATGGTATAGCGGATTATCGAAAAACCCGGTCATGCGGTCGTGCTCTAGCCCCAAGCCGGCGGTCAGGGTCAACTTGGGCAGCATGGCCGCACGCGCGACGCTGATATTGGCGTCGGCAGCGCGCAGGCGGCGCTCGGCTTGGGCCAGGTCCGGACGCCGCGTCAACAGAGCGGATGGCACGCCAGACGACACGGCCGGCGCCGCAACGCCAGCCAGGCTGGTGCCCGGGATATCGAACCCTTGCGGCGCGCGCCCCAGCAGCAAAGCCAGGGCGGTCAGACTATCGCGTTCCTGCTGCTGCCGTTCAGCGACGATCTGGCGTTGCGCCGCGACCAGACCACGCTGCTGGGCCGGCTCCAGGGCCGTGGCCATGCCAGCGCGATAGCGCGACTCGACCAGGCCCAGCATGCGCTCGGACGCCGCCAGATTATGGCGGGCGATCACCACCCTCTCGCGCAGCGACAAGACATCGAACCAGGTCGAGGCCACCCCGGCCGCCAGCGTCAGTCCCACCACATCCCGGCCGAACTCGCTGGCATCGAGCGTGGCCAGCGCGGCATCGCGCGCTGCGGAATTCGCGCCCCACAGGTCAAGCTCGTAGCTGGCGGCAAGCCCCGCGAAATAGGCCGTCGCGCTGGCGCCCTCTTCCCGGCTACGGCCCGCTGCCGCTTGCGCACCAAGCTCGGGCAGCAAAGAGGCCCCCGCGATCCGTGCCTGGGCCTGGGCCTGGCGGATCCGCGCGATCGACGCGGCCAGGTCCGGGTTGCCGCTCTGGGCCGCCGCGATCAGACCGGTCAAGGCGGACCCACCCAGCGCGTGCCACCAATCCTCGTCGCTGGCCGGCATGGTGGCCGGCGCCACGGTGTCCCATGCATCCGGCATGGCCAGGCCGGGTTCGGCATGTTCCCGGGGCATTGAGCAGGCGGCCAGCGCAAATGCCAGCATGGGAGTCAACCAACGGGCATTCATCATGCTTGCTATTCCCCTGAAAGCGCTACGACCGGATCCAGCCCTGCGGCCTGCCGGGCGGGCATGAAGCCGAAAACCAGGCCCGTTGCCACCGAGCAGCTGAAAGCCCCGGCTATCGCCGTCAGCGAAAACAGGATCGGCACATCCCATACGATCAGCGTGAAGCCCACCAGCAGCCCGATGACCACCCCCGCGACCCCGCCCACCACCGAGACCAAGGTGGATTCGGTCAGGAACTGGCGCAGGATGTCGCGTTGCCGCGCTCCGGTAGCCATGCGGATGCCGATCTCCCGGGTACGCTCCTTGACTGTCATCAGCATGACATTCATGACACCGATGCCGCCCACCAGCAACGAGATCGTTGCGATCATGGCCAGCATGACGGTCATGCTGTCTTGCGTGCGAACCTGGGCGGCAAGGCTGGCGGCGGCGTTGCTGCTGCGAAAATCCTTGATCCCGTGACGCTTGAGCATCAGATCCTCGACCGCCTGCTGGGTAGCATCGATCTGGCCAACGTCGGCGACCGCCAACACGGTATAGGTGGGCTCGCGTTGGCCGAAAATGCGCACGCCCGCGGTGGAAAACGGCACAATGACCAGGTCGTCCTCATCACGATCACCGGTCAGGGCGCCCTTTTCACTCATGACGCCGATCACGAGGAACGGCACGTTCTCGATCAGCACATAGCGGCCCAACGGATCGTCGATACCGGGCATGAGTTTTTGCGCCGCCACATGACCCAGCACCGCTACCGCGGCCATTTGCCGGTCGTCGGCCTCCGAGAAAAAGGTGCCCCGTGCCAGGGGCCAGGTCTGGATATGCGGCAAGGCCGCGCCGGTGCCCCGTATATAGGTTTGCACATCGTTGCTGCCAAAACGCACGACCTTGTTGCCGGTGCTGTTGGGCAGCACGAAGGCAATATTGGGGACTTCGCCCATGGCCTCGAGATCCGCCAGGGTGATGCTGCGCCCCGGCACCCGGGAACTGATACCAACCGACGAGATATACAGCAGGTTCGACCCGAAAGCGCCCATCTGCGCCACCACGCGCTCTCGGGTGCCATGGCCGATCGCCAGCATCACGATCACCGAGGCCACGCCGATAATGATGCCAAGCAAGGTCAGCGAAGTTCGAAAACGGTTGATCCACATGACCCGCCATGCGGCGCGGGCAGCCTGGATGATGTCGGACCAGACCGACGCCGTACGCGCCACGCCTTGTGCCATGCCCTCAAGCAGCAGCCGGGGCGAATCCGTGGCATTTCCGCAAGAGATGGGCTGGGGGCCGCCGGTATCCGCCACGATCTGTCCATCACGGATATCGATAATGCGACGGGCCTTTTGCGCCACCGTCCTGTCGTGGGTGATCAGGATAATCGTATGGCCCTGGCTGGCCAGTTCCTCGAGCAAGGCCATCACTTCGGCGCCGCTGCGGGTGTCCAGGGCCCCGGTCGGTTCATCGGCCAGGATGATGCGACCGCCATTCATCAGGGCCCGCGCAATCGCCACCCTTTGCTGCTGCCCGCCGGAAAGCTGGTTGGGCCGATGATCCAGTCTTTGCGCCAGCCCCAGCCGCGTCAGCAGACGGGTTGCCCGACTCTCGCGTTGGGCGGCGGGCAACCCCGCGTAGACCGCCGGCATGGCGACATTTTCCAGCGCCGACTCGGTGGGGATCAGGTGGTAGCCCTGAAAGACAAAGCCGAAGGCCTCGCGGCGCAACCAGGCCAGGGCGTCGGGGTCCAGCTCGGCCACATCGCGCCCGGCGTAAAGGTATTCGCCCGAGCTGGGCCGGTCCAGGCAGCCCAGGATGTGCATCAGGGTGGACTTGCCCGAACCCGATGCGCCAACGATGGCCACGAACTCGCCCTCCTGGATGGACAGCGACACGCCGCGCAGGACCTCCACGGCAGGCGAGTCCCCGCCACCGTAGCGCTTGCGGATATCGCGCAACTCGATCAGCGCAATGCTCAATGCTGCGCTTGGGCCATCGCCGGGGATTGCGTGCTGCATGGCCCGCGTCACAGGGTGAAGCGGCGCACGCCGCCGTCGCCGGAACGCTCGCCGGTCACCACGCGCTCACCCTCTTCCAGGCCCTCGACCACTTCAATAGCGAGCCGGTCGCGTGTCCCGGCACGCACTCGGCGCTGCTGGATCACACCTGCGTCATCCAGCACCCTGGCCGTGTACCAGTGCGGCGCGTCCGGCAGCGCCGCCAACGCCGGCAAAGGCACCGTCAGCACATTTTGCGCACTTGCAGCCACGAAAAAGACCTGCGCGGTCATCTGCGCCATCAGGGTGCCATCGGCGTTGTCCACATCGAACAGCGCCGTGTACAGCACGACCTTGGCAGCCGGCTGCACTCCGGCATCGGCCGCCTGGCCACCCGCCGGCCGGGGCGGCATAGGCAGGATCTGCCGCAGCTTGCTGCTCCAGCGCCGCCCATCCTGGCCCAGCGTCGTGAAATACACCGGCATGCCAGGCTTGACCCGGGCAACATCGGCTTCCGACACCTCGGTCCACACGGTCATTGCCGACAAATCCGCGATCCGCAGGATATTGGGCGTCTGGTAAGTGGCATTCAGGGTCTGGCCCGGGCGCGCCTCGAGAGACACCACGGTGCCCGCCATGGGTGCGTAGATGCGGCTATATCCAAGCTGGGCCTCGTCGCCGGCCAGCGTGGCCTGGGTACGCCGGATCTCGGCCGCAATACGCTTGACGCTGGCCTGGCTGCTCTTGAACGCGGCCCGCGCCAGATCCATATCCTCGCGGCGCGTGGCGCCATCGCGCATCATCTGCTGCTGGCGTCCGTACTGGGACTGGGCCAGTTCAAAAGCCGCGCGGGCTTCTTCGTGCTGGGCCCGCAAGGCGTCCAGCGAGGCTCGCCCGGCGTCCACGATCGCCTGCTGGACCGAGGCATCGATTTCGACCAGCAACTGGCCCTGCTGCACGATCTCGCCCGCCCCGATATGGATGCGCTTGATCTGACCTGACACCTGCGCGCCCACATCCACATAGTGCAAGGGCTGCAGGGTTCCCAGGGCCGTCACGACCGACTCGATATTGCCGCGGCTTACGGCCACTGTTTCGTAGGCGCTGGCCGGGCGTTGCGACCACCAGGCCGCGAGAAACGCCAGTGCCGCCAACGCCAGGACAATACTCCACCTGCCGACGCGAAACCGGCCTTGTTGCTTGCGCATGGTTCAACTTTGTAGGGTGGCGCGAACGCCTGGGCGTGCGCCGTTAAGAAACACCGGGCAGCGCCCGCGCGGGCGCTGCCCGTGCCCGCGAGCGCGGGCCCGTCAGGGATCGATATCGCTATGATCGATCTCGACCACATGGCCGGGGCCCGGATCAAAAAGCACATAGAACTCGCCGGACGGCTTCTTGAACCGTAGCGTGGAGTCCGCGCCAAGCTTGCCGTGCACCAGGATACGTTCGTCGTACGAGATCACATCCAGGGTGACCCCGGGTGCGCCGCTGCCATCCGAGAAGCCACCGGTGCACTGCACCTGACCACCCCCCACTTGCCGGCACTGGGCTACCGGATGGTGCGCCAGGGCTTGGGCAGCGGCTGCGGACAAACCGACCAGCAGCAAAGCGCGCATGGCGCGGGTGCCATGGCGATGACAAAATTGCGTCACGATCCTCCTCCTCTTGCCCGCAACCAGGCGGCGGTCGCGGGCGACGCTTGTGACATCGGCCAGGACACCTGATGCACAGAGCCGTCCCAGCCTTCCAGCGTCAGCCACAGATCCGCATCAGCCGTGGCGCGCCTGGGTATGCTGACCTCGGCGATCTGGCGATAGGGGCTGCCCGACAGCAACGCCCCCGCAGCGCGCAGGCTGCGCGGCTTGCCCACCCGCAGGTAGGCGGCCTTGACCTGGGGTATACATTCCTCGCATAGCGCCAGCGAAAAGGTTTTCAGGTAGCCTGCCGGGCCATCCAGTTGCGCAGGCTCCACCCGCCACTCGGCCAGCCGCACCGTCCAGGGCCCGGCCACCTGGCTGCCCACCTCGCGCTCGCCCAGCCCCTTGGCGCCCTGAGACAAGGCCAGGTCATCGAAGTAGCGCGGCAGATAAGCCAGCGGCAAGATCAGCAATAGCGCGCTCAGGCGAAAACGCCAGCGCCGCCAGATGATGCGCCACCAGGCCGGCGGCCTTGTCGCTGGCCTATTCATCGCGGGCTCCAGCCAGGGTCGCCTGCTGGACGGCCGGAGCCGCCTTGGGTGGGCGCCGGCGCGCCGCCGCCGCATCCCGGCGCTTGAAGGCCGTGGCGGTTTCCTTCACCGTGCGCTTGGTCCAGATCAACAATCCACTCAATACCATCATGCTCAATAACAGGCCAAAGACGAAGTACACCAGCTTGAGCCACAGGCCCGCGAAGTCACCGGTATGCAAGGGGCGCATGGATTCGGTCACCAGCTCCAGTCCGGAGTGGTCCGAGACTCTTTCGGTGGACTCGACCGCGCCGCTATAGGGGTTGATGCTCAGCGACTCGAACAGCAGGGGATAGCTGCCGCGCCCGCCCACCTCGATGTGGGAAAAAGCATCGGCAGGCATCTCGACGAAGGACGGCTCCAGGTCGGGGAAAGTCTCATGGGCGATCTGCGCGGCGCGGTCCAGGCTGATCATGGGCGGGGCTTGCCCGGCACCGACCCGGGGCACGTCCTCGCGCGCGACGATGGCGGGCGGGCCGCTGGTGGACAAGGAGATGCGGTTGTCCGACAGAATCGCCTGTATCAGGAACCAAGTGGAGGTCACCGAGATAATGGCGATAAAAGGAATCGACCAGATCCCGGCCAAGCGGTGAAAGTCGCCCCAGAAGACCCGTGCGCCCTGCCCGATGCGCAGGCGTGGCCGCAGAAAACCTCGCCAGAAACGCTTATAGACCACCAGGCCGGTGATCAGCGAGCCCAGCATGGGCAGCCCAAGCAGCGACACCGCATACCAGCCAAAGTTGAAGCCGTGATCGAAGGGCATAAGCAGCCAGCCATGCAGCGCCCGTATGAACTGCTGGAAGCTGAAGCCCGAACTGCTGCCCTGGATGTGGCCGGTGTAGGGGTTCACATACAGCGATGCGGTGGTTGCATCCGGATAGCTCACGCGCACCGAGAGCGCGAACTGCGACTTCACTGGCCGGGAAATCGATCGCACGAATATGCCCGGACGCTCGCGCTGAACCGCTTGCAGAATCGCGTCGTAGCCCAGCAACCGGGCATCGTCGGAGGGCGGGCTGGCCCGTACCGCCGGATTGGCTAGCCACACGATTTCCTGGCTGACCGTGGCGATGGTTCCGGTCAGGCAGACGAAGAAAACGAAAATCCAGACCGGCAAGGCCATCCAGCTGTGAACCAGAAACCACAGCTTGGAATTGGACTTTTTCCTGGGATTGGGATTATTTGGCTCACCCATCAGCTTAGTACCGCATTGCCAGGCCGACCCGTACCGAGCGCGGCGCGCCATAGTAGGCCGACCCCGTGTTGGTGAAATAGGACTTGTCGAACAGGTTGTAGATATTCAACGTCGCCGCGATCTTGGGCGTGATGGCGTAGTTCGCCATCAGGTCGACGACGGCATAGCTGGCTTGTGTGAAGCGCGCCTTGTTCGGCCCCAGGCCGTCGCTATAGGTTTCGCTCTGCCAGCGCAGCCCGCCGCCCACCGTCAGGCCGTGCCCGACGTCCGGAAAGCGATAGCTGGTGAAGAGTTTGAAATTGTTTTGCGGAACCTGCGTATTGAGCGGGTCGCCGTTCCTATCCTCGGTAAGGGAACGCCCGAAACTGACCGCCGCCTGCCAGTTGGGAGCCAACTCGCCCGCCATCTCCATCTCGAAGCCGCGCGTGCTGGTGCCCGATACCGCCTGGTAGGCGCCCGAGCCGTCCGGCGCGAATGTCTCCGGAATCAAGACGGCAAGGTTGTCCTGCTGCACCCTGTAGACGGCGGCGCTCAGATTGAGCCGGTTCTCGAAGAAAGCGGCTTTGGCACCGACCTCGTAGTTATTGCCCAGCAGGGGATCAAGATAGTTCCCGCTGACGTCCTGGTTGCTTTGCGGCTTGAAGATATTGGTGTAGCTGGCGTAGCCTGACCAGTGCTCGCTGAAATCGTAGACTATCCCGGCGTAGGGGGTGATCTGGTCGTTGGCCGACCGGTTATCGAAGGTCGTCGTGCCTGTCTCATAGCTCAGGTCCGAGCTTTCGTTGCGCCAGCTCGTGATCCGGCTGCCCAGGATGATGGAAAGCGCATCCGTGGGCTTGAACCGCACCGCGGTATAGGCGCTGTTGATGGTTTCCGTCACGCTCGACTCGCCCTTGGGCGGATTCTCCGGCTCCGTCGGCACCCGGCCGTCCCAATCGAAAATATTCGGGATGGCGCCGCTCCAGCCGGGAAAGCCCCACAATCCATACACCGATGCATCCTGCTTGGTGCGCGTGGCGCTCGCGCCAAGCACCAGTTCGTGTTTGCGGCCAAACCAGTCGAAAGGCCCAGTCGCATACAGGTCTACGCTGTGTTGCGTGGGCTTGCCGGCCCAGCGACCGGCCCACAGGCTCACGCCGGCCCCGGTTTCGCGAACCGGTGCCCCGCCCGCGGCATACCCCAGTACTTCGTCGTAATCGCTGGTCGCCCGGCTGACCGTTCCCTTGACCTTCCAGTCATTGTCAAACGAGTGTTCCAGAGACGCGAACATCGTCTGGTTGTGGCGTTTGGAATAAGCCCACTCGGCGGCTGCCGAGTCCGAGCGCGCC
Source organism: Verticiella sediminum (assembly GCA_040392445.1). Taxonomy (GTDB): domain Bacteria; phylum Pseudomonadota; class Gammaproteobacteria; order Burkholderiales; family Burkholderiaceae_B; genus Verticiella; species Verticiella sediminum_A. Next base: position 12,834 of record JBEBVZ010000066.1, read on the forward strand.
CAATTCGTGCGTGTGCCATCGGAATAGAAGGCCGGCCGGCCCGAGCGGGCATGATCGTTGGCGTCGTGATGCTGCAGCGTAAAACCAGCCGTGGCCAGTGTGCTGGGGGTCAGATCGGCCTCGACGATCCCATACAGGATTTTCTTGCGCTCTTCCAGGCGGTCTATGTAGGAATCATTGTCTTGCCAGGCGGCCACGAGCCGGCCGCGCACAGTGCCGGACTCATTCAAGCGCGAGGAAACATCGGCTTCGGCACGGTAATAGTTCCACGATCCTGCTTCCACCCTGGCCGACGCCTGGAACTCGGCGGTCGGGCGCTTGCGTATCAGGTTGATGGTGGCGCTGGGTTCGCCCACACCGTTCATCAAACCGGTTGCGCCGCGCACCACCTCGACCCTATCGTAGATCGCCATGTCATCGGTCTGGAAAAGCGAGCTGTAGCCGCTGTAGACCTGCCCCACCCCATCGATCTGATAGTTTTCGACGGGAAATCCACGCGCATAGAACGAGCTTGAATCCGAACCCAGGTTGCCCGATGCGGTCATGGTCAGACCCGGTGTTTGCAGCACCACGTCCGACAACTGGGTCAGGCCTTGGTCGTCCATGCGCTGGCGCGTCATGACGCTGACCGACTGCGGTGTCTCGCGTGGCGACAGGTTCAGCCGCAGCGCCGTATTGGCCGAACCCGTGGTGAACGAACCGGTGCCCTCCGTCGTGGCGCCCAGGTCACTACCGGTCACGGTGACCGGAGTGAGTTCGGAAATGGGGCTATTGACCTCGGTGGCGGGCTCCTGCGCATGCGCTGCGGGCGGGGCGCCGAACACCAAGGTAATCGCTGCGGCCAGCGCGGTCAGGCCACCGACTTGGGCAGTGTTGCGCGCGCAGGCAACTGCGGGCGAAAGGGATACATGCTTACTCACGAAACGTGTCTTCCTGATTCAAAATTCCCTGCATACGATGCCAAGCCTCTCAAGCCAGGCCGCTTTCAGGGGCTATCGGCGCGCCGAAAACAGCCTCTACAAAAGTAAGACGTACGAAACGGGAAAAACAGTGAATAGGAATGATTATTGTTTTGTAACTTATTACTGTTTAAAACCAGGCTGCAGGCATCGAGATCAGCGCATTAGCGCGCATTGCCCCTCGATTTGGCGTCAGCGCCGGGATCCGGCTCAGCGCGGAGCGTGGCGCTGCAAGCGTTCGCGTAGGTGCCGGCCGGCCCGGATCATGTACTTTTGCACCATGTTCACCGAGACGCCCAGGCGTTGCGCGATTTCTTCCTGGGAATAACCCGCCAATCTGTGCCAGACAAACACCTGCCGGCATTTCAAGGGAAGCTCGGCGAGCGCTGTCTGCATGTCTTGCAGCAATTGCGCTGAGCGGGCATGGGTATCGGGGTCGGCAGCCATGGGATGATCGTCTTCCGCGAGTTCGTGCAGGGGTACGATCTCCAGCACGCCCTGGCGCCGATGAAAGTCGGTCAGGCGGTTGCGGATGCTGCGATGCAGATACGCACGGGGGTCGCGAATCGCGTCGGTGTGTCCTTCCAGCATGCCAACGACGGCGTCGTGGGTTGCATCCTCTGCATTTTGCCGGTCACCTGTTCTGCGCGTCCATGTCCCGATCAACTCGCCATAGTGGGCAAGCCATGCCGGGCAGGCGGAACGCGATTGAGGCATGGCGCGAACAGGCTGAAATGAGAAGGGCCTGCATTATTGCAAATAATTCTCATTACGACAATAAATGCCAAGCGCCGCCCTTCCCCCCGGCGGGCCTGTGCCCGCGCAATTGTTTCTGCTCAGGCAGGGTGCAAAACCCCCAGGCCGCGCGCCATTTCCAGCATCCGCCGGGCGGCATCTTCCGCCTTACCGCTGTTGTCCAGCTGCATTACCTGCAACCCCGTTGGCAAGGGAAACGCCTTGGCCGCCCGTTCCAGGCGGGCGGCAATAGCCTCGGGCGTTTCCCGCCCCCGTTCGACCAGGCGTTGCGCCAGAACTTCTTTCGCCACGCTGATCTGGACGGCGAGCAGCCCAGGATAGCGTTCATGGGTCTGCATCAAATGGGCTCTCGACCCGTTCACGATGACGACCCTGCCGGCTCGCAACCAGGCGTCGATTTCCACCCCCACACCATAGTGCAGGTTGTGGCTTTGCCAGTGCAAGGCAAAGCATCCCAGCGCGGCCCGGCGCACGAATTCATCGCGCGACAGCTCGATCGAAGCTTCATCCACGCTACTTGGACGCGTGATATAGCGGTGGGCAACCAGGATGGCGTCGTCGCGACGCAAGGTTCTACGCACTTGGCGCAACAAGGTGTCCTTGCCCGCGCCCGACGCACCCATCACATAGAGCAGCCGCCGGCCCGTGTCCAAGCCAGCCTTGTCGCATTCGGAAAATCTCTTGTTCATGATCGGAAAATTATCGGCTGGCTGGCAAGTAGCAAGCACCTGCGGCATCGCGGACACTGCCATCGAAGCAATAGTGGCGGGCCACGATGAAAGCGTCGTCCTGGCGGGGCTGGACATACAGGCTGACAGCATCCACAGGCATGCAGTCGGGCAGCGCATTGCCCCCACTGGCGCCGAATTGCGCCTCGGCCGCGGCCAGCTCCGGCGGATCGAGCTTGCCGGTCAGCGTGATATGAAAGGTAAAGGTTTCGAAGGCATAGGGGTAGCCCCAGCGGTCCAGCATGGCCAGCTCGGCTGGCGCCAGCGGCTGCGCCTGGCGCCGGGCCAGCTCGGCGGTGGTGGGCGGCGCTCGATAGCGGTCAAGACCCGCCACCGCGGCATCGGCAAGTTCCCGCATCCGGCCGCTGTCGGTCTCGCCGTCGGCCAGGCACCAGGCCAGGAAGCCGCGCAAGTTGCGGCGCCACAAACTCACCTCGAAGGGCTGGCAAGCCAAGGCCAAATTGCGCACAGCGCCATCCAGCGCCATGGGCGTGGCATCCGCCGCAAGCCGAAACGGCGCTTTCAGAGTGGCATGCAGGCCATAGAGACGTGGCGCCTCGGTCCAGTCGTCCAGCCGGCTGTCGGCGCCGGCCGGACGCGGCAAAAGAGTTGCGGAGTCCGCGCAGCGGCCCAGCCAGCGGCTGCCAACAGCCAGCCAGGGTTCAGGTGGCGCCAGATACAGCGCATAGCGATAGGCCTGCGGTACGGTCGGCATCAGGCCGCCATGCCCGCGTGGGCAACAGGCTCGCCAAGGGCCAGGGGCGCGCCGGACAGCACCGGGCCGGGAAACGCGCGGCTGGTGTAATGCAACACGCCGCCCACTACTGCGGCGCAAACGCGAGGCAAGGCCGCATCGCTATCGTCGACCAGAATGGCGTCGGCGCGCATGCCCTGGGCCAACAGGCCCCGGTCCGCCATGCCTGCGGCGCAGGCCGGGTTACGCGAAACTAGCTTCCAGGCCTCTGGCAGCGGCAAGATATCCTGCCGCACCAAACGCATCGCCGCCAGCAACGGCGCGGGGTAGTAGTAGTCCGAGGTCAGTACGTCGCACAGACCCTGGCGCACCATGTCGGTGGCATTGGGCGCATTCGTGTGGCTCTTGCCGCGCACCACGTTGGGCGCGCCAAAGACCACATGGTCGCCTTGCGCGCGGGCGCTGCTGGCCGCCTCGATGGTCAGGGGGAATTCGGCCACCCTGCACCCCAGGCCATGGTAATAGCCGCGCACCTCGGCATCAAGATCGTCGTGCGAAGCTACTTGCAGTCCGGCGGCCAGCGCGCACGCTGTCAGCTCGCGCACAACGTCGGCCACCTCGTCGCCGACACCCACGGCGTCGTGAATCCGCTGGCGGTAGGTGTCCAGGTCGCACTCGGCGCGCTCGGCATACTGCAGCAGTTTGCGATCGTCGCCCAGGCGCTTGACCATGCCCGGCAGGTGGTCGTTCAGCGCCAGGAACTGTACCCGGCCTTCGCGTATCCATTGCTGGACCAGCGCCATGCCGGCCACGTGATGGGTTTCGAAACGCAGGTGCACGCAGTGCTGGGCGCCCAGGTCGGGGCGCATGCGCTCGAGCGTCTCGAACATCAGCTGCGCATACGGCTGGCCACGCAAGCCGCCTTCCCAGGAAAGGGTCACGCCATGGAATTCGGTGGTGATGCCGTTGGCCAGCAGTTGCCGGTCGACGTCGTGCAGCGCGCCCTCGTAAGGAAAGGTCACGCCGGGACGCGGCATGACCGCACGCTCGAAAGCGTCGCCATGCAAGTCGACGATACCGGGCAGCACCAGCAAGTTGCCGGCATCCAGGTACTGCGCGCGGCACGGCGGCGCAGCCGGATCCAGGGTGCCAAGCTTGCCGTCGTGAATACCCAGGTGGCCTGCTTTCAGGCCGTCAACGGTGAGAATGCGATTACCAGAAATGCCTGCGAGCATGGGTGATGGTTTCCATATCAGGTTGGTTCATATCATGACCTTATCAAGCTCGCATGACAACCAGATGTCTAGACCAATAATCTCGTACGCACAGCCCACGTTCCGCCCGCCAGTTCAGAGGTCGTCGGCCACCACCAACTGAACCCAGTCGCCCACGAAGCGGGCAATGCTGTATTGCAATGGCTTCTGGTGCTGGTCGACATTCAATGCCTCGACCTGCAGTATGGGCCGGGTCTTGGGCTGGTTCAACATGCGGGCCACGTCGGCCGATGGCAGGGCCGCGGTAATCCGCGACCATTTCCGGGTGTAGTCCTCGATGCCATATTCGCGGTAAGCCTTCGAGATGGAATGGGCCTGCGTCAATTTTTCGGCCAGGCCGGGAAAACGCGCATCTTCAAAGTAATGGTCGGCGATATCTATCGTCCGGTCCTCGGCCTTGCCGAGCAGTTGCACCCGCAGCAGCTGCGTGTTGGCGGGCACGCCCAGGTGCTTGGCGATATCGGCCACGCGCAGCACCTGACTGCCCAGCACTTCGATGTGACCGGACATGCCCTGGCTGCGCAGGTT
>JBEBVZ010000067.1:0-17441 GCA_040392445.1 Verticiella sediminum
TCGGCCGGCGCGGCGACGATGGGAATGACCTTGTGTTTCATTACTTGCCCGCAGAATCTTGCAATGGACAGCGATCCAATCGCTCATGGATCGCCCCTGAAACGTCCGTCATCGCAGGCCACACTAATCGTGGGAAGGATAAAGCCTTGCCATCGGAGCATCGCGCGACCATAGAAAATCGCGGGATAGCGCATCAACTTGCCTTTACCGCGATCAAGCGACCCGCCGGACGCACCTGCAGCAAACCCTGGCATAGCCAATGCATGCAGTGTGTGGGCACTGTAGGGTCAGACGTCTGCCAGGTAAAGATTCAGATGCCCAGGAAAACAGCGCACCAGTTGACACAAGCCTGGCTGGCCCTGGTAAAGCCTGATGCAAACAGCAGTGTTATCCGATCACAAGAAAATGCGGCCGCTCCATCCATGTGGGATGGAGCGGCCGCGCACCACCACTCCCATGCTTGCATGGGGGTTCTACGCTATGACGACAGGCTCAGACTGCAGGCGGATCGGTCTCTCGCTCGGGATGCCTATGCTTTGCCAGCGCTTTGATAAAGGCATCCACGCCATTCCCAGCCAGGTCCTTGGCAAGGACAAGACCCTTGTCACCCGCATTCTGGGGAATTTGTGCCGCTTCAAGCAGCTTGGCTCCATCCCCCACGGCCAGCATCGTCTTGCCATGGCGAAACTGGTCACGCAGGAATTCCAGTGCATGGCCATCCCCGCTCAAGCTGGCTACGCCCTTGGCACCATCGACCACGACCACGCCATCGAACAGCGCCGAAGGGTGGTTCTCCAACGAGGCATCGGCGTCCAGGGCCGGACTGCCACCCTGTCCCTGGAAAGGCCCGATTCGTGGCCCCACCAAACGCGCGACTGCGCCGGCCTTGAGCAGCGCGTCGGCAATCGCGCTGACGGTTGCCTCGTTGACGCCATGGGCGACCAGAATGGCAACCTTGCGTGTACTGATACCCCCGTCCCCAGGTCTAGCGGTCAAGGACAGCGTGGGCGATTTAGTTATTTCCGGAGCAGGTGCCGGATCCAGCGCCTTGGGCATAGGGTCGGGCAACACCATGCCCAGCCCTTGCGCAACGCCCTCGGCCAGTTCGTCGGACACGTTGCGCAGCATGGCCACGGTACGCTCGCGTATCGCGGCCACCGTCACCTTGCTCAGTTCAAATCGGAATGCACTGACGATGTGCTTTTTCTCGAATTCGGCCTGGCTCTCGTAAAAGAGCCTGGCCTGGTTGAAGTGCTCGGCGAACTTCTCTGGATTACCTCGCAACTCATCATCGGCCACCGGTTCGGGAAACGAGACAAACCCCGCCATGCCCGCCTGGAACGGACAGCCGCCCGCCAGCGAGTTGGGCTCGTAGGCGACACGGCCGCGATGAATGGCCTGACGGTGCATACCGTCACGCTGATTGTTATGCACCGAAGCCAGCGGCGCGTTGATCGGCAGCTCGTGAAAATTCGGGCCGCCCAGCCGCGATATCTGGGTATCCACGTATGAGTGGATACGCCCGGCAAGCAAGGGATCATTGGTGAAATCGATGCCTGGCACCACATGCGCAGTACAGAACGCTACCTGTTCCGTCTCGGCGAAGAAATTGTCGGGATTGCGATTGAGCACCATGCGGCCGATAGGAGTTACCGGCACCAGCTCCTCGGGGATGATCTTGGTCGCATCCAACACATCGAAGCTGAACTGATCGGCCTGCTCTTCGGTAAAGATCTGCACGCCCAGTTCCCACTCGGGGAAATTGCCACCTTCGATCGCTTCCCAGAGGTCGCGGCGGTGATAGTCCGGGTCGGCTCCCGAAATTTTTACCGCCTCCTCCCAAACGTGGGAATGCGTGCCGAGCAAGGGATTCCAATGAAACTTCACCAGTTTGGATTCGCCACCGCTATTCACGAAACGGAAAGTGTGCACGCCAAACCCTTGCATCATGCGAAAACTGCGTGGAATCGCACGGTCCGACATCAGCCACATCAGCGTGTGAGTGGATTCCGGCATAAGAGAAACGAAGTCCCAGAAGGTGTCATGCGCCGACGCGGCCTGCGGCATACCGTGATGCGGCTCGGGCTTGACCGCATGCACCAGGTCGGGAAACTTCATGGCGTCCTGAATGAAGAACACCGGCATGTTGTTGCCCACCAGATCCCAATTGCCCTGATCGGTGTAAAACTTGACGGCAAAACCGCGAACGTCGCGAGCCGTATCCTTGGAGCCCCTTTCGCCCGCCACGGTGGAAAAGCGGACAAACACGGGCGTGCGCTTGTTTGCCGCCGCAAAAGGCGCGGCTGCGGTAATTTCCGTCAAGGGCTTGTAGCATTCGAAATAGCCATGAGCCGCCGAGCCACGGGCATGCACGATCCGCTCCGGAATTCGCTCGTGGTCGAAATGCGTGATTTTCTCGCGCAGGATGAAATCCTTGAGCAAAGCGGGGCCACGCAAGCCCGCTTTCAGGGAATGCTGATTGTCGGAAACCGGCACGCCCTGATTGGTCGTCAATACCTGGCCGCCGTTATCGGCCCGCACCCGGGCCAACCGGCCATCGGTCGCATTCACGCCGTCCGGTGCGGCACCCCCGACCTTGGCGGACTCACTCGCCTCGGACAGCGTGCTGGCTGCGACAGCCTTGGCAGCCGGTGCGACATGAGTGCCTTCGTGCGGCTTGTGCGCCGGCCCTGCGCCATATTCTCGGGCCTTGTCGGCGTTGTAAGGGATGGCACTTGCGGTCTCGGCAACGGCGCGTGCTTTCTTCAGTGCCGGATGAGAGGCTTTCGGGCTTGGAGGATGGGCCGGACCGCTATCCGTATTGAAGAAAGCGGAATCGACGGCAGGGGGGCTATGTACGGCTTTGGGGGTCTTATCGCGTGAGGCCATAGGAGTCTCCGGGATGACAACAATCAAGATGGGAACAACCGATACCGCACCGATCCAGCATGAACCGGTGCGGCCTGCAGGATGCCGTCAGGCATGACGCTCACCCCTTGTTCATGGCTCGCGTGCGCTGCGGCCCCCTACCGTCGCCATCCAGCTGGCGACAAACGCACCGATCAACAACGACGCGAAAGCCCAGAGCGAAAATGCCGCAGCCGCTTTACGAGCGGTATCCGCAGCCTGCTGCGCCGCTTGCTTGGCCTCTTCCACGGCTTGCTTGCTACGGGTCACGGCCTCGTTGACGCGCGCCTCTGCCGCAGCCTGGTCAAGACCCGTTTGCGCCGCGATAACCTTGGCCACATACTCACGGTCTTGCGGCGCGACATCTGCCTTGCCAACGCTGGCAGCGATGATGCGGCCCACCTCCGCGCGAGCCTGCCGCGGGTCTCCGGCAGGATCAGGCTGCTCAGAGCGAAACAAGACATCGACAAAATAGTCCGTGGGGACGTTAGCGCCATCTGCCGCATCGGCAGCCGCCGCCAGCGTCGAGCCAGCTCCAGCTACGGCGCCGGCCCCGACCCTGGCCACGCCGCCGACCATGGATGCCAATGCCGACCCCACCACGACCGCGCTGATGACTGCGCTCAAAGCCCAGACCAGAAAGCCGTGGGCGGTATCGCGAAAATAGATTTCGTCTGAATGGATATCCACCCAACGGGTACGCAATCTGCCCGCAACGTATCCACCAACGCCATAGGCAATGATTTGCGTGACTATCATCCAGACTATCGCGGCTACCCCCAGCGTGGTGGCCGATGCGCCATCCCCGCCCCACGGCGACATTGATACAAAGCCCAAGCCGGCGCCGCCGACCAGCAGCATCAGCGACAAGGCCGCCGCAATCACGGCTCCGGCGATAACCGCTGCCCAGGAGACAGCCGACCCGCAGGATTCGCGCGGCATGCGCGCCGTGGGATAGGTAGGAACGAGAGTGCTAGCGTTTTCCATGGTTTGCCTTTATGAACAGGTTGATTCGATGCATACGAGGCATGCATTTTTCAATGCCAAAAAAGAGCAAGCAAAATGATGATGGGAATCGGAACGCCTAATAGCCAAAGCAAAATGGAACGCATCGAAACCTCCAGAATTGTCAGGGTGTTCAAACCCCTCACCTGCGCAGGTATAGATTGCGCTGGTGAAGCCTTCGCAAGGCAAAGCAATTCCCGGGCCCGCGGAAAACCTCGCACTCCGGCTCATGATTGGCAACTGGCACACTCGGGCCGTGAGTGCGCCTTGGCTGAGCGCTGGCAGAATGGGCATGTCTCATGCTGACTGGATGGCAAACCGGTATCCAAGGAGGTCATCATGACCCAGCAAGGCGGGAATCGCCGCTCCCCTCATGTTGATGAGGCGCTCAAGCGAGCGGACAAAGCCACTCCGGCTACGGACTTCCCCAAGGAGGAAAAAGACATCAACAATGATCGCTCGGACGAGCAAGAGGCCAGGGCTGAGCCTGTAAAGCCTCAGTAACGGTGGCCCCATCCTGTTTCAAGGCGGGGCCCGATACCGTTAGCCTACAGCGCCATGCCCGCCAGCGTGGCAAGCAAGCCGCGTGCGCGCAGATATTCCTCGCGGGTCTGCTCGACCATATCAGCCACACCGGGCACGCCGCTGACACCCGACACGCTGTGGCCTGCCGACCAGATATCGCGCCAACGCTTGGGGCCCGAAGCACCGCTGCCATACAGCGCAGCGGCACGATCCGCCGTCATGTCCGTGGGAAGATTATTCGGGTCCAGGCCGGCGGCGACTACCGAAGGCCGCAGGTTGTTGGTTTCCAGCCCGGTGAACGCCCGGCTGAGCATGACGTCATCCAATCGGCTGTCGACCAGCATGGTCTTGTAAGCCGGGCTGGCCATGCTCTCGGTGGTGGCAATGAACTTGGTACCCATATAGGCAAGGTCGCAGCCCAGCGCCTGGGCCGCCCACAAGGCCTGGCCATCCGAGATGCCGCCCGCCAGCACCACCGGCCCGTCGAAGAAGGAACGCACCGCGCGCACAAAGGCGAAACCGTTGGCCCAGCCCGTCTGCCCGCCGGCACCGGCGGTCAGCAAGACCAGGCCATCCACCCCCGCGGCTACCGCCTTCTCGGCATGGCGTATCGAGGCGACATCCGCCAGCACCAGACAACCGACGTCGTGCAAGGGGGCGATAACCGGCTCTGGCGACCCTACGCTGGTAATCACGATTTCCGGCCGATATCGCAGCAGGCAGGCAAGCTCTTGCTGCAAGGACTCGCGCCGCATGATCAGGTTGGGGCAGTACGGTGCATCATCCGGGCCCAGCCCGCTGGAAATGCGGGATAGCCATCCATCAAACTCTTCCACACTACGACAGTTCGCGCTGGGGAAAGAGCCGATGACGCCACTGCGGCAGGCCGCGAGCACGAGTTCAGGCCCCGAGACGCGAAACATCGGAGCCGCGATCAAGGGAAGGCGCATGCGCCGGGAAATGGAATCTAGCATTGCCATGAATTACCCCACCATTCTGGTCTGCTGCGCCCAATAGCGGGCGCGCAATGCTTTCTTGTCGACCTTGCCCAGGCTGGTCGTGGGCAGTTCGCTCAGGAATTCGATGCTTTTGGGAGAGTGCGTGGCGCCCTTTTGCGCCTTGACCCGATGCTTCAAATCGTCGGCTTGCACCTGGGCACCCGCTCGAAGCACCACCAATGCGGTCACGGCTTCACCCCACTTCGGATCGGGCACGCCTATCACCGCCACGTCGGCCACCCCTGGGTAGCTGGAAATCACGTCTTCTACTTCCCGGCTGTAGACATTGAAGCCTCCAGTGACGATCATGTCCTTTTTGCGGTCGACGATGTAGAGCCTACCCTGCTCATCAGCGCGGGCGACATCCCCGGTATGCAGCCAGCCATGCTCCAGGGCCTGCGCAGTCTGCTCGGGCTGGTTCCAGTAGCCCTCCATCACTTGCGCGCCGCGAACGCATATCTCGCCCGCCTCGCCTGAACGCACTGCCTGCCCTTCTTCATCGAGAAGAGCGACGTCGCAACCGCTGACGGGAAAACCGCAAGCCCCAAGAAGCTGCGGGCGGGTTGCATCATGATCGGCACGAGGCAAGACCGCGATGGGGTAGCATTCGCTTTGTCCATACAACTGCGCGAACACGGGCCCGATACGCTCCAGGCCCTCTTGCAGTCGCGTGGACGACATCGGCGAGGCACCATACAGCAGCAGCCTCAGCGAAGAGAGGTCGCTATGCGCCAGCGCCGGGCAGTCCAGCAGCGTGTACACCATGGTAGGCACAAGCAAGGTGAAGTCTATGCGTTCCCTTGCGATGGTGGCCAGTACATGCTCGGGGTCAAAACCGGTAACGAGCCAGACAGTGCCGCCGCGGATCAACACCGGCAGCACTTTTGTACCCGACACATGACTGATGGGGGCAACGGCAAGATACTGTGTACGCTCGGGCAGCTCGAACTCGGCAAGCACATTGGTGACGATGGCCCCGGTGGCGCGCTGGCGCCGCATCACCCCCTTGGCCCGACCAGTCGTGCCACCCGTGTAGTTCAGCGCGGCAAGATCGTCGGGCGATGCGAAGTCGTGAAAGCTGACGCTGCCGGCATCCTGCGCAGTCCGCAGCAGATCAGTGCCATACTCGACGCCGCCTAGCGTGAAAACGCTGCGCCCGCCCTGCACGGCGATCTCACCGCCCCGATCCCGGAATGCCAAGGGGTCGACCACGACCACTGTCGCGCCGCTATCGTCGAGCTGATAGAGATGATCGGCCAGCGACCCTTTGGGATGCAGCGAAGTCGCCGTAGCGCCGCAAGCCTGTGCCGCAACCATTGCGCACCATAGCTCGGCGCGATTACCGCCCAAGAGCGCTACGCGCTGCGAGCGGCCCAAGCCCTGTGCCAGAAACACGCTCTGCATGCGAGCGATCAGCTCGGCCGTGGCCGCATAGGTCAGGGAACCACCATCCCACGCAAAAGCGATGCGCTCGGGGTAACGGCGCAACGCGCGCAGTGTCATCGTGCCGGTCGTGGGCCCGGCCCAAAGCGAGGAAGTCATGTGCTGTCCTTCGGTACCAAATGGGAACGTATCGCTACTCGATACGGATATTGCCGTCCTCAATCGCCTTGCCCCACATCCTGCTGGCGTACTGTCGCGATATCGGGATCTGAGCATGCTGTGCTGACGGGAACGCTCTGCAGACGTCGCGTGTGAAAAGGACACGGGCAAGCATCCGTATCCCCCGAAGCAGGCCGTCGAAGCCGCGGTTTACGCCTGCTTCACAGGCCGGGCCGCCAGCGCCGACGCCGGAAACTGCAGCACCAGCAACTCGACGCCTTCGTCGCCGGCCTGGAACGCCAACGCGGGCTCATCCGGCGTGGCAAAAATGCATGCATGCCGTGGCAGCGCCCGCTGCTCGTGCACCAGCGCACCCTGCACAACCACGTAGAAACGTCCACCGTCTGCGCACGACGACGCAGGCGCCCGCACCGACGCGCCTGGCTCGGCATGCAGCGTCCAGGCTGCCAGGCCGCTGGCATCAGGCTCGATGATGACGTGGGCCTGCGCGTCCGGCTCCAAGGCCGCCAAGGGGCCGACGGTCTCTTGCCGTTTTCTCAAACCAGTCACCATCTGGTCGCGGGACTCGGGCAAGGGCCATAGTCCCGTATCGGTAATGGCGCGCAGGGTGAAGTAGCTCAGGCCATCGTCTCCGGCCACCAGCGGGCCATAGCCGGCCTCGCGCGAGGCATAGTGCACCATGGTGGGAGCCAGCTCATGCGAGCCGATCCGGCCGTCGCCGCCAACAAAGACTTGAAATTGCTCTTCGAGGTGGTAATGGGTCTTGAATACCCAGCCGGGCTGCTGGTGCACAAGATAAGCCTGTGGCGCCGGCGGCCCTTCTTTGTTGCCTTCGAACAGGTAATGGATAGTTCCCCTGAAATACTGGTGCTCGGGAAACGAGCGCGTGTGCGCCTCGCCGAGTGTTCCGATCTGGATCATGCTGTCTCCTGTGCTAAATAATGCGGTGCGAATTCAGTCGAGGCGAATACCTGTTTCCTGCACGACCTTGCGCCATTTCTCGCTATCCGATGCCACCAGCCGGGCAAAGGTTGCTGGCGTATTGCTGACGAGTTCCAGTCCGACCGGATCGAACTGGGCCTGGATCTGGGGTTCGGCCAACACTTGCGCGATATCGGCGGAGATCCGCGCGGACACCTCGGCAGGCATGCCCGGCGGGCCAAAAAAACCATACCAGCCGTAGTCATCCATGCCCTTGTACCCAAGCTCGGCAAATGTTGGCACATCCGGCAGGATCGGCGAGCGCCTGGCCCCCGTCACGGCTATCGCATGGATTTTCCCGGTCGCAATGTGGGCCGCGGCGCCGCCCGGGGTCAACATCAGCAAGGGCAACTGTCCGCCAATTACGTCGTTGACAGCTTGCGCTTCGCCCCGGTAAGCCACATGCAGCATATCCAGGCCAAGTTGCTTGTTGAAGATGTAGCCATACAGGTGTCCCACCGACCCTGTTCCATAGCTGCCATAGGAATAGGCCCCGGGGCTGGCGCGCACCAGGTCCGCCAGTTCCGCCGGGCTACTGGCCTTCACGCCAGGCCCGGCCGCCATGATCAGTCCGGTCACGGCCGACAAAGTGATAGGGGTCAGGTCCTGGTCTGGCCGTACCAAAGGCTTATCGCGCAGATGCGAAGCCACTATCGTTCCGGCGATCGAATGCAGCAAGGTGTGCCCGTCGGCCGGCGCCCGTGTCACCTGCTCGGTTCCAATCAGACCGCTGCCGCCTGCCCGGTTGTCCACCACCACGGGCTGCTTCCAGATCTCGCTGAGCCGGCTGCCCAGCACCCGCGTCAGGGCATCCAGGGAACTGCCTGGCGGAAACGGCACCACGATCGTGACCGGCTTGCTTGGAAAAACGGCCGGCGCCTGCACTTGCGCTTGCGCGCCAGCGGCGACCCCCCATGCCAGCCCTACGGCGGCCATGGTGCGGCCCAAGCTATTTTTTTTACCCACTTGCTGTCTCCCCTGGTTTTTATTTGGCAACGCCCAGCCCATTCGCGCCGGAGCTGCGCCTTCCTCGCAGACCGTGTCTGGATTTCGTCCGGGCAAGTATGTTCGCGCCCAAGCGCAGGCCGCCTCATCCTAAAGTCCCATTTACGTATCTTTATGTAACAATCGATCAATCCGCCGGGACTTGCGCGCGCCCGCCCCAGCCCAGGCGGGAGGTAAACTCGGTCCAGGCAAAAGAAATACAGGGAAGCTCAACTAAGGCTCGCAACAAACCGGCTGCGGCGTAGTAGTCAGAACCGCGCTGTATCGCAAGCCCACAGGAGATCTCCATGCGTCAGGTTCCCAACGCCATGCCCACCAGCGCAACCCTGCAGCGCTCTCGCCTGCTAGCCCCATTAGCCGAACCGGCTGCGGCGGGCATCGTTCTGATCCAGGCCCCTGCAGGCAGCGGCAAAACCACCTTCATGCGACAGCTGCGTCAGCACCGGATGGCTGCGGGCAGACATCTGGCCTGGACCTCTCCGGCAACGCTGGAGGATGGCTTCGAGCCTGTCGTTGCGGCCTTGCGCCATGCCTTTCAGCTTGACGTGAATTCGCATGACACCGGCACGCGGATTATCGGCACCAGCCTGCATTCGTGGGAATCCCTGCCCGGCTGGCAACGGCCATTTACCTTGTTCATAGACGATTTCGAGCGGCTGCGAACGCAGCCTGTGCTCAAACTGATCCAGCAACTGCTGGATTCGCTGCCCGAGCATGGCGAAGTGGTAATAGGCTCGCGCACGTATCCGCAACTGGAACTGGGCCGGCTACGTGCGCACGGCCGGGTCTACGAACTGACGGCGGACGACCTGCGGTTCTCGCCCGAGGAAGTGCGGCATTTCGTTCGGGAGACCCGCGGCCTGGACTTGGCCAGCCAGGATATCGACACCCTGGCGGCACGCACCGAAGGCTGGGCGGCAGCCCTTTCCGTGGCCGCGCTGGCCTTGGCCAGGAAAAGCGACTACACCGCCTTCGTCACCTCGTTCTCAGGCTCCAATATGGCGTTGGCCGAATTCCTCGCCCAAGAGGTGCTGGCCAATTTGAATGAGGTACAGCGCCAGTTCCTGCTGGACACATCCATCCTGCCCTACCTGAGCGCGCCGCTGTGCAATGCTGTGACGCAGCGTGCCGACAGCGCCGAGATCCTGGGCAAGCTGGTGCAGGCGGGCCTGTTCGTGACGCAACTGGATCAGGAGCCCGGAACGCTGCGCTATCACGGCCTTTTTTCCAGCTTTCTGCAGGCCACACGCGAACGGGAGCGGCCAGGCTCGGGCGCCGGCCTGCATGAACGGGCTGCGGCGTGGTTCCTGCTGCAAGGAAATCCCCTGCATGCGATCGAGCACCTGCTGTCGGGCGGCGCCATACTCCCGGCCATGCAGAACATTGCCGTGCATGGCCAGGGCCTGATCGAACGCGGCAGCATACAACTGCTTTCCAGCTGGCTGGAGCGACTGCCCGCCAAGGATCTGCGCTCGAATCTGCAGCTACGATTGCTGCACGCCTGGGCCCTGGTTTACCGGCGTCGTTGCCAGCAAGCACTCCAACTGCTGTCCGAGATCCAGGCCAGCGAACCCGGCCTGCGAGCGGAGCAGCAATGCGAAATGGAAGTCATCCGCTGCCTGGCGCTCAATATGAGCGACCGCATCGTCGAGGCACACCGCTGCAGCGCCGCACTCATCGAGACACTGCCGGGCACCAATATTTTTCACTACACCATCGTCGCGAACGTATTGGCGCTGTCGCTTATCGCCGCCGGCCGTCATGATGACGCACGCCAGGTTCTACAGGGCAGTCTGCAAAACAGCACGCCAGACCGCATGCCCTTTGTGCGCTGCATTTCAGACAGCCTGGAAGGCTGCATCGACCTGAGCCAGGGCCGGTTGGGCATCGCCCGGGCACGCCTGAAGGCGGCCACTGATTATCTGTTCACCGCCGGCGAATCGCGCTCGGTCGGTGGGCGCTCATCGATCTGCATTCTTCTTGCTGTGGTGCTGTACGAAGCCGACGAACGGGAAGAAGCCCGCCGCATCCTGACTGACTGCATACCCTATGCGCGCGAGCATGGCTCGCCAGGAGCGCTGATTTTCCTGTTCCTGGTGCTGGCACGCCTGGCCTATGCAGAGGGCAATCGCGCCTTGTTCCAGTATCACCTGGCCGATCTCGAGCACAACGGCCGGGAAATGAACCTGCCTCGCGCGGTAGCCACCGCGTGGCTGGAGCGCGCCCGTGCAGCCACGCTGGAATCCAATTTTGCCGCAGCCCATCAGGCGATGCGATTCGCCATGCAGCCCGACGCATGGCCCAACGATGACCGCTATTGCATGCACGCCAACGAGGGCGACATGCCGGACGTGGCGGCTTTTCGCCTGGCCATCGCCGAGGGCCGTGCGCACACCGCTCTTGACGAGCTACGCCAGGCCATCCGGAGCGCTATCGCCACCGGCCGGCATCGGCGTGCACTCAAGCTGCGCATCTTGCTTTGCCTGGCCCTGGCCGCCACCCAAGCCACGAAACTCGCCATGCGCGAATTGACCACGGTGCTGCGTTTCGCCAGCGCCGAAGGCTTCTACCGCGCCCTGATCGACGAAGGCCCCGCCATGGCCCGCTTGCTGTGCACGTGGCTGGAGCACAATCCCGATAATGGGCAGGCAGCGGGCATAGCCCCCGCATTTATCGTGACGCTGGATGAAAAGCTGCGCCATGGCGCGGGCGGGGATCCGGGACAGGCGCCCGTGAAGGATGGCGCTCTTCACGAGCCATTGACCTGGCGCGAACGCGACGTCCTCGCCCGCCTCGCCCAGGGCTGCAGCAATCGCGCCATCGCCGAGCAACTCTTCATCTCCGAGTCCACGGTCAAGACCCACTTGAGCAGCATCTACGGCAAGCTGGGAACCAACCGCCGGCTCGCGGCGGTAACCCAGGCGCGCCGGATGGGCCTGGTGCCCGAAACGCGCTAAGTGGGCCAGAGCCTGAGTTCAGGCGGCAGGCTGCCGCCGGCACTGAAGGCAGGTTATCGAGGCTCGGCAATCACCCGGTTCTCGATATGTCCGACGCCATCGATTTCGACTCGCATGACGTCGCCAAGCTTGAGGTAGGACGCAGGCTGCATGGCCGCTCCTACGCCGGATGGAGTGCCCGTGGACAGGACGTCACCTGGCTCCAGGGTCATCACGGTAGACAGGTAGGCGATCTGTTCGAAAATATTGAAGATCATCTGGTCTGTTGTCACCTCTTGCCGGACCTCGCCATTGACCAGCATGCGAATACTCAGGGCATGCGGATCGGCGATTTCGTCGTCGGTCACGATCCAGGGCCCGAAGGGGCCTGTGGTGTCAAAGGACTTGCCTAATGTCATGGTGGCCGAGCGCCGTTGCCAATCGCGCACGGACACGTCGTTGCAGACGACATAGCCGGCAATCACCGATCTCGCATTTTCCACCGGCACATGGCGGCAACGTGTTCCGATTACGACGCCAAGTTCGGCTTCGTAATCGAGCATGGTCGAGACCCTGGGCATATGCACGTCGTCAAAAGGGCCGTTCACGCACGAGATCTGTTTGTTGAACCACACCTGTGTGTCCGGCACCTGCACGCCTGCCTGCCTGGCCTCGTCGGCATGCTTGCCATAGTTCATGCCGATAGCCAGGAACTTGCCCGGGTCCGGCACGGGAGCCTCAAGGCGCACATCGGCCAGCGCATAGCTGGCGCCACGGTCCGCACGCACTGATGCAGCCCGCTCGAGCATGCCCCTGCCTGCCGCCAGCAACTCACGCATGCGAGTCGGGAATACGGAGTCGGATGCCGGCAGATCGATGACCCTATCCCCCTCGATCTTGCCGATCGAGGTATAGCCGCGCCGCGAAAACGTCACAAGTTTCATGTTTTTTGTCCGGTAGACTTTTCTGGTTGAATGTTGGGCTGAAGTTCAAGCAATAGCTCTGGTGGCTGATGCCCCCAGCGGCTGATGCGGTCGTAGGCGCGTATATCCTGCCAGTCGTCGTCTACAACTCGGCCCGTGGCGCCGATCTCGATACGCCACCCGCCAGGGCTGACACCATAGAAGCTGACCATCGCATCGTTGTCGTGCTGCCCGATCAGATTGGCAAGCGGCGAGCGCGCCTGCAGAACCCGCTCGTAGGCGGCGCCCACCTGCCCCACGCCGCTTACCTCGAAATTGATGTGATGCAATGCCTGCGGGACTTCGCCGATAGGCACAAAAGACAGAGCGAGCGAATGATGCCGCGCATTGCAGTGCAGGAAGGAAACATGCAGCCCGGCTGGCCCGCCGCGCATGTCCAGCCAGTCGGTCAACTTCAGTCCCAGTGCCTTGGCGAATGCCAGGGACGCCTGGTAGCCTTTTTCGGTACCGACCACAAAAACCGCGTGGCCAAAACCCTGGGCCTGCGTCACGAAACCTTCAGGGAAGAATTCGCTGTGAAACGGCGTGCCGGCTTGCTGCAAACCCAGGACCAGTTCGAGCCGCACCCCCCAAGGCGCCGTGGTTGTCAGCATGCGCGATACCCTGCGCGCCTGGCAGGCAGCCGCACCACCCGCGAGCAGGATTGCCCCGGCATCGCGCAGGCGCTGTGCAATGCGCTCGAATGCGTGCGCATCCACCGCCTCGAAACCCAGATATGCCGCATCATCCCGGCGCCCCGGCTGCACAACCACGCGCTGGGCCCGGTCATCCACGCGCCAGGTGGCGTGGCCCTCGCTCGTGGGCTGCCCCGGCATCAAACCAATCACATCGCCCAGGTAGCGGTTGATGGCGGCGGTGTCGGTGCTTTCCAGGCCCACATAGGCCAGTTCAATCTCATGTCCCATGATTTTTCCTTTTACCTTACTGGGCGCGCTGTGCGCCAACGTCGGCCAGAACCTGCTCCCAGCGCAGGCGTTCGCCGCGCCAATAGTCGCCAAACGCGGCGGGTGACAGGCTGTGCGGATAAACCCCCAGCGTGTCCAGCTTCTGCACGACATCCGGCATCTCGACCACGGTTGCAAGATCGCGGCTGACCTGTTCCACGACCTCAGCGCGGGTCGACGCCGGTGCCACGACACCGAACCATCCGTTCACCACCAGGCCGGGAAAGGTTTCCGCTACCGTTGCCAGGCCGGTTCGGTTAGGCAGGCGCTCGGCGGCAAACGTTGCCAGGGGCTTGAGCCGTCCTCCTTTCATCATTCCTGTCAGGGGTGGGATGCCGTCGATCGTGAACTGGGCGTCTCCGCCAACCACGGCCGCCACGCTCTGGGCCGAGCCGCTGTAGGGAATTGCACGAAATGGCACACCGGCAGCGCGCGACAGCAATTCAACGGTCAAGTGAGGCACCGAAAACTGGGAGGGAACCGAGGCGACCAAACCGTCGGGGGTATTCCTCGCCAGGAGGACAAGCTCTGCCAGCGTGGTAACGCTGGACTCGGTGTTCACCGCAAGCATCATCGGGCTGACACCCACCAAAGCAACCGGAGCAATGTCGCGTTCGACGTCCAGCGACGTCTTGTACATATAGGGCCCCAGCGTCAGCGTTGACGCCGGCACGAAGGCGAAGGTATGTCCATCGTCCGCGGCCCCAAGCGCGACAAGGCCTATCGTCCCCCCCGCCCCAGGTCGGTTTTCAACGACCACCGGCTGCTTCCATATCTGGCTCAGCTTGTCGCCGATGATGCGGGCCATCAGATCCGGCGCAGTGCCCGCCGGCGACGGCGAAATCATCTTGACAGGCTTGTGCGGCCACGATGGCGCCGGTTCGGCTGTTGCCGTCACGGCCAGCATCATCGCCACGCAACCCGCCGCCCACATACGTCGAAATGTCATAGTGTCTCCTTGTGCTTGTTGTTATTGACCATCAGCCTTGTCCCGCCCCGCTATCAAGGGCAGTACGGCGATAGCTTGTGCTGCCTCGTTCCCGCGCCAGGCCACATGCTGGTCCGGCCGGATCAACACCAAACGGGTGTCATACTTTTGTGCCAACAGCGCGGCATTGGGCGTCAAAGCGTGCAGGGGAAGCCCAAAGAGCCTGGCAGCCTGCAATATCTGGCGTGCATCCTCATCGGCCAAGGGGTCCACGATCAGCAGCGTATAGCCATGCTTGTCAAAGTGATCGAACAGCGATTCGCCCACTGCCGTTCCCTCGCCCAACCAGAGATGGGGTGCGCGGTAGCCAACCCGCGCAACATCCTCGTCATACGGTGGCAAGGTGGTCATGCCTGAAGTGTCGCGAGGAAGAATCGGCGATGCGGCATAGCCACAACCCAAGACCACGTTCAAGGAATGAAATTCACGATGCTTATGGCTCAGGATATTGGCAGCCACCTGCCGGCGCACCGCATCGCCCTGGCTGCCGGCTTTTTCGATATCGGCCATGCTCAGCTCAGCCACACCGGACGCATGATTGGCGACAGCCTCGTCGATGACCCGGCGGTGCACCTGGCGTCTCTCGGCCTCGTAGCTGTCCAGCAAGCGCGGCCCGCCCCAACCGCCCAGCACGGCACAAAGTTTCCAGCCCAGGTCCAGCGCATCGCCTATCCCCATATTCATGCCATAGCCGCCAAAAGGCGGATGCAGATGGCAGGCATCACCCGCCAGAAATACGTTTCCCTGGCGGTAGCTCGTGGCAATCAACTGGTGCGCCACCCACTCATCACGGCTGAGGATCTCGGGCTCGATATCCAACCCCATTGCACGCCGGATCAAATCGGCCGGGTCGCGGCTGGCATCGGCCAGTGCGCGGCAGCCAAAAGACCATTTGCCGTCGCTGTCCATGGGGCAGGCAACCGCGGGCACTTCGGGATTAAGCAGCCAATACATGGCCGCCGGCCCCAGTTGGTGCTGTTGCTCCAGCCCGGGAGCCCGGAAAATGATGTTGTAGTTTTGCGATAAAGGCGACACGCCCTCCATCCTGATGCCGAGCTCATGACGTACGGTGCTGCGTGCGCCATCGGCCCCGACCAGGTAGCGCGCACGCACTTGCCCCACCCCCACCCCTTGCGTACGCAGGGTGGCAGTCAGCCTGCCGTCGGGGTCTTCGCGAAAGGATTCCAGCTCGGTATTGAAACGAATCTGCACCCCCGACAATTCGGCGGCACGTGCCCGCAGCACTTCCTCCACGCGATACTGGGGAATCCACTGAGCATGCTCGGCATAGCGCTCGTCACGCGCCGGATTGCAGTTGAAGGCATTACTAAAGCGCGCCAGCTCGTAACCCGCCAGGCGGGTGGCAAACACCACGTGCGAGGGGTAATCCACCCCGAATGGCGACTGCTCGGCCAGACGGTCCGCAATTCCCCAGCGCCGGAATAGTTCGCGCGTTCGCACGTTGGTCGTCTTGGCACGTGGCGCGTAACCGACCCGGTCGTGGCGCTCGACCACCACGCAGCGCTGTCCGCCCGATGCCAGCTCGATTGCCAGCGCCAGGCCGACCGGGCCTGCGCCCACTATCAGTACATCCGTATCCATCATTGCCCGGCCACCATTGCATCATCAGTTGCCGCTATGGTAGGGACCCGGATATGCTCTGGATAGATGGCTACCTTGATTCAGGTTATGAATAAATTCGATATGCAGCTACCCCAGACTTCGGACTTGCAGGCCATTGTGGCCCTGCACCGGGATGGCACGGTATCGCAGGCCGCACGGCAACTTGGCGTGTCGCAATCCGCCCTGAGCTATACGCTGGACAGGATGCGCAAGCACTTTGACGACCCGCTGTTCGTGCGGGTGGGCAACCGCATGATGGCCACGCCATTTGCCTTGCAGCTACAGGATCCAGCTGGCCGGGTCCTGCGGATACTTCAAACCGAAATCGCCGATGCCAAGCGTTTCGATCCTTCCACCACCACGCGGGACTTTCGCTTGGCGGTCAACGAAATCGGCGCCATCACCATGGTTCCCAAGCTGATGCGGCCCTTCGCGGCGCAAGCCCCCCATGCCCGGCTCTCGCCCGTGCAGGTCGCGAAAGAGGATATGGTGGCCGCGCTGGAGTCCGGCGAGGTCGACATCGTTGCAGGGTATGTTCCGGACATGGCGGGCGATCTGCTGCAGCAGCGCCTGTTCAGCCGATCGTATGTCTGTATTGCGCGCGGCGACCATCCTGAAATCGGCTCTGCCATGACGCTGGAGGAACTGGCACGGCATCCGCAGGTGCAGACGAAGTCCACGCCGACCACGATAAGCTGGCTGGAAACGCAACTGCGAGGCAAGGCGCCCGGCGCCAGCAAACATGTGCTCAGTCAACACATCGCGGCGGTCCCGTTCATTGTTGCCGCCTCGGATTTCATTGCCATCATTCCGCAAGAGGTATATGAACTTTTCCGCCCTATCACCGGCGTCAAGGCAGTGAACTTGCCCCTGCAGATTCCGCCGGTGGCCATACATCAGTATTGGCACAGCCGCCTGGCCGCCGATCCCGCCGTGCGCTTCCTGCGCGAGCTGATCTGCCAGACCATGCAGGAAGGCGCCGG
>JBEBVZ010000068.1:0-17389 GCA_040392445.1 Verticiella sediminum
CCCCGCCGACCAAGATGGACGCCACGCAACTGACCGAGGAAGGCCACTACGGCGTGTTCGGCACGGCCGGCGCCCGCACGGAAATGCCGGGCTGCTCGCTGTGCATGGGCAACCAGGCACAAGTGCGCGAAGGCGCAACGGTCATGTCCACCAGCACGCGTAACTTCCCCAACCGTCTGGGCAAGAACACCAACGTGTACCTGGGCTCGGCCGAACTGGCCGCGATCTGCTCGCGCCTTGGTCGCATTCCGACCAAGCAGGAATACATGGCAGACATCGGCGTCATCAACGAAAATGGCGACAAGATCTACCAGTACCTGAACTTCGACCAGATCCAGGACTACAAGGAAGTTGCCGACGGCGTCACCGTCTAAGCGACAGCAGTCCAAACGCGCGAAACATCAAGCCCCGTCCGGCACAAGCCGGCGGGGCTTGATGTCGTCTGGGCGGCCGCCCGCCATATACCACCAACGCTCCCCTACTCAAGGGGACTCTTAAAGACTATATTGACCAGACGATAAGTAGCGGGCCGCGGCACCGACGCTTCACAAAAAGGGAACGCCAGGCACCGAACCGACACGCTAGCGCAAAACATGCCGGTCGTACTTGGCTACGACACTTCTCGGCAAGCATCTTTCCTTCATAACAATACCTAGGCCCACGGCCCTGGAGACAAAGCATGAAACCGATCCGTTTGTGCCTGGCGTCACTGGCATTATTCATCGCCGCCCTGTCTCCCACGCATGCGCAATCGCGCGAAGGAGGCATAGTTCGACTGGTCGTGCCGTTCGCGCCGGGCGGCTCCACCGACATGGTGTCGCGGATACTGGCTGAAAAAGCGGGCGCGATCCTTGGCATGACACTGCTCGTGGAAAACAAGCCCGGCGCCAGCGGAGACCTCGGCAGCGCCTTCGTTGCCAGGTCGGATCCGGACGGGACGGTGCTTCTGCTGAACGGCACCGGTCCGCTATCCATTGGCGCCGCCTCCGGACGCGAGCTGAGTTTCGACCCTTTCAAGGACCTGACGCCGATCGGCATCGTGGCCGAAGTGCCTAACGTCGTCGTTGTGAACCCGTCACTGCCGATACACTCGATCAAGGAACTCATTGCATACGCGAAAAACAATCCGGGAACACTGAACTACGGCATGTCGGCTATCGGCAATCTCAGCCAGTTCAATGCGGAAATGTTTGCAGCCGAAGCAGGGATCAAACTGCTCGGCGTGCCATACAAAGGCAGCGCCCCCATGCTCACCGATTTGCTCAGCAACCGGATTCACCTGGCTTTCGATAACATGCCTCCCTTCCTGCCACGGATCCAGAACGGAGATCTGCGTGCCCTGGCGGTTACCAGCAGCCGTCGTTCGTCTTTGCTACCGAATGTCCCCACCCTGATCGAGGAAGGATTTCCCGGCATGGACACGCCTGCGCGGTTTGCGATATACGGACCGGCGGGACTGCCTGATGAAATGGTGCAGCGCTACAACAAGGCGTTTGCGCAGGCGGTGCAGGACCCGGACGTGGCCAAGCGCCTGGAAGCGGCGTCGGTGGTTCCCGCGCCCGGCAGCCCTCGCGAACTCGCTGAACGTCTGCGCAGCGAATATGAAATGTTCTCTGAAGTCATCAAATCGGCAGGCCTGAAATTTCAATAGCGATGACGGATGCCGGTCTGCACAGCGCCTTGCATCTGCTCGGACGCCGTCACCGCGGGCGTGTGGCGCTTGCTTGCAAACCATGGGGCCAACTGCTGCTGCCGGGCCGGCAGAAATGCGATGGCGGCTGAACGCTCGCCGCCTTTGGGGAACTATTCATTTATGTCTTATGTCTTATATAAGACTATGGCGCAATCTCGCCACCTCCCATACAATGAAATCATCGCGTACAAGCCGCATAAATGGTAGATTTAAGCGGTTTATCTTCGGAGCCCGTCATGCCGCACAATAGCTTCAATACGTTCAAGAAATTCAAGATCGGCGAAAACAAGACCGGTCAGTATTATTCCTTGCCCGCCCTGGGCAAAGCGCTGAATATCAACGTTGCCCGCTTGCCGGTTTCGATCCGGGTGGTGCTCGAAGCGGTGCTGCGCAACTGTGATGGCAAGAAGGTTACCGAAGAACATATACGGGAACTGGCCGGCTGGCAGCCCAATGCGCCGCGCGAAGATGAAATTCCCTTTGTCGTGGCGCGCGTCGTGCTGCAGGACTTCACCGGCGTGCCCCTACTGGCCGACCTTGCCGCCATGCGCAGCGTGGCCGAGAAAATGGGCAAGAACCCCAAGGCCATCGAACCCCTGGTGCCGGTAGACTTGGTCGTCGACCACTCGGTCATGATCGATCACTTCGGCACCAAGAAGGCGCTCGACCTGAACATGAAGCTGGAATTCCAGCGCAATAACGAGCGCTATCAGTTCATGAAATGGGGCATGCAGGCCTTCGATACCTTCAAGGTCGTTCCTCCCGGCTTTGGCATCGTCCACCAGGTCAACCTGGAATACCTGGCGCGCGGCGTGCACCGCAGCAAGGATGGCGTCTACTACCCCGACACCCTGGTCGGCACCGACAGCCACACCACCATGATCAACGGCATCGGCGTCGTGGGCTGGGGCGTGGGCGGCATCGAAGCCGAAGCCGGCATGCTAGGCCAGCCCGTGTACTTCCTGACTCCCGACGTCGTGGGGGTCGAGCTCAAGGGTCAGCTGCGCGAAGGCGTTACCGCCACCGACCTGGTGCTGCGCATCACCGAGATGCTGCGCCAGGAAAAAGTGGTCGGCAAGTTCGTCGAGTTCTGCGGCGAAGGCACCTCCAGCCTTACCGTGACCGACCGCGCCACCATCGGCAACATGGCGCCCGAATATGGCGCCACCATGGGCTTTTTCCCGGTCGACGACCACACCATCGATTACTTCCGCGGCACCGGCCGCACCAAGGCTGAAATCGACGCCTTCCAGGCCTACTTCAAGGCGCAGAAGATGTACGGCGTGCCCAAGGCCAAGGACATCGACTACACCAAGCTGCTGACGCTGGACCTGTCCACTGTCGCGCCTTCGCTGGCAGGCCCCAAGCGCCCGCAGGACCGCATCGAGATCGGCTACGTCAAGTCCACGTTCACCGATCTCTTTAGCACGCCCATTGCCGACAACGGCTTTGCCCAGCCCGCGGAAAAGCTCGGCCAGCCCTTCAAGACGGCCAAGGGCGCCACGATCCGCAACGGCGATATCCTTATCGCCGCCATTACCTCGTGCACCAACACGTCCAACCCCAACGTCATGCTGGCCGCCGGCCTGCTCGCCAAGAAAGCCGTGGAAGCCGGCCTGAAAGTGCCCAAGCAGGTCAAGACCTCGCTGGCCCCCGGATCGCGGGTCGTCACGAGCTACCTGGAAAAGGCCGGCCTGCTGCCCTATCTGGAAAAGCTCGGCTTCGATGTGGCGGCCTACGGCTGCACCACCTGTATCGGTAATGCCGGCGACCTCACCCCCGAAGTCAACGAAGCCATCCTCGACAACGACCTGATCTGCGCCGCTGTCCTGTCCGGCAACCGCAACTTCGAAGCCCGTATCCACCCCAACATCAAGGCCAACTTCCTGGCCTCGCCGCCGCTGGTCGTGGCCTATGCGATTGCGGGCAACGTCACCGTCGACCTCATGACCGAGCCCGTGGGCCGCGGCACCAAGGGCGACGTCTACCTGGGCGACATCTGGCCTTCGTCGGACGAGATCCAGCAACTGGTCAAGGCCGCCATGGATCCGGCCGCCTACAAGGCCAACTATGCCCAGGTGCAGGATAACCCCGGCAAGCTGTGGGAAAAGATCAAGGGCGTCACCGGCCAGACCTATAACTGGCCCAAGTCCACCTATATCGCCGAGCCGCCCTTCTTCGAAAATTTCGACATGACGCCCAGCGCCATGCCGCAGGTGCGCAATGCCCGCGCGCTGGGGGTGTTTGGCGACTCGATCACCACCGATCACATCTCGCCGGCCGGCTCCATCAAGGAAACCGCCCCAGCCGGCAAATGGCTGACCGAACGCGGCGTGCTCAAGCCCGACTTCAACAGCTATGGCTCGCGCCGCGGCAACCACGAGATCATGATGCGCGGCACCTTTGCCAACGTGCGCATCAAGAACCTGATGATCCCGGCGCGCCCGGACGGCTCACGCTTCGAGGGTGGCGACACCTTGTTCCAGCCCAGCGGCGAACAGATGTCCATCTACGATGCGGCCATGAAGTATGTCGCCGACGGCACCTCCACCGTGGTGTTCGGCGGCGAGGAATACGGCACCGGTTCCTCGCGCGACTGGGCGGCCAAGGGGACCCAGCTGCTGGGCGTCAAGGCCGTCATCGCCCGCAGCTTCGAGCGCATCCACCGCAGCAACCTGGTGGGCATGGGCGTGCTGCCCCTGCAGTTCAAGGGTTCGGACAGCGTGCAGTCGCTGGGCATCACCGGCGCTGAAACCTACGACGTCATCGGTCTGGAAAAAGGCATACGCCCGCAGCAGGACGTGACCCTGGTGATACGCCGCGAAGACGGCACCGAACAGCAGGTTACCGTGCTGCTGCGTATCGACACCCCCATCGAGGTCGATTACTACCAGCACGGCGGCATCCTGCCCTTCGTGCTGCGTCAATTGCTGATGGCGGCCTAAGCCCCGGCCAGCGGCGGCGCCTTGCGGTGCCGTCCGCAAAAAAAACCGCCGCCCGGTATTGCCGGGCGGCGGTTTTTTTTTCATGGGGTGGTAGCCAAACTTACACCTGGGTGATGAACTTGGTCACCAGGTAGCCATCCAACCCTTCCATGCCCCCCTCGCTGCCGATGCCGCTGTCCTTGATGCCACCGAAAGGCACTTCGGCCAGGGCCACGGCAAAGTGGTTGATACCCACCATGCCCGCTTCCAGGTTGTTGGAAACGTAAGTGGCCGTCTTCAGCGAATTGGTGAAAACATACGAAGCCAGGCCAAACGGCAGGCTGTTCGCGCGGCGCAGCACATCGTCGACGTCGCTGAAACGCGCCAGCGGCGCGATCGGGCCGAAGGGCTCTTCGGTCATCAGACGCGAGTCGTCGGGCAGGCCGGCAATGACGGTGGGGGCAAAGAAGTTGCCCTTGCCGCCGCCGATGGCCACCCGCTCGCCGCCGGTCAGCACTTTGCCGCCACGCTCGTGGGAATCGGCCACGAACGCCTCCATGGCGTCGACCCGGCGCTGGTGGGCCAGCGGGCCCATCTGGGTGCCGGCTGCCAGGCCGTCGCCCAGCTGCACGTTCTTGATGGCCTCGACAAAGCGTTCGGCAAAGGCATCGTAGACGCCGTCCTGCACATAAAACCGCGTGGGCGAAATGCAGACCTGGCCCGCATTGCGGGTCTTGAACGCCGCCAACTGCACCGCCGCCTTGTCGATATCGGCATCGTTGAACACCAGCACCGGCGAATGACCGCCCAGTTCCATGGTGATGCGCTTCATGTGCGCACCAGCCATGGCGGCCAGTTGCTTGCCCACGGGCACCGACCCGGTAAACGACACCTTGCGCACAATGGGCGATTCGATCAGATAGCTCGAGACCTCGGACGGCACGCCCCATACGATGTTGAGCACACCTGCCGGCAAGCCCGCGTCATGAAACAGGCGGGCCAGCGCCACCACCGCGCTGGGCGCATCTTCCGGGCCTTTCAGTATCATCGTGCAGCCGGCGGCCACGGCCGTGACGACCTTGCGGATGGCCTGGTTGAAGGGAAAGTTCCAGGGCGTGAAGGCGGCGCACACGCCCACCGGCTCGCGCACCACCATCTGGCGCACGTTGGGGTCGCGCGGCTGCACGATGCGCCCGTAGATGCGGCGGCTTTCCTCGGCATACCAATCGGCGTGCTCGGAACATGCCTGCACTTCCTGCACGGCCTCGGCCAGCGGCTTGCCCTGGTCCAGCGTGATATTGCGGCCGATTTCCTCGGCGCGCTCGCGTGCCAATTCGGCCACTTTGCGCAGTATGCGCGAGCGCTCGACGGGCGAGCTGCGGCGCCATTCGGCGAAGGCGCGTTGCGCCGCCGCCAGGGCCCGGTCCAGGTCGTCCCGGGTGGCATGCGGCAAGTGGCCGATGACCTCGCCGGTTGCCGGATTGACCACGTCTTGCTGCTTGCGGTCGGCGTGGATGAATTCACCATCGATATACAGGGCCAGCTTTTCGTACATTTCGTCTCCTGGGAATGGAAGGCAGGCAGATGCCGGAAGTACCCGCTCAAGCTACGATATTAGTATTGCCTGCAACGTGTTTCAAAGCTTCTTTGACCACGGGAATACCCGACTAAAGGGGTACACTATCTGGTTAATCGCTTTATTCGTGTCGGACACATGCCTCGTACCCGTAATCCCGCCCCCAGCCGCAGCAACCGAGATGCCGAACGCCTGATTTCCCTGGCAATGGCGCTGAACGCGTCAGGCAGCCGGGTGGAAGACCGCTTTTGGGAACACCAGATCGAGGAACTGCTGGGCAAGCTTCTGCGTGCCGGACAGGATGCCGCGGTGGAAACCGCGCTCGAGCATCTTTTGATGTCCGACCCGACAGCCTACGAAGTGCTGATCGAAATGTGCGAGACCCTGTCGGAATCGACCATCATCGAGAAAGACGGCCAGCGCTACGATGTGCTGCTGATGGTGGCGCCGCTAGCCGCCTGGACCCGCTTTAGCATCCCCGCAGGCAAGATCCGGCCCGAAGCGCTCGACGCCTTGCGCGCGCAACTGCACGGCCACGTCCTGGCACGCGATGCCAGCCTGGCGCTGGCGCCGACCCTCTTGTCCATCGACCAGATGCCGCGCACGTTTTCGGCCACTCATCAATGGCTGCAGCGCCTGGGCATGCAGGCGCTGGGCAAGAGCACCACGCAAAAACTGGCCTCGCCGCCGGATTCGGAAGTCGCCAACATGCTGGCCGACACCCGCTACCTGGCCGGAGCCATCGCCGTGCCCCAGGGCCAACCCATGTTCCGCTGGCAGGAAAGCCCCGACGACCCGGCAGCCAGCCGCGGCGCCTGCACCGAGCAATGGGTAGCCCAGACCGAACCCACCTTCGGCACCATGCTGCCGGGCTGCGGTATGGAAATCCTGTTGCCGGACGCCTGGTATACGGGCAACCGCGAAGCCGACCGGCGCGTGCGTCCGCTGTCCATCCGCGCCGCGGTAGGCTGGCTCGAAAGCACGGTCAACCTGGCACCCGACCAGCTGCGTGCCGTGGTGGCCGGCTGCGGCGAGAACCAGATCGACGAATACCGCATCGGTTTCACGCCGCGCAACCGCAATGAAGTGATCTACGGCTGCGTCTGGCCCTTGTTCGGCCGCGAAAGCGATACGCCGGCGCCCGACGGCAATGCAGAGCCACGCACCACCCTGGACGAGATCACCGACCTGCTCAAGTCCCAGGGTGTCACCGACATCCGGCGCCTGCCCGGCGTGCTGCCCCTGGATTTCTGCGAAGACTGCGGCTCACCGTATTTCCCCGACCCCACGGGCGAACTCGTGCATGCCGAGCTGCCCGAAGAAGCCGACACGGGCCCTGCCCACTTCCACTGAGAAGCCCAGGCGGAAAAAAGCCACGGTCTGCAAAACAGACCGTGGCTTTTTTCATACCGCAAGGCATCGGGTGGATGCCGTGCAAGACGGCGTCCACCCTAGCGCGCCTTACACGCGTTCGATAATCACCGCAATGCCCTGCCCCACACCGATGCACATGGTGCACAGAGCGTAGCGCCCGCCCGTGGCGTGCAACTGATACATGGCCGTCATGGCCAGGCGGGCACCCGAGGCACCCAAGGGGTGTCCGATGGCGATGGCGCCACCGTTGGGGTTGACGCGCGGATCGTTGTCGGCCAGGCCCAGATCACGGGTGACGGCCAGGCCTTGGGCGGCGAAGGCTTCGTTCAGCTCGATCACATCCATCTGGTCGATGGTGAGACCGGCCTTGGCCAGCACCTTGCGGGCAGCCGGGATGGGGCCGATGCCCATGATGCGCGGCTCGACACCGGCGACGGCGGCGGCCACCACGCGTGCGCGCGGGGTCAGGCCATGGCGGCCCGCGGCTTCTTCCGACGCCAGCAGCAAGGCGCCCGAGCCGTCGTTGACACCGGATGCGTTACCGGCGGTGACGGTACCGTCGGGCTTGACCACGCCCTTGAGCTTGGCCAGCTGTTCGATGGTGGTGGCGGGACGCGGGTGCTCGTCAGCGGTGACGATGACCGGATCACCCTTCTTCTGGGGAATGGTGACGGGGACGATTTCGCTGGCGAAAAAGCCACGCTCGTTGGCCGCGGCCCAGTTCTGCTGGCTGCGCAGCGCGAAGGCGTCCTGGTCGGCACGGTTGATCTGGTACTGCTCGGCCACGTTCTCGGCCGTCTCGGGCATGGCATGCGTGCCGAAACGCGCCTTGAATGCCGGGTTGACGAAGCGCCAGCCTATGGTGGTGTCTTCAATCCGTGCGCTGCGCGAGAATGCGCTGTCGGCCTTGCCCATGACGAAGGGCGCGCGGCTCATGCTTTCGACGCCGCCGGCGATACCCAGCGACATTTCGCCCGACTTGATGCCACGGGCAATCACGGCCAGCGCATCCAGGCTGGAGCCGCACAGGCGGTTGATGGTGGTACCCGGCACTTCCTGGGGCAGACCTGCCAGCAAGAGCGCCATGCGGGCCACGTTACGGTTGTCTTCACCCGCCTGGTTGGCGCAGCCGTAGACCACGTCTTCGACAGCCGCCCAATCGACATTGGGGTTGCGCGCCACCAGGGCAGCCAGCGGGACGGCGCCGAGATCATCGGTACGCACCGACGACAGCGCGCCACCGTAGCGGCCAATGGGGGTACGGACTGCGTCGCAAATAAAGGCTTCCATGATTAACTCCTCAAGAAATATTCAGACAGGGGCTCAGGCCGGCTGGGCGTCGGCGGCGATCTGCTCGATGCGCGCGCGCCATGTCCGGGGGCCGGTTTCATGCACGGAGGTACCGCGGGCATCCACTGCCACGGTAACCGGCATGTCCTGAACTTCAAATTCGTGGATGGCTTCCATACCGAGGTCCTCGAAAGCCAGCACACGAGCTGCGCGGATGGCGCGCGAAACCAGATAGGCCGCTCCGCCGACGGCCATGAGATAGGCAGCGCCATGATTGCGGATGGCCTCGATGGCGACCGGGCCGCGCTCGGCCTTGCCCACCATGGCCAACAGGCCGGTCTGGCCCAGCATCATGTCGGTAAAACCGTCCATGCGGGTTGCCGTGGTGGGGCCGGCCGGGCCGACGGCCTCGTCGCGCACAGCGTCCACCGGGCCTACGTAGTAAATGGTGCGGCCGGCAAAATCCACGGGCAGGGGTTCGCCCGCCTCGATCATTTTACGCATGCGCATGTGGGCCGCATCACGGCCGGTAAGCAGCTTGCCCGACAGCAGCAGAGTCTCGCCAGGCTGCCACGAAGCCACTTCCTCGCGCGTGAGCGTATCCAGGTTGACACGCCTGGAGCTATCGTAGTCCGGCGCCCAGGAAACATCGGGCCAATCGCTCAGTGCCGGCGGAACCAGCGCGGCCGGGCCGCTGCCGTCCAGCTCGAAATGCACGTGGCGGGTGGCCGCGCAGTTGGGAATCATGGCGATGGGCTTGGATGCGGCGTGCGTGGGCGCGGTCTTGATCTTGACATCGAGGACCGTGGTCAGGCCGCCCAGGCCCTGCGCGCCTATGCCCAGCGCGTTGACCTTGTTGTAGAGCTCGATGCGCAATTCCTCGGTCTTGTCGGCCGGGCCACGACGCAACAGCTCGGACATGTCGATGTCTTCCATGAGCGATTGCTTGGCCATCAGCATGGCTTTTTCCGCCGTGCCGCCAACCCCGATGCCCAGCATGCCCGGCGGGCACCAGCCCGCACCCATCTTGGGCAATTGCTCGAGCACCCAATCCTGGATCGAATCGCCCGGGTTGAGCATGGCGAACTTGGTCTTGTTCTCGGAACCACCGCCCTTGGCCGCCACCTGCACGTCCACCGTATCGCCCGGCACGAGCTCGACGTTCAGTACGCAGGGGGTGTTGTCGCGGGTGTTCTTGCGCTCGAAAATGGGATCGCCCACGATGGAGGCGCGCAAGGGGTTGTCCGGATCCAGGTAGCCCCGACGCACGCCTTCGTCACAAAGGTCCTGCAGCGAGGACGTACAGGGATCGAACCTGACGTTCATACCGACTTTGAGGAACACGTTGACTACGCCCGTATCCTGGCAGATCGGACGGCGGCCCTCGGCGCACATGCGCGAGTTGGTCAGGATCTGCGCCATGGCATCGCGAGCGGCAGGACTCTGCTCACGCTCGTACGCCTGGGCAAGATGCTGAACGTAATCGGCGGGGTGATAGAAACTGATGAACTGAACGGCGTCGGCAATCGACTGGACGAGATCGTCCGCGCGGATGGTGGTCATGGCTTACGAAGGCTGAAAACCAACTAGTGTAAACCCCAAGTCGACACACTTCCAGCGGTAGGCGCCGCGCCGCGCCGCAAAGCGGCGCGAGAGCCCCGGCCAAGCTCTCGCGGCAGCCGGTTTTACTTCTCGACGAAAGCGCGCTCGACCACGTAATCGCCCGGATGGCCGGTGCCCGAGGACACTTTGAAACCCAGGTTATCAAGCAGCTGGCTGACATCGGCCAGCATGTGCGGGCTGCCGCACAGCATGGCGCGATCGGTTTGCGGGTTCAATGGCGGCAGGCCCAGGTCTTCGCACAGCTTGCCGCTTTCGATCAGCTGGGTAATACGCCCACGGTTACGGAATTCCTCGCGCGTCACGGTGGGGTAGTAAACGAGCTTGCCGTTGACCATCTCGCCGAAGTGCTCGTTGTTGGGCAGCTCTTCTTCCAGGTAGTCGGCATAGGCCAGCTCGCTGACCCAACGCACGCCGTGCACCAGGATCACGCGCTCGAAGCGCTCGTAGACTTCGGGATCCTTGACGATGCTCATGAACGGCGCCAGCCCCGTGCCGGTGCCGAACAGGAACAGGTTCTTGCCGGGCAGCAGGTCGCTGACGACCAGCGTGCCCACGGGCTTCTTGCTGACGAGGATTTCGTCGCCCTCTTTCAGGTGCTGCAGGCGCGAGGTCAGCGGGCCGTCGGGTACCTTGATGCTCAGGAACTCGAGGTTTTCCTCGTAGTTGGCGCTGGCGATGCTGTAGGCACGCATCAGCGGCTTGCCGGCGACCTCCAGGCCTATCATCACGAAATGGCCGTTGTGAAAGCGCAAAGCCGGGTCGCGCGTGGTCTTGAAACTGAACAGGGTGTCGTTCCAGTGGTGAACGCTCAGGACGCGTTCCGAATTGAAAGCTGCCATGTCTAATAACCGGTGGAAATATAGAAAGATGGAAAAATCATTAATGAAAACAAGAGCTTAGCGCACGATACACCAATACGGGAAAGCTTGCGTCAAATAAAATCAACGCTTGCGCCTTGGCGTTGCGGGCCTACTGCTGTCGCAGCAGGCCCGGCATACAGGCCAGCCGCGGTAGCTGGCGCATGGCGCTCGCCCCTGTCTGCTCCACCACTTCCTGCATGCTTTGCCCACGCAATGCCGCCAGTTCGCGAGCCACGCCCGCTACCTGGGCTGGCGTGTTGCGGTTGTCCGGTGCGTGCAGCCAGGCCGGCGCAATGTCGGGCGCATCGGTCTCCAGCACCAGATGCTCCAGGCTGAAACGCATGGCATGGCGACGTATCTGCAGCGAGCGCGGGAAGGTCATCGCCCCGCCTATGCCCAGCGCCAGGCCCAGGGCCACGAAGGTGTCCGCCTGCTGCGCACTGCCGTTAAAGGCATGGGCGATGCCACCACGCACCCGGATACGGCGCAAATGCTTGAGCACCAGATCCTGCGAGCGCCGCACATGCACCAGCACAGGCAGGTCGAACTCGGCCGCGATCTTCAGTTGTTCGACAAAAAAATGTTCTTGTCGTTCCAGCGGCTTGCCGCTGGCAATGTCCTTGACGAACAGATCCAGCCCGATTTCGCCTACGGCAACGAAGCGGGGATCATCCATGGCCCGCGCCACCGCCTGCCGCAACTGGCTGATGGCTGCGTCATCGACCCGGCCCACCAGCAACGGATGCACGCCCAGCGCATAGGCACCGCCGGGCACAGCGTGCGCCAGGTCGCGCACCGCCTGGAAATTGAATGGGGCAATGGCCGGAATGACGATGCCGGCCACGCCCGCGCGCTGCGCGTCGAGCACTACCTGCTGGCGATCATGCTCGAATTCGGATGCATCCAGGTGGCAGTGGGTATCGATCAGCATGCCTAGCCCCGCAGGACACCATCGCGCATATCCAGTTGTCTATGCGCCTGGGCGGCCAGTTCGGTGTCGTGCGTCACGATGACGAAGGCCGTGCCCGACACCTCGTTGATACGGCGCAACAAGGCGAACACTTCGCGCGCGGTGTGCCGATCCAGGTTGCCGGTAGGCTCATCGGCCAGCACGCACGCCGGCTGCGCCACCAGCGCGCGCGCCAGGGCAACCCGCTGGCGCTCGCCCCCCGACAACTGGCCCGGCGCATGGCTTGCGCGCCCGGCCAGCCCGACTTGTTCCAGCAGCACGGCCGCCTGCTCACGGGCCTGGCTGCGCGACATGCGCCGGATGATCAGCGGCATGGCAACGTTGTCCAGCGCCGTGAACTCAGGCAGCAGATGGTGGAACTGGTAGACAAACCCCAGGCTGCGGTTGCGCAGCGCACTGCGTGCGCGTTCGCTCAGGCCGGCCGAAGGGGTGCCCGCCAGCGTGACGCTGCCCTTGGTTGGCAGGTCCAGCAGGCCCAGCACATGCAGCAAGGTGCTCTTGCCCGAACCCGAGGCCCCCACGATGGCGACCATCTCGCCCGCCTGCACAGTCAGGTCGGCCCCGTTCAGGACGTCGACCCTTTCGCCGCCCTCGATATAGCTCTTGGTAATGTCACGCGCAATCAACACGGCTTCAGTCATGGCGCAGCACCTCGGCCGGTTGCAGCCGCGACGCGCGCCAGCTGGGATAGAGGGTGGCGGCCAGCGAAAGCACCAGCGATGTTGCGGCGATCGTGAGAATGTCGCTGGAACGCGGATCGGACGGCAACTGTGAGATGAAATAGATCTGGCTGGGCAGGAACTCTATGTGCAGCACCCGCTCGATGAAGGGCACGATGACGTCGATGTTGTAGGCCACCAGCATGCCCAGCCCGACGCCGGCGGCCGTGCCGATAATGCCGATCAGCGCGCCCTGCACCACGAAAATGCGCGCCACCGCGCCGGGCGAGGCGCCCAGCGTACGCAGAATGGCGATATCCGACTGCTTGTCGTTGACCGCCATCACCAGGGACGACAACAGGTTGAAGGCGGCCACCGCCACGATCAGCGCCAGGATCAGGAACATCATGCGCTTCTCGGTTTGCACGGCGGCAAACCAGGTGCGGTTGTTCTTGGACCAGTCCGACACATTCAGGCCAGGCGGCAAGGCCGCCGCCAGTTCCTGCACGACCTGGGGTGCGCGCAGCATGTCGTGGATCCGCAGGCGCACGCCCGCGGTGGCGCTATCGCGAAACAGCTTGGCCGCATCGTCGACGTTGACAAAGGCCAGCGACGAATCGTATTCGTAGTGGCCGGAAGAGAACACACCGGCCACGGTGAACTGGCGCATGCGCGGCGAGAACCCGGCCGGGCTCACCGAGCCCTGCGGCGCCATCATCAGCACCGGATCACCCTGGCGCAGCCCCAGCGCCTGCGCCAGAGCCTGCCCGATCACCACGCCGTACGAGCCGGGCTTGAGGGCGTCCAGCGAGCCGGCAATCATCTGATCGGCAACCTGCGACACCGCACGCTCGGCTTGCGGATCGATCCCGTTTACCTGGACCCCTCGCAAAGCGCGGTCGCGCGCCAGCATGGCCTGCGCCGCCACATAAGGCGCGGCCGCCTGGACCTCGGGATTGCGCTTGGCGATTTCCGCCAGTTCCTGCCAGTTATCGAGCGCCGCCGGCCCCCATGTAAAAATTTCGACGTGCGGCAGCACCGACAACATGCGGTCGCGCACCTCTTTTTGAAATCCGTTCATGACCGACAGCACGATGATCAGTGCAGCAACGCCCAGGGCGATGCCAGCCATCGATGAGCCGGAAATGAAGGAGAGAAATCGGTCGCGTCTGCGCCCGCCGCCGGCCCGCGTATAGCGCCAGCCTATCCAGAGTTCGTAATTTGGTTTCACAGCACAATTATCGCAGAGCGGCGAACCGACCTACAATTCCCCCCCATGATCCTGGCTCTTCCAAACGCACTTCCTCCAGCTTCGCTTGCCGCCGAGCTGGGCCGGCGCCTGGGCGCAAGCGCGCCCACGCTGGTTCGCTGGCTGGCCAGCGCCACGCCAACCATACAAACCATCACGCCGACCGAGGACGCCTGTACGCCCCTCGAAGCCTGGCAGTTGCAGCACGCGGGCTATGCCCCGCCCGCCGATGTCCCGTTGGGTGCAGGCTGGGCTGTGCTCGCCGCATCCGTCCCCCCGGCCGATACCGAAGCCGTATGGCTGGCCGACTTCGTTCACCTGCATGTATCGCACCAGGGCGTGACACTGACCGACCCGGCCGCACTGGCGCTCGATATCGACGAAACCCGAGGCTTGCTCGCCGCGGCGCGGCCCTATCTGGATGACGCCGGCATCGGAGCGCAACTGGACGGCGCCCTCAGGCTGCGCCTGACCCTGCCCGACGCACTGGCGCCCTACGCGCCGACACCGGCGGCGGCGATAGGCAGCGAGATCCAGACCTGGTGGTCGCAACACCCCGGCACCCGACCCTGGCGACGTGTGCTCAACGAAATCCAGATGGCTTGGCATGACGACCCCATCAACCAGGCCCGGGCCCGGCGCGGGCAGTTGCCGGTCAACGGACTCTGGATCTTCGGCGGCGGCCGGTTGGCCGATTTCGGGGCCAGGCAAGAGCGCGGCGAGGCGGTCAACATCGAATACGGCTTGAGCGCGCCGGCCCTGGCCGGCGACTGGGCCGCCTGGCTGGATGCCGCCGCTCGACTCGAGCAGGAACGCTTTATCGGCATGGCCAATACGCTGGCGCAGCGCGAGGCCCCACCCCTCAGACTGGTCCTGACCGGGGAAGACCGGTTGGTCTGCCTGACCGTGCAGGCGCCCCGCGGCCTCTCGCGCTGGCTGCCCAGACGCCAGCACAACTGGCAAGACTGGTGGAGCGCCCCCGCCACCCCGCACGCCCCGTGAACCGGAATACGACTTTCGGCATGACCCCCACCTGCGCCGGCCCCCGCCGGCTTCGGAGCACGCATTGCCCGCTACACGACTGACCACCCGTTCCGCCGCCCTGCCCAATATCGACACGCTGGAGCGCGCGGGCGTTCATCCCCTGCTGGCCCGGCTGTGGGCGGCGCGCGGCGTGACCGACGCCGAAGAGACCCGTGCCCAGTGGTTGGCGATGCTGCCTCCGGCGCAGCTCACCCATTGCGGCAAGGCCGCCGCCATCCTGGCCGACGCCATCGAGCAGGGCCGCCGCATGCTGATCGTGGCCGACTACGACTGCGACGGGGCTACCGCCTGCGCGGTGGGCTTGCGCGCCTTGCGCGCGATGGGCGCCGAGGTCGATTTCCTGGTACCCAACCGCTTTGAAACCGGCTACGGCCTGTCGCCTGCGGTGGTCGAACTGGCCCGCGCGCACCCGGCGGGCAAACCAGACTTGATTGTGACGGTGGACAACGGCATCGCCAGCGTGGAAGGCGTGGCAGCGGCCAACGCCGCCGATATCCAGGTCCTGGTTACCGACCATCACCTGCCGGGCGACACCCTGCCCGACGCGGTTGCCATCGTCAATCCCAACCAGCCGGGTTGCGGCTTTGCCTCGAAGAACCTGGCCGGGGTCGGCGTGATTTTCTACCTGATGCTGGGCCTGCGCGCCGAACTGCGCCGGCGCGGCGTCTATGCACCCGATGGCGGGCCCCGCCTGAACGAACTGGTAGACCTGGTCGCGCTGGGTACGGTGGCCGACGTGGTGCGCCTGGACGCCAACAACCGCCTGCTGGTCACCCAAGGGCTGCTGCGCATGCGGGCCGGCCGCATGCAGGCGGGTGTGCGCGCCCTGTTTGCCGTGGCCGGACGCGAGGCCCGCAACGCCAGCACCTTCGACCTGGGCTTCGCGCTGGGCCCGCGCATCAACGCGGCAGGCCGCCTGGCCGACATGAGCCTGGGCATACGCTGCCTGACCACCGACGACGACGCCCAGGCGCTCGAGCTGGCCCGCGAACTCGACACCATGAACCGCAGCCGCCGCGAGATCGAGACCACCATGCGCGACCAGGCACTGCAGGCCTGCGAACACATCGGCACGCAAGGCCAGGCCACCCTGTGCGTCTACGACCCCA
Organism: Verticiella sediminum; assembly: GCA_040392445.1. Classification (GTDB taxonomy): domain Bacteria; phylum Pseudomonadota; class Gammaproteobacteria; order Burkholderiales; family Burkholderiaceae_B; genus Verticiella; species Verticiella sediminum_A. The sequence goes on from JBEBVZ010000068.1 coordinate 16,372, forward strand.
GCTGGCACCAGGGCGTGGTGGGCCTGGTGGCTTCGCGGCTGAAGGAAAAATTCTGGTGCCCCACCCTGGCCTTCGCGCCCGCCGGCGACGGAGAGATCCGCGGCTCGGGCCGCTCGATTCCCGATGTGCACCTGCGCGACGCCCTGGATCTCGTGTCCAAGCGCCATCCCGACTTGATCCCGAAATTCGGCGGTCACGCCATGGCCGCGGGCCTGACGCTGGCGGAAAGCGATCTTCCCGTATTTGCGCCAGCCTTCGATGCCGCCGTGCGCGAACTGACGGGGCGCAGCACGTTCGAACCCTTGCTGGAAACCGATGGCTCGCTGGAATCGGGCTATGCCAACGTCGATGTGGCCGGCCTGCTCAACCGTGAAGTCTGGGGCGCGGGCTTTCCCGCCCCGGTCTTCATGGATACCTTTACCGTGCGCAACCAGCGCCTGGTCGGCGAAAAGCACCTGAAACTGGCGCTGGAGCGCAGCCATCAGCGCTTTGACGCCATCTGGTTCGGCCGCACGGAACCGGTGCCGGAAGTGATACGCGCCGCCTATCGGCTGGAATCCAATACCTGGAACGGCATGATCTCGGTGCAACTGGTGCTGGAACACGCCGAAGCGGCCAGCCCCGCCGGCTGACCGGCACCAATCTTCGCTTCGTTGCCCTGGACTGCGGCCGCCGGCACTTTCGTTCAGCATCCTGCCAAAGCGATACCCATCCATGCGTGTTCCAAGACGCATGGATGGGTGAAAGCACGCTTATTCCGAGCTGAGCGGCAGCCCTTGCACTCCGGCATGGAATCGGGCACCCACGCTCAAGACCGCCTGTATCGATGCGGTGACAATGTTGGCGTGCCGGCCGGCGCCAAAGCGCGTGCCAGGCACCCCGGGCCATGCCGCCTCGACGATGGCCAGCGCCTGGGCGTCAGCGCCGGCGCCCAGGCTGCGTTCCTCGTAGCTGTCGATGCGCAAGGGCAAGCCCAGCGCTGCGACAGTCGCGGCTATCGGCCCGTTGCCCACGCCTT
>JBEBVZ010000069.1:0-16486 GCA_040392445.1 Verticiella sediminum
ACGCGGCGCGACCTACGCGGCCCGACCGATTCACATGGGCCGGAACCTGTCCGCATACAGGCGGCTGACCAGCAGGCGTTCGTTGCGTGCGCGCAGCGTCAGGCGCAGCTTCCCGGTTTCGTCGCGCTCCGCGCTTTGCACGTGGTCCAGGTTCACGATGGTGCCCCGGTGGATCTGGGCGAAGCGCTCATCCAGACGGGGAGCCAGCGCGCTCAGGCTGGTACGCAGCAAGGCCTCGGTCTGGGCGCACACCACGTTCACATACTTGTCTGTCGCTTGCAGATAGATCACCTCGGTCACGGGAATCAGGCGAACGCTGTTGCCCACACTCGCGCTGAGCAGTCGCAAGGGCTCTGGCGCGGCGGGGCCGCCGGCATCCGAGTGCTGCAATTGCCCCAACAGCGGGCCCAGAACGGCCGCCAGGTTGGACAAGGCGCTGGCCGGTGGCGATCTGGCCGCCAGTTTTTGCTGCAGGCGCGAAACCGTCAGCGCCAGACGCTCGCGGCGCACGGGCTTGAGAAGATAGTCCACCGCGGCCAGCTCGAAGGCTTCGACGGCATGCATGTCGTAGGCTGTGACGAACACCAGCAGGGGAAGCGCGGCATCGTCCGGCCAGTCTTCCAACATGGCTTGGGCCACTTCCAGCCCACTCAGGCCGGGCATGCGGATATCCAGAAACGCGATCTCCGGGCGCAAGCCGAGCAGGGCTTGCAGGGCGTCTTCGCCGTTGGGGGCGATGGCGGCGATGACCAACTCGGGCCATGCCTTGGCCAGATCCGCCTGCAGGGCCTGCGCCAGCAAGGGTTCGTCTTCAGCGATGAGGGCGCGGGGGAACGTGGTGTTGGTGGTGTTCATGGCGTCAAGGGCAAAACCGGATCGGCTAGGGGCAAGCGCAGCGTAACGCGGGCACCGCCCGGGCCTTCCAAGGGATAGGGCGAGCAGATCTCGATGCCGGCCTGCTCGCCGTAGGCAGCGCGCAGCCGTGCGCGCACAGACCCCAGGCCAAAGCCCGAGTCTGTTGCCGGCTCCGGGCCGGTGGCCAGGCCGCGGGTTGGCGCCGTGTCGGCAAATCCGTCGCCGGTGTCGGTGACATAAAGCTCGAGCCAGGTATCGCGGCGGTGGGCGCCGACTTCGATATGCCCGCCGCGCGCCAGCGGCTCCAGGCCGTGGCGCACCGCGTTTTCCACCAGCGGCTGCAGCAGCATGGGCAGTACCGGACAGGATGCGAGCCCGGCGGGCAGGGTCAGTTTGTACGACAGGCGCTCGGCCATGCGGATGGCCATCAGGTTCAGGTAATTGTCCAGCTGCTCGAATTCGGTTGCCAGTGCGATGCGGTCGGTTCTGGACGCGCTCAGCGTGCCGCGCATGAACGCCACCAGATGGTCGAGCATGGCTTGCGCCCGATCCGGATCCAGCTGGATCAAAGCCCGCAAGGTCGCCAGCGTGTTGAACAGCATATGGGGTTCGAGTTGGGCGCGCAGCATGCGCAACTGGGCTTCATCGGCCAGCCTGGCGGCGGCATCCGCACGGGCCTGCGCCAGCTGCGTGCGTAGGCGCAGTGCGGCGGTGTACTGGCGGATCCAGATGACCCCGGCGACAGAGGCTGTGCCGCCCACCGTGGCCAGCAAGGCCGCCACGCGCACGCCACCGGCGTTGTCGCCGAGCCAGTCGGCGGGCTGGCCCAGGACGACCGCCGCGGCATGGGCGCCCAGCCAGATGGCAAGCAGCACACTGGCTACGCACAGCAGGATCAGGCCGACGGCGGACGGCTCGCGCCCGCCCCAGAACCAGTGCCATCCGCCATGAATGAGGAGGTTGGCCGTCATGCCGATGCAGATGGAGTTGACCCAGGCTATGCGCAGGCCGCCCACGGCTGGCACCAGCAGCGCCAGAATGAGCGCTATCGCTGTGCACACGATCAGCGTGCCCGCAGTGGAACGGGCCAGGAGTTTCAAGCGAGCCAACCCATTGCGTGCCATAGATGCCAACCCAACAAGCGCGACGGAAGCAGGGTAAACAAGCCCGCCACGATCAACGAACCTGCGTACAAACCCACCATGGTGCGCCGGTGGGCAGACAGCTTGCGTTGGCGCGCGTGGCGTATGGCAAGTACCAGCAGAACCAGGCTGGCCGCCGACAGCAGGTGGATCCAGGAAAAACTGCCGCTCGTCTTGATGAAGAATGAACTGAGGATAATAACCAGCATCAGCAGCGCCCAGGCGCGACCCAGCTTGCGGTGCGATGGCGAGCCCTTGCGCCGCAGGAACATCACCGAGCCCAGGGCCAGCGCGGCCAGCGCGGCAACCGTATGCAGAATAATGATCGGGGTAAAGGCGGCAGGGGCGGACGAGATCATGGTGCGGCTCCGTAAACAGGATGGCCGCAGCTTGCGCGCTGGACGCCTTGGCGCGCCAGCGCTTTGCGACGAAGTGCCGAATCCGGCTACCGCAATGGCAGATGGCGCGACGAAAATACGCGGGGCGCCATACTGTGGTCTGGACATGGGCGGCTTCCTGTTGCGCTGAAGCCGCCCATCTGCGGCCTTACTTGGCGGCTTGCAAGCGCGCGAGGGCTTGCTGCAGCGCTTCGGCGACCGGCACCTTGGCCGCTTCGCTGTCGCGGCGGCCCTGGATTTCGACCACGCCATCCTTCAGGCCGCGGTCGCCCACCGTCACGCGCAGCGGCACGCCTATCAGTTCCCAGTCGGCGAACATGCTGCCCGGTCGCAGGTCGCGATCGTCCAGGATAGCGTCGACGCCCTGGGCGCGCAGGCTTTCATAAAGCTCGGTGGCGGCGGTGCGCACGGCCTCGCTCTTGCCCCAACCCACGGGGCAGATGACCACGTCAAAGGGGCTCAGCGCCGCCGGCCAGGTAATGCCGCGCTCGTCGTGGTTCTGCTCGATGGCCGCGCCCACGATGCGGGTGATGCCGATGCCGTAGCAACCCATCTGCAGCACGGCGGGTTTGCCGTTGTCATCCAGGAAGGTGGCGTTCAGGGCTTCGGAATACTTGGTGCCCAGGAAGAAAACATGGCCCACTTCGATGCCGCGCTGCATCGCGAGCGTACCCTTGCCGTCCGGCGAGGGGTCGCCCGTCACGACGTTGCGCAAGTCGGTGACAAGTTCGGGCTCGGGAATATCGCGGCCCCAGTTGGCGCCGGTGTAGTGGAAGTCAACCGCGTTGGCGCCACACACGAAGTCGCTCATGTTGGCAACCGTGCGGTCGGCAACGACGCGCACCGGAAGGGCGGTGCCGATGGGTCCCAGGTAGCCTGGTTCGCAGCCAAAGTGCGCGACGATCTCGTCATTGGTGGCGAACCGGAAGCCATGGTTCAGGCCAGGCACTTTGCCGGCCTTGATTTCGTTGAGCTCATGGTCGCCGCGCAGCAGCAGCAGCCATACCTGCACACCCTTTTCTTCGTCGGTGGCCAGCACAATGGATTTCACCGTGCGCTTCAGCGGCAGCTTGAGCATCTCGGCGACCTGCTCGCACTTGGCGGCGCCCGGCGTGGGGGTTTTTTCCAGTTCTTGCGCCGCTGCGACGCGCGAAGGCGTCAGGCACACGGCTTCAGCCAGCTCGATGTTGGCGGCGTAGTCGGATTCGGTGCTGTAGACGATCAGGTCTTCGCCGGTATCGGCAATGACCTGGAATTCGTGGCTGCGTGTGCCGCCGATGGAGCCGGTGTCGGCGGCCACGGCGCGGAATTCCAGCCCCAGGCGCTGGAAAATACGCATATAGGCCTGGTACATGATGTCGTAGCTGACCTGTGCGCTGGCCTCGTCACGGTCGAACGAGTACGCGTCCTTCATGGTGAACTCGCGCCCGCGCATCACGCCAAAGCGCGGCCGGCGCTCGTCGCGAAACTTCGTCTGGATGTGATAGAAGTTCAGCGGCAACTGGCGCCAGCTGTGGATTTCGTTGCGGGCAATGTCGGTAACCACTTCCTCGGACGTGGGTTGCAGCACGAAGTCGCGCTGGTGCCTGTCCTTGATACGCAGCAGTTCGGGCCCATATTGTTCCCAGCGACCCGATTCCAGCCAGAGCTCGGCCGGCTGGACCACCGGCATCAGCAGCTCGATGGCGCCCGCCGTATTCATTTCTTCCCGGACGATAGCCTCTACCTTGCGGATGACCCGCAATCCCAGTGGCATATAGGTATAGATGCCGCCCGCCAGCTTGCGGATCATGCCCGCACGCGTCATCAACTGGTGACTGGCCACCTCGGCGTCGGACGGGGCTTCTTTCAGGGTATTGATGTGGTACTTGGAGGCGCGCATGGAGGCTTACTACCGCTGAATGAGAAATGCGTAATGGAAACGTAAAGACCTCGCTAGGGGGCGAGGTCGTCGATATAATCATTTCAATTGTATAGAAATTGCTGGAGGTGGCCATGCTGGATCGTGAAGGCTACCGCGCCAACGTCGGCATCATCCTCGTGAACCAAAGAAATGAGGTCTTCTGGGGTAAACGGATACGCGAGCATGCGTGGCAGTTTCCGCAGGGCGGCATCAAATATGGTGAAAGCCCCGCTCAGGCGATGTATCGTGAATTGCACGAGGAGGTGGGCCTCAGGCCCGAGCATGTCCGGATTTTGGGGCGTACGCGAAACTGGTTGCGTTATACCGTTCCCGACCGCTATGTGCGGCGCGAATGGCGGGGCCACTACAAGGGCCAGAAACAGATCTGGTTCCTGCTGCGGATGCTGGGGCGCGACTCCGATGTCTCGTTGCGCGCCACCAAGCATCCGGAGTTCGATGCCTGGCGCTGGAACGAGTATTGGGTGCCGCTGGATGCCGTCATCGAGTTCAAGCGAGACGTCTACACCGAGGCGCTGAACGAGCTTTCCGCCATTCTATTTCGACGCGGTAATGAAACCCGTTACTTGCGCCAGCACATGGGCGGGCCCAGAACGCGCGCAGCCGCGGCCGATTGCCTGCTGCCGGTCGATCAGGACGAGCCTTTGATGCTGGCTTGTTCGCACGACCGATCTTAGGCGGCCTGTGATTCTTGCACGGCCATGCCGCCAGTGTCCTGGCGGCATGGCCGTGCTTGGCGTATTTTTTCATCCCGATGCCCGCCTGGCGGGCATCCATACCGGAAGCACCATGCCCATTATCAATATCACCCTCATAGAAGGCCGTAGCGACGAGCAAAAGCAGGCCATGTATCACGAGGTGACCGAGGCCATCCATCGCACGCTGAATGCGCCGCGCGACGCAGTGCGCATCATCGTCAATGAAATCCCGGCCAGGCATTTCGCGGCGGGCGGGGTGATGAAGACGGGGCCGTCGGGGGTTGTGTCGAAGTAGTGGCGGCAGGGATCGCCCAGGCTTTGCCCAGCGCGCTGGCACCACTCGCCAGCAGCCGGGCAAGAAAGGAAGGGGGTGGGGGAACATACAGCACCTTCGCATCGCTCACGGCAGCGCCGTGCAGCCAGCCGGCCTGTTCCACGAGATGAGCTTGCCCGGCATGCAGCGTGATGTGCACCCATTGCATGTTTTCGTAGACCACGGCCGGCGGCTTGCTCAGGCGCAGGGTGCCGGTGGTGCAAACCAGCATGGCACCTGGCGCCACCGCAAAACCATGGCTGTTTCCCTGTTTGACCGAGATCGGCAAAGGGGCTGGAGACTGGGCGGTTTTCATGGGGCGCTCTCGCATACGGGATAGTCTCCAGCGTACGCAGGCCGCCCCTGCCGCAACAGGCACAACGGCGTGTTTTCTGTACCGGTGCAGTGCCTGATATGCACATCTGTTATGGTCGTTTTTGGGGCAAACTGTATCTTTTGACCTGGGTGCGCTTGCCGCACCATAAGGCATGCATTCCCTGCCGCTATACCAACGTGTTGCCGATCACTACCGGCGCGCCATCCAGAATGGCGTGTTGGCGCATGGCGATCGCGTGCCGTCCATCCGGGCGCTGATGCGCCTGCACCAGGTCAGCCTTTCCACGGCTTTGCAGGCATGTCGCGAGCTGGAAAGCGAGGGCCTGCTAGAAGCACGGGCCCGCTCGGGTTACTTTGTGCGCAAATCCAGGCGTGTAGCCATTCCACCCGTGCGGGATCCGGACTTTGCTCGCCTGCCGGATCGCGCCAGTTACGTTGGAATCCACGACCGTGTCTCGGCGTTCGTTGCCCGATCCGAGCAGTTTCCCGAGGCGGTGAATTTTTCCATCGGAGCCGCTGCGCCCGAGGCCTATCCGCTCGAGATGCTCAAGCAATCCATGATGCGAGCCTTGAGGCAACAGCCGCAAGTGCTGGTGCGGCCGGCGCCTGCCCTGGGCCACCCGGCATTTCGCGCCGTGCTGGCCCGGCGGGCCTTGGCTCAGGGTATCCATGCAGGGGCCGACGAAATCATTGTCACGCATGGCTGTATCGAAGCGCTGAACCTGGCGCTGCGTACCGTGGCCGGGCCGGGCGACACGATCGCCATCGAATCGCCGGTGTACTTCGGCTTGCTGCAGATCCTGGAAAGCCTGGGGATGCAGGCGCTGGAGATTCCCACGAGTCCGCAGCACGGGATTTCCATCGAGGCGCTGGACCTGGCCTTCCAGGCCTATCCGGGTATCAAGGCGGTGGTGGTCGTGCCCAACCTGCAGAATCCCTTGGGCAGCGTCATGCCCGATGCGCAAAAAGCCAGGTTGGTGCAGCTATGCGAACACCAGGGGGTGCCGCTGATAGAAGACGATACCTACGGCCTGCTGACCAACAGTGCCGTACCGCTGCGCGCGCTCAAGGCTTGGGACCAGACCGGGAACGTCATATTCTGCACTTCGCTACACAAGACCGTGGCGCCCGGCATGCGTCTGGGCTGGATGATGGGTGGACGCTGGCAGGCCCGGGCGGCGATGCTGAAATATGTGCAAAGCCGTCCCAACGAGCCGCTGGCACAGATCGCCATGGCGGATTTCATGGCGTCCCATGCCTACGACCGTCACCTGCTTAGGCTGCGCCAGCTACTGAAGCAGCAGCGCGAGCAGATGGCCGAGGCCGTCGCCCGGCACTTTCCTGAAGGCACGCGTTTGACGGTGCCCGATGGCGGGCTGCTGCTGTGGGTGGAACTACCCGATCAGCGATCGTCGCAGCAAGTGTTCGAGCAGGCGCTGGCCCAAGGCGTGCGAGTCATACCCGGCAGCATGTTTTCCAATACCAGCCGCTACAACCATTTCATCCGCATCAGTTGTGGCGAGCCATTCACGCCAAGAACCGAGCAGGCCTTGCGCACCTTGGCCGCGCTTGTGGCGCAAGACCATGCCGGCGCGCATGGCGGTCCGCGGGTGACGTCGAACTAGCAGTCGCGCCTGGGGTCCGCAGCCTGGTCAGGATTATGACTGCCGCGCAATACCACCAGGTTGTCGCGATGCATCAGCTCGGGTTCGTTGATGGTGCCCAGGATCGTGACGATGCTGCTGGATGGCTGGCGCATGATGCGCCGGGTATCGGCAGCGGAATAGTTGATCAGGCCGCGTGCCCATTCTCGGCCCTGGGCGTCGTGGCAGGCCACGACATCGCCGCGCTCGAAATCGCCTTCCACGCTGGCCACGCCGATGGGCAGCAGGCTCTTGCCGGCTTGGCTCAGGGCCCGGATGGCGCCGTCATCCAGTATCAAGCGGCCACGCAGGCGCAGGTGATCCACCAGCCATTGCTTGCGCGCAGAAAGCGTAGCCATGCGCGCGTGCAGCGTGGTGCCCACGCTTTCGCCGTTGGCCAGGCGCGGCAGCAGATCGGGTTCGCGGCCCGAGGCAATGACGGTATGGGCGCCGCTGCCGGCGGCACGCTTGGCCGCGATGATCTTGGTATACATGCCACCGGTGCCCACGGCGCTGCCGGCGCCACCCGCCATTGCTTCCAGGGCAAGGTCGCCGGCCGTGGCGTGCGAGATGAACTCGGCGTCGGGGTTCTTGCGCGGATCGGCCGCATACAGGCCGCGCTGGTCGGTCAGGATGATCAGCGCGCTGGCTTCGATCAGGTTGGTCACCAGCGCACCCAGGGTGTCGTTGTCGCCAAACCGGATTTCATCCGTGACCACCGTGTCGTTCTCGTTCACGATGGGCACCACGCCCAGGCGCAGCAGGGTAAACAGGGTGGTGCGGGCGTTCAGGTAGCGCTGTCTGTCCGACAGGTCTTCATGCGTGAGCAGGATCTGCGCCGTGGCCAGGCCGTGCGCGGCAAACGCCGTTTCATAGGCCTGAACCAGGCCCATCTGGCCCACAGCCGCGGCCGCCTGAAGCTGGTGCATGTTCTTGGGGCGCCGCGCCCAGCCCAGGCGGGCCATGCCTTCTGCCACCGCGCCGCTGGACACCAGCACGACTTCCTTGCCCATGGCGCGCAGCGCGGCTATCTGGGCCGCCCAGGCGGCAACGGCATCGCGGTCCAGGCCGCGCCCTTCATTGGTGACCAGGGATGAGCCAACCTTGATGACGATGCGGTTGGCGCAGGCAATAACGGAATCCGTGCTCATGGGATGCTTCTAAGGGCCGGATGCCGCTGCGGGCGGGTTCCGGCAAACAACCGGGAAAGGGAAAAAGTCTACGTGCGAACCTGTTCAGGCTTCGGGAAAGCGCGGATCTTCGGCCTTCATGACGGGCTTGCCGTCGGCGCCGGGTTCAGCGGCATCCTCGATGGCCTGATCCTTGGTGCGTTCGGCGTCGATGTGATTCTGCAAGGCCCAGACCAGCTCTGATGTGCCGTCGCCGGTGAGTGCGGAAATCGAGAACACCGGGCCTTCCCAACCGAGCTCTTCGCAAAAGCGCCGACGAAAATCTTCGGGGTCGGGCAGCATGTCCAGTTTGTTGAGCACCAGCCAACGCGGCTTGTTGTACAGGTCTTCGTCGTAGAGCCGCAGCTCTTCGACGATGGCGCGGGCGGAATGGACTGCGGATGCCAGCGGATCTTCCGGCAGGTCCAGCGGCGCGCTATCGATCAGGTGCAGCAGAACGCGGGTGCGGGCCAGGTGGCGCAGGAACAAATGGCCCAGGCCGGCGCCTTCGGACGCGCCTTCGATCAGGCCGGGGATGTCGGCAATGACGAAGCTGCGGCCCGAGTCGGTACGCACCACACCCAGGTTGGGGTGCAGGGTCGTGAAAGGATAGTCGGCGATCTTCGGGCGCGCGTTGGACACCTTGCTGATCAGCGTGGACTTGCCCGCATTGGGCATGCCCAGCAGGCCGACGTCGGCAAGCACTTTCAGTTCCATGCGCAGGCGGCGCTGTTCGCCCTCCTCGCCGGGGGTGAACTGGCGAGGCGTGCGGTTGATACTGGATTTGAAGTGCAGGTTGCCCAGGCCACCGCCGCCGCCTTGAGCCACGACCACGGTCTCGCCATGGCGGGTCAGGTCGAACAGTTGCTCGCCGGTGTCGGCGTCGAAAATCATGGTGCCTACCGGCACGCGCAGGGTGATGTCGTCGCCCGCGGCGCCGTACTGGTCCTTGCCACGGCCGTTTTCACCGCCTTTGGCGCGGTGCAGGCGTGCATAGCGGTAGTCGATCAGGGTATTGATGTTGCGGTCGGCGACAGCATAAATACTGCCGCCGCGTCCGCCATCGCCACCGTCGGGACCGCCTCGGGGTATGAATTTTTCGCGGCGAAAGCTCGCCACGCCATTTCCGCCTTTGCCGGCGGTGACTTCGATGGTGGCTTCGTCAACGAATTTCATCTTGAAAGCAGATTCCGATTGGATGTTGCTACTGTAAAACGATGTGGCGCAAAAAACAAAAGCCCTGCCGTGAGCAGCAGGGCTTTTTGCCGGGCACCGTAGCGCCGGGCGCCGATGCGTCGAGCGCCGTAGCGCTGGCGCTGTGCGCCGCAGCGGGGCGGTTGCCCCGCAAAGGCATCAAGCCTTGACGATCGACACGGTGTGCTTGCGCAGTGCGCCCCGGATGGCGAATTCAACTTTGCCTTCTTCCAGTGCGAACAGGGTGTGATCCTTACCGATGCCAACATTGGTGCCTGCGTGAAAGCGGGTGCCGCGTTGACGAACAATGATCGAACCTGCCGGGATCAGCTGACCGCCGTAGGCTTTTACGCCCAGGCGCTTCGATTCTGAGTCACGACCGTTCCGCGTAGAGCCGCCGCCTTTTTTCTGTGCCATGATTGACTCCGTGAGTTACGTTCGGTGCAACCGCCAGGCAGTGCACCCGAAACGTAGTATTACGCCGAGATCGCTTCGATGCGGATTTCGGTGTAGTTCTGACGATGACCCTGGCGCTTCTGGTAGTGCTTGCGCCGGCGCATCTTGAAGATGTGAACCTTATCGTGGCGACCTTGCGCAAGAACTGTAGCCTTGACCACTGCGCCAGCAAGGAACGGGGCGCCCAGCTTTAGCTGGTCGCCTTCGCCCACTGCCAGAACCTGGTCCAGTGCGATTTCTTGCCCGATGTCTGCCGGTATCTGTTCTATTTTCAGTTTTTCACCAGTGGCAACACGATACTGCTTGCCGCCGGTTTTTATGACCGCGTACATGGGAAACCCTCTTAAAAAATAATCAGCCAAAAAGCTGAACCGGCGATTTTATCAGCGATGTTGGGTCTGGTCAATGCCTGTTGGCTTGCGCGTGTGCATCGCTGTTGCGACACTCCTCGTATAATCCATACACTTGTTGCGCCCGCGGGGCGCGGTTGTTTTTCGTCTGGAAATATCTTGAGTCTGCCATCTTTATTAGCACCCATTTCCCAGGATATGAAAGCGGTCGACGCGGTCATCCGTGAACGGCTGGATTCCCGGGTTGTGCTGATCCGGACCATAGGCGACTACATCGTGCAGGCTGGCGGCAAGCGCTTGCGTCCCGCACTGTTGCTGGTCATGGCCCGGGCACTGGGTTACCAAGGCAATATGCATCACCAGCTTGCCGCGGTGGTCGAGTTCATCCACACCGCCACGCTGCTGCACGACGATGTGGTCGACGAATCCGATCTGCGCCGGGGCCGCAGCACCGCCAATGCCGTGTTCGGCAACGCCGCCAGCGTGCTGGTGGGCGACTTCCTGTATTCGCGCACTTTCCAGATGATGGTGGAAACCGGGCACCTGGAAATCATGCGGGTGCTGGCCGACGCTACCAACGTCATCGCCGAGGGCGAAGTACTGCAACTGCTCAACGTGCACGACCCGGATGTCACCGAGGAACGCTATATGGAAGTGGTGCGCTATAAAACGGCGCGTCTCTTCGAGGCTTCGGCCCATGTCGGCGCCTTGCTGGCCGATCCGGGGGCCGGGCTGATCGAAGCCGCCATGGAATACGGCCGGCGCATCGGCACGGCGTTCCAGCTGATCGACGACGTGCTCGACTACAGCGGCGAAGTCGATGCCCTGGGCAAGAACGTGGGCGACGACCTGCGCGAAGGCAAGGCCACCTTGCCCCTGATCCGGGTGATGGAAGTGGGCACCCCCGAGCAGCGTCAACTGGTGCGCGACGCTATCGAGGCCGGCGACGGCGATTTCGAAGCCGTGGCCCAGGCCATACACGCCACCGATGCGCTTGAACATACGCGTCGGGCAGCTCGTCTCGAAGCCGAAGCCGCGGCCTCCGCCCTCGATGCCTTCCCCGATTCGCCGTTCAAGACGGCCATGTTGGATTTCTGCGCTTTTTCCATCAGTCGCGGGCACTAGGGCCTGTGCTTGCGCGCGGGCAGTGGGCCGTCGCGGTCGGCTACCCCGAGGTAGGATGGCCGGAGTGCGGCCAGCCGGCCGGTACGGAGCAAAAACGCCATGGTCGCTGAGCGCAAACCCCTGGACGGCTTTGCCGTCTCGGTAATGCTGGTGTTGTGCCTTTGCTGGGGCATGCAGCAGGTGGCCTTGAAGGTTGCCGCCCCGTCGATTGCACCGGTCATGCAAACGGCGATACGGTCTGCGCTGGCGGCGGCCATGGTTGCCGCGGTGATGCTGGCGCGTGGCATCCCTATCTGGCGGGCCGACCGCACCCTGGGCCCGGGTGTTGCGGCGGGGCTACTGTTCAGCATTGAATTCCTTTTCGTGGCGCTGGGGCTGGGCTATACCACCGCCTCGCATATGTCGGTGTTCCTGTATACCGCGCCCATCTTTACGGCTTTGGGCCTGCATCTCTGGGTGCCCGGCGAAAAGCTTGCTCCCATGCAGTGGCTGGGCGTGTCCGTGGCATTCGCCGGGGTCGCCACCGCGTTTTCCAGCGGCATCATGAATGGCGCCGTCATGCCCGGCATGTGGATAGGCGATGGCCTGGGGATATTGGCGGGCGCCTTCTGGGGCGGCACCACCATCGTCATCCGCGCGACCACGCTATCCGAAGCGCCACCCAGCAAAACCCTGCTGTACCAGTTGGCCATGGCGGGGGGCGTCCTGTGGCTGTTTTCCTGGGCAACGGGCGCCGATGCCATCGGCGCGATGACTCCCGTGGTCTGGACCAGCATGGTGTTCCAGACCATCGTGGTGGGCTTCGCCAGCTTCCTGATCTGGTTCTGGATGCTGCGCCGCTACCTGGCGGCGCGCTTGTCCGTGTTCACCTTCCTGACCCCGGTGTTCGGCATGGCGTTTGGCGTCTGGCTGCTCGACGACCCCTTCGATCCGGCCTTCGGCGTGGGTGCGTTGTTGATCCTTGCCGGGATAGCCCTGGTGAACCTGCCCCGGCGCGGCTAACTAGGCGGGCGGCAGGGCCGTGGGCGGGCTGGCGACGGCTATGCGGCCGTATCCGGTGGCGGCAATTGCGCCGTCAGCGCCAGCCGGTTTTCGTCGTCTTCGCGTGTGTATGCCATGGCTTGCAGGTAGTGGCGCATCAGTTGCACGCCATGACCGCCTATGGTGGCGGTTTCTATGGAGACATCTGCCACGGGCGGCGGTACCCCGGTGGGGTCGAAGGCCACGCCATTGTCGGTGATGCTGATGTGCACCGTGCCCGGTTCCGCCCGGTGCAGCAAGCGTATATAGGGCCTGGGCGCGCTGCTGGCGCGCCCCGCAAAGGCATAGCTCACCACGTTGGTCAGGGCCTCGTCCACGCTTAAAGTCAGCCCGAACCGGGTGCGCGCCGGCCAGCTATCACGCTCGCCCAGTTCCTCCAGCCATTGCAGGGCCTGCTGAATCGCCGTGGGTCCGGGTGACAGTTCCAGCGTATCGTGAGGCTTGTTCATTGTGATCGGATGCATGCAGGAAAGCGTGGGTTGAGCAAAGATTATCAGTGATCGAAGTGCAAGCGTAAAAACGATTGCTGGTCGCGTGCGCCGGCCTGGATGCGATCGGCCAGGTTGCGCAGCAGCACCACCGAGACGTCGGCAATCGCCTGATCAAGAACGTCATCATGCTCGTCGTCCAACAGCCGGCTAAGGTCGGCTGCCGAAGGCTGGCTTGCCAGCGGCAGGGGCGGCCCGGTGTGGACCAGGTCGATGTCCAGGTTGTACTCGTCGAAGCTGCCATGCAGGGCCAATACTTCCCGACCGTCGCCGGAGGCGTTGATGGCTTCGGCCGCCTCCAGGGCTGCCAGCGCCGCGCGGGCAATGACGTCGCGCCGGGCACCCCAGGCGGCGCCTTGCATGTCGATGAAATCGGTAATGGCGGTGGCAGGTGATTCGGTGGCCTGGGCCAGGACCAGCGTGGATTGTTGCGAGGTTCCCAGGCGAAACAAAAGATTGAGCCCCACGGCGATCGCGCCGGTCATGACCATGCCGTTGCCCACCATGAACTGGAGGGCGGCGGGCACCTGGGTGGCGATGCTTGGCAGCAGCACCACGCCCAGGCCCAGGGTTAGCGAAAGCCCGACCATGAAAATGCCGCGGCTATCGAGCGCGCGCTGGGCAATGAGTTCTATGCCGCCCACGATCAGGTAGGCCGAGACATAGACCTCGATGGCCCCGATCACCGGCACCGGGATCAGGGTAAGGGCCAGGGTCGCCTTGGGCATGACGGCCACCACCGCCAGCAGCGCGGCCGTCACCAGCCCGATATAGCGCGAGGTCGAGCGGCTGATATGGCACAGCGCCACATTGGCTGACGACGTGACGGAGGGGTAGGGCCCCATCGCCGCGCAGATGGCGTCGCCGAATCCATTGGCGCGGATCGCGCGGCCCACGCTCTTGAGGTCGGCGCGGCGCCAGTCGGCATCTTCCATTTTTTGCATGAGCACGACCGTGCCCAGGGTGTCGAGCTGGCTGAGGATGGTGATCATGGCCACCGCCAGGACGATGCCGGGGTCCAGACTGAACTGCGGCATATAGACGGCGGGCAGTGCCAGCCAGTCGGCGTGGGCAATGGCGTCCAGGCCCGCCAGGCGACCCAGGACGGCGGCTGTGACGGCGCCTGCCAGCAGCCCCAAAAGCAGGCCCAGCAGCTTTAGCGTGCGCGAGCCCCAGACCGAGCAGGCAACCACCACGGCCAGCGTGACCCCCGAGATCAGCAGGCTGGATGATTCGATGCCCGAGGTGGCGTCCAGGCCGAAGGCATGCGTGATGGCTGAAGCCGACAGGGTCAGGCCGCTGATGCAGATGACCACGCCCGCCACGGTGGGCGGAAACACCGTGCGCAAGCGCGGCAAAATTTGGCTGACGATCAGAACGAAGCCGCTAGAGAGCAGGGCGGTTGCCACCAGCCCGCCAGGGCCATAACGGCTGGCTACTGTTGCGATGACGGCCACCAGCAGGGGATTGGGAATATGGACCAGCATGACCCCGCCGCCCAGGCGCCCGCCCCAGGCTTGCAGGGCGGTGGACATCGCCATGCCCAGAGCGGAGGCCGCGACCAGCGCCTGGGTTTCGTCCAGGGTGAGCTTGGCGATGGTGGCCGCGGCAATCACATACGTGATCAAGGCCAGCGCTGCGGCCGCATGCTGGACACCCAGGGTCAGCAACTGGCTGCCGGGGACGCGTTCGTCGGCGCTATAGATCAGGTCTGGCGAGCGGCGGCGCACCAGGGGAGCAGCTGGCAGGCGCAGTCGGGATAGCAGCGTTTGCAGGAAAGTCATCGAGGCGGGCTAATGTAAGAAGTGCGGCTGTGCTGGTATTATCGGCGCGAGCCCCCGAAAAGTCTCCAATCGTATCCATCCTGATTTCACGCATTTTTGCGTTGCCCCACTTTGCGACCATCATGACAATAGCTTGTGAAAAATTCGGTGAAACCCTGATTGCCAGCGTGCAAGGGCAATTGAACAGCGTCAATTCGGCCGCAGCCGAAGCCGAGCTTGTCGCTCACGTCAACCAAGGCGTGGGCAAGCTGGCCCTGAATTTTGCACAGCTCGACTACATTTCCAGCGCGGGCCTGCGCGTGGTGCTGGTGCTGGCCAAGCGGCTCAAACAGGCCAATGGCAAGCTGGTGCTGTTTGGCCTGCAACCGCATGTGCGCGAGGTCTTCGAAATCAGCGGCTTCCTGGCCATTCTGAATGTATCCGATACGCGCGAGAACGCCCTGGCCCAGTTCGATTGAGCCGCAGTTGCCCGATGGCTGGCCGTGATGCCTGACAGCGCTTCACGCGCCATCACCGCCGATCTGGTGGCCGTGCTGGTGGCGGTAACCCAGGGCGAGCCGCGAGTCCTGACCACCCGCGATGCCAGCGCCCTGCCCGCCGGGCCGTTCGAGCAATCGCATCGCTCGCTGCAGGCCGGCCTGCGGGCCTGGGTGGAACAGCAAACCCACCATCCGCTGGGCTACGTCGAGCAGCTCTACACCTTTGCCGATCGCGATCGCCTGGATGAATCCGGTGGCGAGCGCCAGGTCATGTCCATCAGCTATCTGGCCCTTACCCGGGAATCGGAATCCGACGACACCACCGACGCCGGGTGGCAGAGCTGGTATCGCTATTTCCCCTGGGAAGACCATCGCGCCGGCGTGCCGGCTCTGATCGCCGATGTGATCGCGCCCGCCTTGCGCGACTGGGCAGCCGCCGCCGAAACGAGTGTGCGCGCCGGGCGCGAACAGCGCATCGCGATCACCTTCGGGCTGCACGGCAATACCTGGAACGAAGATATGGTGCTGCAGCGCTACGAACTGCTGTACGAGGCGGGCCTGGTGCCCGAGGCCTTGCGGCGTGGCCGTGGCGAGGCGGCCCTGCATGAGCTGCTGCCGGGCACCGCCATGCAATATGACCATCGCCGCATCCTGGCCACCGGCATTGCCCGCTTGCGGGCCAAGCTCAAGTACCGCGCCGTGGTGTTCGAGTTGATGCCGCCCGACTTCACCTTGCTGCAACTGCAGCAAACCGTCGAAGCGCTGGCCGGGCGCCGCCTGCACAAGCAGAACTTTCGCCGCTTGATCGAACAGCAGGAACTGGTCGAGGAAACCGGCGAAGTGCGCGCCGGCGCGGCCGGCCGGCCGGCCAAGATCTTCCGCTTTCGGCGCGGCGTCATGCAGGAACGCGCCATCGCCGGCAGCAAGCTGCCCCTGGCGCGCTCGGTATAGGCACTGAAAACCGGGGTCAGGCCAGAATGACGAAGAGCGTGTTTCCCTTACCCGGCTCCGGCTGATTGGCACGACTTATTTTGCCAACGTGGAAGACGCCATAGAAGGGCGCATTCCCGTGCACCCCAGCGCAGATTGCCGTC
>JBEBVZ010000070.1:0-16328 GCA_040392445.1 Verticiella sediminum
CGCCCGAAAGCGCAGGGGGTCCAGTGCGCGGCCCATGGCCTGTTCGAGTTCGCGCAAGCTGGCCAGGTTGATGAGCGACACGGACGACATCATGGCCGGCGAGACCACGCTGACGTCGGTGAAGCGATGGCTGGCGCTGCGCACCAGCCGAGGCGGGCCTTGCAGCCGGCCACCCAGGTAGGCTTGCAGGAAATCGGACAAGGCATCCAGGCTGGCATCGTCATCGATGTCGGCCACGATGCGCCGGCCGTCAGGCGCGCTAAGGGTAAGTTCGGTGCCGGCGGGATTGACGCTGGTCTTGAGCGCCGCCAGCGCTTCGTCCCTGGCCAGCATCAGGAAACTGGATTTGGGCCGGGGCTCGTAGGTCTGGGCGTCGAACAGCCAGGCGCCATTGGTGATGGCCATGCGCCGATCCAGTGGGAAGCCGTCGCCAACATTCAATTCAACCGCAGGCAGCGGCTCTGGCGACAAGCCCTTGACGGGATAGCGATACAAGCAGGCAACGGCATTCATCTGTGTCTGGTCCCAGAGTATTCGCGCATCAGGATGGTAACGCAGCCTACCTGCGGCGCACGAACCTGGCAACAAGGGTTGACCGGGGGGCTGGCTGCTCTGGGCCACTCCTATAATGCGTTTCGGCTTCCGGAATCAAGCACATGACCATTCCCCGCATCGCCATCGCCTCGCTGGGCGGCACCATCAGCATGACACCCGACGACGCCGCCGGAGGCGTGACGCCTCGTTTGACGGCCGAGCAGCTTGCCGCCAGCGTTCCCGGCCTAGCCGATGTCGCGCACATCGTTGCCGAGACCCTGTTCCAGCTGCCCAGCGCCTCACTGGGCTACGAGAACCTGCTGGCGGCCATCGCCTGGGGCGAGCAGCAGGTCGATGCCGGCGCGGCGGGCGTGGTGCTGACCCAGGGCACCGATACCATAGAAGAAACCGCCTATCTGCTGGACTTGTACTGGCAGCGCCCGGAACCGCTGGTGGTGACGGGCGCCATGCGGGCCCCGCGCGCCGCGGGCGCCGAAGGGCCCGCCAATCTGCTGGCCGCCGTACTGGTCGGCGGCGCGGCATCCAGCCGTAATCGCGGGGTGCTGGTGGTCATGAACGATACGGTGCATGCCGCGCGCTGGGTGCGCAAGCGCCACTCGCTGGCCGTGCAAGCGTTCGAATCGCCGGAATCCGGCCCGCTGGGCATGCTCGCGGAAGGCGCGATCCATTATTTCCATGCACCCGCACCGCGCCCGCCGACGCTGGCGCCGGCAGTACGCGGCGCGACCCGGGTCGCATTGCTGCAGACCTGGCTGGGCGACAACGGTGAACTGGCCGATATGGTGGGCCAGGCCGGCTACGACGGGTTGGTGATCGCGGGTTTTGGCGCCGGCCACGTTTCGTTCGGTTTTGCCGAGCGAATACAGGCCCTGTGCGAAGCCATGCCGGTCGTGGTGGCCAGCCGTACGGGGGCAGGCCCCGCGGCCTCGGCCACTTATGGCTATGTCGGTTCGGAAGTGGACTTGATACGGCGCGGGGCGTTGATGTCGGGCTGGCTGTCGCCGTTGAAGGCGCGCACGCTGCTGTGGGCCTTGCTGGCCGGGGGCACATCTACATCAGAGCTGCCCGAGGCCTGGCGACGCTATACGCGGCTCTGATCAGAGCAGTGCCAGGACAAAAACCGGGGTCAGACTACGGCTTTCCGTCTGGCGGAATATTGTGGTCTGACCCCGGTTTTTTTCAAAATCAGTCTGGCATGGCCTGCATCAGCAGCCAGACCAGCACCATGGGGCCGGCGTTGAACATGGCATGCGTGAGGATCGATGCGCCGATGCCGGTGCGAACGCGCATCCAGCCCAGCACCAGGCCGGTCAGCCATTGCGGCAGTATCAACATGGGCAACAGCCACCAGGGTGATTTGCCCAGGGTGAAGTTCAACAGGTGCAGCACCGCGAATGCCGCGGTCAGGGCATGGAATACCAGGGGAAAGATGCGGCGATAGCGCCGGTTCCAGCGCGCGCTCCAGCGCACGCCGGGCAATCCTGGCCAGGCCACCAGGGCCAGGGAAAGCGCCAGCAAGAGCCCGGTATACAGGCCGCTGCCCTGCGTGACGACGGCGGCAAAGGCGGGTACCAGCCATAACGCCGCACCGGGACGGCGCATGCCGAAGCGGAACATGATTTCTTCGACTACCGGCGCCCAGACCAGGGCGAGGAACCAGGGCAGGTCGACCGGATCGAACCGGTGCCCCGCGCCGCTGAGCCAGGCTGCGCCAGCGGCCAGCGGCCCCAGCAGCAGCAGGTTGACGGCCCACAGAAAGACGACCCAGCGCACGATGCGCCGGATGTCGACGCCGCCGATCCAGTCGGCGGCCAGCGCCGGCATGGCCGCGCGCGGCAAGCGTGGCCCCAGGGTGGGACGGCGCACGAACCGCAGGAAATCGGCAAGCTCGGCCCGAAAGACCGGCTGGGCGATGCGGCCGGCGCCTACGGGCTTAGCTGTTGTCGCCATGCAATTGCCTGGTAGCCTGCTCGAAGTTGCCATCCAGCAAGGCCGGCACGATGGCGCGCACCCGGGTCAAGGCACCGTCAATGGCAGCCTGCTCTTCACGCCGCGGCGGGTGCAGGACGAAATCAGCCACCTGCTGGGCCAGTCCCAGGGTACGCGGATGGCCGATGCCTATGCGCGCGCGCCAGAAGTTGGGCGTGCCCAGTGCCGACTGGATATCCTTCAAGCCGTTGTGGCCGGCCACGCCGCCACCCAACTTGAGCTTGGCATGTCCTGGCGGCAGATCCAGCTCGTCGTGTATCACCAGGACTTCCTGCGGCGCAATCTTGTAGAAGTTCGCCAGCGCGCCCACCGCCCGGCCCGAACGGTTCATATAGGTCGTCGGCTTGACCAGCAATACGCTGGCGCCGGCATGGCGCGCCTTGGCCACCTGCCCGAAAAAAGCCTTTTCGCTCAGGAACGACGCCTTGAGATCGTCGGCCACGCTGTCCAGCAGCCAGAAACCCGCATTGTGGCGGGTACGTTCGTATTCAGGGCCAGGATTACCCAGCCCGACCACCAGACGTATGGGAGAGGACATGGCAGCTCTTTTTTCGCTCAAGTCTTGCACGTAACCTAAAGAAAAGGCCCCGGTGCCTTCGCACTCGGGGCCCGCTTATACAGCGCGAACCGATCTGCCAGGGGCAGTATCCGGTTTACTCTGCAGCGGCAGCTTCGCCTTCAGCAGCAGCAGCGCCACGCACAGCCACGGCCGAAGCCAGCAGCGGGTTGGCGTCGCCGCCATGTGCCATGTAGGTAACGCCCAGCGGCAGCTTGATGTCGCTCAGGTGCACCGAGGCGCCCGGCAGTACGTCAGCCAGATCCACTTCGACGAACTGGGGCAGGTCGCCCGGCAGGCACGACAGTTCGATTTCGGTCAGCACATGGCTGATCACCTGGCTGCTGAGCTTCACGGCCGGCGAATTTTCGGCGTTGATGAAGTGCAGCGGGATCTTGGTGTGCAGAGCCTGGCCAGCGGCAACGCGCTGGAAGTCGACGTGCAGGACTTGCGGCTTGTAGGCGTGCCATTGAACGGCGCGCAGCAGAACGTTTTCGCTCTTGCCATCGATTTGCATCTGCAGGATCGAAGCGTGGAATTCTTCCTTGCGCAGTGCATGGTAGATTTCGTTGTGATCGAGTTCGATGCTGGCGGGCTCTTGCGAAGCACCGTAGACGATGGCCGGAACGCGGCCAGCGTGGCGCAGGCGGCGGCTCGCACTCGATCCCTGTACGCTACGCGCAGTGGCGTTGAATTTCATGGGTTTCTCCGTATTGGCGGAACGATGCCGCCGGTGTGAACGCGGGCGTGAAATACGCCTGCGCTTTTACCGGGGCCGCGACCAGCCCCGGCAGAAAACTTATTCGACGAACAGCGAGGAAACCGATTCGGCGTGCGAAATACGCAGCATGGTTTCACCCACCAGCGCGGCACACGACAATTGGCGGATGCGACCGCAGGCGCGGGCTTCTTCGCTAAGGGGGATGCTATCGATGACCACCAGGCTGTCGAGCGCGGAATCCGCGATGCGGGCAACCGCGCCGCCGGACAACACGGGGTGCGTGCAATAGGCGTCCACGTTCAGTGCACCGTGCTCTTTCAGGGCCTGGGCGGCCTTGCACAGGGTGCCTGCGGTGTCGACCATGTCATCCATGATGATGCAGTTGCGGCCCTGGACGTCACCGATGATGTTCATCACTTCGGAGACATTGGCGCGCGGACGACGCTTGTCGATGATGGCCAGGTCGACTTCCAGGCGCTTGGCCAGTGCACGCGCACGAACCACGCCACCGATATCGGGCGACACCACCATCAGGTTATCCATATTGCGCTTCCAGATATCGCCAAGCAATATCGGTGCTGCATAGATGTTGTCGACGGGGATATCGAAGAAACCCTGGATCTGGTCGGCGTGAAGGTCCATGGTGAGGACGCGGTCTACGCCGGCAACCTGCAGCATGTTGGCCACGACCTTGGCCGAGATGGAAACCCGCGCCGAACGGGGGCGGCGATCCTGGCGTGCATAGCCAAAGTAGGGAATGGCGGCAGTGATGCGGCCGGCCGAAGCGCGGCGCAGGGCATCGACCATCACCATGACTTCCATCAGGTTGTCGTTGGTGGGAGCACACGTGGGTTGCAGAACGAAAACGTCTTTACCGCGCACGTTCTCGTTGATTTCAACCATCACCTCGCCGTCTGAAAACCGACCAACGGTCATTTTGCCCAGCGGCATATCCAGGTGATTGGCTACATCGACCGCCAGCCGCGGGTTCGCGGTGCCGGTGAAAATCATGAAATTGTGTCGCGTCATTACGCCTTGCCCGTTACCTGCTGCACCAACAACAAAGCTGTTGAACACGATGTGTATTCAACAGCTTTGGCGAATCTGTAACTTTTAAAGTGCATGGTTTTTCGTACGGTGCCACTGATGCGGCAGGCCCCGAATGGGGAAGTTGGAACGAGAACCTGTACTTGTACATTTTCTTTCCAAAGGGTCCGGCGGCACGAACATGCGCGCAGTCAGTACATATTGGTACGGCAAGCCCTGCACACAATGGCAGTGGGGCGCTTTGGGAAGAAAATGGCTGGGGAGGAAGGATTCGAACCCTCGAATGCCGGAATCAAAATCCGGTGCCTTAACCAACTTGGCGACTCCCCAGCAGCAGGCTTAAATAGCCCAATCTTGCAATGGATGCTTTTCAAGACCGGCACATATTGCCACCGATCTGACTGCATTTGCTGCGATTTCCGAAGTACGGATTGTAGCTGCGATTTCGGCTTCAATGGTAACAGCATCCTGCCGAGAAACACATTCGATAAAAAGGCATGAACCAGAACCAGACATGCGCACTTCACTGCATGAACGGATACCGGTACGCGACATCGCTTGCGTAACCAGCTGCTTGGCAATTCTAACCTCTTGGAACCTGCCCAATACGACAGGCTCGAGATCGTTCTTACCAAAGCGACTGCTAAAACCACCTGACCGTACTTCGCGCGTTTCACGCACTTCGAAGCACTGCTTGGCTTTTTCCTGCCCGATTATTTCGGCGTTGCCGCGAGCCTCTTGGCCTGCTGCGTCACTTGAAAAATCTTGTGAGCTGGAAAAGTCCGTAATTCTGACAGAGGTTGTGTCACGTGTCAACTCCTCTGCCTTAAAAATATCTGCGGTCGGCACCTGGACACCGGGTTGGATCACAACATACCAGCGTGGCGGCAGCACCAGCGGCTGCAAATCCTCGCCTATGCCTTCGGCAAATGCATTGCGGCCGAACACAAACACCGGCACATCCGCCCCCAACGGCAGCGCCAGCTCCATGAGCCTGGCGCGCGACAGGCCCGTGGCCCAGAGGCGGTTGAGCGCCAGCAGCACCGTGGCCGCATCGCTGGACCCGCCCCCCAATCCGCCGCCGGACGGTATCCGCTTTTCCAGCTCGATATCGACGCCGTAGCGGCAACCCGTGGCGCGTTGCAAGGCCAGGGCGGCGCGCACGGTCAGGCATTCGGACGCGGGCACCCCGGGCAGCGGCGTGATGCGCTGAACCAAGCCATCATCGCGACGCGTGAAATGCAGCGTATCGCAGAAATCGATGAGCCTGAATACGGTTTGCAGCAGGTGATAGCCGTCTGCGCGGCGGCCGATCACATGCAGGAACAGGTTGAGCTTGGCTGGCGCGGGAACATTGCGCAGTTGGGTCATGGCGCGGCGCTGGGAGTCATCACAAGGCGTGCGTTGATATTGCGGTTGCCCGGTTCGTTGCGTTGCAACTGCAGGCGCACCGGCCCGATGGCGTCGAATTCGGTGATCTGCACCCGCCAGCCGCCTTGCACAAACGTGGTTGGCCGCCCTTGCGTGTCGGTTTGCAAGATCTGCGCTTCGTGCGCACCCGGCAACTGCCCGCGCAGCCAATGGCGCAGGCCGGCAACCGGAATGGGGCTGCCCAACACGCGAGCCACCAGATCGTCGGCGCTATCGGCCGGGGTACGGGTGCCGTTCGCTTCGATCAGCACGGCCGAACCGTCTGGCGCCACCTCGACACGCGCCAGGGCCGCCCCCAAGGGCGAATTCAGGTCCAGCGTCAGGCCTTCGCGGGCCGCGTCGCGCCAGGTAAAGCCACCTTGCACGGCATGTTGCTTGCCGCCCAGTTCCTCGACATTCACAGCAAAGCGGCCCGTGCGCCACAGCACGCCGGATTCCACGCTGCCTGCCGGCGCCACAACCGGCGGGGGTGTTGCACAGCCCGCCATCACCACTGCCGCCAACAAGACCGCCAGCCACTTCATAAGGACACACCCAGGCGCTTGAGGGTTTCCTTGAGCATGGCATTGTCTGGCGCTTGCGCGGCCACCGCGCGCCAGATGGCCGTAGCTTCGTTGCGCTGGTTGTTCGCCCACAGCACCTCGCCCAGATGAACGCCGACTTCGGCGTCGGGCCGGCTCTGCCAGGCACGCTGCAGGTATTCGATGGCCTTGGCCTTGTCGCCCAGGCGGTATAGCACCCACCCCATGCTGTCGAGGATGGAGGGATCGTTGGGTTCAAGCTGCAAGGCGCGCGTAATGAGCTGCTCGGCCTCTTTCAGGCGCAGGTTGCGGTCGGCCAGCGTGTAGCCCAGCGCGTTGTAGGCATGCGCGTTGGACGGATCCAGGGAAATGATGCGGCGCAATTGCTGTTCCATTTCAGGAACGCGGTCTTGCGATTCGTACAGCATGGCCAGGTCGTAGCGCACCTCGGTGCTGTCGGGCATGGCCACGGACGCGGCCTGCAAGGCGCGGATGGCCTCGTCGTTGCGTTTGGCGTCGCGCAGGATCTGGCCACGGGTCAGCGCCTGCATCACCTGTTCGCGCTCGTCTTCGGGCTGGGCTGTGTCCAGCACCTTGAGGGCTTCGTCGACCCGGCCCTGCTTGCCGCGCACGACGGCTTGGCGCATGCGCGATATGAAGCGGCCCTCTGGCGTATCCATGGTGCCCAGGATGTCGTAGGCGCGGTCGTAGTGGCCGCCTTCCTCGGCAATGCGAGCCAGCAGCAACTGGGCATCGCCCAGGCTGGACGTAGGATCGAACTCGTCGTGGCTGGCTTTGCGCCGGCCCGATTCGACCTGGATATATTCATTGAGCCATTTTTCGGCATCGCGCGGGCGTCCGGCTTCGTAGCTGATGGCGCCGTGCAGGTACAGGAGCTCGAAATCTTCCGGGGAATGGCGGCTCATGGCCTGCAATTCCTTGAGGGCGCCGTCGAAGTCGTCACGTTGCACCAGGGCGCTGACCAGGCCCAGGCGCAGTTCGCGCGCGTCGGGATGGCGGGCGATGTAGCTGCGGGTCGAAGCCAGCACCTGCTCGGGTTCGATCGCCAGGCCGAACTGCAACACCATGCCCGCGGCCAGATCCCAGTTGGGCCGTGCGCGCAGGGCCACGCGTGCTTCGGCCAGCGCACGCTGATGATTGCCGGCCTCGTAGGCTGACTGCGCCAGCGCCGCATGGGCTTCGGGCAGCTTGCGCACCTCGCCCACCAGCATTTCATCGAGCAGGGCAAAGGCCTGCGCCTTATCGGTCAGCCGCGACAGGATCTGCTGCGACTGCACGATGGTGTCGGCCTTGTTGGGCGAACTGTCGATCTGCATGCGCAAGGTTTGCGCCAGGTTCTCGGTGCTGCCGTTGGCGGCGGCCAACATCATCTCGGCCTGAGCGGCCTCTGGATCGTCAGGTGACAGTTCTACCCAGAGCCGAGCGGCGTCCCATGCCCGCGGCAGGTTGTCACCCGCCAGCGCATATTCCAGTGCACGCCGCGCCAGGCGGGCATCACGCGTGGCGCGGGCAAGCTCCAGTCCGGTATTGATGGCCGAAGCCCAGGCGCCGCGCTGCGCGGCAAAATCCGCCGCGAGAATCTGAAACAGGATTTCGCCCGTGAGTTCGACATCGGGCGCGGGTGTAAACGGACTGAAACCCAGCGGCGCGTCGTCCGAGTCAGACGATTCGAGGACAGGCTGAGCCAGTTGGGACACCGGCTGTGCTGCCACCGGCAGGAAAATTCCTACCGCGGCTCCGAAGCCCAATGTTCTTAAGATATTCAGCAGCATCAATGCGTTCCGCGTATTTCAGTGCGCCCATCGGCGACATCCAGTCTGCATTCTCCCATGTTCCCTTGCTGACTGTACTGTTCGGTCAGCGACGCTTTGGTATCCTGACCAGCGAGGTTGGCCCGATCTGCCCACACAATTCCCTACATCGCCCTGTTTAGCAGGTTACATGCCCGAACTCCCTGAAATCGAAGTGACCAAACGGGGTATCGCCCCTCACGTGGAAGGCCAGCGCCTGCGCGGCCTTGAGGTGCGCAACCCCCGGCTGCGCTGGCCCATCCCGCCCGAAATGGCCGTTGCCACCGTCGGTCGCGAGGTGCTGTCGGCCGGGCGGCGCGGCAAATATTTGTTGTTGCGTTTTGACAACGGAACCCAGCTGATACACCTGGGAATGTCGGGTTCGCTGCGCCTGGTGGAGCCCGGCTTGCTGCCCTCGCCCCACGATCATGTCGACTGGATATTCGAGAACCAGGTCTTGCGCCTGCGCGATCCGCGTCGATTCGGCGCGGTGCTGTGGCATCCCGACACCGACGGCCCGGTGCTGGCCCATCCACGGCTGGCCAGCCTGGGCATCGAGCCTTTTGACGAAGCCTTCGACGGCGCCTTCCTGTATCGCGGCACCCGCACGCGAGGCACGGCGATCAAGCAAGCCCTCTTGGCCGGCGACATCGTGGTGGGCGTTGGTAATATCTATGCTTCGGAAAGCCTGTTTCGCGCCGGCATCCACCCCACCACGCCCGCTGCGCGCCTTGGCCGCGCACGCTGCGAGCGCCTGGCCATCGAGATCAAGGCGACGCTGGCCGAAGCCATTGCCGCGGGGGGCAGTTCACTGCGCAACTTTGTCCACAGCGACGGCTCGTCCGGCTACTTCCAGATCGACAGCCGGGTGTACGGACGGGCCGGCATGCCCTGCAGGGTGTGCGCAACACCCATCAAACGCATCGTGCAATTCCAGCGCGCCACTTTCTACTGCCCGCGCTGCCAGAGGTTCTAATGTCATTTGCCCAACGCGTCATCGCCTGGCAGCGCCAGCATGGACGCCATGCCCTGCCCTGGCAGAACACCCGCGATCCCTACCGGATCTGGCTGTCGGAAATCATGCTGCAACAAACCCAGGTTGCGACGGTCATCCCCTACTACCAGCGGTTTCTGCAGCGGTTTCCCGATGTGGCCAGCCTGGCGGCAGCCCCCGAAGCCGAAGTCATGGAATTGTGGGCGGGACTGGGCTACTACACCCGGGCCCGCAACCTGCACCGTTGCGCGCAGCAGGTCATGGCCATCTGGGGCGGGCGCTTTCCGCCCACGGCCCAGGAAATCGAAACCCTGCCCGGTATCGGGCGCTCCACGGCAGCGGCCGTGGCTGCGTTTGCCTACGGCGAGCGCAGCGCCATCCTGGACGGCAACGTGCGCAGGGTATTTGCCCGGCACTTCGGCATAGAAGGCGACCCCACGTCCAAGGCCGTGCTCGACACTATGTGGCAACACGCCGACGCCGAACTGCCGGCACCCGGCCCGCCGCAACAGCAAGCCGATGATATGCGGGCTTATACACAGGGCTTGATGGATCTTGGCGCAACCTTGTGCACCCGCGGCATTCCGGACTGTGGCCGCTGCCCGGTGCGCGGCAGTTGCGTGGCGCTGCGCCAGGCACGCCAGCACGAACTGCCCACGCCCCGGGTCCGCAAGGCAGTGCCCGAGCGCAGCACCCATATGCTGTGGGTGCTGCACCAAGGCGACATCCTGCTGGAGCGACGGCCCTCGCCGGGGATCTGGGGGGGCTTGCTCAGTCTGCCAGAATTCGATGGCGAGGACGTGCCCGCGGCCTGTCGCCGCTTGGGCGTGGAACCCGGTCAGATCGAGCTTTTACCCGCGTTTACGCATGTTTTCACGCATTTTCGCCTGACCGCAACCCCGTGGCGCATCAACGCGCAGGCCATTCGCCTGCAAGAAGACGCAGCCCATGAATGGCTGCCCGCGCAGGCGCTGCGCAAGGCCGCCCTGCCCTCGCCGATACGCAAGCTCTTGCTGGCCTGAGCGCCTGAGCGTCTGGGCCGCCGCCGGCTTGGCCAAGTCAGCAGCCATCGCGGCCCGGCTTGCGGTGGCTGACCAGCACTCTTGCAGGCCTAGCTGCGCCGCAAGCGATGCCTGCTGATGGCCATCAGCAGGCCGCAAGCCACGCCCAGCGTCAGCAGGGCCGTGCCGCCATAGCTCATGAAGGGCAAGGGCACCCCCACGACAGGCAGAATGCCAATCACCATGCCGACGTTGACGAAGGCATAGATAAAAAACACCATGGCCAGCGCACCCGCCAGCAAGCGGGTGAATGGCGTGGGCGCGGTCGCGGCAATCACCAGGCCCCGGCCGATCAGCAACAGGTACAGCAGCAGCAGCAGCACGCCCCCCACCAGCCCCATCTCTTCGGCAAAGACGGCGAAGATGAAGTCGGTGGTGCGTTCGGGAACGAAGTCCAGCTGGGCTTGCGTGCCTTCCATATAGCCCTTGCCGAACAGGCCACCCGAGCCGATCGCAATCGATGCCTGGATGGTATGAAAGCCCTTGCCCAGAGGGTCGGTATAGGGATCGAGCAGCGTACAGACGCGATGCTTTTGATAGTCGTGCAGCACAACCCAGTCCAGCTCGGGTGCGCACAGATCATGCTGGTAGTACAAAAGCACGGCCAGCGCCGCCAGACCCAGCAGCAGGACGGGCGCCAGCAGCCGGAACGACAAACCGGCGAAATAGATCACGAAAAAACCCGCCCCGAACACCAACAGGGCGGTGCCCAGGTCGGGCTGCTTGACGATAAGCAGGAAGGGAACGACCAGCAAAATACCCGCGACCAGGAAATCGCGCACACGCAGCGTCCCCTCGCGCTTATGAAAATACCAGGCCAGCATCATGGGCATGCCGAACTTCATGACCTCGGACGGCTGAATCGCCGTGATCCCGAGGTTCAGCCACCGGGTAGCCCCCTGGCGCGTCTCGCCGAAAAACTCCACCCCGAACAGCAGCACGACCCCAATCAGGTAGACCGGCACGGCCAGCCGCATCAGCAGTTGCGGCGACGCCTGGGCCACCAGCCACATGACCACGAACGCAATACCGAAGTTGCGCACCTGCTCGGCAAACCGTCCGCCGGTGCCGCCGACGGCCGAGTGCATGGTGGCCAGGCCGACAGCCCCAATGGCCAGCAGTGTCAGCAAGAGCCATACGTCAAAGACCAGTATCCGGGACACCGCTGTCTTGAGAACATGCGTGCTCATGGCGCCTCCCGCGTGCCGGACTGCGCCGCACCACCCGCGGGCCTGGCGGAAAAGCTGGAGGCAGGTACCCTGGAGCGATCGCCCGACGCCATAGGCTCCGGCGACGAAGCGCCGCCGGCCCGCTGGGTACGCGCCGGCGCGGCCAGGCTCGGGCCGCGCGGCACGGCGGCCGGACGGCTCGAGCCTGCCTGTGGCGCCACGCGCCGCGTGGCGGCTGTCGTAGCAGTCGTGGGCGCTGCCGCGGCGGGCGGGATCACAATGGACGGAGTCGTCGGCCCCGCCTTCGCGGCCGCCTCCTCGGCCAACAGCAATTCACGCTTGCGCGCCGCGGCGGGCCGGTCAATCAGCCAATGATCGAATACATCGCGTGCAATCGGCGCTGCGATCGACGCACCCCAGCCGCCATTCTCGACCAGCAGGGCCAAGGCAATGCTGGGATTCTCCACCGGCGCAAACGCCATATACACCGCGTGATCGCGCAAGCGCTCGGCAACCGCGCTGGCACGGTACTTTTCACCACGCAGGCTAAATACCTGGGCCGTGCCGGTTTTGCCGGCGGCCCGGTACGGCGCGCCCTCGAAGGCGCGCCTTGCGGTTCCCGTGCGGTTCACCTCGGCCAGGGCCGACTTCACCAGGCTGATGTGCTCGGCCTTGAGCGGGATGGTGTAGCTTTCCTTGGGCACGGTCAGGGTCTCGGATTCGGTGTGGCTGGCCATGATTTTCTTCACGACATGCGGCCTCATATAGGTGCCATTGTTCGCCAGGACGGCGGTGGCCTGGGCCAACTGCAGGATAGTGAACGAGTTGTAGCCCTGGCCTATGCCGACGGACACGGTTTCGCCCGTATACCAGCGCTGGTCGGCTGCCTTGCGGTAATTGCGCTTTTTCCAATCGGTGGACGGCAGCACGCCTGCCTTCTCGCCTTCCAGGTCTATGCCGGTGACCTGGCCAAAGCCGAAAGGCTTCATGAAATCGTGGATACGATTGACGCCCAGTTCGCTGGCCAGCGAGTAGTAGTAGGTATCGGACGACACTACCAGCGAGCGGTGCATATTGGTGGCGCCATATGCGGCATTGCCGGCGTTGCGGAACCGGTGGCCGGCCAGCTCGAAATAGCCCGGATCGTAGGTAATATCGTTGGGCTTGCGCACCCCGTATTCAAGGCCAGCCAGCGCCATGAAGGGCTTGTAGGTCGAACCTATCGGATAGGTTCCCGACAGGGGGCGGTTGATCAGGGGCTTGTCAGGCGACTCGGACAGCGCCTTCCAGTTCTCGACGTCGATGCCATTGACGAACAAATTGGGGTCGAACGAAGGCTGGGACACGAAGGCCAGCACATCGCCGGTGGTCGGCTCGATCGCGACCAGCGCGCCACGCTGGTTGGCCATGACGGCCTCGGCCGCGCGCTGCAGGTCCAGGTCGATGGACAAGACCAGGTCACGCCCCGCAATGGGATCGGTGCGTCGCAACACCCGCACCGGCTTGCCCCGCGCGGTGACCTCTACCGCCTGCGCGCCGGCGACACCATGCAGGATTTCTTCATAAGATTTTTCAACGCCCAGTTTGCCGATATGGTGGGTGCCCCGGTAGTTGGCGGTTTTACCCTCTTCTTCCAGGCGCTCGGCATCCAGTTGCGAGAGCCGGTTGATATAGCCGATCACGTGGGCTGCGGTGGTGCCCTGCGGATATTCGCGCATCCAGCGCGATTCCAGCTCGACGCCGGGAAATCGGAAGCGCTGGGCGGCAAAGCTGGCCGCTTCCGCTTCCGTCAGGCTGGTGCGCAGCGGAATGCTCTCGAATCGGCTGGACTCATTGCGCAGGCGCGCAAAGCGCCGCCGGTCGCCTTCGCTCACCGGAATCAGCCGGGCAATGCGGTCTATGGTCTCGTTGACATTGCCGGCATCGGCCGGCGTGATCTCGAGCGTCCAGGTCGAAACGTTGCGCGCCAGAGGCACGCCGTTGCGATCGAATATCTCACCGCGACGCGGTGGAATCGCCTGCACGGAAATCCGGTTATTGTCGGCTTGCGTCAGGTAATCGCCATGCTGCACCACCTGCAGCCACCAGAATCGGGTCGTGAGTACGCTAAAGCACAGCAGGGCAAAAACCGCTGCGACCAGCACGCGCAACCGGAATTGCCGGGTTTGCTGTCGGGTATTGTTGATATCAACCATGAAATGCCATCCGCGCCCAAGGCACCCGGATCAAGACGCGCTTGCTCCTGATAAGAACAGGAAACCGTACCGGCAGGTGCCGGCTCAGGTGGACTCTCCACCATCGGCCAGCCGCTGCGGCAACTGCAGCAGCCAGTCGACCAAAGGCCACAAGGCAGCTGCAACGGCCACATCGGCCACCCACCACCAGCCAGGCCAATCAAGTTCGAGCAAGCTGCGCATCAGCACCATCACCGCCGTGGCCAGCAACAGCAAGGGAAATACGTGCAGCATCTGGCCCAGGGGGCCAAACCGCAGCACGCGGCCACGCAGCACTATCGCCCAATACACCATCAAGGTATAGGCCAGGGCATGTTCGCCCAACAGGGCCGCATTGTGTACATCCAGCAGCACACCACCAAGGAAAGCAACCAGCATGCCCACATAGCGCGGAGTGTGCAGCCCCCAGAATACCAAACACAGGGCAAAGAAATCGGGCACGCCCGGCCAGTTGCCCCAGGGCAACAAATTCAGCAGCCAGCCCACGAACAAGGTCAGCGCGATAAACCACGGCTTGGCCTCGCCCAGCAACCTTTCTGGGGTCATGACGCGCCGGGGCGCCGTACGGGGGGACGCGCTGGAGCGCATGTTCAGGAGGCCTTGTCTTTGTCCGAGGATCCGCCGGCAGCGGCGCCCGGGGCCTGGGCCGCCGGGTCGATACTTTCCAGGTCGGTGCCTGAAGTACGCAAAACCAGGAAGTGCCGGTTACGGTCCAGGCCCGCAAGCGGCTGGACCACCACGCGTGCATAGCCGCTGGCCTCGTCGTGATCGACGGATTCAACCCGCGCCACCGGCAAACCCGGAGAAAACCAGCCTCCTAGTCCGCTGGTGACCAAAAGGTCGCCGGCCACGATATCGGCGTCTACCGGCACGTAGCGCAACTCAAGCTTGCCCGGCGCCGCACCCGAAAACGCAATGGCGCGCAGGCCATTGCGCAGCACCTGCACCGGCACCGACACCGTCCGGTCGGTGATCAAGGCCACTTCGGACGTCACCGTACCGACTCTGACCACCTGGCCGACCAGGCCCTGTTCGTCGATCAGCGGATTACCCGCCTTGATGCCGGCCCCGGCGCCCTTATTGATGATCAGGCGCTGGTCGAACTGCGTGCGGGATTCATACAACAGCTCGACGAGCACCGCCGGTTCGCCCACGCTTTGCTCGCTGACACCCAGCAAGCGGCGCAACTGGCTGTTTTCTTCCGCCAGGCGGGTCGCATAGGTGGCCAGGTGCGCCACTTCGATGCGTCGCCGCTGCTCGGCTTCGTCCTCCGCCCGGATACGGGCGGCGGTATCGAGCCAATCGGTAAGCTGGCGAGCCGCGTCACGCGGCAGCAGCATGACAAACTGGAAGGGGTAGACCGCCACCGCGATGTACTGGCGCGCGACATCGAGCATGCGCCAGCGCGCGTCGACCACCATCAGGCAGATCGACAACAGCAAAAAAGCGCACAAGCGGGCCCAGGCTGGCGGGCCCTGCCTGAACAGCGACGGCTCGCTACCGAATATCAATGAACTTACCCGGCTCAGTCGTTGATGAAGACCGCACCCAGCTTATCCATGTGCTCGAGTGCGTCGCCGCATCCGCGCACCACGCAGGTCAGCGGATCTTCACCCACAACCACCGGCAAGCCCGTTTCTTCCTGGAGCAGGCGATCGAGGTCACGCAGCAAAGCGCCGCCACCGGTCAGGACGATGCCTTTCTCGGACACGTCGGCGCCCAATTCGGGCGGCGTTTGCTCGAGGGCGATCTTGACCGCCGACACGATCTGGTTGAGCGGATCGGTCAGGGCTTCAAGGATTTCGTTGGACGATACCGAGAAGCTGCGCGGGATGCCTTCGGACAGGTTGCGGCCCTTGACTTCCATCTCGCGGATTTCGGAGCCTGGAAAGGCCGAGCCGATTTCCTTCTTGATGAGCTCGGCGGTTGGGTCGCCGATGAGCATGCCGAAGTTGCGGCGGATGTAGTTGATGATGGCTTCATCGAACTTGTCGCCGCCCACCCGGACCGAACCCTTGTACACCATGCCGCCCAGCGAGATCACCGCAACTTCGGTGGTACCCCCGCCGATATCGACGACCATGGAACCGCTAGGCTCGGAGACTGCCAGGCCGGCGCCGATGGCCGCGGCCATCGGCTCTTCGATCAGGTAAACCTGGCTGGCGCCGGCCCCCATGGCCGACTCGCGGATGGCGCGGCGCTCGACCTGGGTGGAGCCGCAGGGCACGCACACGATGAT
>JBEBVZ010000071.1:0-16224 GCA_040392445.1 Verticiella sediminum
CCCGGTCTGGCGTGACCCGGTCTGACACACCCTGGGGCGATGGCAAGGGATCTGCCCAAGGGTCTCGGGGGAGCCGGCCACCCATCGGCTGCCACTCGATGTCGAGCATATGCCGCCTGCCTGCCACGATGCTGGGCTTACTGATACGACGGGGCACGCTGGTCTGTCCCCACCATTGCACGTGGATCTGCCCCTCCGGGCCAAACCGCACGATACGGGCGAGTTCATCGCGCACCATGTCCTGCCCCTCGGCCTGGCTGACGGTTCCATGTTCATCGTATTGCGCCGCCTGCCCTGGCCGGGCGCAGCCGGCACAGCCAGCGCCGTCGACCCGCAGCACCACATGGCGCCCGCCCTTTATTGCGATATGAAAGCGGGTTTCACCGCCGTCGGCGTCGCGCACGGTCGTCAGCGAGCCGGCGGCTTCGCCCCCGGCCTGGCCATAGGCAATATCAAGGCGGCCCAGTTGGCTGTCCGGTGCACCCAGGGTCGCGCGCACGACCCGCCCTTGCGGGTCGTAGATCCAGCTGTTCAGCCTTCGCCCGGCGCTGCCTGGCCCACCCGCCACGATGCCCGTCAGCCGGGCCGCCCCCCCGGCCTGGTATTGCGCTTCGTACAAGTAACCTCGCCAGTGGCCATCGGGATAAACCGCGGCCTGGAGCAAACCCTGCGTGTAGCGATAGGCCACCGTTCCGGCGGGTGTATCGATATGCGCGACGCGGCGACCATCGGCCGCATAGCGCACAAACAGGGATCTGCCGGCCGGATCGGTCACCCGCAGAATTTGCCGGTAGCTTGCATGCCCCGGCACACCGCCGCGAACAATCGACACGGCGGCGCCGCTGGCCGCGACAATGGCATCCAGGCGGCCCTGGCTGTCGAACGCCAGCGAGCGGCCGTCACGCCATTTCCACACATAGCCACCGGCCGGCAGGACACGCAATGTGCCGTGGGCAGGATCGTCGGCAACGCACTGCATGCCGTCCACCCCCAGGGAGAAGTGGATACGCGAGCCATCAGCCTGGACTATCTGCAGGCTGTTGCCCACGCGATACAAACGGGTGTCGTACGACAGCGTCCAGCCCACGCCGAAAGGCCCGGTGCGCGTATCGAAGGAGTTGTAGTGCCGCACCAGTTCCAGCCCCAGGATGCCGGGCAAGGCCGGCATCTCGGTTTCGCGCTGGTATTTATTGCCGCTTGCCAGATTCACCGGGTTGCCCACGCCCAGGCCAGGGCCATTGGGGCGGGCCAGCGTAGCCGGGCCGCCATCCGCGCATGGCGCACCCAGCTGCGTGGGGCCGCACGATAGGCTGGAGTAGGCGGGCGCCGGCAAAGCCGACGCGGCGCAAAGCCATATGGCCAGGCCCAAGCTAGCGGCTGCGGGCCGGCCCGCGCCCATCCATAACGGCCACATCAATGCAATCATGACGCCCCCAGTTCACGCTGGAGCCATCATGACGGCAATCCGGTCGCCAAATCATTGCAGTGCGTGCAACGCCGCCCTGTCAGAAACCCGTATGGGTTGCGGTACAGTTAGCGCATCACGCCTGGAACGCAGGCAAAACACGAAAAGGATCGCACCATGATAGTGACTTTCAGATCCAAGGCCAGCGGCGAACTCATCATGATGGGTCAGCACGCCATGCCCTTGCTGCAGGCCGCAGGCAAGACCGACGAAACCGTGCAGGGTGCACGCGGCGTCTTCACCGCCGACCAGCTTGCCAGCGCCATTGCCGGCATCGAGCGGGCAATCGATAGCACCCAGGACCCCGACTTCAACGAGGACGACCCTGAACAGGCGGCGCGCGCCCTGCAATACGTCGGCTTGCGCCAACGTGCGCATCCCCTGCTGGACATGCTGGGCAAGGCCCAGGCCAAGGGCGTGGACGTCATGTGGGAAGTCAGTGGCAAGTAAGCATTCGCGGTGCCTGACCAGCCTGGGCGGCACGCCCGTACTCCTTTATCACCCACACCCTGCGCCAGGCTGCGGCCAATAACATGCAAACAGAAGACGACGGAATTTTCGGATGGCTGGGCTCGGCCCTGGGCAGCGTCATCCGCTTCATCATCGATGCGCTGCACGGGCTGTTTGGCGGATTCGGCGACGCCATCAGGGATTTCCTGCATGGCCTGGCCGGCTCGGTCGGTATGAGCCCTTCTTTTTTCAACTATGTCTGGCTGTTCCTGGGGCTGGGCTTGCTGGCTGCGGCGATCAAGGCCATCGCCAGCCGGTCTTTCCTGGCGGCCATTATCTGGGCCATCCTGGCGGTCATCGTACTGGGCGGGCTCACCGGATAGCAGCGCCATGCGCATACTCCTTGTCGAGGACGAACCGGAGCTCGCGCGCTGGCTGTCGCGCACGCTGGCCAGGCATACCGGGTTCATCGTGGACTGGGCCGACGACGGCCTGCTGGCCGAACGCCGGCTGGCCGTCGAGGAATTCGATGCCATCGTCCTGGACCTGGGCCTGCCCGGCATGGACGGACACACACTGCTGAGCCGCCTGCGCGCGCGCGACGACCGCACCCCTGTGCTGGTCCTGACCGCGCGCGATTCGCTGGCTGAAAGAGTGCATACCCTGCACCAGGGGGCCGACGATTTCCTACCCAAACCCTTTCAGGTGGAAGAGCTGGAAGCGCGCCTGACCGCCCTGGTGCGCCGCAGCCGCGGCCGGGATCACCCCCGGCTGGCCTGCGGCAACCTGGTGCTCGACACCGCCGCCCAGCGCTTTACGATAAACGGCCAGCACCTGGCCTTGTCGCCGCGCGAACACGCCGTGCTGCGGGTACTGATACAGAAAAGCGGCGAACCCATCAAAAAACAGCAGATCCTGGATCGCATCCTGTCGGACGACACCGAAATCAACCTGGAAGCGGTCGAAGTCCTGGTCCATCGGCTGCGCAAGAAACTGGCCGACACCGGGGTGCATATCGTCACGCTGCGTGGCATGGGCTACTGCCTGGAGCCCGCCGCCCATGCCGAAAGCGGCTAAGCCGCGCCGCCGGCGCAGCCTGAAAGCCACCCTGCTGTGGTGGCTGGTGCCGGCCCTGCTGATCATCATGGCGGGGGCCCTGTGGATGTCCAACCGGCTACTGAAGGAGCAGGTCGATGCCGCCTATGATCGCTCGCTGGCCGGCGCCCTGCGCGCGATCGACCTGAACGTTTCCACGGCCAGCGGCGGGCTGGCCATGGAACAACCCTACCTGATGCTGGAGTTCTTCGAGCTGACCGCCAATGGCAGGGTGTATTTTCGCGTCGCCAGCGAGGATGGCCTGGCTGAAATCGGCTATCCCAGGCTGCCGCTGCCGCCCGGGCCCCTCGTTTCCGGACAGGCACAATTCTTCTACAGCACCTATCACGACGAGCCGGTACGGGTTGCGGTACTGGCGCGTGAAACCAACCCGCCGCTGGGCGACGTTCCGGGTAGCCGCATCATCGTCCAGGTGGCGGAAAGCCTGGAAAGCCGCCAGGTCTTTACGCAGTCGGTACTGCTGCGCAGCCTCGAGCGCGATATCGCCGGCATCGCGATCAGCATCCTGCTGCTGGTGGCTGCCATCGTCATTTCGCTGCGTCCGCTGGCCAGGCTGCGTGACGAAATGCAGACTCGGGCGCCGGACGATCTCAGCCCCATCGACGATACCGAACTGCCGTCCGAAGTGCTGCCCCTGGTCGCGGCGGTCAACCAGCACATGCAGCGCTACGAGGCGCAAAGCCGTGCGCAGCAACAGTTCCTGGACGATGCCTCGCATCAATTGCGCACCCCCCTCTCGGTGCTGCGTACCCAGCTGGTGTACGCCCTGCGTGAAACCGATCCCGCCGAACTGCGCGCGGCGCTCACCGCCATGCATGAAGGACTGGACCGGGCTGCGCGCATGACCAACCAGATGCTGGCGCTGGCGCGCGCTCGCGACGCCACCCTGGCCCACGCCCACCTGCTGGGCGAGCGGGTCGAGCTGGTGGCGCTGGCCGACAGCGTGGTGCGCTCGCTGTTGCCGGCCGCCCGCATCCGCCAGCTAGACTATGGCCTGGACTGCGCGGTGCCCGCCGTCCAGGTGGCCGGATCGGAATGGATGCTGCGCGAAGCCCTGGTCAACCTGGTCGACAACGCTATCCGCTACAGCCCCGTGCGAGGCCGCCTGACGGTCTCGGTCAAGGTTGAGTCAGGCAGGGCCATCTGCCTGATCGAGGACGAAGGCCCCGGCATGTCGCCAGCCGACATTGAACGCGCGGGCGTGCGCTTTCGACGTGGACAAGCCGGCAAGCATCTGCCTGGGGCCGGCCTGGGCCTGGCGATCGTCAAGACGATCGCGGACCTGCATGGTGCAACCCTGGTGCTGCGTCCGGGCACGGGCTCGGGCTTGTGCGCCGGACTCATCTTCCCACTGCCGGGCGCCGTTGCAACGGACAAATAGCCAGCCCGGCTGCGGCGCTAGGGTTATCCCCGAATCCTGCAGATTCCCCCTCGATTGAAAGCATATTGAAAGCCTGGACTGCGTATGGTGGGGTCGATCGCCGTCTTTTGCACCGGCGCAAGAAGGCCAGCCCTTCGCGCCGTTCCACCTCACCGGAGACATCCATGAACCGTGGTTTATTACTGCGCGTGCGCGCCGCCGCCATCGCCACTGCCTTCGCCCTTGGCGTGGCCGCTACCGCCCAAGGTGCCGAGCCTTCCCGGCCGGAATGCATCGCACCGGCCCAGCCCGGCGGTGGCTTTGACCTGACCTGCCGCCTGGCCCAAACAGCCCTCAAGCAAAGCGGCGCACTGGAAAAACCCCTGCGCATCGTCTACATGCCAGGCGGCATCGGCGCCGTGGCGTACAACAATATCGTGGCCCAGCGCCCGGGCGAAGCCGGCACCATCGTGGCATTTTCCGGTGGCTCGCTGCTGAACCTGGCCCAAGGCAAATTCGGCAAATACGACGAAACAGCAGTGCGCTGGCTGGCGGCCATTGGCGCCGACTATGGCGTTGCCGTGGTTCGCGATGATTCTCCCTACAAGGACTTGAAGAGCCTGATGGCCGCCTTCAAAGAGGACCCGACCAAGATCGTGCTGGGCGCGGGCGGCTCGATAGGCAGCCAGGACTGGATGAAAGCCGCGCTGACGGCCAAGGCCGCCGACGTGGACTACCGCAAGATGCGCTTCGTGGCCTTCGAAGGCGGCGGCGAAGCCATTACCGCCTTGCGCGGCGGCCATATCCAGGCCTATATGGGCGACGCCGCCGAAGCCCAGACCATGATCGAGGGCGGTGCGCCCATCCGCATCCTGGCCGTCTATAACGACAAGCGGCTACCTGGCAAACTGGCCGACGTGCCCACCGCCACCGAGCAGGGCTACAACATCGAATGGCCCATCATCCGCGGCTTCTATGTGGGCCCCAAGGTTTCGGACGCCGACTACCAGTGGTGGGTGGATGCCTTCAAGAAGGCCATGGCAACCCCCGAGTTCGCCGAACTGCAGGCCAAGCAAGGACTCTTCCCCCTGAACCTGGCGGGCGCCGAACTGGATGCTTATATCAAGACGCGCGTCAAGCACTACGCCGAGCTGGCCGACTCCTTCGGCCTGCTGAAGAAATAAGCGAAACCGGAGAAAACCGCCATGGCACTGAATGATCGCCTATTGGGGGTCCTGGCGCTGCTGCTGGCGGCCTTCCTGACCTGGTATGGCTACGACCTAGAGGCCCCCTTTGCCTACGAACCGGTGGGCCCCAAGGCATTCCCCTTGTTGCTGGCGCTGGTCATCGCACTGTGCGGCCTGCGGCTGGTCATCAAGGGTGGCAACACCGTCGAACCCAACCCGCCCGGGGCCAACGGCCGCATTGCCATCATGGTCGCGCTGTTGGCGGGCTATGCCCTGCTGTTCCAGTGGCTGGGCTTCATTATCGCCACCGCCATCATGGCCACCCTGGTGGGCCGGCTGTTTGGCGGCGCGTGGCTGAAATGCGTGGCGGGCGGGGTCGTCATGGCCATCGGGTTTTTCCTGCTGTTCGACAAGGTGCTCGATGTGGTGCTGCCGCTCGGGCTACTCGGGGAACTGCTATGAGCGACATTCTGGACCATCTTGCCCTGGGCTTTGGGGTTGCTTTCTCGACCACCAACCTGCTGGTTGCCGCCTTTGGCTCTTTTTTTGGCACCATCGTCGGCGTGCTGCCCGGCCTGGGGCCCATCAACGGCGTGGCCATGCTCATCCCCATCGCCTTCGCGATGAACTTGCCGCCGGAAACCGCACTGATCCTGCTGGCGGCGGTTTACGTGGGAGCCGAGTATGGCGGGCGCATCACCTCCATCCTGATCAACGTGCCGGGCGAGGCCGCCGCGGTCATGACCACCCTGGACGGCTATCCCCTGGCCCGCCAGGGCCTGGCCAGCGTCGCCTTGTCGCTGTCGGCCTGGGCGTCCTTCATCGGCTCGCTGATCGCCATCATCGGCATCGTGCTGTTTGCACCGCTGCTGGCCGGCTGGGCCCTGGCTTTCGGCCCTGCCGAATATTTCGTGCTGATGGTGTTCGCCTTTTGCGCGCTCACCAGCCTGCTGGGCGACCAGCCCGTGAAAGGCGTGCTGGCCGCCATGATAGGACTGGCCATCTCCACCGTCGGGGTGGACGCCAACTCCGGGGTTTACCGCTATAGCTTCGATCTGCCCCACCTGGCCGACGGCATAGACTTCGTGGTGGTGGTGATAGGTCTCTTTGCCGTCGCCGAGATGCTGCAGATGCTGGAAAACCTGCTGTCCGGCATTTCGGTGGAGGTACCCCACAGCAAGCGCAAGCTCTTCAACCTGCAGGAATTGGCGTTCACCTGGTGGAGCACCGTGCGGGCGGGCATCATGGGATTTTGCATTGGCGTCTTGCCCGGCGCGGGAGCCAGCGTGGCCTCGGCCGTCGCCTATGCCAACGAAAAGCGCCTGGTCGAAGGCAAGGACCCCAATGCCAAGTTCGGCCGGGGCGACATGCGGGGCCTGGCCGCCCCCGAGTCGGCCAACAACAGCGCCGCCACCGGCTCCTTCATTCCCATGCTGACGCTGGGGGTGCCCGGCTCGGGTACAACCGCCGTCATGATGGGCGCGCTCACTCTCTACAACATTACGCCGGGGCCGGTGCTGTTCGATACCAAACCGGAACTGGTGTGGGGGCTGATCGCATCGCTCTTCATCGCCAACGTCATGCTGTTCGTCATGAACGTGCCCATGGTCCGCGTCTTTGCCGCCATGCTGAAGATCCCGGCCTGGCTGTTGGTACCCGGCATCCTGACCGTCAGCTTCATCGGGGTTTATGCCATCAACGCCACGACCTTCGACCTGGGGCTGGTCGTGATCATCGGCGTCATCGGGTATTTCCTGCGCAAAATGCAGCTCCCCATGGCGCCCCTGATCCTGGGGGTGGTGCTGGGCGACATGATGGAGC
This sequence comes from Verticiella sediminum, assembly GCA_040392445.1. Lineage (GTDB taxonomy): Bacteria > Pseudomonadota > Gammaproteobacteria > Burkholderiales > Burkholderiaceae_B > Verticiella > Verticiella sediminum_A. Next base: position 7,400 of record JBEBVZ010000071.1, read on the forward strand.
AGAACCTGCGCCGAGCCTTGTCCATCACCAATGGCGAGTTGTCCATCCTGTGGCACAGCCCGGTCACCAAGGGGCTTTGGCTGGCGGCGATCGCAGTCGTGCTCGCGCCGGCCCTGTATAAATACTACCGGCGGCGGCGCGGCGGCACAGTCTTGCCCGAATAGAGGAACGGTCCGGCAGGCGACGCCCCGACGTATACTGGATCGCAACCCTTCGCCCTTGCCAACCGCCGCGTATTCATGCCACCTGCAACCGCCTCTTTGCCTTCACCCCAGCCCTTAAACCCTGCAGATATCCGCTCTATCATCATTGGCCTGATGCTGGCGATTTTGCTGGGCGCGCTGGACCAGACAATTATTTCGGTGTCCTTACCCAAGATGGCGACCGATCTGCAGGGCGTCAATCTGCTGGCATGGGTGGTGTCGGGCTATCTCATTGCCATGGCGGTAGCCACGCCGGTGTATGGCAAGCTGGGCGACCTCTACGGTCGGCGCATCGTCTTGTCCAGCGCCATTATTTTGTTTTTGGTGGCATCCGTGGCGTGTGCAATGGCACCGTCCATGCCGGTTCTGGTGGCGGCCCGTATTCTGCAAGGCCTGGGCGGCGGCGGCTTGATCTCGGTGGCGCAAGCCACCATTGCCGACGTCGTCAGTCCGCGTGAACGGGGCCGCTACCAGGCCTATATCAGCGGGGCTTTCGCGGTGGCCAGCGTGTCCGGGCCGGTTCTTGGGGGGATATTGACCACCTATTTGTCGTGGCGCTGGGTGTTCTGGATCAACCTGCCTCTCGGCCTGGCGGCTTTGCTGATATCGCGTCGGGCCATGGCCAAGCTACATGTGCCACAGGTGAAGCGATCGGTGGATTACATGGGTGCTGGGCTGCTGACCGCCGGACTGACCGCCCTGCTGCTGGCGATCACCCGGGCGGGACAAGGCACGCCTTGGCTGGACGCCAGTAATCAATGGATGATAGCGATCACAGTAGTCAGCCTGTCTGCCTTTATCTGGAACTCGCGGCGAGCGGCCGAACCCATTATCCCGCTAAGCCTTTTTCGCATCAGGACGGTGACGATTTCCTGCCTGATACTGTTCATTGCTTTTGTGCAGCTGGTCGCCCTGACAGTGCTGGTGCCGCTGGAGTTGCAGATGCTGACGTCTATTGGCGCGGATGGCGCCGCCTGGCGCTTGATCCCCTTGTCGCTGTCGGTTCCCCTGGGCGCTTTTATCGGCGGCAAGCTGATGACACGCTGGGGTACGTTCAAGCATATCCAATTGACGGGCGCACTCTTGATGCCAGTGGCAATTTTCCTGATTGCCATGGCGGACCCAACAGCCACCCTCCTGATGGTGGCTATCCTGAGCCTGGTCGGTTTCAGTATCGGCCTTCAACTTCCCACATCCACCGTTGCCGTACAGAACGCGGTGCCCCAGCGCCACGTCGGGGTGGCCACCGGGGTAGCGGCATTTTGCCGGTCACTGGGGTCGGCAATCGGAATCGCGCTCTTGATGGCATTCCTGTTGACCTGGTTGCGCTCAGGGGCCGGCGCCATGGGCGACGGCCTGAACGGAGCCGACATCATCAATACCCTGATCGGCCACGGCGTCGGTAGCGTCGACTCATCCGGCCTCATGCAAATAGCCCGGGAATCCTTTCAAAAGGTCTATATGGTGGCCGCTGCGGTTGCCACGCTGTCGGTATTCCTGACGCTGCTTCTGGCAAACGAGCCTTTAAGCGAGAAGGCGCCTGCGTCCGCATAGGAACCATAGTGGGCTGGACCAGCGATCAGCCGGATTCCAGCCCCCTCGATTCACGGTTACGCGCGGCCCGACATCAGGCTGGCCATCCATTTGCCCGAAGGCGACAGTTCCAGCAGCGTCACCAGCACGATCGCGATCGGCACCCCGATGAAGGCGCCCGGAATCCCCCACATGAAGCTCCAGAAGAAAACCGAGAACATGACCAGGAACGGTGAAATCGCCAGTTGGACCCCTGCCACCCGCGGCTCGAGATAGCTGCCGATCAGGAATTGGATGGCATTGAGCACCACGAAGACCAGGCCGGCCATCTGCCAGGATTCGAACTGCGCAAAAGCGAACAAGGTGGGGAAAAGCGTCGCCACCAGGGGCCCCAGGAAAGGGATGTAGTTCAGCGCGAAGGCGATGACGCCCCAGGCGGTCGCCAGCTCCAGTCCGGCGTATAGCGTAAAGGCCCAGATCGCCAAGCCGGTCAGCACACTGGCCATGGTGCGCACCAGCATATAGCGGCGCAGCTTGACCATGATGCTGGTACCCGCCTGCAACCACCGCCCGGCCCTGGCCTGATCGTCGGACGAGGCCACCCGCCGGCGCAGGTCTTCGACTTCCAGCAGGCCCAGGATCATGAAGATCAGGGTCAGCACGGCAAAGCCCATCAGGCTGTTCAAGCGGCTGGCCACCTCGTTGAAGACGCGCACCAGCCACAGCACATTGAAATTCTCTACCACCAGGCGCGCCAGCACTATGCCCTGCTCTTCGAGCACCTCGGTCTTGCGCAGGTACAGCGCCTGGAAACGCGCAGCGTTGGCAAACAGCCACTGCGCCACCCGCGCGAAGCCCCAGGTAACCATGGAAGCCAGTCCGGCAAGAACCACCACGCTGGCGCACAGCGTGAGCAACAGCGCCACCAACCGGGGCATATAGGTTTGCAAGGCTCGCTGCAACGGCCACGCCATCGCCACCCCGAACAGCGCAAACGCCACCGGCGCAAACACGGAACTGGCGAAATACAGCACCGCCAGCACCAGCACGGCGCCAGACACCCGAGAAATCAAAGGACTACCGCCTTCGCCATTCATGCTTTGACCTCGATCAGGCAATACAGGACGGTCTGGCCCGCAAGCCATACCTGGAGCCAGGATTCTATATGCATTTGATTGCAACCACGCCAAAGCAGGCGGCAACGTACTGACGGGTGTGCGTGCGGGCTCGCGATCGGCTGGCCTATCCCGAAGCGGCGGCGCTCATCGTGCTGATCGGCACGCTTGGCTTTTTGCTGGACGGCCTCGCGCATGGCCGAAACAGCCATCGACCCGGTCTCGCCGCCCTCCTGCCTTCAGTTCACGCGGACCTTATATCCCTGGCTCGAGGACCGGTAATTCTGCATACGCTCGGCATCCTTGCAGGTCGGGTCGCCACGCTGCGTTTCATCGTTGTAAAGCTTGAGTTCGCCTTGCACGGTGATGTCCTCAAGCCGCAGGTTACGAGACGGGCACTCATCGGCTTTAGTCGCGCAGGCGGCGTTCCTGGTGGTGCAGTTCCATTGGGAAATCGCATAGAGCGTGTATGGCCGCTGATCGGGTGCGTTCTTCACATACAGGGGTTCCCGAAACTGGCTTCGAGCCACACTCACATCGTCCGATCGGTTCCGTATCCGTATGGGCGACCCGGTAAAGCGTTCGAACACACTGTCGGAAATGGTCACGCCCTTGGACATGTCGGCGACGTAGATCGCGTGCAGCGCCAAAGGGCCGTACCGCTTGGCCTCGGTTTGCGATTGCGGCAGGTTTTCAATGTTGGTGAATCGCAGCCCCTGCAGTGTTGTATCGATCGCTCTTTGTAAGCGGACCGCAGCAACGCAATTGCCCCGCGTTTTCACCTGACGGGATTGATATTTTGTCCCGATGCGGTCAAACCAGATATTGGACAGTTGGTTGCCGCGCATCAGGGCCTTGCTGCGATAGTCGCCAAAACTGATTCCTTCGCAATAATTGCGAACGGTAATGTTCGAAATAGTGAGGTTGGTCTCTACTGGCTGCGAAGAAGGTTCGGCCAGGCGCACGACCCAGAAATTGCCACTTGCGGTCTCGCCATCGAACACGGCGTCGCCTTGTCCCGGCGTTGGGCCAGATACCAGGATTTGCGCGCCGGGTGCGGCAATATCCCACAGCACGGACTGCCCCTGATAGACCCCCGCGGCCAATTCGATCTGGATCTTTCGAGCGCCGGCCTGCAAAGCCTGCGATGCCAGCGACTTGGCGCGCTCCAACGAGCTGACCGCAGCGGCAGGACTGTTGCCCAGGTTGCTGTCCGCCCCCTGTGGTGCGACAAAAATTTCCACCTTGCCGGCAGCATGCGTACCCCCGGTTGCCAAAACGATCAGGGTGAAAAATACAGTGTGCACCAACCAGGATATTTTCCGCATACTCAATATCATCCCCTTGCAGCAAATCGAACCGAGTCGTCTCGCCACCCGACACGAACGCATGTTTGCCGTTGGCAGCAACGAGACAAAGCTAGAGCGGGCTACCTTACTTGATAACGTGCTGTCTCCGATGCGTAAACCCCGTTGTTACGCTAGCAGATGAAACAGCAGGTAGTCTGCGAAAAGTCGATGCGCACGGCCTGGTCAGCGCTATCAACGAGCCCCGCGATGGCGCGGATCTTTCGCGCCACAGCCCCTCGGCCAAGTCCTGCAGCAAGCAGGACATCACTTCATGGCGTCAAGCATCTGCTCGGTGATCGCCGTCAGGTTGGTCAGCCCTCCGCCGATCACATACCAACCGTTGGGATCAGCGTAGTAGACCTGGCCCTCTTTGTAAGCACGAGTCTGGCTGAGCTGCGGATGCTGGGCCAGGGTAGCGGCCGCCGTTTTTTCACCGCCATTGATCGCGCCACGATCCAGAACGATGAGCCAATCAGGCTCTGCGCGGGCAATCGCTGCAACGGCCTGAGCCTGTGCTTGCGCTGCAGCCTGAGCTTCAGGCGAGCCCGGCTGTGCGCGTGGTGGCGTCGGCGCACTGGGATCTTTCGAAGGCAGGACAGATGTCAGGCCAGTCAATTCAAATGCATATCCGAAGCGATCGCCAGGGACATGCGCCATGACATTGGTTTTCATCACGAAGAGAAATGCAGCCGTTTTCCCTTTGTTAACACGATGTAGTGCATCAACATTGCTGTCGATGGCCGAGAGCGCCGCCTGAGCTTGCGCTTCTTTGTTGAAGGCGCCGGCCAGAGATAGATTGGCGGTTTTGAACGTGTCCAAAAAGGCCGAAGGCTCATTCGCGAACGACACCGTAGGAGCGATCTCCTGCAGTTTCGGAACGGCTTTTTGCGAGCGCCCCCCCGTGATGATCAGATCGGGGCGTATCGTTTCAAGAACGGAATAATCGGGTTCAAACAAGGTGCCGACGAATCGGGTCTCGTTGAACTTCGCCAGACTTCCCTCATAAGCCGACTGCGGTACGCCAACAAGAGGAACCCCGATGGTATTGAGCGTATCCACCATGGCCAGATCGAATGAAACGATTTTTTCCGGTGTGACGGGCAGGCTCAGCGCCCCTTCGCTATGGGCAAGTTCAAAGGCCGTTGCGGGCAAGGACAGAAGAAGGGCAGCACCAAGGCTGACCAGGCGACTCGATGATTTCACGTTTATTTTTACTAATTGATAATGAAAAACATTCTCATTATAGAGGTGTTTCATTCCTGGATTCCAGGGAAATCAAACGCTTCGATCAAGAGCTGGCTGACAGCACCGCTCGGGGACTAGCAAGCCGGTTTGCATCCAACCGGTTCAAGCATCAAGACCGTCGGCGCGTAAGCCCTGGGGATCGTGGGTCGCAAGTTTTCAAACCGCAACTGGTTTATGCGCGTCACTGTGGCGCAAGTGCTTTCTCTGACCAGTTTAGCGACCAGGTCAAAAAAACGCTCTGTCACGTAAGGGGCGACGATGACTTTCGAAAGTAGCGTTGACAGAACGACATGAAGGCTCATGTCCGACTGAAGGTTGCGGTCGGAGTTGGCAATGATGCCGACCTCCTCTGACGGCATCGGCGGGGTGAAGTTGCCCGCCAGACAGCACGCTGATGTTGAAATGCTAGCGCCCTGTTTGGCCAGCCCTTCCATCTTGCCGATCATCACTGTCGTGTTGTTGCGAACGAGCAGTGATTCGGCCAGATTTTTTATGGATGACACAATGCCGATGTTTTGCTCGGAGCACGAACGGGTATTCCAATAAAGGGTATCGACTCCACGCAGTACCTTCCATGTTTGAAATGAAAGGCTACCCTGATGCCACGCACGCAGCATCTGATTTCTGCGACGGGCTTGCTTCGTAGCCACAGAGTTATTGGTTTTTATTTGACTGAGAGATCGCCGCCATGCTGAAGCAACCGTGAGCAGCCGACTGCGTTGACAGTCATTCGCATACTCAAGGTGTATCTGACCGAACTTGAGCAACTCGACCAGTTCGACGAAGCTGATATACCGATAAACTTGCAAGTCCTCGTCGAGGATGCTGCTGGCATGGATGATTCCCACGGGTTAGGTCTCTCTATTAACGTGAGGACTCTCGGCCAACGGCGATTTGCGTCTGCAGATACCCTCTTCGTTAAAATGGTAGCCGAAGCTGTTGAAATCAACCTTGCCGGCAGATTACCATTGCGCAAGAATAGCCCGCCTTACCGGCTGTCCCGGAAAGTTGCCGGCTCGAATGCTGCGTTATCCTGAGGCAGGCATATCGTGGCTTTCAGGCCTGGTTCTGCGTCAGAGAAATGCAGGCTACCCTCATGCAAGCGCACGATGGCGAGCACACTGCTCAATCCCAACCCATGTCCCGGGTATGACGAGTTGAGACGGTGAAAGCGCGTTCCGAGATGCGAGAGCTCATCGGGAGGCACCCCAGGGCCATCGTCCTGGACGACGAGACGAACTTGGCCTGACTCTGACCCCAGCACGCTGATACCCACTGAAGTAGCAGCATATTTCATCGCGTTATCCAGCAAGTTTGCAAGTGCACTGGCAGTCAGGTCCGGGTCTGCGCGAACGAAGATCGAGGCCGGGATGTCAAGAGTCAATTGCAGACCCTTGTCCTCGGCGTAGGCCTCGTACATCTCGGTTACATCACGAACGATGGCGTCCAGTCTGCATGGGCGAAATGCTTGCCGTTTTACGCCTGCCTCCATTTCGGTTATTTGCAACAGTTTGCCGAACAACACGTTTAAATTCTCGATCTCGTCAACCGCAAGCTGGGTGGCCACCTGTACTTCGCCAAGCGAGCGACCGGGCTGCTGTATCCTGCGCAAACTGCTCATCACTCGCATGAGCGGGGTACGTAAATTGTGCGCGATGGTATCCGATACATGGCGAACGCCGTTCATCAATGCTTCGATTCGGTCCAGCATTGTGTTGATGTCCCGGTTGAGATGAGTGAACTCGTCTTCCACACCGGACAACGGTATGCGTTGGGAGAGTTGGCCTGCGCCTATTTTTTCTGTGGTTCGACGAACGGTACTGACCCGATACTCGAGCTCGCGCCGAAAGATGGCAGCGCCCACGGCAATAAGCAGCAAAGCCGCAAACAGGGCAACCAATACGGAATTGGCGATCAACGATGAGATGGCATCGATTTCACGGGTATCGTGCCCCACGAACAAAACGGAGCCGTCCGTAAGCAATATCATCTTGACGTGCCCCTTGGCCACCTTACCGTCCTCGACAATGCTGGCTTCGAAGATGTTTTGATAAGACATGAAGGAAACAGGTACAGAGTCAAGGTTGCCTGCAAGGCGGTTGCCCTGTTCGTCTACAAGCAAATACACCTCACGGTCCGAGTCGATGCGGTCCGATAGCGTATGCTCGATGACACGAATGAGATCGGCGCGCCCTCCTCCTTCAAAAACGGCGACCAGGCGTTGGCTGGACAGCTCGATCTGTCGATATCGCTGCGCATGGAAAGCGCTCATGAATTGGAAATAGATAAATACAACAAGCACCAGCGTGGTCAGAATGACTAGCAGACCATAATTGAGTGTCAGCTGAAAGGAAACGGACGTGCGCAGCAGGCCGAGTCGTTTCATCATGTTCCGAATCATGCGGGGAATCCATCCAGGGCGTGCTCACACGCTCTAATCGTCCGAAACATTCTTGTTCGAGATCATGTATCCGGCTCCCCGCACCGTATGGATCAAGGGCGATGAGAACCCGGTATCGATCTTGCGGCGAAGGCGACTGACCTGAACATCGATCACGTTCGACTGCGGATCAAACCGATAATCCCAGACCGCCTCCAGCAACATGGTGCGCGTGACGACGTTATCGGAGTGAAGCATCAGATGCGTCAATAATCGAAACTCTCGCGGTTGCAGTGCGACAGGTTTTCCACCACGCTCCACTTTGCGTGTGGCCAGGTTCACGACAAGATCGGCAACGCGCAGTTCGCGCATGACAGTGTCGGACTTCGAACGACGTACAAGCGCTTCCAGGCGTGCGGCGAGTTCGGAAAATGCAAAGGGCTTGACGAGATAGTCATCGCCGCCCGCCTTGAGCCCGCTCACCCGATCGTCGACAGCCCCGAGAGCGCTGAGCACCAATACTGGGGGTTTTTTCCCCAGCGCGCGAATCGACGACAGAATGCTGAGCCCGTCGATATTGTTTGGCAGCATTCTGTCAAGGATGATCAGATCCCACTCCGTATCAGTGGCGCGCTGCAAGCCAGTAACACCATCATGGCATATGACAGCCGAGTGCCCCATCTCAATCAGTGCGTTTGCGATGTAACGGGCGTTCTCCCGATCGTCTTCAATAATTAGGCAGTGCCACATTGCATTGTCACCATTCAATAGATTCCTGCCTCCAGAGCCAGTGTTTTCACCACGTGGCAGGGGGAACATTCTTAAGTATTTCCCGGTGCAAGCGTCCCTGGGAATCCGGTCGCGCTTGCGCCGAACCCGATCGTTGACACTGTCGGCGCGGCCATGTGTGGAGTTTTATGCTCCCAACCAAAACAAAGTGCGTCTTCACGTACCAGATCGTCTCAGACATCCGTTCACCTGGCAAATCACCGCGACGGAT
>JBEBVZ010000072.1:0-16188 GCA_040392445.1 Verticiella sediminum
GCAAAAGGGTTCGCACACCATCACTTTCACCATTACCGAGGACAAAGCCGATGGCGTTAACCTGAGCGCCGAGGCCGCCTTCCTCGTCAGCGATTGACGTGTTTGCCGTCTTGGACGGCCCTGGCCTGCCAAGGGTAAGGGTGCTGGCGCACAGCCGCCAGCAGGACGTGGTATCCCGGCATCGAGGCCTGACGCAGGTTTTGGTGCCGCGTGGCCTTTCGCTGGCGCGCGGCGGGCGTGTGCCGGCAAGCGCGTTGGTACACTAAATAAAACGCTCGCCTTGTTCTGTGTGACGGGTACATCGCCGATCCGTGCCTGCCGGCGCCAGAAAATCCAAATACAAAGTGCGTCCTGATGAAGTCAGGACGCATCGCATCCCTTGTCTTCCGATCCTATCGTCTCCATTTCGTCTTCAGAACAAATCCTGGCCACTGGATCCAGGCGCAATGCGCCATCTTCTGGCCTCAGCCCGGGCCGGCTGCTTCTACTGGCGCTCAGCGTCATACTCGTGGCTGCGAACCTGCGCACGCTGTTCCCCAGTATTTCGGTGCTGCTGCCGGAAATTGCCCAGGATCTGGGCTTATCGGCAGCGGCCGTCAGCTACCTCACGATGCTTCCCGTGTTGTGCATGGGATTGTTCGCGCCCTTGGCAGCAAAATTATCAAGCCGCATAGGCACGGATAGGACGCTGCTTGCGGCGCTGGTGTTGTTGACTGCCGCCATCGGCTTGCGAGGCTATGCCAGCCTGCCCGCGCTGTATCTTGCGATGCTGTTGGCCGGTGCCGGTATCGCGGTGGCGAATGTGTTGCTTCCCGTTATCGTCAAACGGGATTTTTCCGCCCATCTCGGTGCCATGACCGGCTTCTACACCATGGCAATCTGCGCAGGCGCCGCCGTCGCCGCTGCCACCACGCTGCCCTTGAGCGCCAGGCTGCCGGGCGGGTGGCCGGCAGCACTGGCGTTCTGGAGCCTGCCGGCCGGGCTGGCGGCATTGGTCTGGGCGCTCCAGGCTGCTCGACGTTCGCTTATCGTCGCGGCGCCCGCCACGCCGGGTCCTGGCATCTGGCGCCAATCGCTGGCCTGGCATGTCACGTGTTTCATGGGATTGCAGTCCGCCCTGGCATTCAGCGTGTTGGGATGGCTGCCTTCAATTCTGCGGGAACGGGGGATGGGCGGTGTTGACGCTGGGCTGGTGGTGTCCATGCTGGTTCTGGCCCAGATCGTCGGCTGCTTTGCCGCGCCTGCGATCGCCACCCGTTGCAAGGACCAACGTGCCTTGAATGTCTTGCTAAGTGTGCTGGCGGTGGCAGGACTGCTTGCGCTGCTGTTCGCACCGCTTGCCTCCGTCTGGTTGTGGGCGCTATTGCATGGGATGGGGCAGGGCGGCTTGCTTGCCAGTGCCCTCACAATGGTGGCGCTGCGCTCGCCGGACGCGCGGGTTGCCACTCAACTGTCGGCCATGTCGCAAAGCGTAGGCTACGGCATTGCCGCATTCGCACCCTGGCTGGTGGGCGTGCTGCGCGACGTGACGGGCGGTTTTGGCTCGACTGGCGTCTTGTTCCTGGCAATCGGGGCAGGGTTGGCGATCAGCGGCTGGGGAGCGGGGCGCCGTGCCCAGCTTGCACGCAGTTAACACCAGATAAAACGACTTGGCCCGCGGCTCCTCGCAGAGCCGTGGGGCGGCGCATTCTGCCCGTGCCAGAGCGGCGGCTTCTGTCTGGTTTGGTTGTTGACACCTATTCAAGCCCTGTGTAATGTTCGCCTGCCGGTCAATATAGTCCGTCAGGCGGACGATTTATGCGCCCAGCTTGAATAAAACCAAGGAGATAACCATGCCATCGCTTTGCCTATCATTGGGAAAGCAGGTTCTTGCACTCACGTTTGCCGCGGGTTCCGTGTTTCTGGCTACGGCCAGTCAAGCGGGCGAACCCATCGCCAACTATCCCGACAAGCCGGTTCGGCTCGTCGTGCCGTTTCCCGCCGGGGGCGGTTCCGACATTCTCGGACGCCTGCTTGCCCAACGCCTGTCAGACGAGTTGGGACAGCCTGTCATTGTGGAAAACAAGCCGGGCGCCAGCGGTATGCTGGGCGCAGATGCGGTAGCGAAGGCCAAGCCGGACGGCTACACGCTTTTGCTGGGAGCAACGCCCCTGGTGCAATTGCAGACGGTCTACAAGAAACTGCCTTACGATACCGAAAAAGACTTGGCGCCCATTGCCCGAATCGCCTTGTCGTCGGATATTTTCGGTGTGCCATCCACATCGGGAATCAACAGCGTGCAGCAGTTCATCGAGCAAGCCAAGGCTGAGCCCGGAAAGTTCAGCTATGGCACCTATGGCAATGGCACGTCGGCGCATATGCACGGAGAGCTTCTTGCGGCGCAAAGCGCAACGGACCTGGTGCATGTCCCCTACAAGGGAACGGCGCCGTTGATGCAGGACATCCTGGGCGGTCAAGTGGGCTCGGCGTTTGCGGAAATCACCGGCGCTCGCGCGCATCTTGCGTCGCCCCGGATCAAGATCCTGGCCGTGACGGGCGAAACCCGCCTGCGTGCACTGCCCGACGTACCCACCTTCACCGAGCTGGGCTATCGGGATTACGAGCCCAATGGCTGGTATGGGTTGCTGGCGCCGATGGGTACGCCCGCCCCCATCCTGGATGGCCTGGAGGCCAAGGTGATGGCAATTCTGGGCAGCCCTGAAATATCGCAAAAAATCAGCGATCTGGGGTTGGAGCCCGGGCCGCTTGCCGCGGCAGCTTTCGGCCAGGTAATGAAGCGTGACACGGCCATTTGGGGGCGCATCGCCAGCGAGGCCCAAATCAGCCTGGACTAGGTTTCGGAGCGCAGCAGCATAGGGTGGCAGCAGCTGTGGGAGAATCCGAGCAATCCCTTCCCTGACTAGGACAAGTACACCCTATGGCAACACCCGAAAGCGAAAGCTTCATTCGTTCATTTGCGCGTGGTTTGGCTGTCATCGAGGCGATGGGCAGCCACGGCGCCACGAACACCGTGGCATCCCTGGCTGCGACGACCAAGCTGCCGCGAACGGTGGTTCGGCGTGTGCTCATGACGCTTTGCGAGCTGGGGTATGCGGCAACTGACGAGCGCGAGTTTCGCTTGACCCCAAAGATCCTGAACCTGGGCATGACCTACCTGACGTCCCTGCCTTTCTGGGGGCACGCGCAGCGCGTGCTTGAGGATCTGTGCGCAAAGGTCCAGGAATCGTGCGCGATGACCGTATTCGACGGGCGCAGCGTTGTCTATGTGCTGCGTATTCCGTCGCGCAAAGTCAACTCCCTGCGGATAGGGGTGGGCACGCGTGTATCGGCCTGTGTCACCTCGCCTGGTCGCGTCGCATTGGCCAATCTGTCGGAAGACGCGCTGGCGTCCTATCTGGCGGGGCGTGAATACAAGGCGCATACACCGTCCAGCGTGAGGAGCGAAGGCGAGCTGCGCCGCCTGCTCGTCGAGGTCAAGCAAGATGGCTATGCCTGGGTCGATGCCGAGTTCGATCCTGCCGTGTGCGGCCTGTCCATGCCGGTGTACGACACCGGCCGCAATGTGGTGGCGGCACTCAGCGTCAATATGTTGTCGCGCCAGATGTCCAAGGCGAAGGCGATCGAGACGATACTGCCGCAGCTTCAGGAGGCTGCGCAGGCGCTGGACGGTATCGCCCCCGCATTTTTGGCCCCGGCATTCAAAAGCGATAGCCAGCAGAGTGCCGCATCAAGCTGATGCGGCCTGCAAAGGCGCCGGCTTGCTCGCGGGCCATATCGGCATTCATTGCCGGGTCTCGATCTCCAGCAATTTGCGTTTGCGCTCCACGCCCCAGCGGTAGCCCGACAGATTGCCGTCGCTGCGCACGACCCGGTGGCAGGGAATGGCCACGGCCAGGTGGTTGGCGCCGCAGGCCTGGGCGACGGCACGCACGGCCTTGGGCATGCCGATACGCTGGGCAATCTCGGTGTAGCTGGCGGTGGTGCCAACCGGGATTTCCCGCAGCGCCTGCCACACACGCTCCTGGAATGCCGTGCCCTGTACATCCAGAGGCAGATCCAGGCCCAGGGCGGGAGCCTGTATGAACCCGACTACCTTGGCGACCAACTGCTCGAACCCGGCGTCGCCGCCGATGAGGTTGGCTTTGGGGAACTGGTCCTGCAAGTTGCGCGCAAGCTGGTCGGGGTCGTCGCCCAGCAGGATGGCGCAGATGCCGCGCGTGCTCTGCGCCACGAGAATCGAACCCAGCACGCACTCGCCCACAGCGAAGCGGATGTCGGTATTGGCGCCGCCCGCGCGATAGTCCTTGGGGCGCATGCCCAACATGCTGTCCGAGGCTTCGTAGAAGCGGCTGTTCGAATTGAAGCCGGCATCATAGATGGCATCGGTAATGGATTCCTGGCGGCCGAGCCGCTTGCGCATCTTGCCTGCGCGATGCGCCGCGGCATAGGCCTTGGGGGTCAGTCCGGCCGTCGCCTTGAAGACACGATGGAAGTGGTAGGGACTCATGCCCGCGCGTTGCGCCAATTCCTTGAGGGTGGGCACGGTGTCGGCGGCTTCGATATGCCGGCAAGCCTGGGCGATAAGGGCCGCATGCTGGGCGGCCAGTGCCGCCGGGGCTGCAGCCTCGCGCTGGCTGGGCCGGTAGCCCGCGGCCTCGGCCGCTTGCGCCGTATCGAAAATCTCCACATTCTCCGGCCTGGGCAGCCGCGACGGGCTGCCGGGACGGCAATACACGCCAGTGGTTTTCACGGCATAGACAAAGACCGCATCAGTGCTCGGGGCGCGTGCCAGGATGGTTGCCCACCGGGGATCATGTTCCACAGTGCCGGTCTGGTTCGGCTTGGTGTGGGTTTGGTGTTTCATGGTCGTATCCGTCAGGGTTGTCCGATGGCTTCAATATAAGGATTTGCATCACAGCGAACACTCCGGGTCTTGCGATCAAATTCCGCTCAACGGGCCTGGCGGCGGCCTGGATGGCGGGGCGTTTGTTCGCCGCTGGCATGGGCTCAGCGACCGGCCTTGCGAAACGTGAAGTTGATGCGCTGGGCGCCCAACAAGGGGTGATCGGCCGCTTTCAGCGGCAGGATGCCGTGATAGCGCAAACGGTCGACGCCGCCCCAGACCACAACGTCGCCATGAAATAGCGGTACGCGCCGGGGTTTGTCGTGGCGTTGGCTGCCGCCAAACAGAAAGACAGCCGGAACCCCCAGCGACACCGAGACGATGGGGGCGTCGAAATCCTTTTCGTCCTTGTCCTGGTGCAGCGACAGGCGGGATCCTGGCAGGTAGCGATTCACAAGGCAGGCATCCGGCGCGAAGTCGGCGTAGCCTGCTTCGGCGGCGGCGTCGCGCGCCAAGCTGAGGAAAACTTGCGGCATGGCAGGCCAGGGCTGGCCGGATTCAGGGTCTTGCGCGGCATATCGATAGCCGCGCCGATCCGACGTCCAACCTAGCGCGCCGCAGTTCGTCAGCGCCACCGACATCGTGAAACCGCCCGGCGTCACCATCTGGCGAAATGGCGCCGCCTTGAGTATGGCGTCCAGGGCCGGCAGCAGTTGCGCTACATAGGGCAGGGCGTAGCCGCGCAGCACGCAGGACTGTTCTGCGATGGCGTCGCGGGTGCCGGCCAGCGTCGATTCGAATAGGTCTGGCGTCATACGGGGCCTTGGCTCGAAGGCTGCTCGGTGATGATGAATTCGCAATGCTGATTGCGATAGCGTACTGCATTGCCTAGTGCCGCGTTCCTGCGGTGGGCAGCGGGTGCGAGGTGGGGCAGGTCTTCGTTCGCAGCTTGTTGAATCGGGGTCTGCAGCCTGCGGGGTGTGCCGTGTTTTTCAATGTGGCGGAACAGGGTAGGATCGCTCTTGTTCCACGCAAGATAAAACCTAAATCAAGAGGAGAGGAAAGATGAGTGCAATGTTGAACGCGGCAAACTCGGGGGATCCGGTGCTTTATGAGGTCAGCGAACATATCGCGACCATTACCTTGAACCGTGGCGAGCGCATGAATACGATTTCGCGCGACATGCTGAACCAGCTGACCGAATATCTGCTGGCGGCGGAAAAGGACCCGGATGTTCGCGCCGTCATCGTCACCGGTACGGGCCGGGCATTTTGTGCCGGCCTGGACCTTGTGGACGCCACCGGCGAAGGCAAGAGTGGCATCGCGTCCCCCAATACCGTTTCGACGACGCTGGACCTGGCCTATACGCCGCCCACAGTGCTTTTCAATATGGAAACGCCGACGATCTGCGCGCTGAATGGCTCGGCTGCGGGCTACGGCATGGACACCGCCCTGGGCTGCGACATCCGCGTGATGGCGGCGGGAGCCAAGATGGCCGCCGCCTTCACCAAGCGCGGCATCGTGCCGGAATCAGGCGGTACCTGGTTCCTGCCGCGCTTGCTCGGCTGGGCCAAGGCGGCCGAGCTGATCTTTACCGGCCGCACCTTGAAGGCCGACGAATGCCTGGCCATGGGCCTGGTGTCACATGTGGTGCCCGATGCCGATGTGGCAGCCAAGGCGCGCAGCCTGGCCCGCGAAATCGCCGGCAATGCGCCGCTTGCGGTTCGGGCATCCAAGCGCATGATGCGCATGGGTTTGCAGGAAACCTTCAACGATCACGTGCATCATGTGTATCTGCAGCTTCTGCCCCTGCTGAAGACCGAGGATGCCCGCGAGGGCATGCTGGCCTTTGTGGAAAAACGCGAAGCCGTGTTCAAGGGGCGCTAAGGCCGGCCCTGATCAGGTGCGCGCGGGCATGCTCGCGCTGCCCAGCAGGTGCCCGGCGTCCGACGTCAGGTTGGTGCCGGTAATGTGCAGCGAGCCTTCGTCGGCAAGAAACACCACGGCGGTGGCAATGTCTTCGGGGGTGCCCGCCCGGCGCAGGGGCGTGGATGCTTCCTGCGCCTGGACCATGCGTTGCAGGCCTTCTTCGCCCAGCGGCCCGGCGAACCAGCGCGTACCGATAAAGCCGGGGCTGACGGCATTGACCCGTATTTCCGGGCCCAGGGCCCGGGCCAGCGACAGGGTCATGGTGTTCAGCGCGCCTTTGGATGCGGCATAGGCCACGCTGCTGCCCAATCCGTTCTGGGCCGAGATGGACGACACGTTCACGACCGCCCCGAAGCCCGCCTGTTTCATATGGGGGGCGCAGGCGCGGGTCATCTGGTAGGCCCCGATGACATTGGTGCGATAGATGGCGATGAAGTCCTCGTCGTCCAGGCCGTCCAGATCGGCCAGGGCCACCATGCGGGTTGTGCCGGCGTTGTTGATCAGGACGTCGACCCGGCCCCACTGCTCGACGGCGCTGGCCACGAGCCGCCGGCAATCCTCATCCTGGCCCACGTCGGCTTGCACCGCCAGGGCCTGCACGCCAAGGTCGCGGCACCTCTGCGCGGTGGCTTCGGCCTCCTCGCGGCTGCGTGAATAATTGACGATGAGGTTGGCGCCGCGGCTTGCGAGTTTTTCGCATACTGCGGCGCCAAGCCCCGTTGCTCCACCTGTCACGATAGCGACTTTGCCTTGCAGTCCCATGTCTCCGTCCTTTTATTGTCGTGTTGAAAGTGAGGTTTGTTCCTCGTGACAGTGTAGGACGGACATGGCTGGCATGGGCAAGGTGCTAGTGCATGGGAGAGGCGGGCGGTTTCGAGATTTCAGCCAGCGTATGCTGCGCGTCGCCTTCGCGGATGGCCAGGTCGCCCAGCGAGAGCATGCCTACCAGTTGGTAGTCCCTATCCACGATGGGCAGCCTGCGGATCTGTGCGGCTTCCATTTTCTTCTTGGCGTCTTCCACCGACTCATCGGAGAAGCACCATTGCAAATGGCCGGTCATGGCATCCATGGCCCTGAACTCGGCGGCTGGCAAATTTTGCGCTGCACAACGCACGGCGATATCCCGGTCGGTAATGACACCGATCAGGCGCTGGCCATCGCAAATCGGCAGGGCGCCTATATTGCGATTAGCCATCAACTGTGCTGCGGCCTGAACGGTGTCGCTTTGCCGCAGGTAAGCAACATTGCGGCTCATGATGTCGGAGATCTTGGTCATGACGAACTCCTGAATGTGGGTGGTGCCTGGACTATGCCAGCATAGGCCGTACCCAATTCCGTATCGGCTTTAGGGCTGGATTGCATGGCCACGGAATGGGTTTTCCCGCCGATTACTCATCGGCCCTGGCGGTTGTGCCAAGCCTGCGGCCGAATGGGGTTCAGAACCCGGGTTTCTGCAAACGGCCCCACGGGCAGCGGAGGTGCCGCGCCTGGGGCCTGCCGGCTTTGCTACCTACCGTTAGTTCAGCCTGCCGTCCCCGTTCTTATCGGCCTTCTTGAAGTCGGCGCGCATCTGGGCGTTGAGTTCGTCCAGGCTGATCCGGCCATCCTTGTTGGTGTCGACGGCATCGAAATCCTTGCGCACCAGGGTGGGCGTTGCCTCAACGAAGCTGATGAAGCCGTCGGCATCCTTGTCCATCTCGTGAAAAGCCTTTTCCATGAATTGCTTCATCTCGGCTTCGGTAATGACGCGGTCGCTATCGGTGTCCAGGGCGCTCAGGTCCTGTTCGGTGATTTTGTGCTCTTGTGCCGAGGCCATGGCCGTCGTCATCATCAGCAGCGCTCCGGCGCTTGCCATCAGGATTTTCTTCATGTTTTTCTCCGTTAGCAAGTGAGTTGATTACCGGCGAAACCGCCAACGCCGGCGCCAACGCCGGTTGCCAGCGTATTGCCGCGACCACCGCCAAACGCGCTGCCTACGATGCCGCCCACCACGGCGCCCGTGACCATGCCGGCCGCACATCCCAGTTCATGATTGCGGGATTGTCCGTTATTTGGGGTCGATTGGCAGGCGCTCAATGCCAGGCTGGCAAGCGCCAGTATTGCAAGCGTCGATTTCATTGCATTCCATCCATTCAAAGTATGAGCCGCAGGGCCCGATTGGTGATGCTGTGCATGATGACCAGGGTGTTCGGTTGTATCTGTCTCCTTCGGGCGGATTGCGGGCCTTCACCGTGACGGATGAGGCATCGTTTTGAATATACCTTTACTTCTGTGCCGACAAGGCCTCATCGACAAGTTCTATCCAGTGCCTGACAGGCTTGTCGCCGGCACCAAGATGCATCTGGCACCCGATGTTGGCGGTGGCGATCACGTCCGGTTGGCCGCTTTGCAGGGCCGCTAGTTTGCGTTCGCGCAGTTCGGCGGAAAGCTCGGGCTGGGTGATCGAATAGGTGCCCGCCGAGCCGCAGCATAGGTGCGCGTCGGGAACGGGGGTCAGCTCGAAGCCCAGGCGCTGCAGCAGGCCTTCGGTGACGCCGCCCAGCTTTTGTGCATGCTGCAGCGTGCAGGGGCAATGAAATGCCACGCGCTTCTGCGGCTTGGCGGCCAGCGCCGGCAAGTCTTCGCCGCCGAGTACTTCGGCCAGGTCTTTCGCCAGGGCGCTTACCTTGGCGGCTTTATCGGCGTAAAGCGGATCGTGGTGCAAGAGCTGGCCATATTCCTTGATGAAGGCGCCGCAGCCACTGGCGGTTTGGACGATGGCCTGTGCACCCGCTTCGATGGCGGGCCACCAGGCATCGATGTTGCGGCGAGCCCGCTGCAGACCCTTTTGCCGTGCGTTCAGGTGATAATCGATGGCGCCGCAGCAACCGGCGAAAGGGGCGTTGGTGACTTCTATTCCCAGGCGGTTCAGCACCCGTGCGGCGGCGGCATTGGTATTGGGCGACATGCCTGGCTGCACGCAGCCTTCGAGCATCAGCATGCGGCGAGCATGCGAGGCCAGGGGGCGTGGCTGGGCAGGCAGGCTTTTAGGCGGAATCCTGGCTTGCAAGGGGGCTGGCAGCACAGGACGCAGCCACTGGCCTGCACGTAACAGCGCGGTAAACACGTTGGCATTGGGCAGGGCGGCGCGCAGGCTCTGGCGCAACATGCGTTCACGCATGGGCCTTTGCACCCGCCGCTCGATTTCCTCGCGTCCGATATCCAGCAAGGTATGGTATTGAACCCCTGATGGGCAGGTGGTTTCGCAGTTGCGGCAGGTCAGGCAGCGGTCCAGGTGCATCAAGGTCTTCGCGCCGGCATCCTGGCCCTCCAGCATTTGCTTGATCAGGTAGATGCGACCGCGCGGGCCATCGAGTTCGTCGCCCAATACCTGGTAGGTAGGACAGGTGGCATTGCAGAATCCACAATGCACGCAGGCGCGCAAGATGCTCTCGGCCTGCTGTGCGCGCGGCAGCGCCTTGGCCTGTTCGCTAAGCTTGGTTTGCATGGTGTCGGCCTAGAACTCGACGTACATCCGGCCAGGATTGAAAATACCCTGGGGATCCAGTTGTTGTTTGAGCTGCTGGTGATAGCGCAGCAATGCCGGGGAGAGCGGATGAAACGGTTCGCGCCCCGGGGCTGGGCCATAGCAGGTGGCATGGCCACCGTGCTGTGCCGCTATCCGGCGGATGTCGCTGGCATCGGCGTCGGATTTCAGCCAGCGCTGGGCGCCGCCCCAATCTGTCAGGGCGTCGCCCGGCAGGGCCAAGGCCGGCGTATTGTCGGGCAAGGCCAGCCGCCACAGGGGCCTGGTGTCCTGGAAGAAGGCTAGCTTGTGATCCCTAAGTTCGACCCAGAAGCTTGGCGCGATCGCGTGGCCGCCGATCTGGGCGGCGGCGGCATCTACCGAGCCGTGCCCGCCTTCCAGGCGAACATGCAGTTGCCCGAAGGCGTGGCAGGCACCCGAAAGTGGTATGCCTTGCCGGTTCCATTGGCCCAGCAGGGCCAGCGCGGCAGCTTCGTCGATTTCCAGCCCCAGGCTTTGCGTGTGGCGCGGCTTGGGCAGCACCTTGAGTGAAACTTCGGTAATCAGGCCCAGGCAGCCCAGGCTGCCGGCCAGGGTGCGAGACAAATCGTAGCCCGCGACGTTTTTCATGACCTCGCCGCCAAAGCGCAGATGCGTGCCATGGCCGGAAATGAGGCGCGTGCCCAGAATGAAGTCCCGTATCGCGCCCGACCAGGGCCGCCGCGGGCCCGATAGGCCGCTGGCGACCATGCCGCCCACAGTGGCCGCGTCGGTAAACCGTGGTGGGTCGCAAGGCAGGGTCTGGCCGGCCGCATCCAGGGTCGACAGCAGCTCGACCAACGGCGTGCCGGCGCGGGCGGTGATGACCAGTTCGGTGGGGTCGTAGTGAACGACTCCGCTGTGGGGGGTGATGTCGAGCGCAGGCGCATCGACTGCCCGCCCCAGGAAGGCCTTACTTTGCCCGCCCTGCAAAAAAAGCGGCTGTCTTGCAGCAATGGCTTGCTGTACGTGATCAAGCAGTTCCTGGCTGTGGTCCGCCGACGAGTTGGGCGCCGCCATCAGAAACGCTCCAGTTCGGGAAAAGGCAGCTGGCCATGATGGATGTGCATGGCGCCGAATTCGGCGCAGCGCTGCAGCGTGGGAATGTTCTTGCCCGGGTTCAGCAAGCCTTTGGCGTCGAAGGCGGCCTTGATGGCATGGAATATTTCGATTTCCTGACTGTTGAACTGCGCACACATTTGATTGATCTTTTCCCGGCCTACGCCATGTTCGCCGGTGATGCTGCCGCCCACCGCCACGCAAAGTTCCAGGATCTTTCCGCCGATGGCTTCGGCCCGCTGCATTTCGCCCGGCTGGTTGGCATCGAACAGGATCAGCGGGTGCATGTTGCCATCGCCCGCGTGAAAGACATTGGCAACCCGCAGCCCGTATTCCTGCGATAGCTGCGCGATGCTTTTCAGGACATGGGCGAGTTCGCGCCTGGGGATGGTGCCATCCATGCAGTAGTAGTCCGGCGATATCCGGCCCACCGCCGGAAACGCGTTCTTGCGTCCAGCCCAGAACCGCTGGCGCTCGATCTCATCGGCGGCAAGGTCGATGGCGAGCGCGCCCGCATCACGCAGCACGGCGCGTACGGTGTCGCAGTCTTCCAGGACGTCGGCCTCGTTGCCGTCAAGCTCACACAGCAAAATGGCGGCGGCGTCTACCGGATAGCCGGCGTGGATGAAGTCTTCGGCGGCCCGGATGGCCAGGTTGTCCATCATTTCCAGTCCGGCAGGGATGATGCCCGCGCCGATCACGTTGGCCACGGCGCGTCCGGCTTTCTCGATGTCGTCGAAGCTGGCCATCAATAGTCTTGCCGTGGGCGGCGTGGGCAGCAGGCGCACTGTGACTTCGGTGACGATGCCCAGCATGCCTTCGGAACCGGTGAACAGGGCCAGCAGGTCGAACCCGGGGCTGTCCAGGGCGCCGGACCCCAGGGTAAGGCTTTCGCCTTCCATGGTGATGACTTCGAGCTGCAAAATGTTGTGCACCGTCAGCCCGTATTTCAGGCAGTGCACGCCGCCGGCATTCTCGGCCACATTGCCGCCGATGGAGCAGGCGATTTGCGACGAGGGGTCGGGGGCGTAGTACAGCTTGTGAGGTGCGGCGGCCTGGGAGATGGCAAGGTTGCGCACGCCGGGTTGGACTCTGGCGGTGCGGGCCACAGGGTCTATTTCCAGTATTTTGTTGAACCGCGCCATCACCAGCAGGATGCCCTGCGCCAGCGGCATGGCGCCGCCGGACAGTCCGGTGCCCGCGCCACGTGCCACGATGGGAACATGGCGCCGATGGGCCAGTTCGAGCAGCTTGCGAACCTGGTCCAGCGTATCTGGCAGCACCACCAGCATGGGCGCCACGCGATAGGCGGACAAGCCATCGCACTCATATGGCCGCAGGTCTTCCAGTTCGTGCAGTACACGCAGGTCTGGAATAAGCGAGCGGATTTCCTGCAGTATTCCTGCCTTGTCCTGCGCAGGTAAAGCGCCATCCAGGCGCTCGTCGTAGGCAAAGCTCATGGCCAACCTTGGAGTGATTTGCAGGGCGTGGACGAGAGGCCGGGAACCAGCCCGCGATGCCGCGCCCGCATCGGGTGCGGGTGCGGGTGCGGTAAGGCGT
This sequence comes from Verticiella sediminum, assembly GCA_040392445.1. Classification (GTDB taxonomy): domain Bacteria; phylum Pseudomonadota; class Gammaproteobacteria; order Burkholderiales; family Burkholderiaceae_B; genus Verticiella; species Verticiella sediminum_A. The sequence continues at coordinate 12,936 of JBEBVZ010000072.1, forward strand.
TCAGTTGTAGCGGCCCGCCGTGCCTGCGACGCTGTAGCGGCCGGCGCCAAGCAATGCTACCGCGACAGCGCCAAACAGGAACATACCCTGCAGTTCCAGATCCCAGCCGCCGCTGCTGCTCAGCTTCCAGAGCTGCGCGGTGTGTACCAGGGCAATGGCAACCAGCATGTTGGCTACGATGGCCAGCGCCGCGAGTCGGGTATATAGGCCCAGCACAATCAGGATTGGCGCCAGGACCTCCCCAACATACACTGCCCAGGCAAAGAAAGCGGGTATGCCTTTGGCGACCAGCATGCCTTCGATGGGGCCGATGCCGTTCATCAACTTGAATATGCCGTGCAGCAGCACAAGAACACCCAGAACTACGCGCAGTACGAGTTTGCCAGCGTCGTCAGCAGAGGACATGATGATGCTCCATTATTGTTGGATTGATGGCCAGCAAGGCCCCGTTCATTTTAGGGGGCTTACCGCCGGTTTCGCCGGTTCGCCATGGTTTGCCGGGCAAAACTGTTGTAAAGATGGCATGCTAAGGGCAGCCTTGTACGTGCTAGTCCTCGAGCTGGGCATGGACCGCCTGGGCTTGCAGCAGTGCGACGAGGCAGGCCGGATCTATTCCGATCAGATAGCCCCTGCGCCCGCCATTGAGCAGAATGCGTGGCAATGCCAGGATGCTGGCTTGCACATAGACCGGCATGGCGCGCCGGGTACCGAAGGGCGAGGTGCCGCCTACCTGATAGCCGGAATGGCGCTGGGCCACGTCGGGCCGGCATGGCGCAATTCGCTTGTGCCCGGTTTGGCGCGCCAGGTTCTTGGTCGAGACCTCGCGGTCGCCGTGCATCAGTACCACCAGAGGGCGGGCATTCTCGTCCTCCATGATCAGCGTCTTCACCACGGTATGTGGATCCTGGTTCAACTGGCGCGCGGATTCCCTGGCGCCGCCGTGATCGACGTAATCGTAGGTATGTTCCGTGAACGCTACGTTGTGGCGGCGCAGGAAATCGGTAGCGGGGGTGGCCGAGACGTGTTTCTGTTTGCTCATGATGTTTGCCGGCTGGCGTCAGCCGCGCGGATGGTGCTGCGCATGCAGCGCTTTCAGGCGCTCGCGCGCCACATGGGTATAGATTTGCGTGGTGGAAATATCGGCGTGGCCAAGCAGCATCTGAACCACGCGCAGGTCTGCGCCGTGGTTCAGCAGGTGGGTCGCGAAAGCGTGTCGCACCACGTGAGGCGATAGCGGCGCGTGGATATCGGCCTTGCGCGCTGCCTTTTTGACGTTCAGCCAGAAAGCCTGGCGGGTCATCGCGGCGCCACGTGCGGTGACGAACAAGTCGTTGCTGGTGCGTGCGCCCAGCAAGAGGGGGCGGGATTCGCGCAGATAGCGATCTATCCAGTGGGCGGCCTCCTGGCCCAGGGGCACCAGCCTGTCCTTGCCGCCTTTGCCATGCACTACGCGCAATACGCCTTCGTTCAGGCTGACGTGCAATACCTGCAGTTCGGTCAGTTCGGACGCACGCAAACCGGTGGCATACAGCGTTTCGAGCATGGCGCGATCGCGCAATCCGATGACGTCTCCTGTGTCGGGCGCGCCGAGCAGCGCTTCCACCTGTTCCTGCGACAAAGTCTTGGGTATGCGGGGCGCCGGTTTGGCCGAAGGCATGCGCAGGCAGGGATTGGCCTGGATATGGTTTTCGCGCAGCGCCCATTGATAGAAGCGCCGCAGGGCTGCCAGCCGGCGGTTGGCGGTGCTGGGCCGGGTGCTGTCGTGGCTGTCGGCAAACCATTGCTGGACATGCGTGGCCTGGGCCTGCGCAAGCTCGTAGCCGTGCCCGGCACGCAACCATTCGCCAAAACCTTCGAGGTCGCGCCGATAGGCGGCCAGGGTATTGGCGGCAAGCCCGTCTTCGAGCCAGAGACTATCCAGAAACGCCTGCAGGCAAGGGTGGCCTGACGAAGTGAAAGCAGAGGTATTCACGTTGCGGTCTGCATGCCAGTGGGTGAAAGAGTCTTGCCCGGATCGTACCAGAGGGATGTGCCAGCGCTTTTCCGCCTGATCCGGCCGCACTTGCCGGTGAGTACGCCCGCATCCCGCTGCGTGGAATGCGGGCCTGCATGGCTAAGCCGTCCAGAGCGCCTTGAGCGCCCCGTATGCCGCCCGTGACGTCAGGACGTCCGGTACATTGCGCCCGTTCACAACCGGCGTGGCGGGGTTGCGGTTATTGCCCACTGCGACCGAGTGGATGCCGAACCATTCCTCGTCGCCCCAGCCTCCGGGGAAGGCGGGGTTTCTTGTATTGGAGTCGCCGCCATCGTGTTGCGCCGGCTTGCCGTGTTTCCACCATTCGTCCGACCATGAAAAAACATAGCCCCCGGCGCAGACGTTGCGGTTGTTCTCGATGTCGCGCCAGTGCGCCACCAGATAGTCGGCTTGGGCCTTGGCGTTGTTCGGCAGTTCCACCACCGCGTTGCCGTTGCGCCCGGATGCCGGGCATCCGAACTCGGTGATCATCAGCGGGCGCGTGGTGATGCTATCGAAGCTGGAGAATAAGTTGTCAAAGCCCGTGCTTTGGGTGCCACGATAGGAGTTGATGCCGAACACGTCGAGGTTGCTCGCGCCGCCGCCGGCGGATTGGGCCAACCTGACGGTTTCCATGGAGTCATCCACGAAACAGGCCATGGTCAGCTTGTCCGGCGCAATCGACTTGGCCAGTGCCGCCAGGTCATTGAGCCAGTTCCACCATGCCGGGTCGGCGCGGTCGGTGCCGTTATTCAGTTCGTTGCCGATCGTAAAGCCTATCACCGCCGGATGGTCTTTCATGCTTTCGCACAGATTGCGCACACCCTGGGCGATTGCGGCCTTACCTGCGTCGCTACCCCGAAAGGCGCCGGACTCGATAGGGTGGGCCGCCCAGACGTAGATGCCGTTCTGATGGCAAAGGTCGAGGAAGTCAGTATGGTCCTGAGCCCCCGATGCTGGATTCCAGGGTTCGATGAAGGGCGAGGTGGTATACAGCCGGATGGTATTTACCCCCATGGCCTGCATGCGGGGGATGTCGCGGCGGTAGGTTTCTTCCCAGAATGGGGTGAAAAAGTCGCCCCATGGCTGGAATGCGAAGTCTGCGCCGATGGGCGAGGGCGAATAGCAGAACCCCTTGCCGAAAAAAGTCTGGTTGTTCAGCAGGATGCCATGTCCGCTGGTCGTGAACACCGAACGTTGCGCTGTGCCGCCTACCGGTGGACGTGCGCCTACCGGTGG
>JBEBVZ010000073.1:0-15295 GCA_040392445.1 Verticiella sediminum
GGGTTGGCGGGTTCTTCTACCCTAATATGGTCGCGCCAAAACAACCGGGTTTCACACCACTATCTCCCGCCTAGTGGAATACCGTGGCCTGACCCCGGTTTTCAGTGCGGGCGGTGCTTAGTTCGAGAACGCGGCAATGCCGGTTTGGGCACGGCCCAGGATCAGGGCGTGGACGTCGTGGGTGCCTTCATAGGTATTGACGACTTCCAGGTTGACCAGATGGCGGGCGACGCCGAATTCGTCGGAGATGCCATTGCCGCCCATCATGTCGCGCGCCAGGCGGGCGATATCCAGTGCCTTGCCGCAGGAGTTGCGTTTCAGGATGGAGGTGATCTCGACCGAGTCGATGCCTTCGTCCTTCATGCGTCCCAGGCGCAGGCAGCCCTGCAGCCCCAGCGAGATCTCGGTCTGCATGTCGGCCAGTTTTTTCTGGATGAGCTGGTTGGCGGCCAAGGGGCGGCCGAACTGCTTGCGATCCAGCACGTACTGGCGGGCGCGGTGCCAGCAGTCTTCGGCGGCACCCAGGGCGCCCCAGGCAATGCCATAGCGAGCCGAGTTCAGGCAGGTAAAGGGGCCCTTGAGGCCGCGGATTTCGGGGAAAGCGTTTTCTTCGGGGCAGAACACGCTGTCCATCACGATTTCACCGGTGATGGAGGCACGCAGCCCAACCTTACCGTGGATGGCCGGCGCGCTCAGGCCTTTCATGCCCTTTTCGAGGATGAAGCCGCGGATGGGGCCGACATTGCCGGCTTCGTCGACTTCCTTGGCCCACACCACGAACACATCGGCGATGGGGCTGTTGGAAATCCACATCTTGCTGCCCACCAGCTTGTAGCCGCCGGCAACCTTGTGCGCGCGGGTGGCCATGGAGCCGGGGTCCGAGCCGTGGTCGGGTTCGGTCAGGCCAAAGCAGCCGATGAATTCGCCGGTGGCCAGGCGCGGCAGGAATTTCTGCTTCTGTTCTTCGGTGCCGAAAGCGTTGATGGGCACCATCACCAGGGACGACTGCACGCTCATCATGGAACGGTAGCCGGAGTCGACGCTTTCGACTTCGCGTGCGATCAGGCCGTAGGCCACATAGTTCAGGCCGGGGCCGCCGTATTCGGGGGCGATGGTGGGGCCCAGCAGGCCGAGTTCGCCCATTTCGCGAAAGATGGCGATGTCGGTGTGTTCGTTGCGAAAGGCCTGGATCACGCGCGGGGCCAGCTTGTCCTGGCAATACGCGCGCGCGGCTTCGCGCACCATGCGCTCGTCATCGGTGAGTTGCAGGTCGAGAAGAAAGGGGTCGTCCCAGTGAAATGCGTTTGCCATGGTAAGCCTCCAGTAATGTGGGTTGCGAAGGATGGTAAAGGTGATGTGGCCAGCGAGCAAGCGAGTAATATGCACTCATATATGTTGATAATGCATATCTGGCTTTCCGATTTTCAGGCCGCCGCCAGGTTGGCCAGGCTTGGTTTTATTATTTTTGAATATCAAGGATAGCGCTAGTGCGGGCTGCTGCCAGCTTGCCGGCCGCCTGGCTGCTTTATCCTATTGTGTAGATTCAGCATGTATGCGCAGAAAAATCCCTTCCACTCAGGCCTTGGCGTGCTTTGAGGCCGCGGCCCGCCACGAAAGCTACACGCGCGCGGCCCAGGAACTTGCACTGACCCAGAGCGCGGTGTCGCGCCAGATTGCCGGCCTGGAAACCTATCTGGGCGTTGAGCTCTTTCGCCGTACCCGGCACGGTGTCGTGCTGACCGCGTCGGGCGCGGACTACGCCCGCCAAGCGGGGCGCTTGCTGGAATCGCTGGAACGCGTCACGCTCGATGCCGTTGCGTTCCAGGGGGGAGGGGGCACGCTGTCGCTGGGCGCTGTCCCCACCTTCGCCACCCGCTGGCTCTTGCCGCGCCTGCCCGATCTGGCCCGGCAGCACCCCGACATGACCATCCATCTGGAAACCCGTACCCGTCCCTTCCTGTTTGCCGACACCGATTTCGATGCGGCCCTGTATGCGGGGACGCCCGAACAGGTGGCCAACTGGCCGGGTACCCAGGCCACCATGCTGCTGCGCGAAGACGTGGTGCCGGTCTGCAGTCCGGCATTGCCCGGCTACCAGCCGGGTATCACACCCGAAAAACTGGCCGAGTTGCCGCTGCTGCAGCAGAGCACGCGGCCCTATGGCTGGCGCCAATGGTTCGACGCGGTCGGCGTGGCGGCGCCGATGGCGCTGCGCGGCCCGCGCTACGAGCTGTTTTCCATGACGGCCATGGCCGCCGCCCATTGTGGCGGGGTGGCGCTGGTGCCCATCATCCTGATCCAGGAAGAGCTCGAGCGCGGCGAGCTGGTGGTGGCGTGCAATCGGCCCTTGCGCGGGGAACGCCACTACTACCTGGTGGCGCCGGTGCAAAATGCGGAGCGCGCGCCATTGGCGGCGCTGCGCAACTGGCTGGTCGAGCAGGCGGCCTGCGCCTTGCCGCAGGTGCCGTAAGGCAAGGTGGCGATGGCCGCTGGCAAGGTTTTTTGCGCTTTGTGAATTCTGGTGTATTATTCGGGCCCTGTCAGCGAAAGCTGGCGGGCATGAGCGGGGAAGGCAGGCATAAGAAGTTTTACTCTTTTTATGAAATTTTTCCCGGTAGGTTTGACAAGTTAAATCTACTCATGCATAATTATGTTCTTCCTTGCTGCAGCAGCAAATGCCGCAAACAAGGAGACCGCTGCGGAGCGGTAGTTCAGTTGGTTAGAATACCGGCCTGTCACGCCGGGGGTCGCGGGTTCGAGTCCCGTCCGCTCCGCCAAAAATTCCAAGATGTGCATCTTGTGCATGTCTTAGTAAAAAAGCCCCTTCATCGGGGCTTTTTTGCGTCTATCAGAAACGATTCAGGCACATACCGCTGCCGGCAACGCCGCTTGGGTACATGCGCATCGTGGCGGTGCCAACAGCGGCATCGGATACGGCCTGGGGCAGCATTGCGACGCGATTTTTTCTTTTTTTAAGGAAATGATTCGCGTTTAGTTTATAGTTTTGTGCTTCAGGAAATGATTTCCGGCGCTGCCGCACTTGGCGAAGTTGCAGCTTGACTTCGCATCGTGTGGCGTTTCGCCGTTTTCCCGCACGACAAGGAGTACCCCGCATGTCCCAGATCAGTCGACGCGCCTTGCTGCGCAGCGCCGCCATCCTTGGCTCATCCGCCCTATTCGGGCGATGGACTCTACGCGCGGCACACGCCGCCCAGACGCAAACGCTCACGCTGTACAACGGGCAACACGCACAGACGACCGCCGCGCTGGTGCGAGCCTTTACCGAGGCAACCGGAATCCACGTCGACATCCGCAAAGGCAGCAGTTCGCAGCTGGCCAACCAGATCATCGAGGAAGGGCAGCGCTCGCCCGCGGATCTTTTCTATGCGGAAGAAAGCCCGCCGCTGGCCGCACTGTCCGAAAAAGGCCTGCTGGCTGTGGTGGACGCCAGCACCCGCAGCCAGATTCGGCCCAACTATGAAGCCAAGGATGGCACCTGGATAGGCGCGAGCGCGCGCTGCCGCGTCGTGGCCTACAACAAGGCGATGGTGGATGAAAAGGATCTGCCGGCTTCGGTTCTGGACTTTGCCAAGCCGCAATGGCAGGACAAGGTGGCTTTCGTGCCCACCAGCGGCGCCTTCCAGGAACAGCTTGTCGCCATCGAAAAGCTCAAGGGGCGCGATGTGGCGCTGGCCTGGCTCAAGGGGCTGAAACAATACGGCCGCATCTATAACGGCAATATGGCAGCGATGCGTGCCGTCGAAAAAGGCGAAATCGCCACCGCCCTGGTCAATAACTACTACTGGTATGTGGTCGCCAAGGAAGTGGGCGAGGCCAATATGCAGTCCGCGCTCTTGTACATGAAGAACCAGGACCCTGGCGCCTTGATCACGGTGTCGGCGGCGGGCATCCTGAAGTCATCGAAAAACCAGCAGGCCGCGCAGCAGTTCCTGGCCTTCATGGTTGGCGAGGCCGGGCAGCAGGCTATCGCTGCGTCGGTAGCCGAATACCCGCTGCGCCCGGGCGTGGCGTCGCCCTACGATCTCAAGCCCTTCGATGAGCTTGAGCCGCCGCCCGTCTCGCCCGCCGATCTGGGCGATGCGGCCCAGGCTCTGTCGCTGCGACGCGAGGCTGGGCTGGCTTGACGAGTTCGGCTGTTTCTTCCGATGGACGCTACCGCGCGCCGCCCATCGGTTTGGCGGCAACCGCCGTCATCCCTGTCTTCCTGATTGCGCTGCCTGTGCTGTACCTGGTGCTGCGGGCCGGCCAGGTGGGCCTGGCGGGCGTCTGGACGGAACTTGCCCGCGCGCGCACCCTGGGCCTGCTCTTGAATACCGTGGTCCTCGCGGCCAGCGTCACGCTGTGCAGCACCGTGATCGGCGTGGCGGTGGCCTGGGCGGTCGAACGCACGGCGCTGCCGGGCCGGGGCGCCTGGCGCGTGATGGCGGGGCTGCCGCTGGCGGTTCCGGCTTTTGTGTCCAGCTATACCTGGTCGTCGCTCTCTGGCGCTTTCGAAGGTATGGCGGGCGCCATTTTCATTCTTTCGCTGTCCAGCTATCCACTGGTCTACCTGCCGGTGGCCGCCGCTTTGCGCGGCATCGATTCCAGCCTGGAGGATGTGTCCCGCTCTTTGGGCAGCGGTGTGCGCAAGACCTTCATCCGGGTCATCCTGCCGCAGCTCCAGCCCGCGCTGGGCGCGGGTGCGCTGCTGGTCCTCACCCACATGCTGGCCGAATTTGGCGCATTGTCTCTGTTGCGTGTGCAAACCTTTACCACGGCCATCTTCGAGTCCTACCAGCTTCAGTTCGACAATGCCTCGGCTGCGCTGCTGTCGGTGGTGCTGATGGCGCTGTGCCTGCCTGCGGCCTATGCCGAAATGCGCGTGCGCGGCTCGGCAAGCCTGCTGCGGGTGGGCCGCGGCAGCGCCCGCGTAGTCCCGCTCGCCGGCCTGGGGCATTGGAAGCTGCCGGTGCTGGCCAGCCTGTTGACGCTGGTGGCGGCCGCGCTGGCGGTGCCGGCGGTCACGCTGGTCTATTGGCTGGTGCAGGGCCAATCCCTGGGGCGAGGCTATGCCGATATCTGGCCCGCTATCCAGGGCTCCTTCGAATTGGCCGTGCCGGGCGCTTTTTTCACGACCTTGCTGGCATTGCCGCTGGTGCTGCTTGCCACCCGTTATCGCGGGCGCCTGTCCAGCCTGGTCGATCGCCTGCCGTATGTCGTGCATGGCCTGCCCGGGCTGGTGGTGGCGCTGGCGCTGGTGTTCCTTTCCCTGCACGTCACGCCTTTCCTGTACCAAAGCGCTGTAGTGCTGTTCATTGCCTATGGCATTCTTTTCCTGCCGCTGGCGCAGTCCGCCCTGCGCGCTTCGGTCGAGCTCGCGCCGGCGCGCATCGAGGAGGTGGCCCGCAGCCTGGGCCGCGGCCCCTTGCGCGCCTTTGTCTCGATTACCTTGCCGGCGATTGCGCCGGGCATAGGCGCGGCCTTGGCGCTGATGACGCTGGAGCTGATGCGCGAACTGACGGCAACGTTGATGTTGGCGCCCACAGGCGTGGTGACCCTGGCCACGGAAGTGTGGTCGCATACCAATGATGCTGAATATGCGGCCGCCGCGCCTTTCGCCGCCCTACTGGTCCTGGTTTCGGCCATCCCAGTCTATATTTTCACGCGCCGCACCTTGACGCTTTACGATGCCCCATGAGTAGTTTAAGTATTGATAGTGTCAGTAAGCGCTACGGAGCGCAGACCGTACTGGACAACATCCACCTGGAAGTGGATCACGGCAAGGTGCTGGCTTTGCTGGGGCCTTCGGGCTGCGGCAAGACCACTTTGCTGCGCCTGATCGCCGGTTTCGAAACCGTGGATGCCGGCACGATCGTGGTGGGCGGCCGCGAGCTGTCACGGGCAAAACGGCATGCCCCGCCCGAGAAGCGCAATATCGGCTACGTGCCGCAGGAAGGCGGCCTGTTTCCGCACCTGAGCGTGCTGGGCAACATCGACTATGGTTTGCCGCGCGATCAACGGCAGGGCACGCGAGCCGCCCATCTCTTGGCGCTGACCGGCCTGCAGGGGCTCGAGCAACGCATGCCGTATACCTTGTCGGGCGGCCAGCAGCAGCGGGTGGCGCTAGCGCGTGCGCTTGCTCCCAGTCCCGCCCTGATCTTGCTGGACGAGCCTTTCAATGCGCTTGACCTGAATTTGCGCAGGACCATCTGCCAGGAAGTGGCGGGCCTGTTGCGCCAGGAAAACACGACCGCGGTGCTGGTCACGCACGACCCGTCCGAGGCTTTTACGGCTGCCGACGAGGTGGCGGTCATGAACAAGGGCGGCATCGTGCAGTGCGCCGACCCCGCCACGGTGTATCTAAGTCCGGCAACGCGGATGGCGGCCCAATTGACCGGGCCTGCTATCTTCCTGCCCGGGCATGTGGATGGCCCGGGCGTGCGCTGCGTACTGGGCACGCTGGCGCTGCACCCGAAAAGCTGGCGAGGCAGCGGCGAGGCCTGGGTCATGCTGCGCCCGGAACAGCTGGTCTTGGCCGAACCGGGGCAGGGCGCGATGGCCAGGGTATTGCGCCGCAGCTTTCATGGCGCCCACACGACGGCGGCTGTCGCCGTGCAGGATTACGGATTCGACGTGCATCTGGATCCCCGCCGGGATGACGGGGCGCCCGAGATTGCCCTGACGGTGTCGGGCGCCTGCATGGCTTATCCCCGCGACGGCGTTGCTGCCGCCTAAGCCTTTTGCGGGCGTATGCCCATGGTCTTGGCGATGATGTCCATCATGACCTCGTCGGCGCCACCGCCTATCGAGCCCAGCCTGGAGTCGCGCCAGAACCGATTGACGCGGGTTTCCGCGATATAGCCCATGCCGCCCCAGAATTGCACGCACCAGTCTGCCACCTCGCGCGCGGTGCGCGCGCCCTTGAGCTTGGCCATGGAGGCCAGCTGGGTGACGTCTTCGCCGGCAAGGTAGAGCTGCACGGCGCGATACAGCATGGAACGCACGGCTTCGACGTCGGCCTGCAGTTCGGCCAGCTTGAAGTAGATGTACTGGTTGTCCAGCAGGGGCTGGCCAAAGGCCTCGCGCTGGCGCAGGTAATCTATGGTTTCCTGGATGATGCGTTCGCTGCGTCTCCAGCCGGCGGCGGCAAACAGCCGTTCTTCCTGGAACTGGCGCATCTGGTAGATGAAGCCCATGCCTTCCTCGCCGATGAGATAGCGCTGCGGCACGCGCACATCGTCGAAGAACAATTGCGCGGTATCCGATGAATGCATGCCGGCCTTGCGCAGCTTTTGCGCGACTTCGACCCCCTTGGACTTCATGGGTACGCAGATCAGCGATTTGTTGCGATGCGCCGGGCCGTCTGAAGTATTGGCGAGCAGGCAGATCCAGTCGGCCTGGGTGCCGCTGGTAGTCCACATCTTGCCGCCCCGGATGATGTAGTCGTCGCCGTCCTTGCGGGCCACGGTCTTGATGGACGCGACGTCGGAGCCGGCGCCGACTTCGGATACTCCCAGGCAGGCGACGTATTCACCGGCGATGGTGGGCGCCAGGAATTCCTGGCGCAGCTCGTGCGAGCCAAAGCGCGACAGGGCCGGCGTGGCCATGTCGGTTTGTACGCCGATGGCCATGGGTACGCCGCCGCAATTGACGCCGGACAGCGCCTCGATGAAGGCGATCTGATAGCTGTAGTCCAGCCCCATGCCCCCGTATTCCACCGGCTTGTTGACACCCAGAAAGCCCAGCTTGCCCATCTTGCGAAAGAGTTCGTGCGCGGGGAATGTCTCGGCGCGCTCCCATTCGTCCACGTGGGGGTTGATCTCGGTCTCGATGAAGCGTGCGACGGATTCCTGCAACTGCCGGTGTTCGGGGGTGAAGAGCATGTAGCGTTGTCCTGTAGTTGTTGTTTGAAATCGGAGGGGCTAGCCGGACATAGTAGGCACGCAAGCGGCGGCAGAGAAATTGGGGAAAACGTTGGGTAAGGGGTGGCCCGGATACCCAGTGTTATGATATTGATTCTTATTTACAGTTTTCCGCCACGAACCGCGTTCAACCAAATCTGGGTAGGCGGCACGCGATTTCCCATGCTGCAGATAGTGGCCTTGGGTACCTTGGTGTTGTCGGCCAACTTGCCGGCCGGCGCGGGCCAAATCTTCGTTGCGGCGGAATTTTCGGTGGTCGGGCGAGTTCATGCGCATGCTGCATGTGCCGGCCAAGCCGGCCCGGGCCCCAGGCGTTTGCCATGCATGCCGCGGGCGACCGAAAGCAAGGCGCCACCGACCGTCACGACCATCAGTAAACACTCACGACAACAGCGGGTTTATCCATGTCTTTTGCTTTCTTGTATTCCATCTCGGGGCGCTTGCGCCAGGGCTTGCTGGCCCGTATCTGCGCCGTTCTGATGCTGGCCGCCGCGGTGCCGGCGGGTGCCGTTACCGTTACCGATATGGCCGGGCGCCAGGTAGAGTTGCCGGCCAAGGTGAATCGCATTCTGCTGGGTGAAGGGCGCTTGTTCCATGCGCTGGCGCTCTTGGAAGGTAAGGAAAACCCCTTTGCCCGGCTGGCGGGATGGCAAGGCGATTTCCGCGAGTTGGATCCGCAGACCTATGGCCGCTACCGCGACAAATTTCCCCAGGCCGACCAGATTCCCTTGATAGGCAAGACCAACGAAAACACCATCAGTGCCGAGCGCGTGCTCGAGCTGCGGCCGGATATCGCCATCTTTGCGGTGGGTGGGGGCCATGGGCCCCAGTTGGGCAACCCCTTGCTCGATCAGCTGGAAAAAATCGGCGTCCCGGTGATCTTCCTGGATTTTCGCGCGGATCCGCTCAAGAACACGGTGCCCAGCATGCGCTTGCTGGGCAAGGCCATCCAGCGTGAAGAACAGGCCGACGCCTTCATCGAGTTCTATGAAACCACCTTGCGCGGGGTAAGCACGGGCTTGCAGGGGATCCCGGCGGAACAGTGGCCGAGCGTTTTCCTGGATGTGCGGGGCGCAAGCCTGCCCGATGTCAGCACCGCGGGCAACAGCAGCCTGGGCCAGTTCGTGGGCCTGGCCGGTGGAAACAACGTGGGGACGGCCTTGCTGGATCGCCCGATGGGGCCGGTCAACATCGAATACGTGCTGGCGCAGAACCCGGATTTCTATATTGCCACCGGCGCGGCTGCCGTTGGCGGGGCAGGCCTGAGAATGGGCGCGAATACCGATGCCGCAGCCGCGCTGGCTTCGCTCAAGGAAGTCTCGACGCGCCAGGCCCTGCATCAGTTGCCGGCGGCGACCGACGGCAATGTCTATGGCATCTGGCATCACTTCTACGTGGCGCCGTATCATGCGGTATTGGTGCAGGTCTTGGCCAAATGGTTGCACCCTCAGCAGTTTGCCCATCTGGATCCCGACCGAACCTGGCGTGAGATGCACGAAAAATTCCTGGCAATAGAACCTTCCGGCACTTACTGGATCGCTGGCGCGCACAGCGTTGGCGCCAAGGCAGCGGGCCTCGCGCAGGGCGGACAGTGAACACGCAGTCACCGATAGCCGTCATGCCCCCCCTCGACGACACCCCGGTTGCGGCCTACCGCCGCATACTGGTCAGGCGCAGCCTGTTGCTCTTGCTGCTGCTGGCGGTCATTCTTGCGTCCATCGTGGCCGATTTCATGCTGGGGCCGTCGGGCCTGGGCGTGCGCGAACTGATGGCGGCCCTGTTCGACCCGGCGGGCGCCGACCGGGTCACGCGCGTCATCGTCTGGGACGTGCGTCTGCCCTATGCGCTGATGGCGGTGGCCGTCGGCATCGCGCTGGGCCTGGCGGGGGCCGAGATGCAGACCATCCTGAATAATCCACTGGCCAGCCCGTTTACCCTGGGCCTATCGTCGGCGGCCGCGCTGGGCGCCTCGCTGGCCATGGTGTTCAACATCGGGATTCCGGGTATTCCCACGGGTTGGATCGTGGCGGGCAACGCCTTTGTCTTTGCCATGCTGTCGGCCTTGATGCTGGATCTGGTGGCCCGTTGGGGCGGCATGAACACCTCGGGCGTGGTGCTGTTCGGCATCGCCATGGTGTTTTCATTCAATGCCCTGGTGTCGCTGGTGCAGTTCATGGCCAGCGCCGAAGCCTTGCAGGGTCTGGTGTTCTGGACCATGGGCAGCCTGTCGCGCGCAACCTGGCCCACGGTAGGAGCCTTGTTGCTGGCCTTTGTCCTGATCCTGCCGTTTTCCATCCGCAATTCGTGGCGGCTTACCGCCATGCGCCTGGGCGAGGACCGTGCCATGAGTTTTGGCATAGACGTGCGCCGGGTGCGCCTGACCTCGCTGGTGCGGATCAGCATTTTGTCCGCCCTGGCGGTGGCGTTTGTCGGCACCATAGGCTTTATCGGGCTGGTGGCGCCGCATATCGCGCGTCGCCTGTTTGGCGAGGATCACCGCTTCTACCTGCCGGGCAGCGCCCTGGTGGGCGGGGTGATCCTGTCGCTGGCCTCGATCGCATCCAAGAATATCGTGCCCGGCCTGACGGTTCCGGTGGGCATCGTGACCTCGCTGGTGGGGATTCCGTTTTTCCTGGCGGTGGTGTTTCGCCGGCAGATGCAGTAGGAGGACGCATGCTTCAGATCAGCGATCTGGCGGTTGCCTACGGCAAGCGCGAAATCATTTCCGGCCTGACCGTCCAGGCGCTGGTGCCGGGTACGGTCACCGCGCTGCTGGGCCCCAACGGCACGGGCAAGTCCACCCTGTTGAAGGCGCTGGCGGGCATGGCGCGCACCCCCAGGGGGCGCATTACGCTCGATGGCGCCGAGCTGAATCGTGCCAGCCTCGAAGAGCGCGCCCGGCATGTCGTCTATCTGCCGCAATCGCTGCCCGCGGCGGTGCACTTGCGCGTATTCGAGTCGGTGCTGGTCGCCGGCAACGCCACTACCGCGGGCGCGCGGCGGCCCGATGTGACCCAGGTCTATGCCTTGCTCGAGCGCCTGGGTATCGGCCACCTGGCCATGCACTTCCTGGACCAGTTGTCTGGCGGGCAGAAGCAGTTGGTGGGCCTGGCGCAGGCGCTGATCCGCAAGCCGCGCCTGTTGCTGCTGGACGAACCCCTGTCGGCGCTGGACCTGAACTATCAGTTCCATGTCATGGAACTGCTGCGCCACGAGACCCGGCAGCACGACCTGATCACCGTCATCGTGCTGCACGACGTCAATATCGCCTTGCGCCACACTGACCACGCCCTGTTGATCCGCGACGGCGCGCTGCTGGCCGATGGCCCGCCACGCAGCGTGATTACGCCGGCTACGCTGGCTGATGTCTATGGCGTGCGCGGGCGCATCGAGCCGTGTTCGCAAGGCGTGCCCCAGGTGCTGATAGACGGCTTGTGCGAGGCGGTGGTCTAGGGGCTATTGACGCTCGCGTCGCGAGCGAGCCTGGCTTGGCGTGCCTGGCAAGACGCGGCCTGTGGCGTTGCCCCCGGCCGGGTAAGCCTTAGCGTTTGCCGCCGCGCAGCGAGCCCAGCAGGCCGCGTACCAATTGCGTACCCAGCGAGCGCGCCGTGCTTTTCACGACGGACTGCACCAGCCCGTCGCGCTTGCCGCCGCGCGGGCCGGTGGAGCCGAACAGGAAGTCGCTGACGCCGCCCATCCATTCGGCCTTGCCGTCCGCCGGCTGCGGGCTGGCCGTTGGCGCGGCCTGGCCCCCTGCTGCGGCAGGTGCCGGGGCGGCGGTATCGGCGGCGCGTTGCATCAGGGTTTCATAGGCCGATGCGCGATCCAGCGGTGTGTCGTAGGTGGCGCCCAGCATGGACTGCGCCCTGGCCTGGGCAAGTTCGGCCTCGGTGGCGGGGCCGATGCGGCTACCGGGCGCGGCCATCCAGACCCGCTGGGTAATGCCAGGCCGGCCTTTCTCGTCCAGCAGCGATACCAGTGCCTCGCCCACGCCCAGTTCGGTAATGGCGGCCTCGATGTCCAGGTCCGGATTCGGTCGCATGGTTTGCGCCGCCGAACGCACCGCCTTCTGGTCGCGCGGGGTGAAGGCGCGCAAGGCGTGCTGGACGCGGTTGCCCAGTTGGCCCAGCACCGTTTCGGGAATATCGAGCGGGTTCTGGGTGATGAAGTAAACGCCCACGCCCTTGGAGCGGATCAGGCGCACCACCTGTTCTATCTTGTCCAGCAAGGCGCCTGGGGCTTCGTCGAACAGCAGGTGGGCTTCGTCAAAGAAGAACACCAGGCGGGGCTTTTCCGGGTCGCCGACTTCGGGCAGGTTCTCGAACAGTTCGGACAGCAGCCACAGCAGGAAGGTGCCGTACAGGCGTGGCGAGCCCATCAGCTTGGATGCCGCCAGGATATTGACCATGCCATGGCCGTCCTGGGTTTGCATCAGGTCGTCGATATCCAGCATGGGTTCGCCAAAGAACAGCTTGCCGCCCTGGTCTTCCAGCGTCAGCAGGCCGCGCTGGATCGCCCCGACGGATGCCGCCGACACATTGCCATACTGGGCGCGTAGGCTGGCCGCGTTCTGCGACACGTATTGCAGCATGGCGCGCAGGTCTTTCAGGTCCAGCAGCAGCCAGCCGTTGTCATCGGCCACCCGGAAGGTCAGGGTGAGAACGCCGGCTTGCGTGTCGTTCAGGTTCAGCAGGCGCGACAGCAGCAGCGGCCCCATATCGGAAATGGTGGCGCGCACCGGATGGCCCTGTTCGCCAAAGACATCCCAGAAGGCCACCGGGCAGGCGCCCCAGGCGGGTTCCGGAATGCCTAGCTTGGCCAGGCGCTCGGCCATCTTGGGGGTGGCCGCGCCGGCTTGTGAAATGCCGCTGAGGTCACCCTTCACGTCGACCATGAAGACAGGCGTGCCTATGCGTGAAAACGCTTCGGCCAGCACTTGCAGTGTGACGGTCTTGCCTGTGCCGGTGGCCCCGGTAATGCAGCCATGGCGATTGGCCAGCGCGGGCAACAGCCCGATGGGCGTATCGGCGTGATGAGCAATGATCAGCGGGTCGGCCATGCCTGTTACCTGAGGTTGTCTGCAGGAATTCAGTGTAGCGATTTTTACTTGCGGCATCACCGCCGCAGTGATGCCGCGAGCCGGCCGGGGGTCGATACGCAAGCCCGTGTCGAATATACTGTCTGGTTACATTCGAGCCATTAAACGCCACGGGAACGGGTTTTCTTACCTTGGCTGAACCTTGGCCCAGGCCATGAAGCACACGGCCGCCTATCCCGGCAAGGGCTGGCGGCGCAGGAGAAATCGATGCAGAAAGTAGTGATCGTTGGTGGCGGACACGCAGCCGCACAATTGTGCGCCAGCCTGGTTGAGGGTGAGTTCAAGGGCAGCGTGACCCTGGTGTGCGAAGAGGCGAGCCTGCCTTATCATCGCCCGCCGCTGTCCAAGACCTTCATCAAGGATCCGGCCGCACAAACACAGTTGCTGCGCGCCGAGGCCGTCTACAACGACGCCGGCATCCAGGTCTTGCTGGCCGATGCGGCGGTTGCCATCGATCGCGCCGCGCGCAAAGTAACCCTGGCTTCGGGCAAGGAACTGGAATACGACGCCCTGGTGCTGGCCACCGGCACCCGCGCCCGCCGTCTTCCCGAGCTGGCCGACGACATCGAAAACCTGGCTTACCTGCGTAATGCCGAAGACGCCACCTGGCTGCGCGACGCCATCAGCGCGGCGCCGACGGTAACCGTGCTGGGCGGCGGTTTCATCGGCCTGGAAATTGCCGCCACTGCCGGCCACCTGGGCAAGAAGGTCACCGTGTTCGAAGCCGCCCCGCGCCTGTTGCCGCGTGCCGTGTCGCCGGAAGCTTCCGCGCATGTGGCCAGCGTCCTGGCCGAATCCGGCGTGGACCTGCGCCTATGCTCCAGCGTCGAGAGTTTCGAGGTCGAGGGCAAGCGCATCAAATCCATCCTGGTAAACGGCGAACGCCAGCCTGTGGATCTGCTGGTTGCCGGCATCGGCGCCACGCCGGAAACGACGCTGGCCGAAGCCGCCGGCCTGGCATGCGCCAACGGGGTCGAGGTCAACACGCTCATGCAGACGTCGGACCCGCATATCTATGCCATCGGCGACTGCACGTCGTTTCCGTATGCGCGCTGGGGCAAGGCCCTACGCCTGGAATCGGTGCAGAATGCCAACGACCAGGCTCGCACCCTGGCCAGCGTCTTGCTGGGGCAGTCAGCGCCTTATGGCGCCTTGCCGTGGTTCTGGTCGGACCAGGGTGCGCTGCGCTTGCAGATCGCCGGCCTGGCGCCGCCCGATACCGAGCGCGTCTTGCGCCCCGGCGTCAAACCGGGCAGCTTTTCCGTGCTGCACTTTGCCGAGGGCCATCTGGTCTGCGTGGAGTCGATCAATGCGCCCATGGATCATATCGCCGCGCGCAAGCTGCTCGAGCAGGGCAAGACCCCGCCCCGCGAGCAACTGATCGACCCCGCTATCCCGCTGAAGAATCACCTGTAGGCCCTTCATGTCCAACGATTTCATCCTGACGCTTTCCTGCCCCGACACCACCGGCATCGTGCACCGCGTAACCGGATTGCTGTTCGATCTGGGGTGCAACATTCTTGATGCGCAGCAGTTCGGCGACGGCGACAGCGGTCGATTTTTCCTGCGCGTGCACTTTTCCGCGCCGGACGGCGTCAGTGCGGCCACCCTGCGCCAGCGCTTTGGCGAACTGGCGACGGGCTTCGCCATGGAATGGCAGATCCACGACGCCAACGCCCGTGCTCGCGTGATGATTATGGTCAGCCGCCAAGGGCATTGCCTGAACGACCTGCTGTTCCGGGTGCGCAGCGGCCAGCTCAAGGTGGATGTGGTGGCCATCGTCTCGAATCACACCGACTACGCCACATTGGCGGCGTCGTACGGCGTACCGTTTCACCACCTGCCGGTAACGCCCGATACCAAGGCCGACCAAGAGCAGCGCATCCTGAAGCTGGTGGACGAGCTCAACGTGGACCTGGTCGTGCTGGCCCGCTATATGCAGATCCTGTCCGGCGATTTGTGCCGCGCATTGGCCGGGCGCGCCATCAACATCCATCACAGCTTCCTGCCCAGCTTCAAGGGTGCGCGGCCCTATCACCAGGCCCACGACCGTGGGGTCAAGCTGATTGGCGCCACCGCGCATTACGTCACGGCAGACCTGGACGAAGGCCCCATCATCGAGCAGGGTATCGAGCGCGTGGATCACACCATGACGGCCAACGACCTGACCGAAGTGGGCAGCGATATCGAATCGCGCGTGCTGGCGCGTGCCGTGCGCAGCCACATCGAGCAGCGCGTGATGCTCAACGGGCACCGGACGGTGGTTTTCCACTGA
>JBEBVZ010000074.1:0-15197 GCA_040392445.1 Verticiella sediminum
GCTGCCTTGCGGGCAGCGGCCCCTCTCGTTCATGAATGTGCCCGTGCGCGTGGACGCGATGATCCGTTCATCTGCCGCGCCTTTCTTCGGCGGCGTCCTCGGCGAGCCTATCCAGCATGGCAGCCACGCCAGACGCGATGGTGCGCAGGATCAATTGATCATCAATGTCTTTGGTCAACCAGCCACGCATCGGTGCAAAGGCCGCCATAAAGCCTATGAAGTTGGCCATGACTTCAGCCCTGGGGTCGCCGTCCTCCAGCCCGGCCCGTTGCCGAAGTTGCGCGGCAAGCGCTTCGATCACCCCCCGGTCCCTGGCGCGCATGGCCCTGAGATCATCTTCCTGAAGATCGGGGACGGAGCGATATGCGAGCACGGTTCCCTTGCGCTTCTTGCTCCAGGTGTCGCTGAAATACGCGGCGACGCTCTCTTCGAAGGACACATCCTTGTTCTGATCCAGGCGCTCGGCAAGGGTGGGCATATCCGGCCCGAACCAAAGCTTGTTCAGCAGGCGCCGAAGAATGTCATTTTTGTTGGCGATGTAGTCGTAGATGCTGGCCTGGTTGACGCCGGAGCTGGCACAGATATCGCGAATGGTCGTCGCGGCAAACCCCTGGCGCAGGAACAGTTCGAGCGCCGCATCACAAATCTGATCGCGTCGCTTCTCGACCAGCGCTGCATCCTGTACCCCATCAAGGATGGCTTCAGCCAGCTTTTCGCCCCCAACACTACGTTCGACGCGTCGTTTTTTATCGACTGGCAAGCATTGCTCCACGACATTGAAATTTCGGCAGCGACAATAACCGAGCCGCCCCGGCGGCGCAAGAAAACCACCGCGGCGCATACGCCCTGCCAAGCCACACGGCATTGGACAGAACACAATCCTGTTCAATCCTGACAAACGTCAGTATGATGATAGCAGGGTCTTGCCATTGCCGACACGGGATGGAAAAAGCATAAAACCGAAACTCAAAAGACCCACCGAGGAGACTGCATGCCAACAGAACAGGCGAACGCCACCGCGCCCCGGCGCGCCCTGAAAAAGCTGCTGATCGCGAATCGAGGTGAGATCGCGGTACGCATCGCACGCACGGCAACCGAGATGGGCATTGCCACGGTCGCCATCCATTCCACAGATGATGTGAACAGCCTGCATGTGCGACGCGCGGACGAAGCGCATCCCCTGCCCGGTCACGGCGCGCGAGCCTATCTGGACATCGATGCCGTCCTGCTGGCGGCGCAGTCCGTCGGGGCAGACGCGATCCATCCGGGCTACGGTTTCCTGTCCGAGAACGCTGAGTTCGCCCGCCGCGTGGAAGAAGCCGGCCTGATCTTCGTGGGGCCGACCCCGCAATCCCTCGCCCTGCTGGGCGACAAGAGTTCGGCCAAGCTGCGCGCCCGAGAGCTGGGCGTGCCCACGCTGCCCGGCACGTCTGGCAGCACCGGCCTGGACGAGGCACAGGTATTTCTGGACGGCCTTCCCAAGGGTGCCGCCATACTGATCAAGGCGGTGGCAGGCGGCGGCGGGCGCGGCATGCGGGTCGTGACGACTCGCGAAGAATTGCCCGAGGCCTGGGAACGCTGCCGCTCCGAGGCCGAGGCCGCCTTCGGCAACGCCGACGTCTATGTCGAACGCTTTCTGCCCGCAGCCCGGCATCTGGAAGTGCAGATCCTTGGCGACGGCACCGGTGCCTGCGTGCATTTCGGCGAGCGTGAATGCACCTTGCAGCGGCGTTATCAGAAAGTGATCGAGATCGCGCCCAGCCCCTCGCTGGCCGGCGCGGATCGCGAAAAACTGATATCCCATGCGCTCAAGCTGGCCCGCAGCGACGACTACCGCTCGCTCGGAACCTTCGAATTCCTGATGGCCACCGATGTGGCTGATAACGAGAACCTGTTCTTCATCGAGGCAAATCCGCGCATTCAGGTCGAACACACCGTGACGGAAGAGGTGTTCGATGTCGATCTTGTGCGCCTGCAACTCCAGGTCGCCAGCGGCCAGTCGTTCTCGGATCTGGGCATACGCCAGGACACGATTGCCGCGCCCCGGGGGCACGCGATCCAGTTCCGGGTGAACATGGAACGCATGGATGCCGCGGCAGGTGCGCGCCCGTCCAGCGGAACCATCCAGGTCTACGAGCCGCCCGCCGGCGCAGGCATTCGCGTCGACGGCTTCGGCTATGCCGGCTATCGCAGCTCTACCAGCTTCGACAGCCTTCTGGCCAAGCTGGTCGTTCATTCCAGCGCCCCCGAATTCGACGCGGTTGTGAAGAAAGCGGAACGCGCGCTCAGCGAATTCCGCATTCTGGGGCTCGAGACCAACCTGCCCTGGCTGCGCGCCTTGCTGGCTCGCCCCGAAGTGCGCAAGAACCGCGTGACCACGCGCTTCATCGAAAAGCATGCCGAGTCCCTTGCCCAGGCGGCGTCACAGGTCGCCCCTGCGCTGTTCTTTGATGCGGACACGAGCGCGGCGGCGCACCAGCAAACCAGGATCGCCGACATCCCGGCCGGAATGCTGGGTGTGACGGCACCCATGCAGTCCACGGTTATCGCCATCAATGTAGCGCCGGGCGACGTCGTACGCGCCGGCCAGCAGTTGGCGGTGCTCGAAGCCATGAAGATGCAGCATGTGGTCAGCGCGCCGTGCAGCGGCACCGTTCAGGCCGTGCACGCCCATGCCAGCCAGACCCTCATGGAAAACGAGCCGGTTCTGACCATTGCACCGGACGACAGGGCCGCAGACCAGTCCGAACAGGCTGACGCGGTCGACCTCGACTACATCCGCAAGGACATGCGTGAAGTCCACGAGCGCCGCGCATTCGGCCTGGACGAAAACCGGCCCCAGGCCGTGGCAAAGCGCCATGCGCATGGCCACCAGACCGCGCGAGAGAACCTGGCCCAGATCTGCGACGCAGGCACCTTCCTCGAGTATGGTGAGTTCGCAGTCGCCGCCCAACGGCAGCGGCGAACACTCGAAGACCTTGTCCGCAACACCAGCGGCGACGGCATGATCACGGGGATCGGCCTGGTCAATGGCCAGGAGTTCGAAGACGACCTGGCCCGCTGCGCCTTTGCCATCGGCGACTACATGGTGCTGGCCGGCACCCAGGGCCAACGCCACCACCGCAGGCTGGATCGCATTTTGACGGTCGCGGCGGAACAGAACCTGCCGCTGGTCTTCTTCGCCGAAGGCGGTGGCGGACGCCCTGGCGATACCGAGAGGGCTACCTACGCGGGGATATCCAACGGCACCTTCACGAAGTTCGCCAATCTCAGCGGCCAGGTGCCACTGGTCGGCGTGGTGTCCGGTCGTTGTTTTGCAGGCAACGCAGCGCTGCTGGGTTGCTGCGACGTGATCATCGCCGACGAAAGCAGCAACCTTGGCATGGCGGGGCCCGCCATGATCGAGGGCGGCGGGCTGGGCGTCTACCCACCCGAAGCCATCGGCCCCATCGACGTGCAATGCGAAAACGGCGTCGTGGACATTCGTGTCAAGGACGAGGCCCAGGCTTGTGCGGTGGCTAAGCAGTACCTCTCTTACTTCCAGGGGCCCATCAAAGACTGGAAGGCCCCCGACCAGCGCCGCCTGCGTCATGTCATCCCGGAAAACCGCCTGCGGGTCTACGAAGTGCGCGACGTCATCGACGCCCTGGCCGACGAAAACTCGGTCCTGGAACTTCGGCGCCAGTTCGGCGTCGGGATCGTCACCGCGTTCATCCGCATCGAAGGCAAGCCCTTCGGCCTGATCGCGAACAACCCCAAGCATCTGGGCGGCGCCATCGATGCGCCCGCGGCCGACAAGGCATCCCGCTTCATCCAGCTTTGCGACGCCTTTGACATCCCACTGGTGTCGCTCTGCGACACACCCGGCTTCATGGTCGGCCCCGAGGCAGAGAAAACGGCACTCGTGCGCCATGTCTGCCGCATGTTTGTCACGACCCGCTCGATCACGGTACCGCTCTTTAGCGTGGTGCTGCGCAAGTGCTACGGCCTGGGCGCACAGGCCATGCTGGGCGGAGGCAGCTACGACAACTTCTTCACTGTGTCCTGGCCCACAGGCGAATTCGGGCCCATGGGGTTGGAAGGCGCAGTCAAGCTCGGCTTTCGGCGCGAACTGGACGCACTGGAGGATCCAGAGGAAAAACGGGCGCTCTACGAAAAGCTGCTGGCCGACTACTACGAGCAGGGCAAGGCAATCTCGGTTGCATCGACCCTGGAAATCGATGCCGCCATTGATCCGGTTCAAACCCGGTCCTGGCTGCTCGGAGGCCTTCGATCGGTACGGCTGCGGGCGCCGTTGTCAGGGCGCAAGCGCCCTTTCGTGGACACATGGTAAACGCCTGCAGTCAAAATGAGTATGTCGAAGGGCTAAGGATTATCCAAAAACCTGGGAGGACGAACGCATGAACCACTACGAACAAATCACCCTGCAAACGCAGGACCGTGTCACCACCATTACCCTGAACCGGCCCGACCGGCTCAATGCCTGGACGGCTCAAATGGGTGATGAGCTGCGCCATGCCGTAGAGCAAGCCGGCAAGGATCCCGATAGCGGTTGCATCATCATCACCGGCGCCGGCCGCGGGTTCTGCGCGGGTGCCGATATGGAAGGCCTGCAGGGCACAGCCAGCAAAGGCCAAGCCAGCGGCCACAAGGCGCCGAACGCGCCTGAAGTGACATTTCCGGATGCGCCAGGCCCGAACCTGAGCGGCATCTATTCCGGCCGGTTCGGTTATCTCTACAACTGCCCCAAGCCCATCATCGCCGCCATCAACGGCCCCTGCGCCGGTATCGGCCTGATCCTCGCTCTTTATGCCGACCTGCGCTTTGCGGACGACACAGCGAAATTCACCACCGCCTTTGCCGCCCGCGGTCTGGTCGCCGAGCATGGCATTGCCTGGATGTTGCCCCGCCTGATCGGCGAGGCGAACGCGCTCGACCTGCTGCTGACTGCGCGTAAATTTACCGGCACGGACGCCCAAGCGATGGGCCTGGTCAACCAGGCCCTTGCCGGCGCCGAGCTGATGAAGCACGTCCTGTCCGTGGCCCGCACGCTGGCTCACGATGTATCGCCCCGTTCGGTTGCGATCATGAAACGCCAGGTGCGTGCCGCCTATGCCCAAAGCTTTACGGAATCGCTGGCCATTGCCGACGAAGAAATGAGGCAGAGCTTTGCGACCTTCGATTTCAAGGAGGGCGTGCAAAGCTTCGTCGAACGGCGTGCGCCAGCGTTCAAGGGCGTCTAAGCCACCAGCATCAACCCGGCCTGCCGCCTTGGCGTGGCGGGCCGCACATCACCCTATGACGGAAACCAGCCATGGACAGCCCAGCAGCAAGCTCAGCTCCGGTGATCGTTGACCCGCTACCCGCACACCGGATCGACCCCATACGGCTATGCGCCTGGCTACGCGACGCGGTGCCGCAAGCCGCCGACGGATTGACCGTCCATCAATTCCAGGGGGGCATGTCCAACCCCACCTACCTGCTGACAACCGCATCCGGCGCCCGCTACATCCTGCGCAAGAAGCCGCCTGGCAAGCTTTTGCCCAAAGCGCATGCGGTGGATCGTGAACACCGGGTCATGCAGGCGCTTGCCAGCACGCAGGTTCCCGTGCCGCGCATGGTGGCGTATTGCGACAACCCGGACGTGATCGGCGCCGAGTTCTTCGTGATGGAATATATCGAGGGCCGCATCATCCCGTCCCCCGCCATGGGCGCCATCCCCCGGGCCGAGCGGCCCGCCCTGGCCCATTCCCTGATCGATACGCTGGCCCTGCTGCATCGCGTGGACTGGCAGGCAACGGGGCTGGAGACTTTCGGACGCCCAGAGGGCTATCTTGCACGCCAGACGGCTCGATGGTCCAGCCAATACGAAGCCTCGAAAGCGGCGCTTTCGGCGGATTTCGATTATTCCCAAATGGACTGGCTACGCGACTGGCTGATGGAAAACGCCCATGTGGCAAACGAAAGCGCGATCGCCCACGGGGACTATCGCCTGGGCAACACCGTCATTCATCCAACCGAGCCCAGAGTCATCAGCGTGCTGGACTGGGAACTCTCGACCATCGGCCATCCGATCGCCGATCTGGCCTATCTCTGCCTTCCCTACCGCCTGCCGCGAGACTTGCCGGGCGTGTTCGACCTGGTCGAGGCCGGCTTGCCGTCGGAAGAACAGATGCTTGCCCGCTATTGCGACCAGACCGGACGCGCCGGCATCCCGGAATGGCCCGTTTTCCTGGCCTTCGCCTGCTTTCGCAGCGCGGCGATCACGCAAGGCGTTGCCGCGCGTGCGGCCCAGGGCAATGTCAGCAGCACGAATGCGGACCCTATCAAGGATGGCGCCCGCGCCCGGCGCGTGGCCCAGGTCGGTGCCGAAATCGCACGCGGCATGAGGGGGTGAGGATGATCCTGCGGTTTGCGTACTACCTCATGTCCCGGGCATGGGATAGTACGTAAATCCCGAGGCAGATCATTGCTCGGCCTGTATCCCAGATTCCTTTATCACTCGCGCCCACTTGTCGTTGTCGCGTTCAACCACTTTCTTGAACTGGTCCGGGCTGCTGCCAAGCAGCACAAAGCCAGACGGAGCGAGTTGCTCAGCGACCTGAGGTTCCTTGAGTATTTCGTTGATGTCAGTGGATATCTTTTCAAGAATTGCCTGGGCAGTCCCGGCGGGAGCAAAAAAACCGAACCAGCCACGCTCATCCATTCCGGTGTATCCAAGTTCCTTGAATGTCGGGACGCCTTCCAGTGTCGGCGCACGCTCCGGGCCGGTGATTGCAAAAGCTTTCATCTTGCCTGTTTTCAAGTGAGGAGTCGCAGCAACCCCGGCGATGACAGCCAATGGAATTTGCCCCCCAAGCAGGTCATTGACCGTTTGAGCGGAGCCTCGATAAGGCACGTGGACCATATCCAAGTCAAGCTGCTGGCTTAGGATATGCGTGTACAAATGGGCTGCCGACCCTGCACCGTAAGTGCCGTAGGAATACTTGCCGGGGTTGGCACGAATTCTTTCGACCAGTTCCGCCAGCGTGTTTGAAGGTTCCTGGCTATTCGAGACCAGAATCAGTGGCAAGGTGGCGGCCTCGGTGATAGGGGCCAGACTCTTGACGGGATCAAACGTCACGTTCTTGTTCAAATGAGGTGCCTGAACAAGAGAGCTGATATTCATCAGCAGGGTATATCCATCGGGCGCCGCCCTGGCGACGGCCTCGGAGCCAATCAGCGTACCTCCACCCGATTTGTTGTCTATCAATACAGGTTGACCCCACTTTTCAGCAAGCCTGGTACCCACCGTACGAGCAAGCCGGTCTCCCGCGCCTCCGGGTGGAAACGGGACGGTCAACGTGACCGGGCGGCTAGGATAGGCGTCCTGAGCCTGCGCCGGCAGGCTGGCCAGCACCGCTATCGCCACCGCGAAGGAAGCCCCCGCCCACCTATACAGCGAATTGCATTTAACTGAGTGCATTTGTTTTGTCTCCAGATTTATTTGATTCATGCCGGCGCTGGCTGCGCGCGCATGCGCTTGCAGCGACACGACGTTTGCCCGCGAGGCTTTGCGGGTGAAACGTCGCTATAGCGTGCTCAGGACTCAGTCTATACTTCCAATGCGATAAGGGATATTTAGCAAAACTTAACGAGTAATAAGCTATGCCATCATCCAAGATCCAACAGCTACGCCTGCGGGATTTACTGCTGCTTGAACACTTGGCTGAGCTTGGAAGCATGCGCGAGGTAGCCGAGCGAGTGCATGTCACGCAACCGGCCATCACCCAAGCGGTGCAAAGCCTCGAGGACGCTTTCGGTATAAAACTGCTGGAACGGGGCCGGCGTGGCCAAAGGGGAGTCACCCTGACAGAGGCCGGCCAGGCTGCGCTGGCACATTTGCGCATTGCCCGACGCGAAATACTCGCCGCTCAACGGGCCGCAACCGAACCCTTGAAGCTCACGCTTCGGCTGGGCGTGCTTCCCGTCGCCATGTTGTCGTTGCTGCCCAGGGTACTGGCGCATTTTCGTCAGGCCATGCCGAACGTCGAAATCCAAATCGTCGAAAGCTCGGTCATGGGGCTCTGGAGAAAGCTGCAATTGGGCGAACTGGATGCCATCGTATGCAAGCTGCCCTCGATGAGCGAAGCGGAGTCGCTGCCTGCAGGTATTGCGTACAACACCATTGGTGACGAACGCCTGGTGGTGGCTGCGCCCAGCAACCATCCCGCATCCCGATTGCGTAAGCCCACCATGAAGGCGTTGCTGGCTTGGGACTGGGTGCTGCCGCCGGCCAGGTCTTTCACCCGCCTGGAACTGAACAAACTTTGCGTGCGGGCCGGCATCCGCCCTCCCGATCCCGTCATATGCTGCACATCACTCCAAAGCGCGCTTCAGACAGCCGCGCAGCATGGCCTGCTGACGGCAGCGCACCATACCGCAGTCCTTCATTACCAGGCAGCACTGGATCTAAAGGTTTTGCCTATAGCATGGACCAAACAGCAAAGTGAAATCATGTTCGCCTGCAGGCAGTCAAGTCTTGACCTGCCTGCAGTGGGCGCATTACGCGAAAGCTGCAAGGCCGCCGCGCAAGGCCCTACGTAATCTCGTGCGCTCCCCGGCACGCCGGTCAGGCCAACGCTATATCTCTACAATACCCACAGCACAAACCAACAAGGGCAAACCATGGATGCGGATTTCTGGCTGGAACGCTGGCGTGAGGGGCAAACCCATTTTCATCAGGCACGGGTAACGCCGTTGCTGCAAAAATACTGGCCCACCCTTGAGCTGCCAGTCGGCAGCCAGATACTGGTGCCGCTCTGCGGCAAATCGCTGGACATGGTCTGGCTGGCTGAACAGGGCCATCGGGTGCTGGGGGTCGAGCTGTCGCAACTGGCCGTCGAGCAGTTCTTTGCGGAAAATGGCATGCAGCCCACGGTTCGGCAGTCGGCCCAGGGCAGCCACTATGCAGCAGGGAATATCGAGATCATTTGCGGCGACATTTTCAAGCTGGAGCCGGCCACCCTGTCGGCTTGCCTGGGCGCCTACGATCGTGCGGCACTGATCGCGCTGCCACCCCAGATGCGCGCGCAGTATTCCCAATACGTGTACGGCCAGCTTGCGGATCAATACCGGGGACTGCTGATTACGCTGGATTATCCGCAGGAACAAATGGATGGCCCGCCGTTTTCGGTGCACGAAGAGGAAGTGCAGTCCATCTTTGCCGCGCATTCGCAAGCCCAGGTCATAGACCGCCGCGACATTCTGGACAAGGAACCCAAGTTCGCCCAACGCGGCCTGCAAAAGCTGGACACCGTGGTCTATCGGCTGCAGCGTAAGCACTAAGCAGACCTGAGCCGGCCGCGCCTGGGGCGGCCGCAAGCGTGCCTGCAGGCGTACTCAAGAACGGCCCCGTGCGGCAGCTACGCTGGCCGCCGCCTATAATTCCCCACCGCACACTCTTTGGCGGCAGTCCCTGCCCCACTACATGTCAGCTTTGCCTATTCGCGTCCTGTCCGTCATCCCACCGATGACGCAGCTCAACACGCCCTACCCGTCCACTGCCTACCTGACCGGCTTTCTGCGCTCGCGCGGTTTCACCGCCGTCCAGGAAGACCTGGCTCTGGCGCTGGTGCTGCGCCTGCTCTCAGCCGACGGCCTGGGCGCCGTGGCAGAGGCGGTCGATGCGCTGCCCGCGCGCCAGCACAGCCCGGCCATACAGGCTTTTGCCGCGCAGCGCGAACGCTATCTGGCCACCATCGCCCCCACCATCGCTTTTTTGCAAGGGCGCGACTCGACGCTGGCGCACCGTATCGTAGGGCGCAATTTCCTGCCCGAAGGGCCGCGCTTTGCCAGCCTGGACGTCTATGTCGACGACGAGGGCGGCGACCCACTGGGTTGGGCCTTCGGTGCGCTGGGCCTGCATGACCGCGCCAAACACCTGGCTACGCTATACCTGAACGACCTGGCCGACGTGCTGCGCGATGCAGTGGACCCGCGTTTCGAGTTCGTGCGCTATGCGGAATCGCTGGCCAGCAGCCAGCCTACGTTCGAGCCTCTTGCCCAAGCCCTGGCCGGCCCCGCCAATCTGGTGGACGACACGCTGCGCGAGTTGACCCTGGCCGCCATCGAACGCCATGCGCCTACGGTGGTGCTGCTGTCAGTGCCGTTTCCGGGCTCCGCTTACGCGGCCTTTCGTATCGCGCAAACGATCAAGGCGCACCACCCGCACATCGTCACCGTACTGGGTGGCGGCTTTGTGAATACCGAGCTGCGCGAGCTAAACGAGCCGCGCGTGTTCGACTATTTCGACTATGTGACACTGGACGCCGGCGAGCGCCCGCTGCTGGCGCTGCTCGAGCACCTGCAAGGCCAGCGCTCGCGCTTGCGCCTGGTACGCACCTTCATGCGAGACGCCCAAACAGGCCAGGTGCGCTATGTGAACCTGGTGGAACCCGACGTCGCCTTTGCCGACGTGGGCACCCCCACCTGGGACGGCCTGCCGCTGGAACAGTACCTGTCGCTGCTGGACATGCTCAATCCCATGCACCGCTTATGGAGCGACGGGCGCTGGAACAAGCTCACCGTGGCGCACGGCTGCTACTGGAAGAAATGCAGTTTCTGTGACGTGAGCCTGGACTATATTGGCCGCTATGAAGGCGC
Source organism: Verticiella sediminum (assembly GCA_040392445.1). Taxonomy (GTDB): domain Bacteria; phylum Pseudomonadota; class Gammaproteobacteria; order Burkholderiales; family Burkholderiaceae_B; genus Verticiella; species Verticiella sediminum_A. Next base: position 10,645 of record JBEBVZ010000074.1, read on the forward strand.
TTCGGCCACGGTGCTGGCCGACCGCATCGAATCCATCGTGCGCGAAACCGGCCAGACCGGCTTTCACTTCGTCGATGAAGCCGCTCCGCCCAAGGCCCTGAAAGCCCTGGCGACCGAACTGATCGAGCGCAACCTGGGTATCTCGTGGTGGGGCAACATCCGCTTCGAAAAAACCTTCAGCCCGGAACTGTGCGAGCTGCTGGCCGACAGCGGCTGTATCGCCATATCGGGCGGCCTGGAAGTAGCTTCCGATCGGCTGTTGAAGCTGATGAAAAAAGGCGTCTCGGTAGACCAGGTGGCGCGGGTGACGCGGGCCTTCACCGATGCCGGCATTCTGGTGCACGCCTACCTGATGTACGGTTTTCCGACCCAGACCGTACAAGACACCGTGGACGCACTGGAATACGTGCGCCAGCTGTTTGCCAACGGCTGCATCCAGAGCGGTTTCTTTCACCGTTTCGCCTGTACCGTGCACTCGCCTGTGGGCAAGAACCCCGAGGAATATGGTGTCACCCTGCGCCCACTGCCCGAAGTCAGCTTTGCCAAGAACGATATCGGCTTTCACGACCCCACCGGCGTAGACCATCGCGCCTTGGGCGTTGCCCTAAAGAAAGCCATCTATAACTACATGCACGGCATCGGGCTGGACGAGGACGTGCGCAGTTGGTTCCCCTTCAAGGTGCCCCGCACCACAGTGGCGCGCAACCGCATCGAGCGCGCCCTGCAAGAGCGTGGTTAAAGCCGGCGGCGCACGCTACCTCTTCAGCGGCACGAGCGAAAGAACGTCCGAATTTCGTCCACAAACAGCTCGGGTTGCTCGAGGGCGGCGAAGTGGCCTCCCTTGCTCATTTCACGCCAATGGACGATGTTCCTGAAGCGCGGTTCCATCCAGGAGCGCACGGGTGTGATGATTTCTTTGGGGAAGACTGCCACACCGGTAGGCACATCGACCGCAAGTGGTGTTCCGCCCTTGCCGAAGCTCTCCCAATAGAGCCTGGCCGAGGAACCCGCCGAAGCCGTCGCCCAATACAACATGACATTATCGAGAAGCTCGTCGCGGCTGAAGATGTTTTCTGGATGGCCATCGCAGTCGGTCCATGCCCAAAACTTTTCCAGGATCCATGCAGCTTGCCCCGCAGGTGAATCATTCAGGCCATAGGCCAAGGTCTGGGGTCGCGTCGCCTGCTGTGTCGAATAACCGGAATCCCACCGCCGGTAATGGTCCAACCCCTTCAGCGCTTGGCGATCCTGTGCCGACGGCTCGCCGTCTACCCTTGGTTTTGAATCCATGGCGAGCGTGACATGAATGCCTGTGCAGTGCGCGGCGTCGAGTGCACCCACGTTCGCCGTGACGACTGACCCCCAGTCGCCACCTTGTGCCCCATATCGCGTGTAGCCCAGCCGGGCCATCAGCGCAATCCACGCCTGGGCGATGCGCTGCGCTCCCCAGCCGGTCGTCTTTGGTTTTCCGGAGAACCCGAACCCAGGCAAGGTTGGACAGACGATATGAAAGGCATCGACAGACTTGCCACCAAATCGGACCGGATCGATGAGTGGCTCGATCACCTTCTGGAATTCAAAGACCGAGCCTGGCCAACCGTGGGTTATGAGCAGTGGCATCGCCTCGGCATGCGGCGAACGCGCGTGGATGAAATGCACATCAAGCTCGTCCAGTTCGGTCGTGAACTGGCTGAACCGGTTCAACGCCGTCTCTCTCAGGCGCCAGTCATACTGGTTCGCCCAGTAGTCGCACATGTCCCTGATCCAGGCCAGCGGTGTGCCTTGACTCCAGTCGTCGACCAACTCGGATTCAGGCCAGCGCGTGTTGCGAAGCCGGGCCCGAAGGTCTTCGAGCACGGCGTCCGGGACGGAGATACGAAATGGACGAACATCACCAACCATGGATAGCCTCGTTAAAAGTCGAATCGCTCGGTGAGACAGAGAACGCTGTTGAGATGGTATGCGCGCATCGTGAGCCGCATACATTCTTTCGGGATGATGCCCGGATTGTCCAAGAGATTGGCTTTTTCAGCCATGGGCTTGAGGCACGCTCCGGAAAAAAGGCGGCGCACTGTTCAGTACGCCGTACAAACCAGGAGAGAGCGAGGTCTTGCCACGATGTTGATGCACCCGCGCTGTCAGAGCCTATGCTATCGCGGCCTCTCGTTCCAGCTGCCAGGAACGGCAATTGCTCGCACAAAACCCTGGAAGGAAAGCAGCAGCGGGCGTCCCGGTGTACGCTTGCGTTGGCTGTCGGCGCATTACTGTTTGCCGCCTATTTCTGGATCAGACAATGGCCCTGCGAACCGCACGCTTGATTCTCTTGTTTGTAGCGGCTTTGGCGCTGGTGGGATGTGCCACCCGGCCGGTTAACGCGCCCATTACCCAGGTCGACCCACAAAGCGGCTACCGGCCCTACCTTCTGGTTCCCAAGCTCAAGAACAATGATCAGTCGGTCCTGCTGGTGCTTGCATTTTCAGGCGGCGGCACACGGGCTGCGGCTTTTTCCTATGGCGTCCTGGAAGAGCTCAGGCGTACCGAGATTACCGTCGAGGGTCACCACCGCCGGCTGCTGGACGAAGTGGACATCATTACCGGCGTGTCAGGCGGCAGTTTCACCGCGCTGGCTTACGCCTTGTACGGCGAACGCCTGTTTTCCGAGTATGAAGAGCGCTTTCTCAAGCGCAACGTACAAGGAGCGCTGATTGCCCGCATAGCCAACCCGTTCAACTGGTGGAAGTTCATGGGGGGCAGCGGCGGGCGCTCGGAGGTCGCGGCGGAATACTACGATGAAATCCTGTTCGAGGGCGCGACCTTCCAGGACCTGCTGGACAAGCCTGGGCCGGCCATCGTGGCAACAGGTACGGATATATCGACCGGCTCGCGCCTGACTTTTTTCCAGAATGATTTCGATCTGCTCTGCTCGGACCTGAACCAGGTTCGCCTGTCGCGCGCGGCCGCGACCTCGTCAGCCGTCCCGGTCGTGCTGTCGCCTGTTACTTTCAACAACTATGGTGGAACCTGCAACTTCCAGTATCCCTTGTGGGTTGCGGATGTCACCGACCCCGAAACGCGGGCGCGCCCCTCTGGGCGGGCCGTGCAACGCTATCACGAAATGCGCAACTTCCAGAATAGCGCGGAGCGCCCGTACATCCATCTGGTCGATGGCGGTGTTTCCGACAATATCGGTGTGCGCGGGGTGCTGGAGTTCATGGAGGAACTGGCGGCAAGCTCGGCATACTCGGGGCAAGTCGGTTTTGCCGGCATCCGACGCATCATCCTGATCGTCGTGGACTCCCATTCCTCGCCTCGTACCGACTGGGACCGCAAGGAATCCCCACCCGGCATGCTGACCCAGCTTCTGCAGTCTTCCAGCGTGCCGATCCAGAAATACTCCTTTGAAACCATAGAAATCATGAAGGATATGGCTGAAATCATTTCATGGAAGCGCGATCTGAAAATTGCGCAGGCCCAGCTCGCGGGTGCCAGCAAGTCGCAAGCGGAAGCGAGTTTGCCCAAAACCACGCTGGAAGTGATCGACATAAGCTTCGACCAGATTCACCATGCCGATGAACGTGCCTATTTCATGGATCTGCCAACCAGCTTTGTGCTTCCCCCCGACGACATTGACAAGCTGCGCGAAATTGCCGGCCGGCTTTTAAAAGAGTCCAAGGAATACGCGTCTATCGTTCATTCTTTCAATGCCACGGAGCCTTCCGCTTCGCAGTTGACGGTTCCCGTCACCACAAAAGCCACGCCACAGCCCGCCGTGAGCAGCCTGAAAATGCGGGAAGGAACGCCGGTCGAATAAGCAACCAGCCACCCGGCGAACTAGGCAAATGGCCGCACGCCGATCAACGGGCCGTGCAACCAGAAGGCAAACAGCGCCCAGGCCAGCATTCCCGCAAACAGTGCGACTGCCGTACCGCGCGCCGTTCCCGCCGGATATAGAGTGTTCTGCACCCGGTCGCGCCGACGAGCCGCCCGAAAGCACAATGCCGCCCAGACCAGAAAGCTGCCAAACAGAAGCAGATCGGCCAAGGTACCGTTAGCCAGCAGGTGGGCGAAGGCCCAGAGCTTTACCCCCAGCAGCATGGGGTGATGCAGGCCCGCCCGGATGCTGTTGCGGGGCACGTAGGCCGCAGCCACCAGTACGAAGGAAGCCGCCGTCAGCAGCGCGGCGATATGGCGCATGGCCACCGGCGGCGACCAAAGCAGCACCGGCTGATGCCGGGCCAGCCCAAAACCCCAGATGACCAGCCCAAGGCCAATTATCGAGAGCAGCGAATACGCCAGTTTCCAGGGGCCTTCCCCCCAGCGCGCGCGCTGGGCCGTGCGCCAGTCATCGGCAAAAATACGAACCGAATGCACGCCCAGGAAGATCACCAAACCCAGAATCAGAATCGTCATCGCCGCCTGCCTTGTCAGTATGCTTGTGCAGAAGCCTGCATCATCGCGCTATTTGACGGCGGATGCCAGGCCCCAGGCAACCAAGGGTCGGCTTGTTTACGGCGTGGAGAAGGTTTTCTCCAGGGCCGCCACGCCCGCGGGCA
>JBEBVZ010000075.1:0-15112 GCA_040392445.1 Verticiella sediminum
CCAGAAGGGTATACCCGTCCTGGCCGGCCGTGGCGCCCAGGGTGTTTCCAGACGTATGACGGCCGTCGCTCCAGTGCCAAGACGGCCAAGGCCGCGACCCTAGCCAGCTTGGCTGCCGGTGGCCGCCCACCTATCTCATTAACGTTGCTGCCCGCTTAGCTTCGTCGCGTCGCGCATAGCCTGGTCGTTGATCGTTAGAGGTAGACCGCGACAGCGCGCGCCAGATGTGCGGCCTGGCTGTTCAGGCTGGCGGCCGCTGCCGTGCCCTGTTCCGTCAACGCCGCGTTCTGTTTCGTCATCTGATCGAGTTGGACCACCGCCAGATTAACCTGACTGATGCCATCTGACTGTTCCCGGGTGGCGGCGGTGATTTCATTGATCATGGCCGAAACATGCTGCACTTGGGCCACGATTTCCGTCATGGTCTTGCTGGCATCCTGCACTTGGGCGGCACCGGCCTCGACCTTGGCGACCGAGTCGCCAATCAGTGCCTTGATCTCACGTGCCGATCCTGCGGAGCGCTGCGCAAGGCCGCGGACTTCCGCAGCCACCACCGCAAAACCACGGCCCTGCTCGCCCGCACGGGCGGCTTCCACCGCCGCGTTCAGCGCCAAGATGTTGGTCTGGAAGGCGATGGTATCAATCACGTTGATGATGTCACCAATTTTGTGGCTGGCCATGCTGACTTCGCTCATTTTCAACACCACTTGGCCCATCATTTCGCCGCCTTTTACCGCCACCTGTGATGTTGAAGACGCCAGCTGGCTGGCCTGCTGCGCGGTATCGGAGTTGTGGCGAACCGAGGCCGTCATTTCCTCCATCGCTGCGGCAGTTTGTTCCAGGCTCGACGCCGCTTTCTCTGTGCGGGAACTCAAGTCATGGTTGCCGTCGGCAATTTCCGAGCTGTCGGATTCCACCAAGCCTGTGCGCGCCGCCACGTCATCCACCAACGCTCGCAGATTGCAGCCAGATTGGTTCACCGCCCGCATCAGCATGCCGATTTCATCGACACGGTTCATGCTGATCGCGCGCCCCATCTGCCCGCTGGCCACTGTTTGGGCTTGTTTCAGAATGTCCGCCAGCGGTGAAGTGACCTGGGCCTCGACCATCAGAGCACCGATAAGGGCACCAGCCACCAATGCTGCACCGGCAATACCCAAGGTAAAGCCCGAGACGCCACTGAACACCAGTGCAACCATGGGCAGCACCAAAGCCAGCAAAAAGGCCATACGCACACGCCATCGCACTGGCATCACCTGAAAGGCCGAAGCCCAGCCCATCAGGCCCGTGCGAACGACAACTCCCTTGTAGAACGCCAGCCCTTTGGCGCTACCTTCACGAAAGCGCCGATACAAGGCATCGGCTGCAGCCACTTCACCGGGTTCAGGCTTGGTGCGTACTGACATATAACCCGTCAGGGTTCCGTCTCGCACCATTGGAGTGGCGTTGGCCCGCACCCAATAGTGGTCGCCGTTCTGACGGCGGTTCTTAACCAATGCGGTCCAGGACTCGCCACCTTTGATGGTGGACCACATATCGGCAAACGCTTCCTTGGGCATGTCGGGATGACGCACCATATTGTGTGGCTGGCCGATGGTTTCCTCGTATGAAAAACCGCCGACCTCGACAAAGGCCGCGTTGGCGTAAACGATATGACTCTGAAGGTCCGTGGTGGACATCAGCGTTATGTTTTCCGAGAAGCTGTATTCGCGCTGTGTGACAGGAAGATTGGTGCGCATAGTTGAATCGCTCCGGGAGTCGCGGAGGCAGTTTGATTGAAGTGAAGCGGCCGTCAAGGCATCGTCGGCCTGAGGCCGGCAGTCGTTCTTTTCGGCCTGTGGCGGCGAAATATACCTGATGAAATAGGGCTGGCGCCGAGATGGGTGGGCGAAGTTTCTTGCGTTCACACGCCAACGCCTTGATGCGTGCTCGCCTGTGGTCAGCTCAGCGCAGGTGTCACTGCCGATTGCGCCAGGAAAATCAAGGCCATAGGTAGTTCCCCGAGGGTGTCTGCCCGGATTCAAGCAAGTATTCTGCCCGTAGAGGGGCTATGCCCTATCTACGCGGTCTGTCATGTTGGCTATCGCGATTTCTGCCGGAAACGCCGGTCCTGTCGCGGTACCTGACGTGATCAGCGCCATTTGCGGCGATGCCGTCTGCCACTCACGTTTATAGGTTGGCCATGCTCCAGAAAGTGAACCCTTATTTGCAGTACATGGATGAAAACCTCGATGAGCTGGTTGGTATACGCCAGGACATCCACCAGCATCCTGAACTAGGTTTTGAAGAGCACCGCACCAGCGATCTGGTGGCGGAAAAGCTCACGCAATGGGGGTATTCGGTCACGCGCGGATTGGGCGGTACCGGCGTTGTCGGGCAACTGGTTCGGGGCAGCAGCACGAAAAAGCTGGGCTTGCGAGCCGACATGGATGCCCTGCCGATAGACGAGAGCACCGGCCTGGCGTATCAAAGCGTCAATCGCGGCGTCATGCATGCGTGCGGACATGATGGCCATACCGCCATGCTGCTTGCGGCGGCGAAGTACCTGGCCGAGCAAGGGCGTTTTGATGGAACCCTGAATCTTATTTTCCAGCCGGCCGAGGAAGGCCTGGGCGGGGCGCTGAAAATGCTGGAAGACGGCCTGTTCGACAAGTTCCCCTGCGACGCGATCTTCGCTTGCCACAACGGGCCGGGCATTGAAGTCGGACACTTCCATTTCCGCGAGGGGGCGATGATGGCATCGTCGGACTATGCCACGATCACCCTGACCGGCGTGGGCGGCCACGGGGCCCATCCGCACCGATGCGCCGACCCTATCGTCGCCGCGTCATCCATCGTCATGGCCTTGCAAACCATCGTGTCGCGCAATATCGACCCCTTGAAGATGGGCGTCGTCACGGTTGGCGCCATCCATAGCGGCGTGGCCAACAACGTCATTCCAGCCACGGCAACGCTGGAACTCACGCTGCGTTCCCTGGATAAGGGCGTGCGAAAAACGCTGGAAGACAGGCTCAAGAAATTGGTTCATGCCCAGGCCGAAAGCTACGACGTCAGTGCTGCGATCGATTATCGGCCCGGCTTTGCCGTGTTGGTGAACACGCCCAAGGAAACCGAATTTGCCATGGACGTGGCAAAGCGCATGTTCGGCGAAGACCGCGTCAGGGGTGGGACCAGCCAGCGCAGCGGCAGCGAAGACTTCGCCTTCATGCTGGAAAAATGCCCGGGCAGCTACTTCCTGATCGGCAACGGAGCCGGGAAATCGGCCTGCATGGTCCACAACCCGGGCTATGACTTCAACGACAAGACGCTGCCCATAGGCGCGGCCTACTGGGCGCGCTTGACCGAAGCGTATCTGTCGGTGGACGTCGAGTCGTAAGGCGTCTGGCGGGCGGGGGGTAGTGTGCGGTTAAACCTGCTCCAGCCCCACCGGCAGCTCATCGGGCTTGCGGCTCATCTGGTAGCCGAACCACAGGCTTTGCGCGATGCGCTGGGCCGCGGCGTTGGCGGCTGCCGAGAGCTCCTGGTTGGACAACCTGGCATTGCTTTGCTGGAACAGGGCCAGCCAGCGCTGAAAGAGCTCCGCGCTCAGATCGGGCAGGGCGATGTGCTTGGGCATGGGTGTGCCGGAAAAGCGCCCGGTGCGGCGCAGGATGGACGACCAGAAATCCACCAGCTTGCCCAGGTGCTCGTCCCAGTCGGCAACGTGGCTGTTGAATATCGGGCCCAATACTTCGTCGCGTCGGATATCCGCATAGAAGGTGTGAACCATTTCATGAATCTCTTCTTCGGTGCAAAGTATGGGCGCGGCCATGGCGGTCTCGATTCTGGAAGCTGACTGACAGGCCTAGTGTAAGCGTTGTGCGATTTTCGGCGTGCGCAAGCCCGGCCGGATTCTGTTCGGAGCCAAGCCTTGCGGTCGGTTAAAGTGGCTGCAGCCGGCCATTGGCCATTCTTGTTTCAAGACACCGCATGAAACTTTCCGGCGTGACTGTGCCGATCTTGCTTGCCTGCCTGCTTGCCGGCGGGTGCGCAATGGATTCACCCTTGCCGCGCGTTCCTGGCCAGGACCCTGGCACCGAGGATATGTCGGCCGACCAGTTGATGCAGACCGATTTCAACCGCACGCTGACGATAGCCATGCGCGACAACCTGGCCAGCATCGCGTTGCTGCTGGACAAACTCTACAAGCGCAACCCCCGCGAGTGGCGCAAATCCGGCCACAGCAGTCACGCCCAGGCCGTGGCCGCGGTGCGGGCCATGATAGGGCAGCGCACGCCGCCGCACGACATCGTGGGATTGCAGGATATCGAGATCCTGGCGGTGGCGCTGGACCCCGGCTATCAGGGCGACAGGGTGGCCGCCCTGATCTACGGCATTACCGACACCATCATCGTCGCGCATGACGGCAAGACGCGCTTCTACGCGCTGGACCTGCTGGATGGCCAACGGGTCTATAACGCCGCCCGCAACGTCGAAGCCGCCGCCTGGCTGCTGGCCAGCCGGGAAGATGCCAGCGGCAAGCCGCTGATGCTGTCCAACGAAATCACCGACGCGTTCTCCAACCTGAGCTTCGAGCGCGAGTTCGGCGCCATCATCGGCAGGCTGGACCTGGTGTCCAATCTGTTGGGCGAGAACCCGCGGCGTCTGGGCATCAACTACGCGCAAAACCTGCTTTTCTTCCGGTTCCTGCCTGTGCGATAGAGGCGTCGGCCGCTCTCGTTGGCGAGCCGCAGCAGCCTGGGCACGCGTCGTGCCAGCACTATCGGTGCCAGGCGCGCAAAGTCGCGATCGGCATTACCATGTATAGGTCAGCCTGCCGCGTGCGCAGCCGCGTGGCGCGGGCCATCCACTATCCTGAGCAAGCCAGGAGGAATGTCAATGCAAGCCGATTCCTACACGCGGTTGTCAGAAACGCCGGCTTTTCTGAACTGGAGCAAAGGCTTTGGCGTGATCACGCACGGCGAGCGCACGCGCCGGCGGATCGTGGCGCTGGCGGACCGTTTGGTTGCCCAGGGCGCGGCGCCCGATCATGCCTTCGTGTTCGATGCGCTGGCGGCCACCGACAGGCTGACGAGCGCGGCCATGTGGCTGGTGGTTCACATGACTTACGCCTCCAAGGTGAGCTTGTCGGGCCGGCCCATGCTGGCAGAGGATTTCAAGCGTTCGCCCGAGGGCCACACGGGCGGGGCGCTGAATATGGTGCCGGCCTATGTGGGCTATTTCGCGGCCAATCTGCTGACGGGCAAGACCCGTTCATGGATCATGGGCCAGGGGCACTGCGTGGCCGCCATCGAGGCTGTGAATGCACTGACCGACAACTTGTCCGAGGAGCAAGCCCCGCGCTACCCCCTCAGCGATGCGGGGCTGACCCAGCTGGCGCGCGATTTTTATTCGTACGAGGTCACACCCGAGGGCCGACCGGCCGCGCCGCTGGGCAGCCACGTCAACGTGCATACCGCGGGCGGTATTTCCGAGGGCGGCTACCTGGGCTTTGCCGAGCTGCAGTACGTGCATATGCCGCTGCGCGGAGAAAGCCTGGTGGCCTTCCTGAGCGATGGCGCGTTTGAAGAGCAGCGTGGCAGCGATTGGTCGCCGCGATGGTGGCGCGCCGAAGACAGCGGCGTGGTCATGCCCATCATGGTCATGAACGGACGGCGTATCGAGCAGCGTACGGGCATCGTGCAGGAGGGCGGCGCAAGCTGGCTCAAGCAGCATCTGCAGCTCAATGGTTTCGATCCCATCGATGTCGATGGCCATGATCCGGCCGACTATGCCTGGGCCGTGCTGGAAATCGAACAGCGTTTTGCCGAGATCGAAGCAGGCTTGCGCAATGGCACGATGGTGTACCCGGCTTGCCTGCCGTATGCGATCGCCAGCTGCGTCAAGGGTTTCGGGTTTCCGGGCGCGGGCACCAACCGCGCCCACAACCTGCCGTTGGTGGGCAATCCGCACACCGATGCGAGCGCGCGCGTGGAATTCAACGTGGGGGCGGGGCGCTTGTTCGTGCCGCCCGAAGAGCTGGACGCGGCCAGGCTCTGGTTTGGCCTGCACGAGCAGCAGAACCGTGTGCGCGAGGGCTGCCATCCGCTGGCGCGGCGCTCGGTGGCGCTGCCTGCGCAGCCTGCAGCCAAATGGCGGGATATTGGTGATGCGCCAGCGTCGCCCATGCAGGCTATCGACGAGTACTTTGTCGATCTGGTCGGTGCCAACCCCCAGTTGCGGGTGCGTGTGGGCAATCCCGACGAATTGCGCAGCAACCAGATGGGCGGCACGCTCGATACCCTCAAGCACCGCGCCGATGCGCCCGAGCCCGGCCTGCCCGAGGCGGTGGACGGCGCGGTCATCACCGTGCTGAATGAAGAAGCGGTGGTGGGCGCGGCCTTGGGCAACAAGGCCGGCCTGAACCTGGTTGTCAGCTACGAAGCCTTCGGCGTCAAGATGCTGGGTGCGTTGCGGCAAGACATTCTTTTCGCCCGCCATCAGCGCGAGGCCGGACGCGAGCCCGGCTGGCTGGGGCTGCCGGTGCTGCTGACCTCGCATACCTGGGAAAACGGCAAGAACGAGCAATCGCATCAGGATCCGACGCTGTGCGAAGCCATGATGGGGGAAATGTCGGAGACCTCGCGGGTGTTGTTTCCGGTGGATGCCAATAGCGCCGTGGCGGCGATGCGCGAGATTTATAGCGCGCATGGCGTCATTGCCGCTTTGGTCGTGCCCAAGCGGCCCGTGACGGTCCACCTGGACGCGGTCGCCGCGCAGCGGGCCTGCCAGGCGGGCGCCACGGCTATCGGGGTGCCGCCGCACGATGCCAGGGTGCAGTTGGTGGCGGTGGGCGCCTATCAGTTGCGCGAAGCCATGCGCGCGGCGCAACGCTTGGCCGAAAGGGGATACCCGGCGTCGGTGGCCTGCATTATCGAACCCGGCAAGCTGCGGGTAGCGCGCGACGAGCTCGAGGCCGAGCATGTGTGGGAAGACGCCGCGCTCGAAGGCCTGTTCCCGCCGGGCTTGCCCCGGGTGCTGGTATGCCACTGTCGGCCAGAGCCCATGCTGGGTGTATTGCGACGCATAGATCAAGGGCCGAACCGCTTGCGCGCCTTGGGCTACATCAACCACGGCGGCACGCTCGATATCGATGGCATGTTGTTCGCCAATCGCTGCACCTGGGCGCATATCGTCCAGGCGGCGGCCCAGTTGTCCGGGGTGCGGCGCGACGATGTGCTGGATGAAGAGGAATGCCTCGCACTCGATGGCAAGAGAGAGCCGACGGTGCTATGGCGCTGATTTGCGCTGGTCGAGCGCAAATCGAAGACGATGCCAACAAGCTCAAGGTCTTCCCGGCCTTGTATGTTGGCGTGTCGCACACGTTCTAAGGCCCAAGCCGGCTGAATCCCTGGTTCCGCCGAAACCGGGGCCTGACCCCGGTTTTTGCTATTGGGCGCCGGGGCGCTACCATGATGGCTCTCGTTTTTTCCTTATCGGAGCGCCATGAGCCGTCGTAACGCTGTCTTTTCGCCCATTTCCTTGTCTGGCGCCTTGGGTGGCTTGTTGTTGCTGGGAGGCATGGCCACTGCGCAGGCGCAGATGGATACCGCCGCCTGCTTGGCCAAGCTGCGCACGTCGGCGCCCGCCAATGGGGTGTCGCAAGCGGATTTCGATCGCTACACCCAGGGCGCGCAGTTGTTGGAATCGACCGTAACCGCCGCCAAGAGCCAGCCGGAATATCGCGAGACCTGGTGGGAATACATCGCCAAGACGGTGGACGATGAGCGCGTGGCACAGGGCCAGCGTGTGTTGACCGAAAACCGCTCGGCCCTGGAAACCATAGGGGGGCGCTATAACGTGGATGCCGAGGCCCTGGTGGCCATCTTCGGCATCGAAACCAATTACGGCAAGCAGCTTGGCAAAACCCGCGTGCTCGATGCCTGGCTGACGCGCGCATGTACCGAAACCAATCCCTTGTGGGCGAAGAACGCTTTTGCCTCGGTGCGTTTGCTGCGCGACGGCGTGGTCGAGCCTACCTCGTTCACCGGTTCCTGGAGCGGGGCCTTTGGCATGACGCAGTTCATTCCGACCTCGTTCTACGAGCTGGCGGCCGACGGCAATGACGACGGCCAGATCGACTTGTACGGCTCGCTTGAGGACGCGTTCGCCTCGAGCGCCAACCATTTGCGCAAACGCGGCGCGCAATGGACCCACAATGTGCCGCCGCTGGTCGAGGTGGCACTGCCGCAAAGCCTGGCAGCGCGGGTTCCCGCCAGCCCCGATGCGGAATACTTCCAGCGTGGCGACAAGCGCTCTTTTGCGCAATGGCGCGAACTGGGGGTCAAGCGGGCCGATGGCCAGCCCTTGCCCGCGCCAGCGGGCGGCGACGCGCAGGCTTTCCTGTTCGCGCCTACCGGCGCCAACGGCCCGGTGTTCCTGGCCACCGCCAACTTCGATGCCATCCTGCACTACAACCAGTCGCACCGTTATGCGATGGCGGTCAGCCTGCTGATCAATCGCTTGTCAGGTGAACCGGGCTTGATCACGCCGTGGCCTACCGACGATCCGGGATTGTCGCGTGCGCAGGTGCGGGAACTGCAGGAACTGCTGCTGGCCCGGGGCCACGATATCGGTGTGGCCGACGGCATTCCCGGTGCACGCACCCGTACCGCCATCGTGGCCGAGCAGGCTCGCCTGGGTATGGAGCAGACTGGCCGCCTGGGGCTTAAAACCCTGCAGGCATTGCAACAACAACGCTGACACCAGGCATATCCACCTATGCACATCAACGATTCCGTGCTGCTGACACCCGAGGAAATGGGGATGGCCGATAGGGCGGCGATTGCCACTGGCATCAGCGGCCAGCGGCTGATGCAGGCGGCCGGCCGGGCCGTGGCCGATACCATCCGCGTGCGCTGGCCCCCGTGTCCGGTGGTGGTGCTGTGCGGACCGGGCAACAATGGCGGTGATGGGTTCGTTGCAGCCAGGCTGCTTGCCGAGGCCGGGTGGCCGGTAACGCTGGGTTCGCTGGGCGGCGGCGTGCCGCTGGCGGGCGATGCCGCGTATCACGCGGCGCTCTGGAAAGGGCCGGTAGCGGCAGTGACGCCAGAGCTGATCCAAGGCGCGCATTTGGTGGTGGATGCCCTGTTTGGGGCGGGCTTGTCGCGCGACTTGACGGGTGCGGCGCGCGCGACGCTGCAAGCGGTTGCCGACGCGGGGATTGCGCTGTGCGCGATCGACGTGCCCAGCGGGCTGGATGGCGCCACCGGCCAGGTGCGTGGCTTTGCCGCGCGGGCAGACCTCACCGTGACGTTCTTTCGCAAGAAACCCGGGCATGTGCTGCAGCCCGGGCGCAGCCTGTGTGGCGAACTGCGGGTGGCCGATATCGGTATTCCGGCGTCGGTGCTGGCGCAGATTCCTGCGGCTGCCTGGGAAAACGGCCCGGCCCTGTGGTTGCACGCCTATCCCTGGCCTGGTGTCGAGGGTCACAAGTATGCGCGCGGCCATGTCCTGGTCATGGGGGGCGCGCTGATGACCGGCGCTGCGCGCCTGGCGGCACGCGGCGCGCAGCGCGTGGGCGCCGGGCTGGTGACGGTTGCCGCGCCCGCGCAAGCCTGGGCGGTGTATGCGGCGGCACTGACCAGCATCATGGTCAGCCCCCTGCACGATGACGCCGAGTTCGCCGAACTGCTGCAAGACCGACGCAAGAACGCGATCGTGATCGGACCTGGCGCCGGGCTGGCCGACCAGACCCGGCAGCACGCGCTGGCGGCGCTGGCCACGGGGCGAGCCACGGTGCTGGATGCCGACGCCATTTCGGTATTCGGCGCTGATCCTGCCGAGCTTTTCGCGGCAATCCAGGGCCCTTGCGTACTGACACCGCACGAGGCAGAGTACGGCCGTTTGTTCCAGCACCAGGGCAGCAAGCTGGCGCGCGCGCGCGATGCGGCGCGCCAGAGCGGGGCGGTGGTGTTGCTCAAGGGCAGCGATACCGTGATTGCATCGCCCGATGGGCGTGCCATCGTCAATACCAATGCCCCGCCATCCTTGGCCACCGGCGGCAGCGGCGATGTCCTGGCCGGCATGATCGCAGGCCTGATGGCCCAGGGCATGGACGCATTCCTGTGCGCTGCGGCGGCGACCTGGCTGCATGGGCAGGCCGCGCATCGCTTCGGGCTTGGCCTGGTCGCGGACGATTTACCCGAGATGCTGCCGGGCGCGCTGACCGAGCTGGCGGCGCTGACGCGCGCAAGCTAAGGCGCCAGCCCCGTCGAACCGAGAGGGTCTGTTAACGCTCGTGCCGCGAAACAGACCCTAGATCTGCTCGAAGCGCTCGTAGCGGCGCTGGCTGGGCTCGGCCTCGGTGCTGAGTTCCAGCACGCGCGCCGCGGGCGGGCCATGGCGCATCCATTCCAGCATGCGGTCCACTTGGTCGGGGGTGCCCTGTACCACGGCCTGCACCGTGCCGTTATCGTTGTTGCGCACCCAACCGGTAACGCCTTGCAAGTGCGCCTGCCGGACCGCCGCGGCGCGATAGCCCACACCCTGGACCCGGCCTTTGACCAGGACCCGCAGGGTTTCCAGGCTACTGTTCGGGGGTTGATGCATCATTGCTGGCTTTCTTGATGTCGTTGCCCGCCATCCAGGCGATCAGGGACGAGCGCATGGCCTCTTCGACGGACATGTCTATGGCTTGCACCCATTCGGTGGGTACGAACACGGTATAGCCGCCTATCATGTAACCCATGGGCAGATAGACCGCCACCCGCGCACCGGGTGAAAATCCTTCGGGCAGGCCGTCCAGGTTCTGGCGTGTGACCAGTCCGACCATTTCCAGCTGCTGGCCTGGTATGCGCAGAATTACCACCTGCTGGGATTTCTGCTTGCCGCCAGGCGAAAAATAATCGGCAAAGCTCTTGACCGACGAGTAGATGCTCTTGATCACCGGGGTATTGGTGAACGGCCATTCCAGAAAGGTAAGCAGCTGGCGCACCCTGTCGATGGTAACCAGATAGCCTATCAGCAGGATGGCGAGTATGCCCACCGCCAGCCCCATGCCGGGTATGTAATAGGAACCGATGAAGGTTCGCACCACCCCATATGCCAGGGCTTCGGTCCAGGCCAGGAAAAGGTAAAGCAGATATATCGTGAGCGCGATCGGCAGGATGGTGATCAGGCCACGAAAAAAATAGATATACAAACGCTTCATTGATGACTCCAGCGGTGCGGAACGAATCAGTCTTCGCTCTCGGGCTGCCGCGGTGCGAGCATAGCAGTGTTACTCCGGCCGGGGTGGGCGAGGATATTGCTTGCAATACGTTAACGCGTGCAACAGTACAGTGTGATTAACTCGGCTGATGATTCGTTCCCCTAGTCGCATTTTATTTGCCCAGCCCCGCGGCGAACGTATTGGCGCCCAAGCGGGCAGGGGCGGTTTCCTGGTGGCGTGGCTGTTGGGATTGATGTTGTGCGCGGCGCTGCTGTCGGGCACGCAGGTCTTGGCGGCCCAGGTCAACCCCGAGCCAGCCGAGGTGCAGCGTACGCTGGACGCCGCCCGCGTCCAGGTGGACAAGACTCGCAAGCTGTTACAGGCCGACGGCCCGATACCCGATGCCGAGTTGATTCGCCTGCGCGACGAGATCCAGTCCGTGCGTGCCGATGCCGGTGGGCTGGCCGACAAGCTCGAGCCGGAACTGGCCGGCGTGCAAGCCCGCCTGCAGGAGCTGGGCACACCCGTGCCGGGCGTGGTGGAGGCCGCGGATATCGCCGAGCGGCGGGCTCAGCTCGAGAAAGCCCGTGGCGCGCTGGATGGCCAGGTCAAGCTCGCACGTCTGCTGGCCGTCGAGAGCGGGCAGGTAAGCGCGGATATCCTGGCGCTGCGGCGGCAGGGCTTTCAGGCGAGGCTGGGAGAGCGCACCGCGTCCGTGCTGAACGATAGGTTCTGGCGGGATGTGCGAGCCGAAATGCCCGCCGACACCAGTCGACTTGCCTTGCTGGCCGGCCAGTTGCGCCAAGCCGCCGCCGGCGTGCCGGCTGCGATGTGGCTGGCCTTGGCCCTGGTCACACTGGCGCTGGTCGTGATACGGATCTGGCTGGGTCGCATCTTCCTGAGGCTGACCGCCAGCCGGGTACCCGCAGGCCGCTTGCGCCGCTCGTTCTATGCGGTCGCGGTCGTGGTGCTGACGGTGGTGACGCCCGTGCTGATTGCCCAGAGCGTGCACTTCGCCCTGCACGACAACGCGCCCTTGTCCGAAATCATGGGCGACTTGTTGAAGGGCATGGTCGGCGCGCTGGCGTTCGGGGGCTATGTGGCCGGCCTGGGGCAGGCCTTGCTCTCGCCCGATAGGCCCAGTTGGCGGCTGCCGCCGGTGCCGGATCAACTGGCCTTGCGGCTGCGGTGGTTTCCCTGGCTGTTGGCGGTGGTGTTGGTGCTGGCCTGGCTGGTGGACCAACTGGCCGCCGCGCTCGACGCCAGCCTGGTCAGTACCGTTGTCATCAACGCTGGCGTGGCGCTGGCCTTGTGCCTGGTGTTGGGCGTGGCTTTATGGCGGGGTGAACGCCTGCGCCGCCTGGCGCGCCGCGACCCCGAGCATTTTTCCATGCCTGCCCAGCCGTGGTGGCTCTCGACGCTGATCGCCGCGGCCTGGGCGACGGTGGGCTTGAGCCTATTGAGCCTGCTGACGGGCTATGTGGCGCTTGGCAGTTTCCTGATCAAGCAGGTGGCCTGGACCCTGGTTGTGCTGTGTTCGGCTTATCTGCTGATCGCCCTGGTCGATGATGTATTTAGCGCCATGCTGGGCGCTCGCGCCGAACGTGACGATAGCGAATCATCCCTGCCGCGCACGCGTGATCAGGCAGCGGTGCTGCTGGCCGGCCTGGGCCGGGTCGCGATTGTCCTGCTGGCGGTGGCCATGTTGCTGGCGCCCTTTGGGGAAGGGCCTTCCGAGCTGGCCGACCGCGCCAGCATACTGAGCCGGGGCATCGCTATCGGCGCGATCAGCATCCGGCCGGGAGCCGTGTTGCAGGGGCTGCTGGTTTTTGTGCTGGCCCTGGTGGCTGTGGGCATGATCAAGCGCTGGCTGGCGGACCGCTATCTGCCGACGACCGGGCTGGATCCCGGCATGCGCGTGTCGGCTGCGACTCTTTTCGGCTATGCCGGTTTCGTGCTGGCGGTGGCCCTGGCGCTGGTGGCGGTTGGGATCGGGCTCGAACGCGTGGCCTGGGTTGCCAGCGCCTTGTCGGTGGGCATAGGCTTTGGCCTGCAGGCTGTGGTGCAGAATTTCGTGTCAGGGCTGATCATGCTGGCCGAGCGCCCGGTCAAAGTGGGCGACTGGGTGTCGCTGGGGGGAGTCGAAGGCGACATCCGGCGCATCAACGCCCGGGCTACAGAGATCCAGATGGGCGACCGCTCGACCCTGATCGTGCCCAACTCCGAATTCATCACCAAGACCGTGCGCAACATTACTCATACCAATCCCTTGGGCCTGGTCAGTTTCAAGCTGCCCATGCCGCTGGATACCGATGCGGAGCTGGCCCAGCGCTTGATCCTGAATGCCTTCGAAGACCACGACAGCGTGCTGGATGCCCCGGCACCCGCGGTATTCCTGGATGGCGTGGATGGCAAGAACCTGGTGTTCAATGCCACCGGCTATGTCGCCTCGCCAAGACTGGCCTATGGGGTGCGCAGCGCCTTGCTGTTCGATGTGCTCAAGCGCCTGCGCGAGGCCGGGGTTTCGATGTTGCCGCCGGTATTGCAGGCCGACGCCATGGACCGCGCGCCCTGATTGGCCCGCCGGCGCGCTGGCATAGCGCGCCGGCGGGCGTTTGCTCAACCAGGTGCTTAGGCTTAGGCCAGGTTGAGCGTCGTTTGCGTGGCTTCGACCAGCGGGGTGGCGCTCCACGAGCCATCCGCGTTGCGGTTAAAGCGCAAGGGATGGGCATTGCCCAGCAATGTGGGCGTCACGTCGATGTTGAGCAGCGCGGCCAGCACATAGAGCGTGCCACCATGCGCCACCACCAGCACCGGTCCGGGGTGGGTCAGGGCTTCATGCAAAGCCTCGTGGCTGCGCTGAGCGAAGGTGTCCAGGGTTTCACCGGCCTCGGGGGCGCAGTCCCAGTCGATTTCCAGCGACGAGCTGCCGATCAGGCTGCCAAAATTGCGTTCGCGCAGCTTGGTGTTGCCTATCGGGGCCAGGTCGTGGCGGGTGGCGACCACATGCGCGGTATGGTGGGCGCGCTGCATGTCGCTGCAGACGATGGTGGCGATGGTTTGCGCACCCAGCGCCTCGGCGGCCAGTTCAGCCTGGGCCAGCCCGGTGGCGTTCAGGGGTTCGTCCTTGGATTGGAATATCTTGCGGGCGTTGCATTCGGTCTGCCCGTGGCGCAGGAAGTAGAACTGCTCGCATTCGATCCGGGTCGGCAGCGCGGCTGCGATATCGGTCAGACGTTCCAGGCCGCGGTTGCTGGGAAGTAGGGGGGGAGTATGGGTTTGCATTGTCTCTTATAGGTTGATGGAATTGGCATGCCACAACAGATTGCCGGCATGGCGGCTGAACGCACAAGACTATGCTAGATGATAGCGCGCGAGTGCGGCGCGGCAAGACGCGCCTGGCTGGATGGGCGACAATGGCGCCGCTGGCGCGCCCGGCGGCATCGGCAGATGCGGGCCGCGGCACTTCTACAAGGCAATCATGACGCGCATTCCGGTTACGCTGGTCACAGGACTTCTGGGCAGCGGTAAAACCACGTTACTGAATCACCTGCTACGGCAAGACGCCTATTGCGATACCTTGGTCGTCATCCATGAATTGGGTGAGGCCGCGCTGGATCACATGCTGATGGCGCACGCCAGCGAGGCGTCCGCCACGGCAGGTCCGGCAGGTGGTTGCGCTTGCTGCGTGGTGCGCCAGGATATGGCCAAGATCCTGCTGGATGCCCCGTGGCGATTCAGCCGGGGCGGCAAACGGCTGTATTCTCGCGTGCTGGTGGAAACCTCCGGTCTGGCCGACCCGGTAGCCGTCGCGCAGGTGCTGGGCGCAAACAAGCGCCTGGCCGAACTCTATCGCCTGGACCACATCGTGGCCGTCGTGGATGCGCAGGGCGCCTATGTGTCGGGTGTCGTCACACCGGG
>JBEBVZ010000076.1:0-14431 GCA_040392445.1 Verticiella sediminum
AGGGCGGGGAAGCTGATATTCACGCCAAAGCCTTTGGTGTGGGAATTTTTGAAACATACCGCAACACTACGTCATTGAAACTGGGCAGCAACCCTGCTGCGTTTGTATACAGGTGCTCCACTGCTACGGCGGAAGCGGCTGATGATGCGCTAGATGTGGCGCATATCGCTTTAACGCGAGACTTGGCTTGAGAGCCGCTTAGGCGATAGACAAAAGCGATATGCGCACTAACTGCTTAAGAACCTCGATTTTTTCGTCCGTCAATTGCGCCAGGTCTGCTTCAATTCTTGCTGGAACCAAGGTGCCGTATGGCAGCTTCGCATTCGCTTCGCTTCATTGTCTGTTTCGGTTGGGTTGACTTGCCTAGCGCGAGGCCGGCCGGTTCCCGAGAGAGCGGGATAAGTCAGTAGTGACTATTTTTTTGGGGTCATCCGGCGTTTAGAGCCGCCAATCGGAACATTGGCGCCGGGCACGGTGGCATCCGGGCGGGGCTACCAACTGGGGGAAGCACAGAGCGCACCGCGCGCTCCCATGGCTACGACGGCGACATGCGCCGGCTCACGCGCGAGACGGCCCGCCGGATCTACCGGGAATCCTACTGGGACCGGGCCAAGGCCGACCAGTACGACTTCATGCCTTGGTAGTGGGTGCACATTGCGCATCCTCCTGAGGGGAGGATAGCGCTTAAGAACCAAATGCGGAACGTTAGCTGTTTTGAGATTGTCAACTCAACGCTAAGTCATTGATTAGATAGTGGTGCCCGGGGCCGGAATCGAACCGGCACGCCTCGCGGCGGGGGATTTTGAGTCCCCTGCGTCTACCAATTTCACCACCCGGGCAGATCACGCACAGCCAACTGTTTTGGCTGCGGGAAAGCCTGCAATTATACGCAGGTTTTCGCTCGTCCCGCAAGCCAGAAACCCAGCCATGCCATCGTCGCTTTTCCTGCGTGTGATAACCACAAAATACTGGCATTGACAAGCGTAACTTGCGTTGCAAGCAAAAATGCTGCATAATGGCAATTCTGCCTGGGTCACGCCCATGGCTTTTGCTTGACCAGACATAACGATTCAAAAATCCTTCCGGTCTCGCTTGTTGCACCGACTTCGGTGTCTTCTTCCTTATGCCAAGCACCAGCGCGCCTTCAAGGCGCTCGCTCGTCGTTTATTCGCGAGGCAATGCAGGCAAATATTATTACTAGAAAAAATATGCAAAATCTTTACACGAACGATCTTATTCAGCGTCCCACGGGTTCCAACCTGGACGCCATGCCCATACACGTGGGCGATACGGTATACCTGCAGCCCCGGAATGGGCCGCGCATCAAAGGCGTGGTGATTTTCGACACGCCTATTTTTGGTACCACCACCTATACCAGCGAAACCGGTGGGCGTATTCGCGCGCGCTTTCGCCATAGCGATGTCCATCACATCGAGCCGGTACGACACAACGTAGCACAGCACGCTTAAGGCAAAAGCCGGGGCGAGGCGCATGTTTTATAGTAGAAGGCGTCAACCCGATCCGGAGGCCTTATGCACCGTACCCTATTTGCACTAGCCATCACCGGCGTTATTGCCGGCTGCGCGTCTTCACCCAAAAGCGTTCCCATGCAGGAATTCCGTTGCGACGACGGCACCGTCCTGTCGGTGTCCTTCCACGAAAACGAAGCGACGGTAGTGCTGCCCAATGGCGAGGTCGCCACTTTGCCGCAGCAGCGGGCCGCGTCCGGTTTCTGGTATTCGTCGGGTCGCCACGAACTGCGGGGCAAGGGTTATGAAGCCACGTGGACGATAGGCCGGCGCGCACCCACCACCTGCCGCGCCAGCGCTGCGTAAGCATTCATCAAGGTTTCGTATTGGAACTACCCGATACGAAACCCGATTCGATATTGTTGCAGCCAGCCAAAAAGATGGAATCTGTTACTCATCCGTAAGCCTTGGCGTGGTCGCGGAACCTAAAATCCAGCCCACCGAAACTCACGAGAAATAGTGTCATGAAAGCTGTGCTGGCTGCGTTGTGCCTGATGTCTGTTCTGGCCGGATGTGCGGTTCATACCCGCGAAGGTTCCGTCATCGTTGATCCGCATGGCGGTGGCCATGGCGGGGGCGGGTTCTGTCCTCCCGGGCAAGCCAAGAAGGGTAACTGCTAGAACGCGATGGGCGACGGCGGATAGCCGCCGGCCATCAAAGGCGGGGCGCCAGCGGCGATATCGTGCCTGCCGTGGCGCCCGCATCCACGGGCAAGACCACCCCGGTTACCCAGGTGGATGCGTCGCTGCACAGGTACAGCACGGCGTTGCCCACGTCCCAGCCTGTGCCTTCGGTTTGCAACAGAGAATTTTGCCGGCGCGCTTCACGTGCTTCCTGCGTCATGCCTTTGGCGTATACCAGGGGCGTGTAGACAGTGCCGGGGGCGATGCAGTTCACGCGTATGCCTTCGGTGCCGTGCTGGGCGGCCATGCTGCGGGTCATGTTGATGACTGCGCCCTTGGCCGTGGGGTAGAGCAGGTGAGGGTGGCCGCCGACCATGCCCAGGATGGACGAGATATTGACGATGGCGCCTTTGCCCTGAAGGCGCATATGCGGAATGGCGTGGCGCGCCATCAGCATCATGCCGGTGACGTTGATGCGTAGGGCAGTGTCCCATTCCTGCAGGTCCAGGTCGACAGCGGTGCCTGCGGGGCCGCTGATACCCACGTTGTTGACCAGGATGTCGACCCGGCCCCAGTCGCTTGCAACCTTGTCCACGGCCTGTTTGCAGTCGGAATCTTGTGCCACGTCGCAGGCCAGCACTTGGGCCTGGCCACCTTCCAGCTCGATCATGCGCAGGGTTTGTTCAGCCCATTCGCTGACATTGTCTATCAGGCCCACGCGTGCGCCCTGGCGGGCAAGCAGGATGGCAGCGGCGCGGCCATTGCCTATACCATCGCCGCGCGAGCCGGCTCCGGTGACGATGGCCACGCGGCCGGTAAGGTCGAGCGGGTTGCTGATGTTCATGTTTTTGTCTCCGTGGTATTTATTGTGATTGGCCTTTGCCGGCTCAGGGTTGATTTTGCCAGGAATGACTGCACGCATAGCGTCTGACATGCCGCTCGAAAAAGTCACCTCGAAATGGGCCTGCTGTCGGGCTTTAGGCGTATATTGAAACTTCCGATATCAAGTTGGAGGTTGGAATGGCTGACCCGCCGAATGCCTCAATGCTGGATAGCGCCCCTGCTGGTGGGGGGGACGGAGGAGGGGATCATCCCTGGCCTTGGAAACAAGGAACCGTCGCAACGTCCAGCGATCAACGCCCGGATCCGTGGCTAAGCACCAAGGAATCAATACAGTTCGCACTGAAAGACCTTATCGGGCGGCCCCTCAGGATCAGCCACGGCCCGGTAACGCACGAGATTGTTTCTCGCCGCGTCACGATTATGCTGGACGATAATTCGCGAATTCAGGATATCTGGCTGGATCCCGAATTGCCGAGCGAGTAGGTCTTGATCTCAAAGAAGGCCGTGGAAAGAGGGTTGTGGTTAGCACTCCATCCCGAAGTTCGAATCGAACCATAGACCTTTGCCCGGGCACCTGCCCACACAAGAAGCCCGCCGATCGCAAGGTCCGCGGGCTTTGTCGTCGCTGGCGCTTGGCCCTCTGGGTCGGTTAGGTGTGAAGTTTCAATACGCCGATGCGCCTGGTTTGCAGATAAAGAGCGGCGGCGGCCAGCGCAGCAGCCAACGCCCCGACCAGGGGGACATGCACCAGGCTGCCGTAAGCAATGGTGATGCCGCCGAGCACGCCGCCCAGAGCCGTGCCCAGGTTGAAGGATGCGATGTTCAAGCCTGCGGCCACGGCTGTCGATTTTGGGATATAGCACTGGGCCAGTTTCAGCTGGCGCAGCGTCAACATGGTCACGATGGAAAAGAAAAAGATGCCCAAGGTGCCGACCAGAACCATCATCATGAACGGCGAGCCGCTGAACCCGTACAGCCCGATCAAATTCAGGGTCAGTCCTGCTAATGCCGCCAAAGTGCTGCGGCTCGCATCCATCGCGTCTACCAGGTAGCCGCCAAGCAGATTTCCCGCGATGGAGCACAGGCCGAATAACAGCATGCCCAGGCTCAGCCATTGCACATCGACTGCGGTGATTCGCAGGAGGTACGGCGACACGAAGGTGAAGAAGGAAAAGGTCGCAATGCTTACCAGTACGCCGATCCCGGCCGTGATGAGCAGTTGAGGGTGGGTAATGGCTTTGATGCCTTTCCACGCGTCCGCTTGCCTGTCGCCGACGCTTCGCGTCTTGCTCGGCATGAAGAGCAGCAAGCCAAGCAGGCTCAAGAGGCTAAGCGCGCCGATGGACATGAAAATGCCCCGCCACGACCAGATGCTGCCCAGGAAGGTTCCAATCGGGACACCGAAGGCTAGTGCCAGTGTCAACCCTATCCACACCACGGACAGCGCCCGTCCCGAGCGCGTCTGATCCACCAGTTTGGTGGCGGCGTCCGAGGCGACTGCCATGAAAACACCATGGCCCAGCCCCACCAGGAACCGGACCCCCAGCAGCACGGATAAAGTGGGTGACAGGCTCATCAGCACGCTACCGGTAGCAAGCACCGCCATGGCAAGCATCAGGATGTGCTTGTCCTTCCAGTGCGAGACCAGCGCCGTGATGAAGGGGGCGCCAATGGCCGCGCCTAAGGCATAGGCGGCGACGGTGGTGCCAACTGCGGCAATTTTCGCGTCCAGGTCGGCAGCGATGGCGGACACGAGGCCAGCGACGACAAACTCGGATAGACCGAACGCAAACGTGCACACAGAAAAGATATAGATGGCGGCAGGCATGAAGTCCCAGGTTCGACAATGGTGGAGTGACCGTGGGGTTTCTGCTGCCGGAAATAGGTGTCGCCATGGGAATGACGAGTCCGATTTTTCAGTTCAACTGCAGTGCTTAGCCGCCAGTCACGGGAATAGGAGTGCACCCGTTATCACGGTCGACATGGGGTGTTGCTGAAGAGTAGTGCCCGCACTTTCGTTCGTAAAATACCGTTTTTGTTCCGGAATAAGACGTGGTGCGTCTCAATGGATCAGGGCCTGGGCATGACGCGCCGGACTTCCTCGATCAGCCGGTCCCGGGCTGGCGAATCCTGACCCGCATTCCAGGCCATCAACAGTTCCAGATGCAGCAAGTCATCTGGCGCATCGTCCGCCGTGATGGGACGAAAGGTGATGTCTTCGTATGTCTCGTTCGCCAGCGATGCCGGTATCAGGGCAATACCGAACCCGCTGGCCACCAACGCAACCACGGTTTGCAACTGCCGCGCTTGTTGAACGACGTTTGGCAGGAAGCCCGCAGCCTGGCAAAGCCGGACGAGTTGATCATGAAAGCCTTGCCCCAGAGATCTGGGAGACGCCACGAAAGCCTCGTCCTTGAGCGATGCCAGCGCGATCGACGCGCTGCGCTCCAGCCTATGCCCAGCGGGTAGCGCAACGTATATCGGCTCACGCAGGATAGTTTCGAAACGCAGATTGGGCGTGCTCGTTCCCGGCGCCCGCATGAAACCAATATCGGCCGCGCCGCGCTCCAGCGCGTCGACCTGCTCGCGGGTCGTGGCTTCCTTCATGGTGAACGCGACGCCAGGCGAGGCGATCCGGAAACTGCGCAGCGCACGCAGCAGCGGGGCGTAGGGCATGATGTTGATGAATGTCAGCGTGAGATGGCCATCGACTCCTTGGGCTATGCGGCGGGTATGCGCCACGCCCTCGTCGAGGGACCGAAGGATGCGCCTGGCAGTCTCCAGAAATGCCGAGCCGGCGGGCGTCAACGCCACGCTGCGGTTCGTGCGCACGAATAGCGGCGAACCAATCTGGCTTTCCAGCCGGCGGATGGCCTGGCTCAGGGGCGGTTGAGCCATGTGCAGACGTTGCGCAGCCCGATTGAAATGCAGTTCTTCGGCAACGGCAAGGAACTGCTGCAGCAGTCGGGTTTCTATCAATGAAATCTCCAAAGTTTTGTTAATACTACTTTGGTATTTTTTTATCAAATGGATTTCATCGACAGTGTCATGCCCGCATGCAGCTAAGCCGCCAGCGTTGCGCTGTCGATCACGAATCGGTACTTCACGTCGCCCTTGAGCATGCGTTCGTAAGCTTCGTTGAGTTCATCGGCGCGGATCATCTCGATGTCTGCGACGATGCCATGGTCGGCGCAGAAATCCAGCATCTCTTGCGTTTCGGGAATGCCGCCGATCATCGAACCGGCCAGGCTGCGGCGCTTCATGATCAGGCTGAAAACCTGCGGCGAAGGGTGGGGCGTGGCGGGCGCACCCACCAGGGCCATCGTGCCGTCGCGCTTGAGTAGCGCGAAGAAGACATCCAGGTCGTGCGGCGCAGCCACGGTGTTGAGGATGAAGTCCAAGCTCTTGGCATGGGCCGCCATCTCGTCGGCATTGCGCGACACCACGACCTCATTAGCCCCCAGGGCCAAGGCCGCTATACGCTTGGATTCGGACGTGGTAAGTGCCACCACATGGGCGCCCATGGCATGCGCCAGCTTGATGCCCATGTGGCCCAGGCCGCCGATGCCGACCACGCCGACCTTGTGGCCTGGTCCCACCTTCCAGTGGCGTAACGGCGACCAGGTGGTAATGCCCGCACACAGCAGCGGCGCCACGGCCGCCAGTTGCGCTTCGGGGTGGCGAATACGTAGAACGTAGCGCTCATGCACCACAATCTGCTGGGAATAGCCGCCCAGCGTATGGCCGGGTGCATCCGTCGTCGGGCCGTTGTAGGTGCCGACCATATGGTCGCAGTAGTTCTCCAGTCCTGCGTCGCAGTCCTCGCAGTGCTTGCAGCTATCGACGATGCAGCCGATACCGACCAGATCGTTCACGGTGAAGCCCGAGACGTGCGCGCCCACGGCGGACACGCGGCCCACGATCTCGTGCCCCGGCACGCAGGGATACAGGGTGCCTGCCCACTCGGCACGCACCTGGTGGATATCGGAGTGGCACACGCCGCAATAGGCGATGTCGATTTGCACATCGTGTGCGCCCGGCGTGCGCCGGGTGATGTCCATGGGTTCGAGGGGCTGGTCGCCCGCATGGGCGCCATAGGCTTTGATGGTCATGATGAGAACTCCTGTATCGATTGGAAGCTAATTTTTGGAAAAAACACGACCCGTGCCCACTTGCTCTGTACGTAGCTCAAGCAGCCTGGGCACCTGCGGGCGTGAGGCCAGGAAGGCCAGCAAGGCCGCGAGTAGCAGCACGGCTGCGCTCGCCACGAAGGTGGTGCGATAACCGCTTTCGTCGAACAGCATGCCGCCAATGGTCGAGCCCAGTGCGATGGAAAGTTGAATCATGGCCACCATCAAACCGCCGCCGGCCTCGGCGTCTTTGGGCAGCGATTGGGCCAGCCACGACCACCAGCCGACGGGGGCAGCCGTCGCCAGCAGGCCCCAAAGGCTCAGCAACAAAAAGGCCATCGCCACCGAACCGCCAAAGGCCATCAGGGCCAGACTGATCGCGGCCATCAGCAACGGGATGGCAACCAGCGTGCGATACATGCCCGTCTTCAAGAGTGCGCCGATGAACATCGTGCCGATAAACCCCGCAACGCCGATGGCCAACAAGATCATCGACAGCGTGGGGATATCCACGCGGGTGACGGTTTCCAGGAAGGGGCGCACATAGGTAAACAGCACGAACTGCCCCATGAAGAAAGTGCCAACGGCCAGCATGCCCAAGGTGACCAGACGGTTCTTGAACAGCCTGAGGACATTTCCGGAGCCCGCTACGCGTGGCGCAGCCTTCATAGAGGGCAGGCTGACCCATTGCCATACCAGAGCGACCAGCGCCACGGGCACCAGGCAAAAGAAGGCACCGCGCCAGCCGATGATGCCGCCGAGATAGCTTCCCAGCGGGGCGGCTACCACGGTCGCCAGTGCATTGCCGCCATTGAAGATGGCCAGCGCCTTGGGCACCTTGTGGGCCGGCACCAGCCGCATGGCTATTGCCACCGACATGGACCAGAACCCGCCCACTACCACGCCGATCAGCGCACGGCCAATCATGTAGATCGGATAGCTGGGCGCCAGCCCGACGATCAGGCCCGAAACACCCATCAGTCCGGTCAATAGCAGCAACAAGGTTTTGCGGTTTATCGTGCCCGCGAGCGTTGAAATGAAAAGACTGGTCAGCACGGCAAAGGCACCGGAGATGGCGATGCCATAGCCTGCCCAGCCCTCGCTGACCTGAAGCTCCGCAGCGATGGGCGTCAGCAGGCTCACGGGCATGAACTCCGAGGCGATCAGCGCGAAGACACACAGCGTCATCGCGAAAACGCCGCTCCAGTAGGCGGGCTGATTTCCGGACTGGTGGTGGGCTGGGTTGTCGCCTGTCATGCGGTTTGCGTTGCTCCAAAGTTTACGAATGCTTCAGCCCGTTGCGGGCAGATGCGCCTGGATGTCCAATCTTGACCGATATGCGTGGATCTGATTAGTGGGTGTAATCTGGATGCAGTTGTGAGAATATTTCATCAATGACGCATACCAAAACACACGACCTCCAGGCCTTCCTGGCTGTGGCGCGAGACCAGAGCTTTACCAAGGCTGCCGCCAAGCTGGGCATCACCCCATCCGCCCTCAGTCATACGATCCGGGCACTTGAAGAAAGGCTGGGCATACGTTTGCTCGCCCGCACGACCCGAAATGTGGCCCCGACGGAAGCAGGTGAGCGATTGATGCGCTCAATCGCCCCGCTTTTTGATCAGATCACGGCAGAAGTAGAGGCTTTGGGTGAGTTGCGAGACAAGCCGAGGGGCACCATTCGCGTTACGTGCACCGACGATCAGATAGAAATGTGCTTGCGGCCGATGCTGGCCGGATTCTTGAGAGACTATCCCGATATAACGCTGGAATTTTATGTGGACTACGGCTTCACCAATGTGGTCGAGGAACGGTTTGACGCTGGCATTCGCCTGGGCGAAGCGATCAGCAAAGA
The DNA here is from genome assembly GCA_040392445.1 of Verticiella sediminum. GTDB lineage: Bacteria > Pseudomonadota > Gammaproteobacteria > Burkholderiales > Burkholderiaceae_B > Verticiella > Verticiella sediminum_A. The sequence goes on from JBEBVZ010000076.1 coordinate 8,981, forward strand.
CATGATCGCCGTTCGTATCGGACCGGATTGGCGATTGCTTGTGGTGGGGTCGCCGGCGTACTTCGACCGGAATCCACCACCACAGACGCCGCATGAATTGACCAAACATGCTTGCGTCAATATCCGGCACCGGCCATCCGGCGCGATTTACGCATGGGAGTTTGAGAAAGATGGCCAGGCCTTTGCCGTCAAGGTCGAAGGGCAGTTGGTTTTCAACAGCATCATGCATGTGCTCAATGCGGCGGTAGATGGAATTGGCTTGGCCTACGTTCCGGAAGAACTGGTTGCGCCTTATCTGGCTGATGGCCGGCTAAAAGAGGTATTGACCGACTGGTGCCCATATTTTCAGGGCTACCATTTGTACTATCCCAATAGACGCCAGGCTTCCCCCGCATTTTCGGCATTTGTCGAAGCACTTAAATATCGAGGCCAAACATAGCGTTTGCCATTCGACAGTGTCGAGCCGTGTGAATTGCTGCGCATGTCCCGAGGTGGACAGAGCGGGTAAATTCCGGGCTAGCTGCCTGCCGCAGCCGAGCCGATTTGCCGTATTACTTTCGCCGGGTTGCCCACCGCCACCACGTTGGCGGGGATGTTCTTGGTGACCACGGCGCCGGCGCCGATGACGCTGTTTTCGCCGATGGTGACGCCCGCCAGCACGATGGCGCCAGCGCCCAGCCAGACGTTGTCGCCGATGACGATAGGCTTGGCCGCTTCGTACTTGGCCCGCCTCAGTTCCGGGTCGATGGGGTGGGTGGGCGTCAGCAACTGCACGTTGGGCCCTATCTGCACATCCTGGCCTATAGTGATGGCCGCGACATCCAGTGCGACGAGTCCGTAGTTGGCGAAGGTGCCGGCGCCTATCGTGATGTAGCTGCCGTAGTCGACCACGAAAGGCGGTTTGATATGGACATCGGGGGCTACCGAACCCAGTAGCTCTTCAAGCACTTTCTGGGCTGCTTCCCGATCGACGGCGTAGCGGGATTCATATTCTCGAGCCAGCAGATGCGCGCGGCGTGCCGCGATTGCCAGTTCCGGGTCATCCGCGATGTACAGGTCGCCCGCCAGCATTTTTTCTTTCTGGCTGCGAGTGTCGTTCGGCGTGTTTGCCATGGGTATGCATCCTTGCAAGTCTTGCCTTGGCCATGATAGCAGTGGGGCCGGCCGGGGAAGTTCGTACACTAGCAGCGCTATTCTTATCTTTTGCCTGGACCATGACCATCACTATCAACGAAGACCTGCGCGCCTATATCGATCCGCTGAGCGAGGACGAATTCAATGCGCTCGAGCGCAGCCTGCTGTCCGAAGGGTGCCGCGATGCGCTGGTGCTGTGGGGCGACGTTCTGGTGGACGGGCACAACCGCTACGGTATCTGCCAGAAGCACGGCATTCCTTTCAACACCGTGCAGAACCACAGCTTCCAATCCATGGACGATGTGCATCTGTGGATGATAGACAACCATCTTGGGCGGCGCAGCGTGTCGGATTTCCAGCGAGGCGTGCTGGCGCTGCGCAAGAAAGAAATCGTCTCGGCACGGCGGGCGCAGGCCACGCAGCCACCCGCGCAATCCCCTGAAACGGCTGCTTCCGAGCCGGCTGCCGCTGTCCCATCCAGTACCGAGCCACCCTGGACGCGCGAAAACCTTGCCCGCGTGGCGCGCGTCAGCAGCACAACGCTGGGCCAGATCGAGAAAATTCAGAAGACGGCGGCGCCCGAACTGGTGGGCGCCGTCAAGTCCGGCCTGATATCCATCAATGCCGCAGCGGCCGTGGCTTCCTTGCCCAGCGAAGAACAGGTGGCTGCGGTGGCCGCGGGCAAGAAGGAATTGCGCCAGGTCGCCAGGCAGGTGCGCGAGGCCCGGCTACCGTCCAAGCCCAAGGCTGAACCGCAGGACTTGCCCAGCGATGCCACGCCCGATCAGATCGAAATCCACCGCTTGACGCTCTTGCTTGCAGAGCTGACCGAAGAGCGCGATCAGTTGAAGAAAAAGGTGCAGCACCTTACCGTGGCGCTGGCCCAGGCGCGCGGCGAATCATAGCCCTTGCCCCGCATGGTGTTGCGGCCCGGCGATCAGATGGCGTTGCGCTCGAAGCGTGTCAGGCGTACGTCCACGGTCAGGGAAAGTGCTGTGAGCGCTGCAGCTTTGGCGCGGCCCTCGGCGCTGGCGCGGTACAGGTGTGGCGTCATGGTCAGCAAATCGGCAATCTGCTGGGCGCCGGCAAGATCCAAGGGATAACTTACGGTCTCGGTGGACAAGCGGGTGAAACCCGGCGGGGCCTGGTCATCGCCTGCGCGTTCCGGTTTCAGCGTGGGGTAGATGATTTCGCGCAGCTCGCGTAGGTGGTTCGGCCCGGCATCGACCTGTAGCAACTGGCCCCGGGGCTTGAGCACCCGGGCAAACTCGGCATACACCGGAAAGCCGAACATGCACAGCACCCGGTCGAGCGTGCCCGGCAGCACGGGCAGGTTGGCGTTGCTGCCAACGACCCAGTTAGGGCGCTTATCTTGCTTCGCGGCTGCCAGCACCGCCCATTTGGAAATATCCAGTCCAATCAAGGCCAGCGTTTGCTCGCTGCCGCTTGCCGCCGCCAGTTGGCGCAGGTAGTACCCGTCGCCACAGCCGGCATCCAGGCAACTGGCGCCGGCCGTGGGCGGCAAGCCGGCCAGCACCGCCTGGCTTACCGCCGCGGCTATCGGCTGGTATACGCCGGCATTCAGAAAACGCTGGCGCGCCGCCACCATTTCCTTGCTGTCGCCAGGATCGCGCGAACGTTTTTTCTGCACCGGCAGCAAATGGGTATAGCCCTGGCTGGCAATGTCAAAGCTATGGCCCGAGGCGCAGCGCCATGCCTGGCCGTTGCAGCGCAAGGCGGTGCCGTCCAGGGGGCAGGCCAGCGCCTGGAAAGAAGTGATCATGAACTGTTGGTCCTAACGGCCTGAGGTTGGAATTGCCGGTATTGTGCATGACTTGCCCGCCGTCCTTGCTGGGCCTTTGCGTACGGCGAGTTGTTAGCAATCGTATAACGCGGCCGCAGCCTGGCCCTTGGCCCTGTGCTGCCGGCTTGATCACCGGTTACACCACATGACATACCCCGCGTGCGCCGCTGCTATATTTTCCTGATACCTGTGCAAGGAGCACATCATGCGCAAATCCCTATGTTTCCTGGCCTTGCTGGCGTTGGTGTCGCTGTCCGCTTGCAGCGGATATGGTGAAACCTCTGGCCAGGCTGGCGGTAGTTCGGGTAGTTATGGCACCCGTAGCGGCAATGGGGGAGGGTCTTACTAGCAGTAGCGTATCGCCGGCCTCCATGACAGTCGCAAGTGCTACCCTAGCGGCTGTTAAATAATGGAGATGTAAATGAAGCGTACGTATCTTTGGCTGTTCGCGGCTTTAGCGCTTCAGGGTTTGGGGGCGTGTGCGCAGCACGAGGCGGCGGGTTCATCTGCCACGAATGCTGGTACGTCTTCGGATGCCGTCGCGGCCGGGACTGCCTTGCAGGCCTATCACTGGCAGATGCCTAAGACGCTGGATTCGGGTAATCAGGCACCGGTGCAGCTTACCTTCCAGGATGGCAGTGTTTTTGTCGAAGGGCTTTGCAATACGCTGCGCACCGGCTACCAGATCAATGGTTCGGCCATGACCATGGGCAAGGTCGCGGGCACGCTTCGGATGTGTGACGACCCGGCCTTGATGAAGTTTGAGCAGGATGTTGCCGCCCGCCTGGAAACGACGGCTTCTTTCGGCATTGCCGGCGCCGCTGCGCAAGACCCAGGCCAGCAGCCGGTGCTGACCTTGAGGTTTGCCGATGCCAGCGAATGGCAGTTGCAGGGCAAGCCCACCAACGAGACCAAGTATGGCTCGGCCGCAGAGACCATATTCCTCGAGGTCGAACCCCAGTTGGCGCCATGCAGCCACCCTCTGATACCCAACAAGCAATGCATGAGGGTGCGTACCATCGAGTTCGACGCCAATGGCTTGAAGCGCAACCAGGGCGAATGGCAGCTTTTCTATGACGATATAGAAGGCTATACCCACACCGCAGGTGTTCGCAATGTGTTGCGTATCAAACGCTACACGCGACCGAACCCGCCCGCGGATGCATCACGCTATGTCTACGTTCTGGATATGGTCGTGCAAGCTAGCCAGGAAAAGGCTGCGCGCTAAGGCGTTGCGCGGTTTGTGGTTCAGATATGCCCCGGCGTGGCGACGCGTCGGGGCTTTTGTAGCTTGGGCCTCGCGTGCGCGAGGCTCCGACAGCCCGGGCGCTGGCATGCGGGCTTGCGTTCAATCCAGAAGGCTCTTTCCTTGCATGAGTGTGCTTGATGTTTGATTCTGGTGTTCGCCGATTGCGAGGCTTGGGCAGAAGGGCTGCAAACGCCAGCCTGGCGTTGGTCGGGGCGCTGTTGTTGGCGGCCTGTTCATCGCCAGTGCACCTGATGCCAACGCCGGTCAAATTCACGGCCAGCCAGGGCGACCCCTTTGCGAACAAGATCATTCAAGAGGATCGCACCGCGATTCCCCTGTTGTATGCCACCAATCGCGCGGCCCTGGTCGAAAGCCGGCACCATCCCGTCTACACCATCTTCCCCAGCGACACCCTGCGCCTGGGGGTGGCGCACGTCCGTATCGGCGATGGCACCTTGGACTGGAACCGCGTGCGTGAATTGTCCACCTCGGCCAGCGAAGCGCGCCGGCCTATCCTGAACCTGGAGCGCATGGAAGAACTGCTGGCGCTAGGCCCGCATGCCACGGTCGAATCGTCGCCCGAGGCCTTGGAGTTTTTCGCCAACATCAATGCCGCCTTGGCAAGAAGTCCGCGCAAAGAGCTGATCATCTATGTGCATGGCTTCAATAACCCGGTCTGGCGCGGCGCGGCCCAGGCGGCGCAGTTCCACCATTTCACCGGACGCCAGGCGGTGGTGCTGGCCTTTCTGTGGCCTTCGGCCGGCCGTTTGTTGTCGTACGCGACCGACGTGCGCGCGGCGCGGGCATCCGTGCCGGCGTTTGCCCGCCTGATAGAACTGTTGTCCAAGTACACCGAAGCTCGGCAAATCAACGTGCTGGCTTTCAGTGCCGGCGCCCGCATCGCCAGCGAAGGCCTGGCCCAGATTGCCCAAACCGCGGACGGCGAAACGCGCGAACAGTTACGCGCCCGCATGCGGTTGGGACAGGTCTACTTTGCCGCGCCCGATGAGGATTTGGATAGGTTTATCGCCGACCTGGGGGCGTACATCGACCTGACCCAACGCGTAAGTGTGGGGGCGAATTTCAACGATGCCGCCCTGAGGCTGGCCGCCAGACTGCAACGCATATCGCGAGCCGGGCGCCCCAATGTCGACGAGCTGGATGCGGCGCAGTGGGACTTCCTGACGGCGGCCTCGATGCGGCTGAACTTTGACATGATCCGGGTCGACCCCGACGAGATCCCGGGCTTGCGCCGCCGCTCGCA
>JBEBVZ010000077.1:0-14102 GCA_040392445.1 Verticiella sediminum
GCCTGGGCAGCCGCCCTGCCCGCCCTGCAAGGCTTGGACGAACACCTGCTGAAAGACATAGGCGCGCCCGGCTGGCTGATACAGCAGTTGCGCCACGAGCAGCACCTGCCGCTGCGCCAGCTATGGGAACTGACATGCAGATGACAGCAGGGGCCAGGCTTCAGGTCGCCTATCGCCCCAGGAGCACATCCCTTAACACCACCGCATTGTTGTATTTTTCGTCATGGGCGGCATACACCAGCGTCAGGCTCTGCTTGCGCGCAATCTCACGCAGCTCGGCCAGTTGTTCCTCGCTGTGTTCACGCAGCTCTGCCGCATAGCGGCTGCGGAACTCTTCCCATAGCGTAGGGTCATGGTCGAACCAATGCCGCAACTCGGTGCTGGGCGCGACCTCTTTCATCCATTGGTCCAGCGCGGCCTCTTCTTTCGAGACGCCGCGCGGCCACAACCGGTCGATGAGAATGCGGGTGCCATCGTCCGAGGCGGGCGCATCATAGGCCCGCTTGAGCTTCACATTGGCAGCTGGAATTCGTGTGCTCACAATCCACCTCCGTTCGGTAAGGAAAGCCGCAAGCCCGCTACGCCCCGGTCCCGGCCCTGGCTCTGGTACAAGCGATACCCGGGACAGCAAGCCGGATCAGTGCAGCTTCAAGCGGGGCCCCGTGCTGCGGCCTATGCGATCGCCAAGCATCAGCAAGGCGGTGCGAAAGCGGCCATACAGCGCCACCTGGTGCATGCGATACAGCGACAGGTAGAACATACGCGCCAGCCAGCCCTCGAGCTTGACGCTACCCATCAGATTGCCCATCAAGTTACCCACCGCACTGAAGCGGGACAAGGAAATCAGCGAACCATAGTCCCGGTAGCGATAATTCGGCAGCGGCTTGTTTTCCAGGCGCAGTTTCATGGTTTTCGCCAGCATCGCCGCTTGCTGGTGCGCCGACTGGGCACGCGGCGGAACCGTGCGATCGCTGCCATCGCCCAGCGGGCAGGCGGCGCAGTCGCCCATGGCAAAAACGTCGTCGTCCATCGTGGTTTGCAAAGTAGAGCGAACCAGCAACTGATTGATGCGGTTGGTTTGCAGGCCATCGAGCTCGCTCAGAAAGGCGGGTGCCTTGATGCCGGCGGCCCAGACTTTCAAGCCGGCGTGCACGATGCGCCCGTCCGCGATTTTCAGGCTGTCGGCGGCGACTTCCTTGACCGCGGCCGAAGTCAGCACCGTGACCCCTAGTTTTTCCAGGGTTTGGTGCACAGGCTGGCTGATGCGCTCGGGCAAGGCCGCCAATACCCTGGGTGCCGCCTCGATCAGCGTAATGCGCATGTTCTGCGGCTGGATGCCGTGCAGCCCATAGGCCGCCAGTTCCAGGGCCGCGTTATGCAATTCGGCCGCCAGTTCCACGCCGGTGGCGCCGGCCCCGATGATGGCGACACTAAGCTCGCTGTTGTCGCCGGGGCGGGCATGTGCGCTGAGATAAAGGCTGAGCAAACGACGATGAAAACGCGCCGCCTGCTCGGGCGTATCCAGGAATAGGCAATGCTCGGCGGCGCCCGGTGTACCGAAATCGTTGGTCGTGCTGCCCACCGCAATGACCAGGGTGTCGTAAGGCAGGCTGCGGGCCGGCATGATTTCCTGGCCGTCCTCGTCCAGCATCGCATCGAGCTGGATGGTCCTGGCCTTGCGATCAAGACCGCACAAGCGGCCGATCTGGAATTCGAAGTGATTCCATTTGGCTTGCGCCACGTAGTTGAGCTCGTTTTCCGAGGCGTTGAGCGAACCGGCCGCCACCTCATGCAGCAGGGGTTTCCAGACATGGGTCAGGGTGGCGTCGACCAGGACGATTCTGGCCTTGCCCTGCTTGCCCAGGCTGCGGCCAAGACTGGTTGCCAGTTCCAGGCCTGCGGCCCCGCCGCCAACAATCACAATACGGTGCGACATATCGGAATCTTCCAGAAAACCTGACGCTGTCAGGTGTTGCACACTGGCACTGCACTGCCGGCGGTGGCGGGCCCGGTATGCACCAGGCCCGCCGCACCCGTTATCTGTAGCTTAGAGCAGCCCTTCCGCCTTCATGGCTTGCTGCACAGCGGGCCGGGCCGCAACACGTTGATGAAAGCCTGCCAGCGCGGGCCAGCGCTTGAGGTCCAGGCCGACCCTGGGCGTCCAGTTCAGGATGACGAACAGGTAGGCGTCGGCAACACTGAAATCGGCGCCGGTCAGGTAGTTTTGACGGCCCAGCGACTCGTTGACAAAGGCCAGCCGTTTTTCCAGGTTAGCGGTGGCGGCGGCTTTCCAATCGGCCGAGGAATCGGGCCGGAACAGCGGGCCGAAATTCTTGTGCATTTCCGTGCCGATGAAGGTAAGCCAGCTTTGCACGGTGGCACGTTCCAGCGTGCCAGCCGACGGCAGCAGGCCGGCCTGGGGTTTCTGGTCGGCCAGGTACTGGACTATCGCAGGCCCCTCGGTCAGCAGCGGGCCATTGCCCAGGCGCAAGGCGGGTACATACCCTTTGGGATTGATGGCGTAGAAATCCGCGCCATCATCAACCGTAGTGTGGCTTTTCAGGTCTACCCGCGCCAGTTCATGGGGTATGCCAAGTTCGCAGAGCACAATGTGCGGTGACAATGAGCAAGCGCCGGGGCTGTAATAGAGTTTCATGTACCTTTTCCGAGTTCAGTCGAGTCTATGCTGCGTTGGCTGCCAATCAGTCAACGGGATTTCCAACCATGGGCAAACGCACGATGCGAGCTGCGTCTGGCAGACGGCCCAACCATGATACCTGTGCCGGTGCGCCCTGTGCAGTCCGTATCGGCACGCATGCCTGGCTCTGCAAACAGCGGGCCCGCCTCACTATTTCGCCGGATTTTCTGTTAATTTGAGGCGCCTTGGCCGGGCCGCGAATGGCCGGGCCGTGAACGATACGCAGGCTTGCACCATCCGGCATTCCCCCTGGAGAGGTTTTTGACGCGCGCACGCCGCCACAAGGTGTCAGCCTGGCTGGGCCTGGTCGCCATCCTGTTGATGTTTCTTGCCCCGGTGATTTCGCAATCGCTGCGGCTGCAACACGTCACCACGGCGCACGCCAGCGCCCACCATCATGAGGATGGCGCCGCCCCGGCAACACACGCCGTGCACGATCCCGCACCCGCGTCGCACCACGACCCGGCCCAGATCGGACACGCGTGCGACTACTGCACGCTGCTTGCACATTGCCCCCTGCTGGGCAGCCATGCCGATCATGCCTGCTACCTGCAAGCCGCGGCGCCTTCTCTTGTTATTGTCGAGCTGCCTGCCGGCTACGGCATAGCCCCGGTATTTCCCAATGCCCTGTCGCGCGCGCCGCCGTCGGCGGCCTGGAATGCCATCCAGGCCTAGCACGCGAGCGCTCACGGCAAAACCTGCCTGAACCCAGGAATCGCCCCTCGAACGGACACGGACGAGGGCGTATTTGCTCGCGTCGCTGCAACACCCACACCATAAAAACAGGTGATGTATGTCAACGCCCTCTTCTTTCCTGCCTGCGCCAGGAGCGGATGCCGCACGCGATCGTGCCGTGTCCGCTTCCACGCAGGCCTGGGCCTACCCCTTACTGATGAGACTGCATTTCTACATCGGTATCCTGGTCGGCCCCTTTCTGCTTTTCGCCGCCCTCAGCGGCCTGCTGTATGCCCTGACGCCACAGCTCGAGAACCTGGTCTATCGCCATGAGCTGTACACCTCGAGCACCGGAGCCGCCCTGCCGCTGGCCGAGCAGATCAAGGCCGCGAGCCAACTCGTGGGCGACGGCGGCAGGCTGGCCGCTGTGCGGCCCGCCCCCGAGCCCGGCACGACCACCCGCATCATGTTCGCCGTGACCGGCATGGGGCCGTCCGAGCACCGGGCCGTCTTCGTCGACCCGGCCAATGGCCAGATCCGTGGCGATCTTGGCGTCTATGGCACCAGTGGCGCGCTTCCCATCCGCGCCTGGATAGATCTGCTGCATCGCAGCCTGCACCTGGGCGACGTTGGCCGCCTCTATAGCGAGCTCGCCGCGTCATGGCTGTGGGTGCTTGCATTGGGGGGCCTGGTTCTATGGGTGCTGCGGGCTCGCCTGCAGCGACGGGCGAGCCCGGTATCGCAGGGGATTGCTGGACATCGTGTGCGCCGATGGCACCGCAAGCTGGGGCTGTGGCTGCTCTTGGGCTTGCTGTTTTTTTCGGCCACGGGCTTGACCTGGTCGCAGTGGGCCGGCGCCAACATCTCGGTGCTGCGCGCCTACTACGGCTGGGGCACGCCCAGCGTTTCCACCAGCCTGGAAGCGATGCCGCAAGCCGCCGCCACCGGGCACGAGCACCACCATCAGGCACCAGCACCCGTCGCCCTGGCCGCCGGCGACGCGGCCCTGTTCGATGCTGTGCTCGGCGCGGCTCGCGCCAACGGAATCCAGGCCGGCAAGGTCGAGATCCGGCCGCCGGCCAAACCCGACAGGGCTTGGACGGTTACCGAAATCGATCGCAGCTGGCCAACCCGGGTCGACGCGGTCGCGGTCGATCCGCGCACCCTGGCCATCGTGGACAGGACACGCTTCGAGGACTTCCCCATCGCCGCCAAACTGACCCGCTGGGGCATCGATGCGCACATGGGCGCGCTGTTCGGCCTGCCCAACCAGATAGTGCTCGTCCTGCTTGCCGGCGGCCTGGCCACCATGGTGGTCTGGGGATACCTGATGTGGTGGCGCCGTCGCCCGACCAGACAGGGCGCCGCCGTATCGCCGGCAACCCTGATTGCCACCTTGCGCAAGACGCCCCGCCCGGGACTGCTGGCCATACTGGCGGGCACCGCATTGCTAGCCTGGTTTCTACCGGTGATGGGCGCAAGCCTGCTGGGATTTCTTGGCGTGGACCTTATCCGCTATCTGCGGGCGCGCAAGCCAGCCTGCCATTGAGACTGAGCGCTTCGCCGGTTCCGGGTGATGCAGACAGCGCCCGGAACCACCTGACAGCGAAGGTTCGCCCCGGCGCTGCCACCTGCTGGCGGCGGCCGGTTCGGCGGCTTGCCCGGCCCGGGCAGGAAATCCGGGCCGGCCGCCAGCATCCAACTCTTTAACTCTGTTACCTGATAGTCCCGCTTGCCAGCCAGGACTATTCGGTATTATTTCAAACGCTGCAAAGGGATGGCCACCAACCCATCTCCCGACCCCTTGATCCAAGGAATATGAGAATGAGCGCATCACACCTGAATGCCAACTCGCTCGCCGCAGACGTCCCCCATCCGCATCCGCCTGTGTCGGCCTCGCAAGACCAGGACTGCCTGCAACCGCGCGTGATAGACGCGCCACGATCCGAAGTGTTCAAAACCTGGACAGACCCGCAGCGCATGGCCCAGTGGTGGGGGCCGCATGGCTTTACCGACCCCATCTGCGAAATGGACCTGCATCCGGGCGGAGCCTATCGCATCTATATGCGCTCGACCGATGGTGCGCAATATCCCGTGCTGCTGGAAGAACTGGACGGTAAAACCCGGCTTACCATCGACGCCCGCATCATCAGCCGGGAAATATGCGCGGCCATGCTGAAAATGAGCACGATAGGCGGCTAGCGGCGCGGGGTCGCTCGGGCCCCGAAGGCTAGGCGGTTTGCGCCTGCTGGGCGGGCTCGTCGGTAAAAAAGCGCGTGCGCATCTCGTCCAGGCCCAGGCTGTGCAGCACCTCGTGCAGCCTTTCGGTGGGACGCCGCCTGGGCAGGTTTTTGTAGCTGGCGATGATCAGTTCGTTCTTCATCGAGTGCTCCCAGCCCACCAGTTCCGTCACGCTCACCTGGTAGCCATGAGCCTCGAGCTGCAGGCAGCGCAACACGTTGGTGAGCTGGCTACCGAACTCGCGGGTGTGCAAGGGATGGCGCCAGATTTCGGTCAGCGGCGATGCCGCCAGCATGCTGGCCTTCAAGCGGCGCAGCACCGCCGCGACCTCGGCCTGGCAGCAAGGCACCACCACGATATGCCGGGCCTGCTTGCGCAGCGCGAAACGGATGGCATCGTCGGTGGCGGTGTCGCAGGCATGCAGCGCGGTGACCACGTCCACCTGTGCGGGCAAGGCGTCCGACTCTATCGATTGCGCAACCGACAGGTTCAGGAAGGACATGCGTCCGAAACCCAGGCGGGCAGCCAGTTCGCGCGACTTCTGCACCAGTTCTTCGCGGGTTTCTATGCCGTAGATGTGGGATGCGTCCTGCAGGCCCTTGAAAAAAAGGTCGTACAGGATGAAGCCCAGGTAGGACTTGCCCGCGCCATGGTCGACCAGCGTAATGTCATGCCCGTCCTGCTTGGCTTGCTTGAGCAGCGGCTCGATGAAATTGAACAGGTGATACACCTGCTTGAGCTTGCGCCGGCTGTCCTGGTTCATCTTCCCATCGCGGGTCAGGATATGCAGCGCCTTGAGCAGCTCTACGGATTGTTCGGGTTTGATTTCGGGGGTCATTGCGGGCCGGGCTGAGAGCGTGAATCCCCGATTTTAACGGCTGGCGCCGACCAGGCCTGCCCACATGCAAATTCATAGTATAGAAAAAACGGTATGGCCTATATACTCGAACCAAACCCATTCATCGAGGAGACGAAGACATGACGACAGGCAATCCGGATACCGGACTTGAGCTGCGCTCGCTGGTCAAAAGCAGCGGCGAACTGGAACTCTCGCTGGCCAGGGTCCCGGTTCCCGAACCCGGCCCCGAGGAAGTCGTGGTCCGCATCGAGGCCACGCCCATCAACCCGTCGGACATGGGCCTGCTGTTTGGCCTGGCCGACCTGAGCACAGCCAAGGCCGCCGGCACGCCCGAACAGCCGGTGGTCACCGCCAAGGTTCCCGAGAAAGTGCTGCAGGGCTTGTCCGCGCGCCTGGACCAATCGATGCCGGTGGGCAACGAAGGCGCCGGCGTGGTGGTCAAGGCGGGCTCTTCCCCCGCTGCCCAGGCCTTGCTGGGCAAGACCGTGGCCATCCTGGGCGGCGCCATGTACGCGCAGTACCGCCGCATCAAGGCCGTGCAATGCCTGGTGTTGCCGGCAGGCACGACGCCGGCCGAAGGCGCATCGTGCTTTGTGAACCCGCTGACGTCCCTGGGCATGACCGAGACCATGCGCCGCGAAGGCCATACGGCGCTGGTGCACACGGCGGCGGCATCCAATCTGGGCCAGATGCTGAACCGCATCTGCCTGAAGGACAATATCGGCCTGGTGAACATCGTTCGCAAACAGGAACAGGAAGATATCCTGCGGGCGCTTGGCGCGATCCATGTCTGCAATTCGAGTTCGCCCACTTTCATGCAGGACCTGACCGACGCGCTGGTCGCCACGGGCGCCACCATTGCCTTTGACGCCACCGGCGGGGGCACGCTGGCCAGCCAGATTCTTACCTGCATGGAAGCCGCGGCCAACAAGACGGCCAAGGAATACAGCCGCTATGGTTCCAGCGTCTATAAGCAGGTCTACCTGTATGGCAACCTGGATCGCAGCCCTACCGAATTGCACAGAAATTTTGGTATGTCCTGGGGCGTGGGCGGCTGGCTTTTGACCCCGTTCCTGCAAAAAATAGGCTTCGAAGCCGCGCAAAAACTCCGGGAACGCGTGGCCGCCGAACTCAAGACCACCTTCATCAGTCACTATACCCAGGAAGTCTCGCTGACCCAGGCCTTGCAACTGGATGCGATAGCCAAATACGGTAAGGTTTCCACGGGCGAAAAATACCTGATCAACCCCAGCAAAGCCTAGGGGCGGCAAGGGATACAGGGGGCAGGTTTGCCTTGACGCAGCCTGCCTGCTGCGCAGCAGCGGGTTTTGCCGGGCAGACACAAACCCGCTGCGCGCACGCCAGCTCGGTTCATGCCCGCCAGAATGCAATAAAGCCCCTTTCGGGGCTTTATTGCATTCTGGCCTAAGCCAGCCATTCAGCGCAAATTACAGCGGCTGAATCTTGGTCGCTTGCGGACCCTTGGGGCCTTGGCCTGCGGTGTAGCTTACACGCTGGCCTTCTTCCAGGGTCTTGAAGCCGCCGCCTTGGATTTCAGAAAAATGGGCGAACAGATCCTTTCCGCCCGAATCCGGCGTAATAAAACCAAAGCCTTTTTCTGCGTTGAACCACTTAACAATACCGGTTTCCATGCTGCTTTCCTAATGACTATTTGGGTAGGGAGGACACAATGCCCGCTCAGCTTCTACCGATATTACACCGCCCCTGGCAACTGCGGAGACGAAAGTGGCGAACATGCGTGCGCATTTGTCGCATGAATCGTGCCAGCGGCTGTTATCTATCGCGCACCCTCACTGTTTGGTCAATGCCCCGCGCAGCACTTCCTGCTGACGTGTAATTTCGCTGACCCGGGCCGCCGAATAGTCAGCCTGGGATTCCACGGCCTGCTCCACCTGCCGCACAGCCCGGTTCAGGTTGGAAACCACTTCGCTCGGCTCGGGCGCCGCCGAGGCCGCATCGGCCGGGGCCGAGGCGGCTGTTGCGGCCCCGGCCGGCAAGATGCCCGGGGGTGTCGCGCCGGCGGCCACCAGGGCCTGGTTCAGGGTATTTTGCAGCGCCTGCAGTTGCGCCAGCGCCCTTGCCTGCTCGGCTTCGGCGCGATTCTTGGCCGCCGCCAGATCTTGTTGCTGCTGTTCCAGTAGCGCGTTCCTGGTCTGGAGCGTGCGGCTCTTGCTGCCGGTCTGCACCCAGCCCGCACCCGCAATGGCGGAAAGCAGCAGGAAGACCGACAGCGCGCTGCTCAGCACCAGCAAGCGGCGCTTGCGCGAACGCTCCACTTCCTGCGCGATTCTGGCCTGCTGGGCAGCGCTGGCGTCGATATAGGCGATTTCGTCCAGGGTCAGTTCATGCCCCGCCCGCATCCGACGCGCGTCTTCCAGCGCCGCGCCGCGCAGCAGCTGGTCGGCATGGCGGCCCGAGGCTTTCCAGCTATCGAGCTCGGTCGCCAGGCGCGCCTGCCAGGTCAGGAAGTCCTGCTCTTGCTCCAGCCACAGTTGCAGGCGCGGCCAATCGCGCACCAGCGTCTCGTGCGCCAACTCGACCACCGGTTCCTGCTGTTCGAGATCGGTGACCAGTAAACGCGCATCGATCAATTCCGCCAGCAGGTGTTCGTGCGTCCGTGCCAGTGGGGAAGATGCCACGCTGAGCGGTCCGGGCTGGGAACCGGCGCTCTCGAGCTTGGCGTAGGGCACGCGCGCCATGCCCGCACGCGTGCTGCCCACGGTCAATTTGACCAGGCGCAGCAGGATGCGGCGCATTTTTTCCTGGTCCGCCTGCTGCAGCGTGTCGAAATGGCGATTCGCGGCCTCGGCCACCACTCCGCGGATGCCGCCGAAAGCATCGTAGGCGGCATTGGTCAGCCAGCCGTTGCGCCGCTGTTCCCACAGGCGCTGCAAGCTGATCTGCAGAAAAGGCAGCACACCGGGCTCATCCTGGGCGCGGCTGACCAGCCTGTCGACCAGCCCCGGTTCGAACGCCAGCCCGGCCGCATCCGCCGGGCGCTCGATGATCTGGCGCAAGGCGTTGCCCACCGGCACCCGCAATTCGTAGCGCTGGGCTTCGCCCAGCGACGACGCCAGAAACAGGCTGCTCCATTCCGGATACTGTTCGCTGCGCAGGCAGACCAGGATACGTGCACCCGCCTGTTCGAGCTCGGCCAGGCGCGCCACAAACAACGGGCGGAGCGCCGCATCCGGCTGCCTGCCCGGCAGATGGTCGAAGATGGCCAGGAAGTTTCCAGCCGGCGCATGGGGCCAGGCCTCGGCCGACGCCAGCCACGGCTCCCAGTCCGGATGCGCGCGGCGCAGCGCCGGCAACAGGCCGGCCTGCACCAGCGAGGTCTTGCCACAGGCAGAAGGCCCAAGCAGGATGGTGACCTCGTGCTGCTCGACGCAGCGCAGCAGCGCCTGAATTTCCTGGTCTCGCCCGAAGAAGACATCGGCCTGGTGCTCGCTGGCGGGCGTCGCGCCAACATAGGGGCAGCGCAGTTCGGTTTCCACCAGCGCAGCCGTTTGCGTGCCGGCCTGCGCCGTCGGCTCACTGGTTTGCTTTTGCTCGTGCGGGGTCTGCACACCGGCCGCGCCGCCACTCGTGCGCAAGCTGCCAAGCAAGCGCTCCAAGAGATTGGGCTGGACGCCCGCGCGCAGATCCAGCGCCCGCAGGTCGCGCAAGATGGGTTCGAGGGGCTGATTATCAAGATAGCCCGGCAACAACATGGGCACGATGCGGATGTCGCGCCCCGCGGCTTGGGCCTGCAAGGCCTTTTCGACCAGCTCCAGCCGGTGCGCGGCCAGCGGCGCCTTGCCCAGGGCCACCGCCAGCATGCGCGACTGGGCCAGCGCCTCATCGGTCTGCAGGCGCCAGTCCGCGCCAGGGGTCATATCGGTCGTACCCAGGTAGACCCGCAGGCCCTGCGCGGTCAGTAGCGTGCGCAGTTGCTCGACATAGCTGCTATCCCCGCGAGACGCATCCAGCATCACGTCAAAGTCGGCAAAGCGCTTGGTCTCGTCGTAGTGGGCAGCCACGCTTTCCGGCGCCGGCACGGTTGCGCCCGTCTGGCCCTGGCTCAAGGCTGCACCCAGGCGCGCGGCGGCATCCTTGGCCGCATGGGCAAGCGCGGTATCGGCCACCGCCGTGGCCGGCGCCAACACGGCAATAACATCGGCCAAGGTGCCAAAGACGCTGGCAAGATGTTGCCGGGCAGCACTTTCCTCTTGGCCACGGGCCACTCGTTCCTCGAAGGCAAACAAGGGGTCGTAGGGAATGGCCAGATCCCGGAAGGTCAGGCCCAGCGCCTTCAGGGGCTGCGGCAGCAGGGCCGCGAAACGCTGTCCGAACCGAAGGTAGAACGCCTCGAGCAGCTCGTCGGATTTTTGCTCGACACGCGCCGGCACCACCACGATTTCCAGTGCGCGCCCGCGCCGCAGGCCAGCCGCCTGTTGCGAGCGGAAATCCTCGAGCATGCTCGAGGTGCCGTCCACGTTCTGGTGATTGGCCCCGCACATCATGACGATGGTGTCGGCCAACTGGTAGCCGCAAATACCGCCCATCTCGGTCACACCCGTGCGGCTGTCCACCAGCACCAGGTCATAGCGCTCTGGCACCAGGGCTCGCCGCAGCCATTCGAAAAACAGATCGCCTTCCCAGTTGAAGTAAAAATCCTGCCAGTCAAAGCTGCGCAGCGACAGCGCATAGCGCGCGAGCTGCTCCGGGCTCAGGCGCTGCCCGGCGGGCATCAGGTCCAGCCGCCCCCCGCCCGGGCGCCTGGGATAGATCGCGGCGATATAGCGCTCGACGTCACGAAAGCCGGCGGCGCCGCCGGCAACCGACATGGCTTCCTTATAGGCCAGCAACAAGTCCAGCAAACCGGTCTGGCGACGGATCGCATCGCGCTGCTCGCCCTCGGTGCCGCGATAGAAGAACTGCTCGAGGCCCGGCGCCTCCAGATCGAAGTCGATCATCAGCACCCGCAAGCCGCGCCGCGAGAGTATGTCGGCGACGTTGGCCAGGGCCATCGAACGGCCCACCCCGCCCTTGTAGGAATAGAAGGTGCAGATCACGGCCGGCCTCCGCCACCCCAGCCATAGTCGCGCTTGGGCGGCAATTGCGGCTCGCCCAGCTCGGCGGCCAGGGCTCCCAGAGCTCCCCTGTCGGGGCGCGGCTCCTGCAGGCGCTGCAAGGTAGCCGGCAGGCTGGCATGCAGCCAGCGCTTGAGCCGGCGCTCGTCCCCTACCGCCAGCTCGCACTGCGGGTCGTATTCCACCGCATAGCGGTCAAAAGCGCCGGCCAGCCGCTTGCGCGCGGCATCCTCCAGCAGCGCATCCAGGACGCCGCGCGCCGGATCGAACGGCGAGATGGTGACGATAGCCACCTGGTCGTTGTTGAAGAAAGGCGAGTTCTGGAAGGTCTCGCGCAGCACGGGGTGAAACAGCGAAACCTCGTCCACCAGCACCACGCAGCCCGCACGCGCCACCGCGCGATAGACGGGGCGCAAGCGCGGATTGTCCGCAACCAGGCAGTCAAAGGGATACCACTGCAAGCGCACATGCCGCTGGCGCTGGCGACCTTGCCCCCGGATACCCACGTTCTCGGCCATCTGTTCGGCCAGCCGGCGCATGCTCAGGCCACTGGCCCCGAATGGCCGCCAGCCGTGGCGGGTGTCGCGGTAACGCGTATTCCATCCCGCGTTGCCCGCCGCCAGCGCCTTCATCAGGTTGCGGAACTGTTCGCCCTCGGCAACTGACAGACGGTTCAACAGGGCCGGATCGGACTGCAGCGCCGCCAGTTCGGCCATGGTCATTGCGACGATACAGATGGGCACACCCACACTGCGATAGCCGGCCGGCGGCTGGCGCGCCGCCAGCCATTCACGTGCGGCGCGCAAGGCATCGGCGGGTAGCGGCAAAGCCAAGCCCAGGTCGACCTGGACATCGCCCTGCCAGCCGGCCGGCAGCTCGCTGGCGGCAACACCGGACAGCAGCAGCGCCAGCGAGCCACTGCGCGCGCGCAGTACTTGCAAGGCTTCGGTCACCGTGTCGAGCTTGGCCAGCAAGCCAGGCAGTGAGGCACGGGTCACCAGCACGGCCGCGGCGTGGCAGGCGGCCAGGTTTTCCTCACGCAGGCCAATCTGCCTGTCCTCGCTTGCGAAGAGGGCTTCTGGCGACAGCAGCGCCGAACGCTCCAGCCCCACGACAAGCTCCTGGGCAATGCCGGCCGCCAGCTCGCCGTCTATCGAATGATGCGCCAGATAGAGGGCGTGGGAGACCTCACGCTGCAGGTGCGCCACGGCAGGCACGCCAGCCTTGCGCTCGGGCTGAAACGCCCGCAGTTGATTGCTGACGGCGTTGCTGACAGCGGTGGCCAGCGTGGCCGTGTCGCCGGCGAAGTCGGTGCCCAGACGCTCGTCATGCAGTTTCTTGCGCAACTGACGGATCCGGGCGCCGCTGTCGTTGTCACCCACATGGCTGTCCAGAAAACCCGTGGGCCAGGCCGCGCCCTCTTGCAGCACGAACACCAGTCGCGGTTTGCCGCTGGCGCGGGCCGCCTCGAGTTCAAGTTCGGTAATGGACAAATGCCCGGGATTTTCGTGCTCGGCCGGAATATAGCCATAGCGCCAGGCAAAGAGGCCAACATAGATGTCGCACGCCGCGACGTCGGCAAGACAGGCTGCCAGCGGCCGGTCGTCGCGGGCCACGTAGTCCTCCATGGCGATCACCTTCACGCCCGAGATCTGGTTCAGCGACTTGTAGACCGCCGCACGGTGGTCCTTGAGGTCTTGAAACGTGGAGGACAGGTAGATAGTGCAGAACTCCGCCATATATGCACCTCCATTTCCATTATGCTGCCAATTTCGGGCTGTGTAGAACCTATGGGGCACTATCGCCATGACCGAACGCCACCGCTACCGCCGCAAGCCGGACCAGTTCGTCGTCGCCGTTCAACTGCGGCTGGACACCGCCGGATTCACGTATCGCAAATGGGGTGCCCGGCAGCGCTGCAAGCGCGGCGACTGGCTGGTGGATAACGACGGCGAAATCTATACCGTCGACGCCGACAGCTTTGCCCGCAGCTATCGCGAGCTTGGCCGCGGCGCCTATCTCAAGACCGCCCCGGTGTGGGCCGAGATCGCCACCGCGCCTGGCAGCGTGCTCACCAAGGAAGGCCACAGCCACTACGCCAAAGGCGATTACCTGGTCTTCAACAACGAGGATGGCACCGACGGCTATGCCGTCAGCGCCGCGAAATTCGCATCGAGCTACGAGCTCGACGAATAGAAGCTGACGGTATCCAGACCGGCTATGGGTTGCTCTGGCAGGCGACATATCCTTCGCCGGCCTGGGGATTGCGGCACCAGCTGTCCATGGCTGCGATATAGGCGTCGGACCGCAGATTCTTCCTGGCGATCGCCAGCAGCGCCTCTGCCTCGGGCCGGCTGTCCACCACGGCGATGCTGGCGTAGTAGCCATTGCGCTGGTAGAGCTTCGCCGAGGCAATACCGTTAGCGGCTGCTCGCCGGATTTCATCCTGCGCGGCGGCAATGGTTTTGTCGCTGCCGAACACCACACCCCAGCGTGCACCGAGATCGCCTGCCGCCGCAGGCGCGGGCGGCGC
>JBEBVZ010000078.1:0-13898 GCA_040392445.1 Verticiella sediminum
CCCAGGAGGGCGACTTCTTGCGGCAGCGCCGTGGCGCATGCAGCGTCGACCCGTGACCGGTTTGTCGGACAAGCCAGCCCCCACTTATACGGAGCGGCCTGGGCATCGTCAACGGCCGCCAATGCTGCAGAGCAAGATAAAAAGAGGCTGCCTGAGGCGCTGACCCTGCAATTCGCGCGCAGGCGAATTTGATGCAGTGCAACTCAGGGATAACGCTGTCAGGGTTAACAGTAGGCGGGCTTCAACCCGCCTGACGGGCCCATCCACGCAAAAACAGGCTGACCGCCGCATGCACTTTGCTGCGCTCGCGCTCGTTCAGTCCCGGGGGGGCCACTCCCTGCACCGCCCGGTGAAACGGCCCTGCCGCAATGGACTGCATGAACTGCTCGGCGACGAAGCGGATTTCCTCGGCGGGTAATCCGGGCGCGTTCTGGCGAAACAGGGACTCCAGCGCGCGCAGGGCATCCTCGATGGCGTAGCCCGAGACGATGCGGGCCAGTTCGGGAAAGCGCTGCGCCTCGGCCACGGTGATGCGATACAGCGCCAGTACATCTTCCTGCAATATCCATTGCAGCAAATGCAGGCCCATCTGGCACAACTGCTCTTCAAGCGAGGCGCCGGCGGGAACGATATCGTCCGAGCTACGCACATGGCGCCGCACATAGCGCAGCACCACCGCCTCGAAGACTTCCGCCTTACCCGGGTAGCGCGTGTAGAAGGTCCGCTTCGACACCCCGGCCGCCGCCGAAATGGCCTCGACTGTGGTCGCGCCAAACCCGCGTTCCATGAAGAGGCGAGTGGCCTGGTCCAGCACCTCGTCGGTCAGTTGTTCTGCTTCCTGCGGCGTTGGACGCCCTTTGCGTCCTGCGCGTAGCCCGGACGGAGTCTCGGCCGCCATGCTTGTCCTCACTGCGTTTCAAAGGCAAGCCGGCAGTGTCGCACGCTTATTGGTGTTTCTCCTCTTGCCGAAATTTTGCAAACTGATTAAAAGAAACGATATCGTTTACTAAACGCCAACGTTTCTTTAATAACAAGCAGCAGGAGACACCGAAAAATGCCCCACTCCCCGCAGGAACTCTTGTCCAGGCCCCCGCACAGCGTCATCAATCGCCAAGCCATACTTGAGCGTTTCGGCGCGGACAAGCTCGCCCTGGTTCTGGAAATGGCCGCCACCGGCGACGTACTGGCCGATGCTGCGATCGAAACCTCGCGCAGCCCGGCAACAGTCAAGACCGACCTGCTGGAGGCCGGAATCCGTTGCGGCCTGGCCAGCCTCGAGGCGCCGCCTCCGGCACTGCATCAGCTGCTGCGGGACAGCGAAAGCACTCCGCCCTGGATAGACGCGAGCCGCATCGAGCACGGGGCCCAGGCGTATCTCAGCGTCGGCCCGCTGTGGTTAAGCGCGGCGCTGGGCCCAGGCTCGCTGGCCCACACCTATAGTTCACCCACCATCGCCGCCGTGCTGATGCAGACAGCCAACCTGGATGCGCGCGCCATGCGGCGGCTCGCCGAAACCGCAGCCTGGAATCATCAGGTAGCCCGGCCAGCCGCGCTGCGAGCCGGCGCCCCGGGCTATGTCCACAACCTGCAGGTACGCATGCTGCACGCGCGGGTGCGCGCGGGCCTGCTTCGCAAAGACTGGGCAAACGAGACCCTGGGCATGCCCATCAGCCAGCTGGACATGGCCCGGACCTGGCTGGACTTCACCTACGTGCCGTTCACCGCCCTGGAAAAAGTCGGCATCACCTTCACCGCCGAGGAATTCCAGGACATGTATCACCTGTGGCAGTTGATCGCGCATCAATTGGGCGTGGATCCCCGCCTGTACCGCCTGGCCCACGACCAGCCGTCCGGGGCCGAGCTATTGGCGCTGATCGACGGCTGCGTTGGTGAACCGGATGACAATTCCCGCGCCCTGACCGTGAAAATGCTCGAAGCGCTAGGCACGTCGCTGCACCCCGCCCTGCAAATGCCCCAGGACGTGGCCATCGACTTCGCCCATACCTTATGCCGCCATTTCCATGGCGACACCATGGCCGACAAACTGGGTGCGATCAAGAACTGGACTGCCGGCCTGATCCCGACATTTACCAACGCCAACCGCTACCAGCGCCTGCAAGAGCGGGCCGACAGCCAGCTACGCCGGCAAAAAATCGAACAGACCATGGCGGCTTTCGATCAGATCGATGCGCAACTGCAGGGGCCTACGACGTATCAGGTCAACATCACCGAGCTGGCGGCGGATCACCTGCCGCAAACCGCCTAGCGTTCAGGCAGGCGCCAGCCCCGCCTCGTAAGCGAGGATGAGGTCCAAGCCGGTGCCCATGCAGCCGGGCTCGGACCTCTCTGCCAGTGTTAGCCGGCAAGCTTGGAAAAGTCGGGCTGGCGACGCTCGGCAAAGGCGCTGAATGCCTCGCGCGCCTCGGCGCTGCGCAAGCGCTCGGCAAACTGCACGCTCTCGGTGTTCATCCGATCTATCAGCGTGGCGGGATCGCGCATCAACCGTTTGGCGGCGCTCAGCGCGCCCACCGGCTGCTTGGCCAGGCGTTGCGCCAGTTCGCGGGCCTGGGTGCGCAATTCGCTTGCAGGCACGGCGCGGTTGGCCAAGCCCCAGGCGACGGCATTGCTGGCGTTCACCGGTTCGCCCAGCGCGAACATCTCGAAGGCGCGTACGTAGCCGATACGCGCCGGCATCAGCAGGCTGGAGGCGGCCTCGGGCACCAGGGCCAGGTTGACGAACGGCGTAGTCAGCAGCGTGCCCTCGGCGAGCACCACCAGGTCGCAATGCAGCAGCATCGTCGTGCCTACCCCGACCGCACGACCTTGCACGGCGGCCACCAGCGGACGGCTGGCATTGGCCAGCGCATGCAGAAAGCGCGTGACGTGGCGCTCTTTCGGGCCGTCGCCTGTGGATTGGGCGGCGAAGTCGCCAAGATCGTTGCCGGCGGTGAACATGTCGCCATCGGCCTGGAACAGAACCACCCGCACCGCGGGATCTTTTTCCGCGTTTTCCAGCGCATCGGCAAGCACGCCGTACATCTCGTTGGTCAACGCGTTCTTCTTGTCCGGACGGGCCAATGTCAGCGTCAGGATGCCGCCATCGACTTCGGTCTTCACATATTCGCTCATCAAATCATCTCCTTGGAACGGATTGCTCTCTCAGCGCCGGCAAGCCACTGCATAACCCTTGCCAGGCTTCATCACGTGCGGCCATGACGGTGCGCCGCATCGGCCTTGAGCCTGCCGGCTCGACCGAAAGCGGCGCCCGGCATTCGGCCGGGGTTTCAAACGACATGGGGATTGCTGCCGTGCCTGAGCATATTACAAACACGGAAATCTTTTCTGACGGCGCACCGTCAGGCGGCAAGGCGGCTACCTAAAACAGGTTCAGGCCCTTGAGCATCACCAACAGGATCAGCACCGGCGACACATAGCGCAGCAACAGGAAAACCAGCCGCGCCAGGCGGTCATTGCCCAGTTGCCCCTGATTGGTAATGGCTTGCCAGAATGGCCCATAACCCCAGACCCAGCCCACGAAGAGGGCAACGAAGATGCCGCCCACCGGCAACACCAGATTGGACGAGGCAAAGTCGAACAGATCGAACATGGTGTACCCCGCCACGGTGAAATCTGCCAGCAGGCTCTGGCTCAGGGCAGCCGCCCCCGCCGGCAGGGATAGCACCGCAATGGTCAGGAGCGTCGCACGCGGCCGCGACAAACCCAGGCGTTCGTGAAAGATGGCCACCGGCACCTCCATCAGGGATAGCAGCGCGCCGGTGGCCGCCACCGCGGTCAGCACGAAAAACACCACCATCAACAACTGGCCCAGGGGAATTTGGGAAAACACCGCCGGTATCGTGATGAACACCAGGGCCGGGCCGGCTTCCGGCGCAAAGCCAAAGGTGAAAACCGCGGGAAAGATGGCAATACCGGCCAGCATCGACACGCACATATCCGCGCTCATGACCCGAAACGCCGTGACCGGAATGTTCTGGTCGTCGCGAAAGTAGCTGCCGTACGTCATCATCGTGCCCATCCCAATGGACAACTTGAAAAACGCCAGCCCCATCGCGGTCAGCACCGCCGCGGTCGTGATCTTGCTGAAGTCGGGATTGAACAGGAAAGCCAGTCCTTCCATGGCCTTGTCCAGCGACAAACTGACCCCGCACAGCGCCACCAGCAACACGAAGAGCAGGGGCATCAGCTTTTTGGTGACCGCTTCGATCCCCTTGGTGACGCCCAACAGCAGGATGCCGCCGATGAATGCCAGCACACCCCACTGCCACAGCAGGGACTGGACAGGATCGCTGATCAGGGCGTCGAAAGCCGCGCCAGTAACACGCGGGTCGCTGCTCAGGATGCTGCCCTGGGCCGCCTTGACGATATAGGCGAACACCCAGGCCACGACTTCCGAATAAAAGGTCATGATCAGGAAAGCGCCCAGCATGCCCGAGACCCCCAGCAGCCACCAGGGCTGTCCACGGGGCGCCAAGGCTTGCATCGCGGTAATGGGATTGGCCCGCGCCCGCCGCCCGATGGCGATCTCGGCCATCATCACCGGCAAGCCGATGATCAGCGTGGCCAGCAGGTAGACCAGCAGGAACCCCGCCCCCCCATTCGCCCCCGTCAGGTAAGGTACTTTCCAGATATTGCCCAGGCCCACGGCCGAGCCCAAGGTGGCCGCCAGGACGCCGAAACTCGACGTGAAGCCATCTCTTTGGCCTTGCGCAGTGTTTTTTTCCATGCTCTTCAACGTGATGACGGGCTTGGCCTGGCAGAGGGCAGAGCCAAAGCGGTGCAGGACCAGCCCGGGGCAGGGATTGTAGGCCTGCGCCACACGCAAAAAAGATGCCCGGAAAAACCGGGGTCAGACCACAATTATTTTATTGACCGCTGAACGCATGAAACCGGGGCCAGACCCCGGTTTCTGTTGATCGCCCAAGCAGCGCCGCTAGGACCACGCCACCTGGAAACCGTGGTCTGACTCGGTTTCGAGAGCTTAGATCAGGCCTTTGCCGCGCAGGGATTCGAGTTCTTCGCCCGTCAGCCCCAGTTCGGCCGCCAGCACGGCGTCGGTCTGCTGCCCGAGCATGGGCGGGGCTTTGTGCACCACCGGCGTTTTCCCGAACAACAGAGGGTTGCGCACCAGCGTCACGTCCGGGCCGCTGGCGTGGGGCAGGGTTACGGTCATGTTGCGGTGCCGGGTTTGCGGGTCGGCAAACACCTGCTCCATATTGTTGATCGGCCCACAGGGCACGCCGGCCTGCTCCATGCGCTGCAGCAGTTCGTGCGAGCCATGCGCGGCCACCCTATCGGCCAGGGCAGCCCGCAGCGCCACGCGGTTTGCGATGCGCTGCGCGTTGCCGGCAAAGCGCTCGTCGCTGGCAATCTCGGGGCAACCCAGTACAGAGCACAGGGCGGTGAACTGCCCGTTGTTGCCCGCGGCCACAATCAGGTAGCCATCCTTGCTGGCAAACACCTCGGACGGCGCGGCAATGGGATTCGTATTGCCGGCGCGCGTCGGTATCTTGCCCGTCATCAGGTAGCCTGTGGCCAGGTGCCCACTGAGCGCTACCGACGAATCCAGCAGGGCCGTGTCGATGTACTGGCCTTCGCCGGTCTGGCGATGGTGATACAAGGCGCTGACCACCGCGATATTGGCGTACAGGCCCGTTACCATGTCGGTAATCGGTATCGACGTGCGCATGGGCTCGGCACCCGGCGTGCCGTCGGGCTGGCCGCAAGTGCTCATGGCGCCGGCCATGCCCTGCAGGATGAAGTCGTAGGCGGGGCGCGCGGCGTAGGGGCCGCTTTGGCCAAAGCCTGTGATCGAACAATAAATGATATCGGGCCTATCCTTGCTCAGGCTCTCGTAGTCCAGCCCGTATTTGCGCAGAGTACCCGTCTTGAAGTTTTCCACGACGACATCGCACTTGAGCGCCAACGCGCGCACCAGCGCCGCGCCTTGCGGTTGCGCCAGATCGATGGTGACCGAATGCTTGCCCCGGTTATAGGACAGGAACACGGCTGACTCGTCGCTGCTGCCGTGCAGGCCGCCATCCGACATGAAAGGGGACATGCGCCGGGAATCGTCGCCCTCGCCCGGCTTTTCTATTTTGTAGACGGTGGCGCCCATGTCGGCCAGCGTCTGGGTGCACAGCGGGCCGGCGATGATCCGGGTCAAATCCAGGACTTTTACGCCTTCGAAGATCGTTTTCATGACGCGCAATTCTCTATGGTCGATGCCTTGGCAGGCATAGTTGATGGGCATGGCGGCCCGCAACGGGGCGGGCTCCTGGAACACACAGGCGGGCAACCCGACAGCTTGCCCGCCTGTAACGGCATTGCGCCCCTGCCTACGCGTCTGTCGGCTCAAGCAAAGCCGGGGCAATCTCGATGGGAAAATCCAGCAGCATCTGTGCAAACGACTTGCCCAGGGGATCCGAGCGCAGGCTGGCGACACCGCCGCCGCCCAGCGCCTCGTACAGGACGAAATTCATGGCATCCAGCCCGGGCAGGTCAAAGCGCTCGACCCGTCCCGTTACCAGGTGGCCGAACCAGGCACGTACGCTCTCGGCGGTTAGCTGCGCCCGCAACCATAGCAGCAATTCAGGCCGCCGCGCGATGACACCGATGTTCTCGGTGTCGCCCTTGTCACCACTGCGGGCCCACGCCAACTGCGCCAGGCTGACCGTCACACGCGGGCCTTCGGGCAAATCCACCGGCGGCCCGGCCGGCAACGCCGCAGCCGGCGCCGTCCGGGCCTCGCCGGGGGCCACTCCAGCCACCGCGGTCTCGCCGTCCAGTTGCACTTCCAGCCGCAGCGCCGACTTGGGCACCAGGAAGGAAAACACCTTCACTACCGGCTGTATCACCTGCCGCCCCGAGAACGACGAACGTGTGCCGGGCCCCATGGAAGTCCCCGCCGACGAGCATTCACGCTGCAAAAAGCCCAGCGCCTTGGGGTTGGCATGGCGCGCGGCGATGCGCAGGATGACCTCGCGTGTGTCCAGCGCCCGGGCATGCGGGCCATACAGGGATTCACAGCCCAGCAACTCGACACAGACCTCGCTGTAGTCGCCCCAGCCCTGCGCCGCCATCTGGCTACGGGTGCGAGCCAGCAAGGCGTCCGCCGTCTTGCGCGCCTTGGCTGGCGCGCTGATACCCCGGATCGCCATCATGACCTGCAGTTGAAAGCCGTCGCGCCAGGTGCCATTGGCCTTGTAGCTGTCGGTGGGGGGGCGGCCGCGCGCGCCGCTCACCCTGACCGTATCCGGCGTTTGCTGCTCGACCTTCACCTGGCGCAAATCGCAGGTCACATCCGGCATCAGGTAGGTGGCAGGGTCGCCGATTTCGTACAGGACCTGCTCGGCCGCGGCCCCCCGGTGGATGATGCCGCCCGTGTTGTCGGGCTTGGACAGCACAAAGCTGCCATCGGCCTCGCAGTCGATGACCGGATAACCGATGTTGGCCCAGTCGGCAATCAGCTCCCAATCGGTGAAGAGCCCACCGGTGGCTTGCGCGCCGCACTCGATCACATGGCCCGCCAGCGTTCCCGCGGCCAGCGCATCCCAATCGTCCCAGCGCCAGCCGAACTCGTGCGCCAGCGCCCCCACCACCAGGGCGCTGTCCACGCCGCGGCCGGTAATGACGATGTCGGCTCCCATGGCCAACGCCTGGGCAACACCCTGCGCACCCACATAGGCATTGGCCGAATACAGCTGAGCTGGCGGCACCTCATCGGTATACATGTCGCGCACACCGTGCTCGCGCAGCGTCTCGAACATGGGCAGGACATCGTCGCCCAGCACCACGGCGATACGCGGACTCAAGCCCTGCTCTTGCGCCACGGCGGCCAGGGCGTCGCGGCAGGCCAAGGGGTTCAGGCCGCCGGCATTGGCCAGCACCCGCACGCCCTGGGCGCAAATCTGCGCCAGGTTGAGGGCCATGGCGGCATGGATGAAATCGGTGGCATAGCCCAGCGCGGGGTCTTTGGCCCGCGCCCTGGCCATGATGGACAGCGTGGTCTCGGCCAGATAGTCGTAGACCAGGTATCGCAGGCCCGGCACGGCCAGCAACTGGGGCGTGGCAATCGCCGAGTCCCCCCAGAAGCCACTGGCGCCACCTATGCGTATGCGCTGTTGCGTCATGGTGCGGCCCCCTCGGGCTGAGCGGGTGCGATGCGCATCAGCAGCGCGCCCAGGGTGGTCTGGCTGCCTGCCGCCACATTCAGTTCGGCAACCTCGCCCGCGATCGCCGCCGTCAAGGTGTGTTCCATTTTCATGGCTTCGAGCACGATCAGCGCCTGGCCGGCCTGCACCTGCTCGCCGCTTTGCACCAGCACGCCCACCACCCTGCCGGTCAGGGGCGCCGTGACAGCGCCCGTGCCGCGTTTTTCCTGTGCCTGCGCGGCATCCCCCCGGCGCGCCAGCACCCAGGCGCGCCCGTTCAGGAACAGATGGACGACATCATCCCGGATCGCCACGGTGGCGCGTTGCATCACGCCATTGATCTCGGCCTGCAAGGTGGCGTCATCGCGCCGGATATGGCGCAACTCCAGCATCGCGGCCTGGGCGTCGGGATCGGCCGCATCCGCGGCCACTTCGGCAAGCCAGCCGTCGGGCCGAGCCGACAGGCGCACCTGCCACTGTTGCCCGCCCGCCTTGATTGCGATCCGCGGGCTGACGATGCTGCTGCCCAGCCCTGGCTGCAACACCGACTGGCCGTCTTCGGTCAGCAGCGCCAGCGCCGCCATGGCCACCGTGCCAGCCTCCGGCACCGGGGCAAGCACCTTCGGGTCGGCAAAGTGATCGGCCACGAATCCGGTATGTGCCTGCCCGGCGGCAAAGACCGGGTGCGCCAGGCAGTCCGCCAGGAACCCCTGATTGCTGGGCAAGCCCAGCAACACACAGTTCTCCACCGCGCGCAGCAGCTTGCGGCGGGCCTCGTCGCGCGTCGCCCCATAGGCGATCAACTTGGCCACCATCGAATCGTAATAGGGGGAAATTTCGCCGCCCTCGACCAGGCCATGATCCACGCGCACGCCAAAATCTTCGCCTGGCGCACGCCAGCGCAGCAGCGTACCGGTTTGCGGCAGAAAGCCGGCGGCCACGTCCTCGGCCGTCAGCCGCACTTCGATGGCGTGCCCATGCAGGGCCACCTCGTCCTGCGCCATGTCCAGCGCCTGGCCGGCCGCCACCCGCATTTGCCACTCCACCAGATCCAGTCCGGTGATGGCTTCCGTAACCGCGTGCTCAACCTGCAGGCGGGTATTCATTTCCATGAAGTAGAACTGGCCGTCCTGGTCCAGCAGGAACTCCACCGTCCCTGCGCCCACATAGCCTATCGCCTGGGCCGCTCGCACGGCGGCGGCCCCCATGGCGGCGCGCAGTTGTGCATTGACCGCCGGCGACGGCGCCTCTTCGATCAACTTCTGGTGACGCCGCTGTACCGAGCAGTCCCGCTCGCCCAGGTGGATGACCTGGCCGTGGCTATCGGCAAGTATCTGGATTTCGATATGGCGCGGCGCCAGCACGGCCCGCTCCAGGATCAACTCGTCCGAGCCAAAGGCGGCCTGCGCCTCGGATCGGGCCGAGGCCAGCGCCGCCGGCAGATCCTGCAGTGCCGTCACCAGGCGCATGCCCCGCCCGCCCCCGCCGGCCGCCGCCTTCACCATCAGCGGCGCGCCGATGTCGCGCGCGGCGCTGATGAAATCCGCGTCTTCCTGGGAACCCTGGTAGCCAGGAATGCAGGGGATGTCCGCCGCCTGCGCGCGATCCTTGGCCTGCGCCTTGTTGCCCATGGCCCGAATGGCCTCGGCGGGCGGGCCCACGAAAATCAGGCCAGCCGCCGCCACCGCATCGGCAAAATCCGCGTTTTCGGCCAGAAAGCCATAGCCCGGGTGGATCGCATCGGCGCCACTGCGTCGCGCGGCATCGATAATGCCGGCGATATTCAGGTAGGACTCGGCGGGGGGCGCGGCGCCCAGGCAAATGGCGCTATCGGCGACCTTCACATGCAGGCTGTCGTAGTCCACGTCGGAATACACGGCAACGGTGCGGTAGCCCATGCGACGCAAGGTTCTGGCAACGCGCACGGCGATTTCGCCGCGGTTGGCTATCAATACCGTGGTCAACGACCGAATTTGTTTGGTACTCATCAAAAATCCCCGCAAACCCCGGCCCTCGGGCCGGTGATGGGTTGGGCGCGCATCGCGGCCGATAGTCGTTCAGGTAGGGCTTGGGGCCTTATCCAGCTGGCGCACATCCGCCGCGCTGATCGTGGCGGCCCAGGCGGGCGCGCGCTTTTCGCGGAAAGCTGCAATCCCCTCGGCGCCTTCGTGCCGCATGCAGTGCGAGAACATCTGCGCGGCCACGTCCAGCATGTGGCCCTCGGGTATCTGCACGCCCTCGCGCACCAAAGTCTTCAAAGCTCGGTTGGCGCCGGGGGCGCAACGGCAGATCCGGCTCAGCCAGTCGGCCAGCAACGCGTCCAGGGCGTCGGCATCCGGCGCCAGCGCATCCACGATGCCCAATTGCAGCGCGGCGTCACCCTGCACGCGATCCCCGGTCAGGCCCAGGCGGCGCAGCCCCACCGCGCCGATGCGCGCCATCACGAACGGCGCAATCTGCGCTGGAATGATGCCCAGCGAGGTCTCGGACAGCGCGAACTTCGCGCCCTCGGCGGCCAGGACAATATCCGCCGCGCAGGCCAGCCCCATGCCGCCGCCCATGGCGGCGCCTTCGACCACCGCGATCACCGGCACCGGCACGGTGGCCAGGCGCTGCATGAAGTAACCGAACTCGCGGTTGCGCGCGGCCACAGGGTCGCTGCCCTCGGCCACCCCATCCAGCCGGCTCTTGAAGTTACCGATATTTCCGCCGGCGCAGAAAAAACCCTGGCTGCCGCGCAGCACCAAGGCGCGCACGCCCGCGTCGGCCTCGGCCAGCTCGAGCACCCGCGTCAGCTCGGCCACCATTTCCGGCGCCAGCGCGTTGCGCGTTTCTGGGCGGCTCAAGGTCACGAACCAGATGTCCCGGTGGCAATGCAAGGCAATTTGCGTAAACCCGTTCATGGCTATTTCCTCTTGCCGCTCATTTGCCCATATCCATCAGGCCCATCTGGCGTGCGATCACCATCAGCATCACCTCGTCGGCGCCACCGCCTATCGAGCCCAGCCGGAAGTCGCGGTAGGCGCGTGAAACAGGGCTTTCCCAGGTGTAGCCCATGCCGCCATGGAACTGCATGCACCAGTCCGCGATCTCGCGCGACAGGCGCCCGGCCTTGAGCTTGGCCATCGACGCGAGCTCGACCACATCGCCGCCCTCGATATAGGTTTGCGTGGCCATATACACCAGCGCGCGCAAGGCCTCCAGCTCGGTCTTGAGCTCGGCCAGCTTGTACTGGATGAACTGGTTGTCCAGCAGCGGCTTGCCAAAGGCCTTGCGCTGGCGCAGGTAATCGGCGGTTTCCTGGATCAGCGCGATCGACGACAGCCTGCGCGCCGCGCCATCCAGGCGCTCTTCCTGGAATTGCTTCATCTGGTAGATAAAGCCCATGCCTTCCTCGCCGATACGGTTGCGCACCGGCACCCGCACATCGTCAAAAAAGATCTGGGCGGTGTCCGACGACCACATGCCGAACTTCTTGATCTTCTGCACTTCGATGCCGCGCGCACGCTGGCCGTTTTCCTTCAGCGGCACGATGATCAGCGATTTATTGCGGTGCCCGGAGCCTTCCGAAGTATTGGCCAGCAGGCAGATCCAGTCGGCCTGGGTACCGTTGGTAATCCACATCTTGGCGCCATTGATGACGTAGTCGTCGCCATCACGCCGCGCGCTGGTCTTGATCGACGACACATCCGAGCCCGCACCCTGCTCGGATACCCCGATAGCCGCGACTTGGTCGCCGGCAATGGCGGGCGCGAGGAACTCCTCGCGCAACTCGTGCGAGCCGAAGGAAGCCAGCGCCGGAGTGGCCATATTGGCCTGCACGCCCACGCCCATCGCCACACCCTGTGCGCGCACGTAGCCCATGGCCTCGGCAGCCGCCAGACCGTAGGAAAAATCCAAGCCCAGGCCGCCATAGGCTTCGGGCTTGGTTATCCCCAAAAATCCCAGATTGCCCATCTTCTTGAACAGCTCGTGCGCGGGGAAAATTTCCGCCGCTTCCCACTCGTCGACATGAGGATCGATCTCGGCGGCAATGAAGCGCCGAATGCTGGTCATCATGTCCAGATGGTCTTGTTTGTAGAGCATGAAAGTCTCCGAAGGATTGCGATGTCTAGAAACGGGCCACGCCAAACTGCACCGGGCGGGGTTGCCGGGCGCGCGCCTCGCGCAGGGTAGCCAGCACAAAGGCCAGCACGCCGCGGGTGTCGCGCGGGTCGATCACGCCGTCGTCCAGCAAATGGCCACTGGTGTAGAAGGCGCTGGCCTGGCTATCGAAGTGGGCGATGATTTCGTCGCGCTGCTGCGCCAGCCGGTCTTCGTCGACACTGGCATTCTTGCGCTCGGCCTGCTGCCTGGCGACGATCTCCAGGGTGCCGGCGGCCTGCTCGCCGCCCATCACCGCCGTGCGCGCGTTGGGCCAGGAAAAGCAGAAATCGGGATGAAACGCCCGGCCGCACATGCCGTAGTTGCCAGCTCCGAACGAAGCGCCGCAATACAGGGTGATGTGGGGCACCTGCGAATTGCTCAGCGCCTGGATCATCTTCGAGCCATGCTTGATCATCCCGGCCTCTTCCGAATGCCTGCCCACGATAAATCCAGTGGTGTTCTGCAGGAACACGATGGGCGTTGCCGATTGGTTGCAAAGCTGGATGAACTGGGCGGCCTTGGTGGCGCCTGCCGGGTCGATAGGCCCGTTGTTGCTGATGAAGCCCACTTTGTAGCCTTCGATCTGGCCATGCCCGCATACGGTGGCCGGGCCATAATCGGGCTTGAAATCCATCCACAGGGAATCATCCGACACCCGGGCGATCACCTCGCGCATATCCACCGGCTTCTTGTTTTCCAGCACCATCACGCCGGCCAGCTCGTCCGGGCTCAGCCGGGGCGGCGCAAACGCGCGTGTCGTGGCCGCGTCCTGGTTCCAGTCCAGGTTGGCGACGATATCGCGCGCGATCGCGATGGCGTGGGCATCGTTCTGCGCCACATACTCGGCCAGCCCGCTGATCGTCGCGTGCATGTCGGTGCCGCCCAGCTCTTCATCGGTGGCGATCTCGCCGGTGGCCGCCTTCAGCAGCGGGGGGCCAGCCAGGAAAGCCTTGGCCCGGCCACGCACCATCACCACATAGTCCGACAGCCCCGGCATATAGGCGCCGCCCGCCGTCGAGGAACCGTGCACTACCGTGATCACCGGCAGCCCGGCAGCCGACAGCCGCGCCAGGTTGTAGAAAATGCCGCCGCCACGAATGAACTTGTCGACCCGGTACTTGCGCAGGTTAGAGCCAGCCGACTCCACCAAATGCACGAAGGGCAAGCGGTTTTGCAGCGCGATTTCCTGGCAGCGCATCAGTTTCTGGTTGCCCGCTTCGGTCAGGGCACCCGCATCGATGCCCGAGTCGGTTGCCACCACCATGCAGCGCACACCCTGCACGAAGCCGATGCCGGCCACCTGCGAGCCGCCCGGAATGCAGCGGGCGGGATCCGGGTCGTCCATGCCGTAGCCCGCCATCGTCGCGATCGGCAGGAAAGGCCGTCCGGCATCCAGCAGCCGGCTCACGCGCTCACGCGGCAGCAAGGCGCCCCGCTTCTCGAAGCTTGCCGCCGCCCCGGCCGATTTTTCCGCCGCCCGGTTCTCGAGGGCCCGCAGCTCTTTCACCAAGGCCAGCATGCCCTCACGCTGGGTACGAAAGGCCTCCGAAGCCTGGTGAAGCCGGGACTCAAATGGTTTCA
>JBEBVZ010000079.1:0-13894 GCA_040392445.1 Verticiella sediminum
ATGTATAAGTCCAAACACTGACTTTTCAAGCAGAAGGGCAGTGCGGGGCACTGGGGAAACACTTGCCTTGCGCGCTTGCCCCGTGGGATAGTCTGGCTTACGAAAACTAGAACCAGAGACACAAGCAGAATCACCCTGTCCACGGCTGCGCCGGGGGTGGGCGCTGAACTTTCTCAATAAGTGAGGTCCCCGTGATTGACGTGCACTACTGGCCTACGCCCAACGGGTGGAAGGTCAGCATCATGCTGGAAGAATGCAAGCTGCCATACCGCATCGTGCCCATACGCATAGGCCGAGGCGAACAGTTCAGCCCTGAATTCCTGGCCATCAGCCCGAACAACCGTATCCCGGCCATTGTGGATCACGACCCGGCCGGAGGCGGTGCACCTGTTTCGGTGTTCGAGACCGGCGCCATCCTGCACTACCTTGCCGAAAAATCCGGCCGCTTCCTGCCCCAGGACCTGGCTGGGCGCTACGCCGTTATGCAGTGGGTGATGTGGCAAGTCAGCGGACTTGGGCCCATGGCTGGGCAAAACGGCCACTTCCTGCTGTATGCCAAGGAAAAAATCCCCTACGCCATCGAGCGCTATGGCCTTGAAGTGCGGCGCCTGTATGGGGTGCTGGACAGGCAGCTGGAAAAAACCGGCGCCTATATCGCCGGCAGCGACTACACGATTGCCGACATGGCCTGCTTTCCCTGGATCATGACCCACAAGGCCCAGCAACTGACGCTGGACGACTTCCCCTCGCTCAAGCGCTGGTTCGCCACGGTGCGGGCGCGCCCGCAGGTGCAGGCCGGCCTGGCGGTTGGCAAGGAGCTCAAGGAAGGCGCCGTCGCGATGGACGAAGAGGCCAGGCGCCACATGTTCGGCCAAGGCGCTTCCCTGCCCAGTCCCACCGCACCCGCTTAAGGAATTCATCGCATGGCTACCATTGAGTTTTTTTTCGATTGCTCCAGCCCCTGGACCTATCTTGGCTTCACCAATATCCAGCCGCTCGCGCAAGAGTTCAATGCCGAGATCCGTTGGCGACCCTTCATGGTCGGCGGGGTATTCAATACGGTGAACCCCACGGTGTATGCATCGCGCCAGCACGTGGTGCCGGCCAAGCAGAACTATGCGCGCAAGAGCATGGCCGATTGGGCCCGGCTTGCCGGCATCAAGATAGGTTCGCCCGAGGTGTTTCCGGTCAATAGCGTGAAGGTGATGCGCGGCTGCCTGGTGCTCGAGCCGGCCGGCAAGCTGGTGCCTTTCGCGCGGGCCGCCTTCGAGGCCTACTGGGGGGATGGCGTGGATATTTCCCAGGATGAAGGCGTGCGCGATGTTTGCCGGCGCGCCGACGTTGACGCCGACGTGCTGCTCCAGGCCATCGGGCAGCAGGCGGTCAAGGATCAACTGCGCGCCAACACCGAAGAGTTGGTCGCGCGTGGCGGCTATGGCTCGCCCACCATCTTTCTGAATGGCGACGACATGTATTTCGGCAACGACCATCTGCCGCTGGTGCGCGATGCCCTGCAGCGGCAGGCGCAGCAAAGCACCGCGGCGGCCTGAGGCCACGGCGGTTTTGGCTGCGCGGCCTTGAAGCATCTTTTACTTAAAGTAAAAGATGCTTCAACTATAACGTTGCTTTTGTATTGATACTTATGGAATACACTGGTTTGGTCAACGACATTTTCCAGCCCCATTCCAGGAGTCAACCATGTCTCAATCCTTACCCAACGGCATTCAGATCAGCGCACCCGTGTCGGACGCCTTTGCTACCGTCCTGACCCCCGAGGCGCTGGCCCTGGTGGCGCAACTGCATCGCAAGTACGAAGCCCGGCGCCAGGAGCTCCTGGCCATGCGCGAGGTTCGGGCCAAGAAGCTTGATGCCGGCGAACGCCCCGATTTCCTGGCTGAAACCGCTTCCGTGCGCAACGGCGACTGGAAGATCGCGCCGCTGCCGGCCGACCTGCAGTGCCGCCGGGTGGAAATCACCGGCCCGGTCGAGCGCAAGATGGTCATCAATGCACTGAACTCCGGTGCAGACAGCTACATGACCGACTTTGAGGACTCGAACGCGCCCAACTGGCACAACCAGGTCGACGGCCAGATCAACCTGCGCGACGCCATCCGCCGCACCATCCGCCTGGAACAAAACGGCAAGACCTACGAACTGAACGACAAGGTTGCCACCTTGCTGGTGCGCCCGCGTGGCTGGCACCTGGACGAAAAGCACGTCACCATCGACGGCAAGCGCGTATCGGGCGGTATTTTCGATTTCGCCCTGTTCATGTTCCATAACGCCAAGGAACTGATTGCACGCGGCTCGGGCCCGTACTTCTATCTGCCCAAGATGGAAAGCCACCTGGAAGCCCGCCTGTGGAACGATATCTTCAAGGACACGCAGGATGCGCTGGGCATTCCCCAGGGCACGATCAAGGCCACGGTGCTGGTGGAAACCATCCTGGCTGCCTTCGAGATGGATGAGATCCTGTACGAACTGCGCGAACACAGCGCCGGCCTGAACGCAGGGCGCTGGGACTACATCTTCAGCTGCATCAAGAAGTTCAAGGTGGACCGCGACTTCTGCCTGGCCGATCGCGTCAAGGTCACCATGACCTCGCCCTTCATGCGCTCGTATGCCTTGCTGCTGCTGCAAACCTGCCACAAGCGCAATGCGCCCGCCATTGGCGGCATGAGCGCGCTCATCCCGATCAAGAACGATCCGGAAAAGAACGAAATCGCCATGGCCGGCATCCGTGCCGACAAGAAGCGCGATGCTACCGACGGCTACGATGGCGGCTGGGTGGCTCACCCGGGCCTGGTGTCGGTGGCCATGGAAGAGTTCGTCGCGGTGCTGGGCGATCGCGCCAACCAGATCGACAAGCAGCGCCCCGATGTCTCGGTCAGCGCTGCCGACCTGCTCAAGTTCGAACCCCAGGCTCCCATCACCGAGCATGGCCTGCGCATGAACATCAACGTGGGCATCCACTACCTGGGCTCGTGGCTGGACGGCAATGGCTGCGTACCTATCCATAACCTGATGGAAGATGCCGCCACCGCCGAGATTTCACGCTCGCAGGTATGGCAGTGGATCCGCTCGCCCAAGGGCGTGCTCGAAGACGGCAGCAAGATCACGGCCGATCTCGTGCGCAAGCTGATCCCCGAAGAGCTGGCCAAGGTCAAGGAAATCGTGGGCCCCAGCCAGGCTTACGACCGCGCTTCGGTCATCTTCGAGAAAATGAGCACGCAGGATGCATTCGAAGAATTCCTGACGCTGCCTTTGTACGAACAAATCTAAGCGGCCCTGCCGAGCCCGGCAATGTGCCGGGCGCGTGGGCAGCGCGCTGCCAGCCTACGGCCGGTTGCGCACCTGCTTTTCCTTCCGGGATAAGCAGGCTTGGCTAGCGTAAGCGTTCGAATCGCCCCAAGGGCGGCACCTGGTTGCCGCCCTTTTTGCATGGTGCGCCAGCATGGGCGCTCCTGCCGGCGCAAGCCTCACTCAAATTGAAAACCCAGATTGACGCCAACTTTTGCCGCGTCTTTTTTGTCTTTAAGTGCGATTGATAATGATGTTGATTATCATTAGCTGTGCTATTGTCCAAGACTTTCATCGTGGCAGCACGGCATAAGCCATCGCTGGCCCCCCCAAGATATGGCGTCCGATCTGGTGGCAGTCGCTTTGCTCATATTCGCTTCGATCGTGGCCACCCTGTCCACCGAACGCGCCCAGCCTCGCCTGGACAGCAGGATGGGGTGGCCGGCCAGCTTGGCCCTGGCCATTGCGGCCGGGGTCCTGTTCGCGCGCGGCATGGGCGCTGCCGAGGCCGCTGCGGTCGTAGTCGTTTATCTCATGGCGGGTATTCCGGCAGCTTCGCTGCTGATGGCTCTGCGCCATCGCAAATCGAAAAGACAGACACATGATCGATGACAATACCAGGGCGGCGAGGCCACCACGCCCGGCGCCGCCTTCCAATTGGTTGCTGCTGCATCACGGTGTTGTGGGCTTTTTGCTGGGCTTTCCCTTGTCGGTCGCCTTGAGCGGGCTGCTGGTGTATCACGCGACCGGAGTGAATCCCGATCCGACCAAGTCGCAGGTGACGATGTGGTCGGTGTTTCCGATCTGGCTCGCTGTCATCTGCCTGTCCTTCATGGCTCGAGACAGCAAGGCGTGCTGGGCCTGGCTGCTGGGCGCGAACCTTGGCGCCGGGGTATTGCTGTATTTTCTGGCCGGCCCGGGGGCCACCAGGCCATGAATATCGCGATCGTGCGCAAGTATCTGGTCATCCATACCTGGACGGGGATAGTCTCCAGCCTGATGCTGTTCGTGGCTTTCTATGCCGGTGCGCTGTCGATGTTCGAGCCCGAAATCACGCAATGGGCGCAGGCCGACCAGCGGATCACGGATGCCGGCACCGATATCGACAAACTCGCCGACGTTTTTTTCGCGAGCCGCGTCGATCTGCCGCCCAGAGTGACGTTGTCGCTGCCGAGCGAAACCGGCATTGCCGCCTTTCACTACGAAGAGGATGGCCAGCGCTTTCGGGCCTGGCTCGACGGGGCGGGGCATCTGCAAAGCGGCCCCAGCCCAAGCTATGCCGCAGGCGACTTTGTCGACCATATCCATCGCCAGGGCGGCTTGCCGCTGACGCTGGAGGCTTCCGAGCCCATTATCGGCATCGTTGCATTGGTGTATGGGGTAGCGCTGGTTTCCGGCGTGATCGTGCTGTTGCCGTCGCTGCTCAGGGACCTGTTCGTGTTGCGCCTTGCCCGCAATGTGAAGCGTATGTGGCTGGACGCTCACAACCTGGTCGGAATCGGCAGCCTTCCGTTTCATGTGGTCATGGCATTGTCGGCGGCGGTGTTCTGCTTGCACGATATCGTCTACGACGCGCAGAACACCTTGGTCTACCGGGGCAGCCCGCCGGCCGAGGTGCTGCCCCCTGTCAAGCGCGCGCCCGGCGTGGACGTATCCGATACGAGGGCATGGTTGTCGCCATCGCAGGTGATCCAGCATCTGGATGCCGCTGCCCCGAGCTTCGTTCCCATGACCTTGCGCTATCGCCTGGCGGGTCCGAATGCGGCGACCGTGCAGGCGACCGGCGGCGACGATACGCATTTCAAGCGCAGTCCGCGTGAAGGATACGTGGTGCTGGATCTGCTCGGCGGCGATGTCGTCGATACCACCTATCTGGCGGGGCAGGAAACCGGCTGGGGCGCCTGGCTGAGCGGTTTTTTCGCCATGCATTTCGGTAGCTACGGAGGTCTTCCCGTTCGCCTGATGTATGCGGTGTTGGGGATACTGGGCGCGTTTCTTTTCTATTCCGGCAATCTGCTCTGGATCGAAACCCGCTCCAAGCGGGCAAGACAGGATCCGGCGGTGCTCGAGCGCCCACGCCATGTGCATTGCTTGGCAAGCCTCACGATAGGGGCAAGCGCCGGTTGCATCGCGGGCTTGTCGCTGGCCATTGCCGCGAGCCGCTGGCTGGCCAGGGCGCCGGTATCGCCCGAGGCGGTGGCGCACGTCGCCTATTTCGCCACTTTCGCAGCCTGCCTGGCGTTCGCCTTTTTACGGGGCTTCGAGCGGGCGTCCGCTCCCTTGCTGGTAGCTGCGGCGCTGGCGACCGTCTTTATTCCGCTGACCAGTCTGTTCGCCCAGTTCGGCCTGTGGGGGGGCGCAAACAAATCCTATGCGAGCGCCTATTTCCTGGTCGACGTCCTGTCCCTGGGCGGGGCGCTGTTGCTGCTGTTCGTGGCCCGTATCGCGCAACGCCGCCTGCGTCGCTCATCGTCATCGGTTTCCTCTCCATCGTTGCATCACACTAATAAGATCACTCAACCATGATGAAGCACGTCCCGTTATACGCAAGGTCTGTCCTGTCGCTCGCGATCCTGGCTTCCTTCGGCCAGGCCGCCATGGCGCAAGCCCAGCCGGTCAGTACGCTGGCCCCTATCGTGGTGCGGGGCCAGGCGGCAAACCAGGGCCTGGCGCCCGCCGCGCCTGGCGGGCAGGCGGCAACCGGCGCCAGCGTGGGCATCCTCGGCAATATGGATGTGATGGAAACACCATTCAGCGTCACGTCCTATACCTCGCAACTGATGACGGACCAGCGCGCACGCACGGTGGCCGATGTGCTCGCCAATGATCCGTCGGTGCGCAAGACCACGAACACCGGTCATATGTTCGAGCATTTCACGGTGCGTGGCCTGGAGGTGGCGGGAACCGACTTGTTGTTCAACGGCCTTGCCGGCATTGCGCCGTATGCGCGGGTGCCGGTAGAGTTCCTGGAGCGCGTGGAAGTGCTGCGGGGCCCCAACGCCCTGATTGGCGGCATGTCGCCCGGCGCCAGCCTTGGCGGAACGATCAACCTGGTGCCCAAGCGTGCCGGCTCGACACCCCTTACCGAGCTGACGGCGTCGTATTCCTCGGAAAGCTATGGACAGGCTCATATCGATCTAGGCCGCCGCTTTGGCGAGGAACAGCGCCTCGGGCTGCGTTTCAATGGCGTATACGGCACGGGCGAGACCGGCGTCGAAGACCAGAAGCAGGGCCGCCGCCTTGCCGCGCTGGGCCTGGATTACAGGGGTGACGACTGGAAAGCCAGTCTGGATACCTATTATGTCCGGGAAGAGGTGCGCAATGGCAGCCCGGCCATGTATAACTTCACCAGGCTGGGCGAGGTGATCACGCCCCCCAACTCCAGCTCGAATATGTTTCGCGATACCAAAGGCGTACAGGAAGACAAGGGCATCATGCTGCGTGGCGAGGTCGAGCTTACCGACCACCTGAGCGCCTACGCGGCTTTTGGCGCGGCCAACGCCAATGGCGACGGCCTGATGTTCGGCACGCGATCCATCGTCACGGATTTCGATGGCACGGCTTTGGGGTATGTGTACAACGTCGGTACGCGGGCCAGGAACCGCTCTGTCGAGACCGGCCTGAACGCCGAATTCACGACCGGCAGCGTCTCGCACACGGTGCGTTTGTCCGCAGCCGCGGCCAGCTACAAGGAATGGGTGGGCAACCGCGCCAACGCGGGCTTTGCGCAGAATATCTATGATCCGGTCACGCCGGTTTTCCCGGCAAGCCCCGATAACCTGGCGGCCACGCAGGACAACCGCATGACCTCGCTGGCCCTGGCCGATACCTTGGGCTTTGCCAACGACAGGGTGTTGCTGACTCTGGGCGCGCGCCTGCAGCGCATAGACCAGAAACTGCTGGACTATGACGAGTCCGCCGTTACCCCGGCCATTGCGGTGCTGGTCAAGCCCTGGGGCGAGGATACAGCGCTGTATGCCAACTATGTCGAAGGCTTGTCGCAAGGCGAGGTGGTGCCCATTTACTACGACAATGCCGGCGAAAGCTTCAAGCCCTTCAAGACCCGCCAGTTTGAAATGGGCGTAAAGCTGCGCCGAGGCGATGCTACGCACACGCTCAGCGCCTTCCAGATCGACAAGCCGTCCACGCTGGTCGCCGGTAACACCCTTGTCGATGGTGGCGAGCAGCGCAACCGGGGCCTGGAATGGACCGTCATTGGCAAGGCGACGAAGTCTGTGAGCGTGCTGGGCGGCGTCACCTACCTGCAGGCCAAGCAGCGCAACACCGTGGGCAACTATATGGCGGGTTCCACTATTTTCGGGTCGCCGAGATGGACGGCCAACCTTGGCACGGAGTGGACCACGCCGGTGCAGGGCCTGAGCGTAAGCGGGCGCATGGTGTATACCGGTAGGCAATGGCTGGATTCGGGCAATACGGTGGAGCTGCCGTCATGGACGCGTTTCGATGCCGGGGCGAAGTAT
This sequence comes from Verticiella sediminum, assembly GCA_040392445.1. Lineage (GTDB taxonomy): Bacteria > Pseudomonadota > Gammaproteobacteria > Burkholderiales > Burkholderiaceae_B > Verticiella > Verticiella sediminum_A. The sequence goes on from JBEBVZ010000079.1 coordinate 7,782, forward strand.
GAAACCCGCCTGGGCAACACGCCGGTCACCTTGTACGCCTATGTAGAGAATCTCTTCGATCGCGATTACTGGGAAGGAACGTTCTCGGACAGCTTCGCCACCTTGTCGGCGCCGCGAACGTTGCGCCTGGCCGCAACGTTCGCGTTCTAGGATGCCGGTTGTATCCATGCCGGCATGAACACCGGCACCTCAGTTGCTGCCCAGTTGGCGCACAGGCATGGGCTCTGGCGCCACGCCCTGGACCAGGCGTTGCGCCAGCAGGCGTACGGCCGCTTGCCGGCGTGGCGTATCTTCATGATGCGCCGCCATCGAACTCCATTCCGGTTGACTGCGGGCTTCCAGCAGCTCGTCGGGCAGGGGCGCGCGGCGTAACTCGTCATCGACGGCGCTGCCAAGTTGCACCGGCTGCCAGGCGGCATGGCCACGTTGTTCCAGGGCGCGCACCAGTAGTTGCTGGCGCAATGCCAGCAAGCGCAGGATGCCGTCGTCCACCGTCAGTTCGCGCCAGCCGCGCAGCTTGCCCAATAGGCGCTGGCCAAAACGCTCGGCGCTTTGCCAGACCCCGCCCACCGTGGCGCCTACCAGCGTGCCGGCGCCCAGGCTCAGGCCGCCGGTAAAAAGGTCTACCGCCGCACCGGCGGCCGCGCCGGCGGCAATGCCCTTGCCCAGTTGTATGCCCATATCCTTCAGGGCCTCGGGGTGGAACAGGTCCATGTCCAGGCGCGCCTGCCATTCGGGCAGTTCGCTGCCGGCCAGATCGCTGCGCCGAAAGCCATACAGGGCAAGCAGGTCGTCCACGGCCCGGGCTTCCTGGCGCCGGACCTGGTCGCGCAGGGCTGCCGCGGCAGCCTGGACCGCGTCGTCGTCAGGCGGTGTCGAGATGCGCAGGGCGGCAATATCGATCAGCAGGTTGGCCACGATGCGGGCTGCGTCCTGGCGCCGCTGGCTGCGTTGCCGGGCGTGATCGGCAACCAGTGCGTTCAGGACATCGGCGCGCGAATCGAGCAAGGTGGCGAGCTTTTCGTACAGGCGCTGCTCGCCATCCAGGGCCGGCGCGACGGTGTCGAACTCGACGACGGCGTGCAGGCCCAGGCGGGCCAGGGCTTCGCGCCATGCCGGGATGCGGTTGGCCGGGTCGCTGACGAAATTCAGCACGGGCAACAAGGGGCGCGCGCAGGCGGCCAGGATGCTCAGTTCGTCGCGATGCTTGCCCAGCACCGGGTCGCGGGCGTCGACGACATACAGCGCGGCATCGCTGGCCAGCAACTGGCGCAGCACCTTGGCCTCTTGTTCGAAGCGCTGGCGCGCTTCGCGGGTATCCAGGAAGCGTTCGATGCGGGCGGGGCCGTCCAGCCTTTCCTCGGGCGGGCTCAGGCGTTCGATGTATTCCAGCAGGGAGATCGCGTCTTCCATGCCCGGGGTGTCGAACAGTTCCAGGACGGTGCGGCCATCCAGCAGCAGGGCGGCGCCTTCCACGTGGCGGGTGGTGCTGGGGCTGTCGGCCACCTCGCCAAACCCGGTGTCGCGCGTGAGGGTGCGCAGCAGCGAGGTCTTGCCGGTGTTGGTGTGGCCCACTACCGCAATGCGCAAGGGTTGTTCACGCATGACTGTCTCCGGGGGTAGGCTCGGGGCCGCCGGCCAGCCAGGCCAGCGCGGCTTGCTGGCTGTCGCACAGCATGTCGCTTGCAACCGAGGCTGCCGCCAGGCGTTCCTGCCACTGCGCATGGCGCGGCGCATTGGCGGCGCCCTGCAGCCAGACGCGGGCTTGCCGGGCCGTGCGGGTCAGCTCGGCGACCAGCCCGACCGTGCCGCGATCCGGCGTTTGCTCGCCGTCGCAGACGATCAGCAGGCGGGCTGGCGGCTGGCGGGTAAGTTGTTCCAGCAATGCATTGCGTTGCTCGCGCGTGTCCAGGTTGCCTGCGTCGATCACGTGCGCCGGCGCATTGGGCACCGGCCAGGCAATGCTGTCGGACAGTTCCACCCCCACCATCACCGTGGCATCGGGCGTATGCAGGTGTGCGGCGAAGCCGGCGGCCAGGGCCTCGGAGGCGGTATCCTGGCTATCGGCAAACGCCGATGCCGGACCGCCGGTGGCGTCCAGCGTTGCGGGTGCGGGTTGCGTGACGCCTAGCCGCTCGCTGGAAGGCACCAGCCGGTCACGCAGCAGGGCCAGGCCGCGCAGGGTTGGGTCCAGGGCAAATCGCCGTCGGCGCAAGCGCACCAGTGCGCCGCACCAGATCAGCGCTAGCAAGCGCGGCACGATGCCATACACCAGCACGCAGCCCAGCAGCCAGCTCGACCAGATTGCCTGGGCTTGCGGCGCAATGGGCTGCAGGCCGTCGCTGGCCCGCACCAGGCTGGCGTCGGGTACGGCAAAGCCGGCCGCCGCAGGCAGCCAGCCCAGGGTGCGGGTCAGCGCAACAAAGGTGTCGGGCGACAGCAACGTGGTTTCCCAGACAAAACCGTAGCGTCGGGTGGACAGCAGGGCGATCAGGGTGGCGAAAGCCGACAGTAGCGCCAGCAGCCACCAGCCATGGCTTAGCGCGCCCAGCAGCCAGCGCAGTATGCCGGCCTTTTGCAGCAAGCCCAGCAGGGCGCGCGGCACCAGGGCGGCGGCGGGACGCGCGGCAGCGGCTTTTTCCCCGGCGGCGGCCAGGGCCGGGATGCGGCTGAGCCGGCCGGCCGCGGCCAACACCAGGCGCCCCAGGGAGCTGCCCAGCTTACTTGCCCAGGCCAGGCTCAGTGCCCAAAGCAGCAGGGTCAGCACATGCACGCCCAGCAAGCCGCCCAGCGCCCAGAACAGGTTCACCGGGCGGCTGCCGTCACCCAGGGCGGCCAGCGCGGCGCCGCAGCCCGTCAGTATCGACAGCAGGCCTGCCCCCACCGCCACCAGCATCGCGTTGTCGCGCCAGCGTTGCGCTACGTCATCCAGCCCCTCGCGCGCGGCCAGGGCCGTATTGCGGGCAAGGATGGCTGACTCCGGCGTGTGCGGCTCGTGCCGGATCTTGCGGACGATTTCGGAGTCTTCGTATGGCCCCCAGCGCTCTTCGGACAGGCGTATGGTTTCGGCAAGCCAGACCGCGCGTGGCGTGGCCCGGGAAGAGGGGGATGCAGTCATGGACAACAGGGTGACAGGAAAAAAGGCAGATCAGTGTATTGCACATCGGCCGTTGTGCAATGCCAACAGTGGGCTGGCACCGGGCGGTAACATGTCGTTTAATTCGTAAACGCAGATTACAGAAGTCGCTATGCCCGTAGCTTGTAGCCGTCCCATTCCCATCCTCACCTATCACCAGATAGACCCGCCGCCGCCCAAGGGCGCGCCGTTTCGCAGCCTGACCGTGGCGCCGCAGGTGTTTGCCCGGCATATGGGCTGGCTGCGGGCGCTGGGCTATCGGGGCGTATCCATGCGCGATTTGGCCCCCTACCTGGCGGGCGAACGCCAAGGACGGGTATTCGGGCTGACTTTCGACGACGGGTTTCGCAACGTGCACCGGCATGTGCTGCCGGTCTTGCAGCAACTGGGGTTCACCGCCACCAACTATTTCGTCGCAGGGCATCAGGACGGCACCAATTACTGGGATGCCCGCCACGGCGTGGCCAGCACACCGTTGATGAACGCCGACGAGATCCGGGCCTGGGCGGCGGCGGGCAATGAAGTCGGCTCGCACACGGTGGATCATGCCGACCTGACGCAAATCGATGCCGCCGGTGCGCGTGAACAGATCGTGGGTGCGCGGCAAGTACTGCAAGACCTGGTGCAGCAGCCCATCGAGGCTTTCTGTTATCCCTATGGGCACTATCGCCCCGAGCATGCCCAGATGGTGCGCCAGGCTGGCTATACCAGTGCCACCACCACCAACCGTGGGCGAGTGCATGCCGGCGCCGATCCCTGGCAACTGCCCAGGGTGCCGGTGGTGCGTTCCACGCATTTCATGTCCATGATGCAAAAACTGTTTACGTCCTACGAGGATAAGCGGAGCCGGTCTTGAATCCTGTGGCCGGTTCCAGGCGTTTGCGCCTGGCTTTTGTTACGCGGCGCTTTGGCGCGCGCTTTGGTGGGGCCGAGGCCTACGGCGAACGCGTTATGGCCGCCTTGGCCGACACCCATGATGTGCACGTGTTCTGCCAGGAATGGGATAGTCCGCTGGCGTTGCCCCATACCGTGTTGCCGCGTCGGCGCGGCCTGCCTCGCTGGTTGAACCTGATTGACTTCACCCGGCGCTGCCAGGCCCTGACGGCCGGCTTTGACGTGGTGCATTCGCATGAAAACAGCTGGCTGGGTGACATCCAGGTGGTGCATGTCATGCCGGTGCGCTATGCGCGCTTTCAGAATGGCAGGTCGTTTCGGCAGAAGCTGGCGACGGTTCTTAGCCTGCGGTGGCTGGCCTACCTGCGCATGGAATCGTTGCGTTATCGCCCGAGGCCCGGGCGCACGCTGGTGGCGGCTTCGTCCCTGATCGCCCAGCAGATCGACGCAGCCTACCCCGTGACCGCACCCTGCACCGTCATTACGCCCGGTGTGCACCAGCCCGAGCGCATGCCGGACAAAATCCGCGTACGCAAACAGCTTGGCCTGGATCCCGGTCTTCGCTACGGCATCCTGATCGCCAACGATCCTGTGCGCAAAGGCCTGAAGGCCGTGTTGCGTGCGATGGCCGAGCTGCCGGAAGATTTTCATTTGATCGTGGTTGGCGGCGAGGGCGAGATGCCGCAGCGCATGCGCGACCTGGCTGTCGCCGCAGGCCTTAGCCAGCGCGTGCATGTGTGGCCCGGGCAGCATGGCGTGGGCATGTACTACGCTGCCGCCGATCTTTGTGTCTTTCCTACGCTGGGGGATGCTTTCGGCATGGTGCCCCTGGAAGCCATGGCACATGGCTTGCCGGTGGTGCTAAGCAATTCCCGCTACTGTGGTTTTACCCATCATGTGCAGCCCGGAGTGGACGCCATCGTCCTGGACGACCCTCAGGATGGCGCTGAAATCGCGGGTGCTGTGCGCGACATCCTGCATGACGACAGCCATGCCCAGGCCCTGCGCCGGGCGGGTTTGGCGCTGGCGGCCAGTTTCAGCTGGACGGCGATCGCGCAAGCTTTTACTGTTTTGTACGCGGAAGTTGCCGGCAAGCAAGGAATCCCTTATCGCGAGTAGGGTCTTGAAATTGCTGATGACGTCCCTACATTGGATGCATCGGCCGTGCGCCAGCAGCATTTAGGGCTGCCAGAGGCGGATTGCGGCTAACCCAACCGTGAGACACCTATGCGCTTAGACAAACTAACCACAAAATTTCAACAGGCCCTGGCGGATGCCCAGAGCCTGGCCGTACGTAACGACAACGCTTATATCGAACCCGTGCATGTCCTGCGGGCTTTGCTTGCCGATTCCGACAGTGGCACGGCAAGCCTGCTTTCGCATGCGGGTGTAGCCGTCAATCGCCTGCAACCCGCCTTGCAGGACGCCATGCAGCGTTTGCCGCAGGTGCAGGGCGGCGACGGCAACATCCAGATCAGTCGCGACCTGCAGGGGGTTCTTGCGCGTACCGACAAGGAAGCCGGGAAGCGCGGCGATACCTATATTCCCACCGAACTTTTCTTGCTGGCGCTGGCCGACGACAAGGGCGAGGCTGGCCGCCTGTTGCGCGAATCCGGCCTGCAGAAAAAAGCCCTCGAGGCGGCAATCGATGCGGTGCGGGGCAGCGCCTCGGTAGATAACCCCGAGGGCGATTCCAACCGCGAGGCACTCAAGAAGTACACCCTGGACCTGACCGCGCGGGCGCGCGAAGGCAAGCTCGATCCGGTCATCGGCCGCGACGACGAGATCCGCCGCACCATCCAGATCCTGCAGCGCCGCACCAAGAACAACCCGGTGCTGATCGGCGAACCCGGCGTGGGCAAGACCGCCATCGTCGAAGGCCTGGCGCAGCGCATCGTCAACGACGAAGTGCCCGAGACCCTGCGCGGCAAGCGCGTGCTGTCCCTGGACCTGGCCGCGCTCTTGGCCGGCGCCAAGTTCCGTGGCGAATTCGAAGAACGCCTGAAGGCCGTGCTGAAAGAGCTGGGCCAGGACGACGGCAGCAACATCGTCTTCATCGACGAGCTGCACACCATGGTCGGCG
>JBEBVZ010000080.1:0-13332 GCA_040392445.1 Verticiella sediminum
GGGCCGTGCTGACTGCGCTTTCTACCGACATATCCATTGCAACTCCTTGGGGTGAGCCGGGCAACATCGCCCTGGCTGAAGTACTACACGGCCTACTGCATGGTCACTGGAAGAAATACCTGCCCTGCCAGCGAGCAGGCATGGCAGGCCGCAAGCTACCTCAGTGATGGATAACGACGGATCGGTGCCAAACTTGCGTGCGCACTAAAGGCATCGCCGTGTGCGCCAGCCTGCAAAATCGAGAACAATCATGCCAAGTAGGGAATCGAAGCTACGCATACCCGACTCAAGACGCTTTCAGTAAAGGAATGAAGACCGAATATGCATGCAAACCCAAAACTGATAATCACCGCCGTGCTGGCTCTTGGCCTATGCGCGCCGGCGCACGCCGCGCCAGAGAACACGCCGGAACCAGGCCAGCGCTACGAGGTAGTCGACATTGCCGCGGGCAATACCCTCAACATTCGCGCGCAGCCCAACGCCTCTGCCAAAGTCATTGGCAAACTGGCTGCCGGCAGCGCGGACGTTTCCGTCGCCGGAACCCGGGCAGAGGCCAATGGCTCGGTCTGGTGGCAGGTCATCGGCCCGAAAGGTCTAGGCTGGGTCAATGCCCGATATCTAGCTCCCACCAATACTCATGGTGAAGGCGAGCAATCGTTTCCTCTTCGCTGCCTGGGCACCGAGCCATTCTGGTCCCTGACCGTAGACGGCGGGCAAGCAACGCTCAAGACGCCCGATGCAGCAGAAACCTGGGCCGCGGGCGAGATGAAACAAGCTGAGGGAATGTTGGGACGATACGCCATTCGCCTGGAAACGGATGCAGGTGTCGGCCACTTGGCGGCATGGCGAAACCATGCTTTCTGCTCCGATGGCATGAGCGACATCGGCTATCCCTTCGAAGGCATTGTCGCAGGGCCTGACGGAAGCGTGCGCGGGGGATGCTGCATGCGCGCTCCTTGACTGCCCGACGTGAGCGACGAGCAGTCAAGGAGCACCTGATGAAGCGTCGCAGGTAAATCGCTCATGGGAAATTCCTGGCTGAACGGCGGGATCTTTCCCATGCAAGCCTAGCGTTGTGCAGCCACCATGGCGAAGATCGCGCCTTGCGGGTCGAGACAATGCGCGATCCAGCTGCCGCCCGGCACCTGGTGCGGCCCCATGATCACCTTGCCCCCGGCCTGGGTAGCGCGTGCCATGGCGGCGTCAAGCCCGTCCACATTGAAATAGAACAGCCAGAAAGGCGTGGGCGTCTCGGCAGTCTTCGTCATCATGACGCCGGTCACGGCGCCCCGTAGGGCACGAAGCACTTTGCCGCCGAACTCGCGGATCTGCCCTGCCCAGGCATCCCCTTGAACCCACATCCTCTGGGCTTCTCCACCTGCGCGAGGAACGTGCCCCATTCACGTAACAACCAGCGCGTACCTGCTGTATTTATGTTGACAAAAATATAGATTACATTGATATTGTTAACACAAAATAAAATCTCAGAAGCGCCAGGGTGAACAGCAGCCAGGCTGGCTGCAATCGTCGCACAGGTTCGCTACTCAAGGCAGCACGACAAGACCGGCTTCGAACAGCATTGTGAGGAGACAGGCGTGAAAACAAGACATCGATTCACCTGGCTGGCATCGGTACTCGCCAAAACCATCACAGCAGGTCTGATCCTGAACTTTCTGCCCGCCTTGGCTGCAACGCCGGACTCAGCTCCCCCGCCATGGCACCCGAGCCATGGGGAGTTCATTGTTCCATCGGGGCCCGGTGCATCACTGGACACCGCTGCGAGAAGTCTGATGCACCTTCTTCAACAGCGCGGTTTCACTGATCGCATGGTAGTGTCCAATCGGCCCGGGGGCAGTCTGGCAATCGCCCTGAACGAACTGGATTTGCACCAGGGTGATGGGAACTACTTGATGAGCTTCGTCAGTTCCCTGTTGAACTATCAAATCACCGGTGCGCTGGACCGGAACTACTCCGACTACACACCCGTGGTGACCTTGTTCGACGAAGTCGTCGCCGTCGTTGTCCGCGCCGACTCCCCCTACCAGAACATCTCTGAGCTTATCGAGGCGTTGAAAATAAAGCCAGAGATCGCCAATATCGCCGTCGCGACGGCCATAGGCAATCACATACACGTTGGCATTGCCGCCCCGCTTCGAAAAGCCGGTGTCGACATCACCAAGCTGACTGTCATTCCCTATAAATCCTCGGCCGAATCCATGACAGCGCTGATTGGTGGGCATGTCAACATCGTCGCCGCCAGCACACCCAACCTGATTGCGCCATTGCAAGCGGGAAAAATCCGGGTGCTTGCGGTTGGCGCGCCGCAGCGCCTCAAAGCGCCGCTGGATACCATTCCAACCTGGATCGAGGCCGGCATTGACATCGTTCCCGTCTCGTCACAAGGCGTGCTCGGCCCAAAGGACATGCCGCCTGCACAGGTGGCATTCTGGAGCCACGCATTCAAGACCGTTACGGCTACGCCAGAATGGCATGCACTGATGGAGCGCAACCAGTGGATCCCGCGCTATATGGGGCCTGAAGAAACACTCCGGTACCGGGACCAGGAGTTCGCCCAGATCCAGGCGGTGCTGTCCAACCTCGGGCTGGCCAAGAAGTGAAAACCTGGACAGCCCATTAAACAGAGCGCTGCAGATGAACACAGAACAAAAACCCGAGTCCCGGATGCCTGGCCAAACCGATATGAGGCCGAGCTTTGCCGTACCCGCAGGCGCGTGTGACACGCATATCCATTTCTATGGGCCGCGCGAACAGTACCCACTGCAGGCCACGCCGCACTTTCCGATTCCCAACGCCACGCCAGCCGAGTTCCTCGAGCATCAGCAAGCCGTAGGCATGAGCCGTGCAGTGGTGGTTAACGCAGCGGCCACCGGCCTGGATAATCGGCGCACCCTGGATGCCTTGCGAGAAGAGCCGGCGCGGCTGCGCGGCATCATGACGCCCCCGCCGCGAACGCCATCGGACACCGAGCTGCATGAATGGGATCGCTTGGGCGTACGCGGCGTGCGCTTCAATTACTTTGCAACGCCGTTGCCCGCAATGGCCATGGATGACGCGCTGATCGAACGTTTTTCGGCACTGGGATGGCACACTCAAGTTCAGGTCGGCAACGGGCAGATCGTGGAACTTGCCGACCGGCTTGCGGCGTTGCCTTGCCCGCTCGTGATCGACCATATGGCAAGAATTCCCGCCAAATGGGGAACGCACAGCGAAGCCTTCCAATGCTTGTTACGCCTGATCGACCGTGGCAACGTCTGGGTGAAGCTGTCGGCGCCAATGCGCTACTCGAGCGAAGACCGGCCGCCGTACGCAGATGTCGGCGCAATGGCCCGGGCGCTGGTGCAACACGCGCCCGAGCGGATGCTCTGGGCTTCAGACTGGCCCAACGTCAATTACGGTGGCGCCATACCCAGCTATGGCGAACTTCTGGACCTGCTTTTCGACTGGGCGCCTGACGAGGTCGCACGCAATCGAATACTGGTGGACAACCCCTGCAAGCTATACGGGTTCCCGTCCCCCTGACGCCAGCTCAAGATTGGCAAACTTGCCAAGAGGAATAGGTATCGTGTAGCGGGACAGCGCTATCTCTGATCGGCACCGGTCAGTTCCTGCGCAGGCTTAGCGGAAACTCACAACTGACCAGGCTGCGAAAACCAGCCGGGCAGGCAGGCTGTGCCCCATGCCATAGTGCCCGGCTGGTGCTCTTCATTCCGACGTGACCTGCCCGCGCTGGCTACGCAACACCTGCCAGGCCTCGGCGACCCAGTCGCACAGGATAGACCGGGTTTCGCGTGGGTCGATGATATCCAGAATGCCGAATGCCTCAGCCGTGCGAAATGGCGAACCCAGGTGGTGATAGCGCGCCTCCAGCTCAAGTTGCTTGGCAAGCGGGTCGGTTGCGCTGTCAATTTCACCCCTATGCGCGGCATAGACTCCGCCCTCGATTGGGATGGAGCCCCAGCGTGCGGAAGGCCAGGCGACACGATGGTTGAGTTGCGGAAAATATTTCGGCGCGTGCATACCACCCGCCATGCCGAAACATCGGCGCATGATGACTGAGAACCAGGGAATTTTGGCGTTCTCGACAATGGTCAGCACCCGCACCGCGGCCAATAGCGTGCCATGGATTTCGGCTTCAGGCCCGGTGGCATTGCCCGGTTGATCCACAAAATTGATCATGGGCAGGCCAAACGTATCGCAGAGCTTGGCGTGGCGCTCCATCTTATAGGCCGAGGTAGTGGTCATCGCTCCACCGGCGATCTTGGGATCGCTGCAAAGTATGCCCACCGGATAGCCGTCGATCCTGGCCAGGGCCGTGATGATCGAGCCGCCCTGCCACCGCCCTATTTCGAAAATTGAATCTTCGTCGCAGACGGCCGCCAGAATCTTGCGCGGATCATATATTTTGCGCCGATCACGAGGAATCGCATCGGCCAGCCAATCGTTTACCCGCTCGGGCGAATCCGTGCTCGTCTGTCGTGCCGCCATTTGTTTTGCATTTCGCGGCAGATAGCTGAGAAAACGTCGCACCTGCTGGAAAGCATCCTGCTCGTCGACAGCCTCGTTGTGCACCAAGGCGCTCTTGCGATGCACCTTGTACCCGCCCAGGTCGTTCTTTTCGATGTCAATTCCGTAGGCCTGCCTGACAACCGGAGGACCTGCGGCAAAGACTTGAGCCTGGTCCCGCACCATGACTGAAAAATGTGACATCAGTACCCGCATGGCGCCAAGCCCCGCGCACGACCCCAGTGCGATGCCCACCACCGGCACCTCATCCAGCAGCCTCACTACGGGCCATGTCGGATAGCCGGGGATCTTGGTTCCGTTCTGCTGCTGCAGAAGCTTGACGCTGCCTCCGGCGCTATCAACCAGCCGAATCAACGGGGCAGACATCGTCAGGGCAAGACGATCAGCGTAGATCCACTTTTCTGAAATGGTCGATTCGGACGAGCCGGCGCGAAGGGTGAAATCGTCGGCGGACACAATAACGGTTCGGTTGTCGACCTTGCCTTTTCCGATAACGGCGTTAACCGGCTGCAGACTGACAAAGCGCCCGTTCTCATCATATGTTCCCTTGCCCGTGACCCGGCCCATTTCTCGAAAGCTGCCCTCATCCAAAAGGCACGCGATGCGCTCGCGCGCGTTCAAGCGCCCGCGCTCCTTATGCTTTTTGAGAGACTCTTCGCCACCCATGGCCTGTGCCATTGTCCGGCGCCGGGCCAGTTCCTCGTACTCATCCTTCCATTCCTGCCCATGGTATTCAAAGGACATTTGCATGGTTTTCTGTACCTCAAGCTGAAAATGCATGTCACCTCGCAGCATCGACCATGCTGCGGTCAACCTGTGCTTGCTAGACCGTTTGCGCGCCCCCGGCGAGCACAAGATCGGCGATAGCCTCCTCGCTCATCCCCAGTTCGTCACGCAACACACTGGCGGTGTCCGCGCCGAGATCGGGGCCGGTAAAGCGCACAGCACCCGGCGTCGCGGACAGACGGGGAACAATGCCAATTTGCGCGACTTCACCCAATTGCGGATGGGGTACCGAGGTAATCATGTCGCGATCTCGATAGTGCGGATCAGCGAAGATATCGGCGATGGTAAAGATGCGCGACACCGGCACGGCCGCGTCCCGAAGCATACGATCCAGAGGGATCACGTCGTATGTGCGTGTCCAATCCGAAATAATGGCATCCAGCGCCTGCATATTGGGCTTCTCGCCACGCGCCCGGATCGAGGCAAACCTTGGATCACTCAACAATTCCGATTGCCCCATGACCTGAAGCAGCCGCTCGAAGGTGGCATTACTGTTGGCGGCAATCAGCAGATACTGATCATCACGTGTCGGGTAAAGGCTGTTGGGTGCCATGGAAGGCAGATTGGGGCCTTCCCGCATCGGCACCTTGCCCAGTTTCTGATACGCCGGCACCAAGGGTTCGAGCTGCGTGAAAGCCGTCTCGTATAGAGCGACATCCACCACCTGCCCCATGCCCGTGCTGTCACGGCTACGCAAGGCGCCCATGGCGCCGAACGCGGCATAAACGGAAGTCAGATAGTCGGTTGTCGCGAGCGCCACTCGGGCAGGCGGGCGATCAGGATCGCCCGTCATGTGCCGCACTCCCGCGACGGCTTCGCAGATTGCCCCATAGCCGGGCCGTTCCGCATAAGGACCACTTTGTCCATACCCGCTGATGCGCACATAGATCACTCCTGGGTTCCGGGCCGACACCCGCTCGTACCCCAAGCCCAGCCTTTCCAGCACGCCGGGCCTGTTGTTTTCCAGGACAATGTCCGCCTTCTCCGCGAGCGCGAGCGCCACAGCCCGACCCCTTTCGGTTTTGAGGTCCAGCACAATGGATCGTTTGTTGCGCAGAATCGAAGCGGCGTACAAGGATATGTCGTCGACATGGCTGCCCATCTGACGCACGGGATCGCCGTCCGGCGGCTCGATCTTGATCACATCGGCGCCGAAGTCGGCCAGCAGACGCCCGCATGCCGGGCCCGCTATCGTGTTGCATATCTCGATGACCCGGATTCCAGCCAATGGCATGGAATTTACCGTTCCTGGCGTGGCGGCATTCCCGTTGTCTGTTGAGTTCATGTGTCCCCCCTGTTCTGGTTAGTCGAGACTTTCGAGCTAGGTCGAGAGGATCTCTGCCACCGTCATGCCTTCCTCTACCGCATCACCTTCCGTCACCAGCAGCCGGACTGGGCCCGAAGCGGACGCCTCTACCGGAATTTCCATTTTCATGGATTCGACAATCATCAAAACATCGCCTTCCTGAACCACAGCACCTTGCTCCGCGGTCATTTTCCACACCTTGCCCGTGACCTCTGAAACGACTTCCATGAAAGCTCCTTTTTCTGTTTATCGTGTTAACAATGATACAGTAGACTTTCTTATCGTCAACCATTGCCTGAGGCGCCAGGCCATTATTCCGGAGGATGCAATGTTCAGAAAAGTCTTTGTCGCAAATAGGGGCGCCGTCGCCGCCCGGGTCATCCGCGCCTTGCGGGAAATGAATATCCACAGCGTCGTGGGATATTCTGAAGCCGATGCCGACCTGCCCTATGTGGCCCAGGCCGACGCAGCCGTATTGCTTGGCCCCGCATCGCCAGCGGAAAGCTATCTGCACATTGATCGCGTGATCGCGGCCGCACTGTCAGTCAAGGCTGACGCCATCCATCCGGGATATGGGTTCCTGTCGGAACATGCTGGCTTCGCTCGCAAGGTACGGGACGCGGGCATGACCTTTATCGGGCCATCGCCACAATGGATAGATGCCATGGGCCATAAAACCCGCGCGCGGGAAACCATGGCCCGGCAAGGCATGCCCATGTGCCCCAGCAGCGGGCTGCTGACCGGATCGCTTGCCGAGCAAATTGAAAAGGCGCAGGCGGCCGGCTTCCCCATGCTGATCAAGCCTGCCGCAGGTGGCGGCGGCATCGGCATGATCCCGGTGGACCACGTCGAGGCCCTGCCCGACGCCTTGGCCAAGGCCAGAGGCCTGGCAGAGCGAAGCTTTGGCAATGGCGAGTTGTATACCGAGCGTCTGTTCATGCGGCCACGCCACATCGAATTCCAGATGATGGCAGACAACTTCGGAGCAATGCAGCACCTGTTCGAGCGCGACTGCTCACTGCAGCGCCGGCATCAAAAAGTCATTGAGGAAGCTGGAGCGCCGGGCGTGGCACGCGCCATCGTCGACCAGATGGCAAGTCAGGCCACCCACATTCTGAAAACAATCGGATACGACAACATCGGCACCATCGAGACGCTATACGATCCACAGGCTGGTTTCAGTTTTCTGGAAATGAACACACGCCTGCAGGTAGAACACGGCGTTACGGAAGAAATCACGGGCATCGACATCGTGCAGAGTCAGATCCGGCTTGCGGCTGGTGCCCGGCTGGCCGACGTGCTCAGCGCGCGGCCCGCCGAACCGCAGGGCCACGCCATCCAGGCCCGCATTTATGCAGAAGATCCCTGGCGCTTTCTACCATCGCCCGGTGTACTGAAGTCGTTCCACCTGCCAAGCAGCCCCGGCATTCGCATCGAAACTGGGTTTGGCGAGGGCAACCGGGTCTCTAGCAGCTACGACCCCATGCTGGCCAAAGTCATTGCCCATGCACCGAACCGCGCCAGCGCCATTGCCCTGCTGAAAGACGCGCTATCAGCCTGCAATATCGAGGGCGTAAAGACCAATATACCGTTCTTGGTGGCGGCGCTGGCCGATGATGAGTTCTGCGGCGGCGCAGTGCATACGCACCTTGCCAACGACATTGTCAAGCGCCATGCGCCCGCCAAACGGCCTACCCCCCTGGCCGCATAAGAAGCTGCGTTACGCTCCCGTCAGGGCTGGTGAGTCTCTGCCGTATCGGCCTGACGGGCCTGCATGTCCTGCAGCGCGCCAACAGTGGCTTCCCAGGACTCCTGCACCCGCTGCAGCGACAGCGCGGCGGCCAAGTCGCCATCGCGCGCTTGCATAGCTTCAAGCGCTTGCTGCCACAGTTCATACGATCTGCGTCGGCGCTCCACAGAACGAAACCCGAGTTTGGAGTAGCGCAGCGTTTGCAGCGACAGGGAAGTCACAATATCGACCAGCCGCTGATTGCCGGCGTAGCGGGCTGACAGCAGCGACACCCGATAGGCGGTTTCCGCGTACTTGCCGCCGTCATCTTGACTCTCGACGCAGCGGCTCAGTTTCTTGACCGCGTATCGGATCACCTTCAAGTAGTCGGCATCGCCGCGCAGGGCGTTCTTTCTGGCAGCAAGAGAAAGCAGGCTGGCCCGGACTTCAAATATTTCTGACAGTTCCTGCGTATTCAGCTCCGATACCGTCGCACCCTTGCGGGGATTCAGAACGACCAGGCCTTCGCGCTCGAGTATCCGCAGGGCGTCGCGAATGGGCCCGCGGCTGACCTGGTAGTGCTCGGCCACTTCCTGCTCGGGAATGTGTGCGCCATCCTGCATTTCGCCAGCAATGATTTTGTCGCCCAGTTGTGCGGCGATTTGCTCGGGAAGCGTAAGCGTCAAATGTTTGCGCTGCGAGAACAAACGAAATTCCACCACGCTATCAAAATTGTCCAGCACTTCTTGCGGAGTGAGATCCAAGGTTCCTACCTCATAGTCAGGTTCGCTCATGGGGCGCGGCAGATTTATCAGTGCCCTGGCGTATGACCGGGTTTGTACCATTTCCTGGAATACACGCACAGTGTATTGTTGTTAACAATGCGCAAGTTAATTCCATGGATTTGAATGCATTCCGGCGCAGCGTAGTTGACGCAACCATGACACAGGACAGCCTAAACATGGCAAAGACATATTTCAAAGCCTGCATCGCCTTCAGTTCTCTACTTTGCGGTATCGCAAAAGCGGCATACCCAAGCGCGCCCATCGAACTGATCATCCCATTCCCGCCGGGCGGCAGTGTCGATCCTATCGCACGCGCCATCCAGGCAGGCATGCAATCCGCGCTTTCCACCAGCGTTATCGTCTTGAACCAACCGGGGGCCGGGGGCACTCTGGGTACCGCCAAAGTGGCCAGTGCAACGCCAAACGGATACACGCTGGGCATCACCACCGTCGGCCCGCTGGCTACCCAGCCGCATATGAACAGTTTGACGTATGGCTTCGACTCGTTCGAGTACGTTTGCCGTACCCATGTCACACCGCAAGTGCTTGTCGTACCGGCGGACTCACCCTACCAGACGTTGGCCGACTTGGTCGAAGACGCCAAAAAACATCCAGAAAAAATCACCCTGGCATCCACCGGGACAGGCTCGGTGCCGCACCTTGCCACCGTGGAATTTGGACAGCTTGCAGGCTTTGACTGGATGCATGTCCCAACAAAGGGAGACTCTGACGCGTTGAATCTTGCTTTGGGCGGCGAAATCACCGGCTGGGTGGCGGGGGTGCAAACATTCTCGCGCATGGCTGATCGGCTCCGTGCGCTAGGCATTTTGGAAGAAGAGCGCAGCGCCCTGCTACCCGATACCCCCACGTTCAAGGAGCAAGGCTATCCGCTAGTTTTCGCGGGCTGGGGAGGCATGGTGGCCCCCAAAGGCACGCCGCCCGACGTTGTCGCCAAGCTGTCCGATGCATGCGCCAGCGCGACCAAGACCCAAAAATTCGAAGCCGTGCTGGAAAGCTTCATGGTGCCCCAAGGCTACCTGCCGGCTGACGCGTTCAATACGTTCGCAAAAGCGGAATACCAACGATATGAGCGACTGATCAAGACCTCTGGAGCGAACCTGAAGTGAAACCGGCCGCCGATAGCAGGCATGCCTGCGCTTCTTGCGCACCATGGCATCTTGCTAATTTTTATTGATTTACTTTAGCATTGTTAACATTAGCACTGTTAATTAAAAATACTCCCAGTTTTCACCCGGACACACCAACCAGCGGGACGCATAGCGCCACACACAACACGGCAGAGCATGGTGCTGGCACCAAGCCATCTATCACGCAACGGCGCAAAAAAAAGGAGATGACATGCAGTCGGCAAGAAAATCAATCAAGAGTTGCGTGAGGTGCGCATTTGCAATCGCGGCACTGAGTCTGGCGGCGCCGTCACTCGCCGAATGGAAGCCGGAAACCAACGTGGAATACTTTGTTCCTGCAGGGCCAGGCGGCGCCGTTGATACCTATGCCCGCATCATCGGCAAAATCATGGATGCCAAAGGCCTGCTGAACGGTGAGCAACTCATCGTGCAAAACAAACCTGGCGGCGCGGGGATGATTGCCACCGGCGAACTGTTCAAAAGACCCGGCAACGGGCACGTATTCACGCTCTACAACAACGGCTACATCATCTCGACCCTGCTTGGTGATTTCCGCTACGACCTGCAAAAAGACTTCACCATGGGGCCTGTGCTCTACCAGGAATCCATGGGCGTTGCGGTCAGCTACGACTCGCCAATTCGCACAGCCAAAGATCTCATCGAGACCTTGAAAAAGGATCCCAGCCGGCTGCGCATAGGGGTTGCTCCCTCGCTGGTCGGCAATATCTATATGAGCATCGCCTACCCGCTGTTGGAATCAGGCATAGATCTCAGCAAACTGACCGTCGCCCCATTTCGCTCGTCGGCCGAAACCATGGTGGCACTGCGCGGCAACCATATCGATGTCATGGCAGGCAGCGTGGCAAACATGCTCGATGCCCTCGCATCGAAACATGTGCGTGTGATCGCCGTGACCAGCGCAGAACGGCTGGCGGGCCCGCTTGCTGAAGTACCCACCTGGAAGGAACAGGGCGTCGACATCAGCTTCGGTGGCTACAACGGCGTGCTGTTTCCCAAGGACATGAGCACGGAACAAATGGCGTATTGGGAAAACGTATTCAAGACCGTCAGCGAATCCGATGCCTGGCAAGAACTCCTGGATCGTTACCAGCTGGAAGCAACATACATCGATCACACGGCCGCCAAGGACTTCCTTGCCGCACAGTTCGAGCAAACCACGGCACTGATGAAACGACTGAATATCTCAAAGGCGCCGAACTAGGGCCTGTGCATGCCATGCACTGCGCGCGGTGGATCCTGGCGCAAGCTACCCAGGACACCTTATTCAACTCAGAGCAGGAATCTCCAGATGAGCACGTCGTTGGAATGGGAAGCCGAATTTTCCGAAATGAAAGTTCGTACCGCGTTTGCGGAAAAAATGGGCGGCCCCGAAGCGCTGCAAAAATTGCACGCAAACGGCAAACTGAACGCCCGGGAACGCATCGACCAACTGATAGACAAGGACTCCTTTCGAGAGTTCGGCATGTTCACAGGCAAGGGGCACTACGACGATAATGGCAAGCTCCTTTCTGTCACCCCGTCGACACAGGTCATGGGCCTGGGCAAGGTCGACGGCAGAAAGGTGGTTGTATGCTCAGACGACTTCACCATCCGGGGTGGTTCCTCCGAAGCCTCCATCGCAGAAAAATGGATCTATGCCGACAGGTACGCCCACGAGTACAAGCTACCTATCGTACGGATGGTGGATACGGCGGGCGGCAGTGTAAAGCTGCTAAAGCAAAGCGGCTCCACCAAGATCCCAGGCTATGCCTTGTTGCCCGGCGCCATGATGCTGGGGGTCGTGCCTGTGGTCGGCATCGCGCTGGGGGCTTGTGCCGGCCTGGGTGCCGTACGGGCCGCCGGCGCCCACTTTTCCGTCATGGTCCGGGGCAAAAGCCAGGTCTTTGCCGGTGGCCCCCCTGTCGTCAAGCAGGCGCTGGGATACGATATTGATAAGGAAGGCCTGGGCGGCTACGACGTGCACAGGCACAGCGGAGTCATCAGCAATGGCGCCGAATCCGAAGAGGAAGCCTTCCAGCTCGCACGGCGCTTCCTGTCCTACCTTCCACGCAACGTCTGGGAACAGCCGCCGCGGGTCTGCACCGATGACCCTGCTGACCACAGGCAAGCCTGGCTGAATGATGCCATTCCACGCGATCGCCGCAAAATCTTCCAGCCTAGAAAGATACTGACTGCCATCTTCGACCAGGACAGTGTGTTTGAAATGTCGCCACATTTCGGCGGCTCGGTCATCACCGTGCTGGCGCGCATCAATGGCTACGCGGTCGGCGTCATGATCAACAACCCCAGCAATATGGGCGGCGCATTGACCCGTGCTGCAGCCTCGAAAATGGAGCGCTTTGTCGACCTGTGCGACACCTTCCATCTGCCTATGGTGAACCTGGTAGATCAGCCCGGCACGATGACCGGCGTTGAAGCCGAAAAAATCGGCACCATCGCCGCCACCCTGAATGCAAGCGCCGCCATCGAGCAATCGAGCATCCCCTGGTGCGCCATCGTCATCCGGCGCTGCTTTGGTCTGGCGGGTGCGCTGCTGTCGCCCAAATTCGGGCCCAAGGGCACCACCATTCCCCATCGCTTTGCCTGGCCTTCGGCACGGTGGGGTTCAATCCCCATCGAAGGCGGGGTGGCTGCGGCATATCGTAAGGAAATCGAACAAGCCCAAGACCCGGTCGGCCTGCGCGACAAGCTGGAAGAGGAATATCACCGGTATGGCTCGCCCTTTCGCACAGCCGAAAAGTTCGGCATCGTCAACATCATCACGCCGGACACGACGCGAGAACTCCTGGCTGACTGGGTCGAAGACGCGTATGCGCTGACGGCGACCCAGCTGGGGCCGAAAGGCCGGCCCATGCGCTGAATCGCGCCCTGCTGGGTCAAGGCCCTGCGGTGTGCCAGGGCTGGCCCTGGCACACCGCAGGAAGGCCAAACGTGCTCTCGCCGGGGGCACGCAAGCCTAGCGTTGCGCGGCCACCATGGCGAAGATCGCGCCCTGCGGGTCGAGGCAGTGCG
>JBEBVZ010000081.1:0-12428 GCA_040392445.1 Verticiella sediminum
TGGTGGCCGAGATTCCGAATGTCATCGCTGTGAACGCCAATGTCCCCATCCAGACCCTGGGCGACCTGATCAAGGCGGCCAAGCAGGATCCGGGCAAGCTTGCCTACGCCTCGGCGGGTCCGGGCACGCCATCCAACCTGGTGTGCGAGCGCTTCAAGATCGAAGCCGGCGTGGATATGCTGCACGTGCCCTACAAGGGTAATGCGCCGGCTGTCAACGACGTTATGGCGGGGCAGGTTCCGGTGATGTGCAACAACCTGGCCGGCACCTTGCCTTATACCCAAGGGGGCCGCTTGCGCTTGCTGGCCGTGACTGGCAACAAGCGATCGCCGGCCTTGCCGGATGTGCCGACTTTTGCGGAAGCCGGAGTCGCCAACCTGGACACCGGCGTCTGGATGAGTATCGTCGCGCCCGCCGGCACGCCCGCGGCAGTGGTATCCCGTCTGCACGACGCCGTCGCCGTGGCCACCGCATCGCCCGAAGTGCAGGCGCAGTTCGCCAACTTCGGTGCGGTCGCCATGCCGGCATCGGTCGACAATGTCGACAGCATGATTGGGCGCGAGCGCGAACTGTGGAGCGGCCTGATCCAGCAATTGGGACTCGGCCAAAAGTAGGTTGCCGGCGGCTCCTTGCCGCCGGTGCGAGCTGCGCTGTTTCTCTTATCGCAGCTCGCGTTCGATCGCGATCGCAAGATGCCGATCGATTTGCGCCTGCGTGAAGTCCGTGGACTTGAACCGGGATATGTCATCCAGGCCGCAGCATAGGCCGATCAGCCGCCAGGCAATATCGGCCGCCGGTTCGCCTTTGGTAAATTCGCCGTCGGCTCGGCCCTCGTCAATGATGGCCATGGTTGCCTGGTGCCAGTCCGTCATGCACGTGGCATAGGCGGCTTTCATACAGGCGTCCCGCTCGGACAGGAACACCGCTTCGTTCCAGAGCCGGGTATCGGTCATGCCGGTCTCGTCTTCGGGTACCCCCAGCATGATCTGCAGGCGGCGCGTGGCCGGCAACCCCTCGCTTTGTCTGGCCAGTGCTGCAAGCCATTGCTGGATAAGCAGCAGGAAGGCCTCGGCTCTCAGTTGCGCAACCGATTCGAAATGATGATGCACATGACCGGTCGCGGCGCCGGCCTCGGTCGCTACGCGACGTGCCGTCATGGCGCCTAGGCCCTCGGTCATCGCGATGCGCGCGGCGGCTTGAAGAATCTCGGTGCGACGTGCTTGCCTGCTCAGGTAGGCCAATCCATCCTCCATGCTCAATACAGGTAGATATTCCCGGCGCATTATGCGACGAGTTGGACCAGTGTTCAACTTCACGTTATGATTCGATGTTGGACGGATGTCCAGGATTGAGTTGAACAAGAAGAGTCGAGCGTTACCGATGTCAAAGAAATGGCTGATCCTCTACGTCATCATTCTGATGTACCTACCTGTTTCCATCGATGCCACCGTGCTGCACGTGGCCGCGCCACGCCTGAGCCTGGAGTTGTCGGCCACCGGCAGCGAGCTGCTCTGGATCATCGATATCTATTCCCTGGTGATGGCGGGCTTGCTGCTGCCGATGGGCGCGCTGGGCGATCGCATCGGATTCAAGCGGCTGGCCATGACAGGCGCCGTTCTGTTCGGCCTGGCTTCTCTGGCGGCGGCGTTGGCGCCGAGCGCCTCGGCGCTGATCGCGGCCCGTGCGGCGCTTGCCATCGGTGCGGCGATGATTCTGCCGGCCACCCTGGCGGGCGTGCGCAGAACCTTTCTCGACGAGCGTGAGCGCAGTATGGCGCTGGGCGTCTGGACTGCCGTGGGAACCGGCGGCGCGGCTCTCGGCCCCCTGGTCGGCGGCTTTCTGCTGGAGCACTTCTATTGGGGCTCGGTCTTTTTGATCAACCTGCCCATTGTGCTCGTCGTGCTCCTGGCGATTCATTACATCGTGCCAGAACAAGAGTCGCGGCCCGAGCAACCCTGGAAAATCGGGCAGGCGCTAGTCCTGATCGTGGCGCTCTTGCTGCTGGTCTATGCGGCCAAAAGCGGTCTGCGCGGCGGCTCGAGTATCTTGCCCGCCCTGGGTGCGGCACTGCTTGGCGTTGGCCTGCTCGTGGCGTTCATCGTCCAGCAGTTGCGTTCATCGACACCCATGATCGATTTGCGCCTGTTGACTCAGCGGGTGATGGTCGTTGGCGTGGTAATGGCCCTGACCGCCATGATCACGCTGGTCGGCTTCGAGCTGCTCATGGCCCAGGAACTGCAGTTTGTGCTTGGCAAGACGCCGCTGGAAGCAGGGCTCTTCATGCTGCCCCTGATGATTTCCAGCGGGCTCAGCGGCCCGGTCGCGGGCTGGCTCGCCTCGGTCTTCGGCCTGCGTCCGGTGGCCACAGTCGGGATGGCGCTCAGCGCACTGAGTTTTCTTGGCTTGGCGATGACCGATTTCGCCGGTCATCCGTTCATGGCCTGGATCTGGATGGTGTTGCTCGGTTTTAGCGTGGCGACGGCGCTGCTGGCCTCGACCGCCGCGATCATGGCGTCGGTGCCGCCAGAGAAAGCCGGGGCCGCGGGTGCCATGGAGGGAATGGCCTACGAGCTTGGCGCGGGCCTGGGCGTCGCCATCTTCGGGTTGATGCTGACGGGCAGCTATGCTGCGACCATCGTGTTGCCGGCGCAACTGCCCGCCGAGGCGGCCCTTCAGGCAAGCGCATCGATCAGCGAGGCAATGCAACTGGCCGGCACTCTGGGCGGGGGCCTGGCAGAAAGCCTGCAGATGGCTGCGCAGTCGGCCTTTACGGCAGCGCACAGCGTGGTCCTGGGTAGCGCCAGCGCCATGCTGGCTGTACTGGCGGTGGTCGTCTGGTTTTCGATTCCCCGCACATCAATACCCAGGGTCGCTCACTGACCCTGGGGCTGGCCCAGCAGGGGGGAATCTGATCCGCTGTTTTCCTGCGGATCTGAGTCTCGTCGCGGCGGCACTGAACCGCTATCCTGCTGTGTCACCTCAACCTGATCGCGCGGCACCTGCACCCGTGGTCGTGGGGCCAAATCCGCCACGTACATGCTACGTAACCAGGCCGTTTCATGTCTATCCTCCATCGCTCACCTGAAGGCATGGACTTCGCGACAGTTTCTATCGCCGTCGAGCATCCTTCCGCCTGTGCACAATGCAGCTTGAGAAAGGAGTGCATTCCCGCTGGTTTGTCCGAGTCGGACTTCGCCATGCTGGACACGCTGGTGTCCACCCGCCGCTACGTTCGCAAGTGCGAAACGCTGTTCCGACAGGGCGGGCCCCTGACGTCGGTCTATGCCATCCGTTCTGGCATGTTCAAGCTGCGAGCCATCAGGGCGGATGGGCGCGACCAGGTGACAGGCTTCAGGATGGCTGGCGAACTGATGGGCCTGGATGCGATCGATTCCGGCTTTCATGCCTGCGACGCGATTGCCATCGAGGATTCGGCGGTTTGTGCGATTCCCTACGAGCGGCTGATGGCGATCTGTGCCGAAACGCCTTCGCTGCAACATCACTTCTATCGCTTGATGAGCCGCGAGATCGTGAGCGAGCGCTGGGTCATGGCGCTTTTGGCGGGCAAGCGGGCGGAAGCGCGGCTGGCGGCATTCCTGCTCAACCTGCTGCAGCGCATGCATCTGCGAGGCTTCTCGGACAAGGAGCTGCGCTTGCGCATGACTCGCGAGGAAATCGGCAGCTACCTGGGCTTGACCCTGGAGACCGTCAGCCGCGCACTGTCGCGCCTGGCCAGGGCGAACCTGATCAGTGTGCGGCAACGTCTGGTGCGTATCGAGGACAGTGAGGGCCTACGCATGTTGATCACCGCGGGCGAGAGCCCGGCCGACAGCCCCACATGAAGCGCCAATGCACGGCTGGCTCTTGCGCGGTGATTGCCTGTGCGTCCGACCCAGGCCCTTAATCCCAGTGCGGGGCGAAGTCGGGGTTGGCCAAGCGCTCGTTGCGGTCCAGGCCGGCGATGGCGGCCATGTCGGCAGCTGTCAGACGCAGTTCTCGCGCAGCCAGGTTGCTGGCCAGATTGTCGCGCTTGGTCGACGACGGTATCACCGCAAAGCCCTGCTCCAGCAGCCAGGCCAGCGTCACCTGGGCCGGGGTGGCCTGATGTGCGGCGGCAATGCCCTGGATCACCGGGTCTTGCAGAACCTTGCCGTAGGCCAGCGGCATATAAGCGGTCAGGTGTATGCCCTGACTATGGGCAAATTCAACCACCCTGCGATTTTGCAGGTAGGGATGGATCTCGATCTGGTTGGTGGCGATGTTCTCGGCGCCAACGGCATCGATGGCTTGCCGCAAGTGGGCGATGGTGAAGTTCGATACGCCGATCTGGCTTGTCAGCCCCTGCTGGCGGGCTTCTTGCAGGGCGGCCATGTATTGGTCGACGGCAATGGCGTCCTGGGGCGAAGGCCAGTGGATCAGCGTCAGGTCGACCTGGTCCAGGCGCAGCTTGGCCAGGCTTTCCTTCAGGCTGGGGATCAGCTTGCCGGCGGCCAGGTTCTCGGTCCAGATCTTGGTCGTGACGAACAGTTCCTTGCGAGCCACGCCGCTCTGGGCGATGGCTTGGCCCACGTCGGCTTCATTGTCGTAGATCTGCGCCGTATCGATATGGCGATAGCCCAGTTCCAGGCCGGTGCGTACCGAGTCGATGACTTGCTGGCCCTTCAGGCGGAAGGTGCCCAGGCCGATTGCGGGAAGTTGGTTCATGGTGAGATTCCTTGGTGGATCAGGGGTTAGTTACTGGCGACGAGAGCGCTGCCTGTTGCGGTGGAATGGGTGGTGGCCGAATGGCTGCGGTCCAATCGACCGCTCCAGGTTGTCAGGGCCAGGGCGACGAGCACGACCAGGGCACCGATCCAGGTGGTATGAATCAGCCCCAAGTGGGCGACGATCAGGCCGCCACCCCAGGCCCCGGCGGCAATGCCCAGGTTGAAGGCGGCAATGTTCAGGCCAGAGGCCACGTCCACGGCGCGCGGGGTGTAGTGTTCAGCCTGGCGCACCACATACACCTGCAGTGCGGGTACATTGCCAAAAGCCACGGCCCCCCACAACAATACGGTAGCCAGGGCCAGCCAGGGGTTGGCAGCGGTAAAGGCGAGCGCCAGCAGCACGATGGCCAACAGGGCAAAGATAAGCTTGAGCGCGCGCACGGGGCCACGCCGGTCGGCCAGCTTACCGCCCCACAGATTGCCTACGGCGACCGAAACACCATAAACCAGCAATACCAGGCTGACGGTGCCGGCGCTAAAGCCGCTGATGTCCTGCAGGATGGGGGCGAGGAAGGTGAAGGCGATGAAAGAGCCGCCATAGCCCACAGCGGTCATGGCATAGACCAGCAGCAGGCGTGGTGTCTTCAGCACTTGCAACTGCTGCATCAACGAGGCCGGCGGCGCGTGGTGTATGTTGCGCGGCACAAAAAACAGGCTGCCGACGAAGGCGATCACGCCCAGGGCGGAAACCGCCAGGAAGGTCTCGCGCCAGCCAAACTGCTGGCCGATGAAGGTGCCCAGGGGAACGCCGGTAACCAGGGCGACGGTCAGGCCGGTAAACATGATGGCGATGGCGCTCGCGGCTTTCTCCTTGGGTACCAGGCTGGTCGCTATGGTCGAGCCTATGGAAAAGAAAACGCCATGGGCAAGGCCGGTGACCAGGCGCGCGACGATCAGCGATTCGTAGCCCGGCGCTTGCCAGGCCAGCAGGTTACCCAGCGTGAACAGGACCATCAGCGACAGCAGCAGTGCCTTGCGCGGCAGTTTGCCGGTCAGGGCGGTTAGCAAGGGTGCGCCGATGGCTACGCCCAGCGCATACAGGCTGACCAGCAGGCCTGCGGAAGGCAGGCTAACGCCAAGATCGGCCGCGATGGTAGGAAGCAGGCCGACGATGACGAACTCCGTCGTACCGATGGCGTAGGCGCTCAGCGTAAGCGCCAGCAGGGCAAGTGGCATGGGGGATTCCGATTCAGGTTGCGTAGCCAGCAGTATCCGCGTCAAACTCTTGCAGAAAAACAGGTGTTTCTGCCAAATATATTTGACTAAAAATCAATAATGAAGACGACACTAGATGAATTGCTGGCTTTCACCAGCGTGGTGGACGCCGGCTCGATCACGGCTGCGGCCGAGAGGCTGGAGCAGACCACCTCTGGCGTGAGCCGGGCGCTGAACCGCCTCGAAGAGAAGTTGGACGTCACCTTGTTGCGTCGTACCACGCGTCGCCTGGAACTGACCGAGGAGGGCGAGGTTTTCCTGGCCCAGGCACGACGGATCCTGGCCAGCGTCGAAGATGCCGAGGAACAAATGGCGATGCGCCGGCACAAGCCGGCTGGCCGCCTGCGCGTCAATGCCGCGTCGCCCTTCATGCTGCATGTGGTCGTGCCGCTGGTGCCCGGTTTTCGGGCGCGCTATCCGCAGATCGAGCTCGAGCTGTACACCAGCGACCAGATCATCGATCTGATAGAGCAGCGCACCGATATCGCCATCCGCATCGGACTGCTGCGTGATTCCACCTTACATGCCCGCCCGCTGGGCAGCTACCTTTTGCGGGTTTTGGCCAGCCCCGCGTACTTGAAAACCCACGGCACGCCGGGCACACCACAGGATCTTGCCCGGCACAGCCTGCTGGGCTTTACCCAGCCGGACACGCTGAACCTATGGCCTTTGCGCAACGTATTGGGCGACCAGTTGCAGACCGTTCCCACCGTCAAGGCGTCCAGCGGTGAAACCTTGCGCCAGTTGGCCTTGGCGGGGGCGGGCATTGCCTGCCTGGCCGACTTTATGACGGCGGCCGATCAAGCCCGGGCCGACCTGGTGCCAGTCCTGGCCGAATACCTGGTTGAATTGCGTCAACCCATTCATGCCGTGTATTACCGCAACACGGCATTGGCGTCCCGGATTACCTGTTTCCTGGACTATCTGGCCGAGCAAATGGGGCAAGCGCGTCGCGCATGATTTTTTCCCAGAGCGCTTCGGATCGGATTTGATAGCGCCGCATCCGCTGTATCAGCTCCTGGCGTTCCTGTCCCGGCAGCAGAGCTTCGGGCAAGAGTGGGTCGCGCACGATGCGGCGAATAACGGCGCGGCCCAGCGTCAGGCTTTCCACGCCGGCTTGCTCCAGGGTAAGCTGATCCAGGCCTTGCTCGCTGCGATCCAGGCTAGCCAGCATTTCCCGGTAGCCGCGGCGCAACTCGCCAATATCCCACAGGCGCCGAGCGCGTTGGTCGTCGCTCGGCGACAGGCCGTGCACGCCCAGAACCAACGCTTGGGGCGCCAGGCCCAGGCCCAGCAGCTCGGCACGCAATACCACAATACCGCCGGCCAGATTGTCCGGTCGCACATGCAGCCCAGGGGACAAAGGCTGGAATCCACGGATCTCCAGGGCCCTGGCATGTCGTCGCAAAATCTTGCGATCATGGCGCGCAACGCCCTCATCGACTATGCCTATCCACTGGCCTTGCCAGGGTACCGCCCGTTCCTCTTTTTGCAGCCAGTGGCTGATTTCACGAAACAGGCTGTTGTGGGCTTGGTCCAGCGCATACTGGCCACGCGCAGGGTTGCTGACTTTGCCTTGTTGGCTCAGGCGGCTGAGGGCGACACGCACGCTGGGCTCGGTAAAACCGAACAAGGCGCAGGCCCGACCCAGGACAGCCACTGAGAGCTCGTGGCTGGGGTAGGCCGAGAGCAAGTCCAGAATGAGTTCTGCAGCGCTGGATGGCGCAGACTTATTACTATTGTTGACCAATAAGGTCATGGCGTGTAATGTTTCGCTGATAATAAATAATTACCGATGATTGTAATTTACCTATAACCAGGAGACACGATATGTCCAACCCACCCGTTCTGGTCGAAACCAGTGGCCCGGTTTTCACCGTTACCATCAACCGTCCCGAAAAGCGTAACGCAGTCAACCGGCAGGTGGCCCAGCTGCTGCTCGAAGCCTTCCAGGATTTCGAGAAAAACGACGAGTTACGAGTTGCCGTTCTGTGCGGTGCCGGCGGTCACTTCTGCGCAGGCGCAGACCTGACAGCCCTGAGCGATCCGAACCATACCTCGCGTGCCGATCGCGAAGGCCGCGAACCGGGTCCGCTGGGGCCATCGCGCATGCTGTTGTCCAAGCCCGTGATTGCCGCGGTGTCGGGCTATGCGGTGGCCGGCGGGCTGGAACTGTCCCTGATGTGCGATCTGCGTATCGCCGAGGAATCGGCCACCTTCGGTGTATTTTGCCGGCGCTGGGGCGTACCCCTGATCGACGGCGGTACCGTGCGCCTGCCGCGCATCATCGGCCAGGGCCGTGCGCTGGACATGATCCTGACCGGGCGTCCGGTCGGCGCCCAGGAAGCCTTGCAAATGGGTTTGGCCAATCGTGTCGTGCCCGACGGCAGTGCGCGCGAGGCCGCGCAAACCATGGCCCGCCAGCTCGCGAGCTTTCCGCAGCAGTGCATGCTGGCCGATCGCCGTTCCGTGTATCACCAATGGGGCGCAGGCTTGCAGGACGCCATCCGGCAAGAGGGTTTTGCCGGCTATCCGATAGTCCAGGCCGAAGCCATTGCCGGCGCCGCGCGCTTTGCCAGCGGCGAGGGCCGCCACGGCAGCTTCGAGATCTGAAGCAGGGCAGGCGCCATCACAACGGCTGATCCGGCGTGATGGCTGGGGCGCGTCGCTGGTGGCCGGGCGGGCCGTTGAGGGTCAGCCGCGATGCTCGAATGCCTCAACGATCTGCTCTCGGCAACTGGACATCAGGGCCGAAAAATAGGCCTGGCGCCGCCAGAACAGCGCCAGCTGTATTGACCAGGTCGGGGCGGGCGCCGGCAGGGGCACCAGTCCCGCTCCCATGGGTGAATCGAGCATGTCGCGGGTCAATACGGTTAATAGGCGCGTGTTGCGCACCAGGGCCGCGAAGATGGCCGGCGACGCGTCGGTTTCCACAAACACTTCGGGTACGGGCACGCCGGCTTCCAGGAACATCGATTCCACCCATTGCCGCAAGGTGATGTCGGCTGGCAGCAGCAGCCATTTTTGCGTGGCCAGATCGGCCAGGGTGAAGCCACCCTGCGCCAGGGGGTGATTGCGGCATGCCACCACGCAGGCTTGCTGCCTGCCGAGCAGCAAGTGATTCAGATCCTTGGCCCCGCTGGCCGGCATGGCGGCAATGACCAGGTCCAGATCGCCTTGCTGCAGGTCGCGCAATAGCTCATTGCTAAGCTGCACCCGCATCTGAAAGCGCACGTCCCGTTGCGTTTCCAGAAAGTGCGCCAGTACCGGCGCCACGACTTTTTCCACGAGCGCGGGAACGGTGCCCAGGCGCAGGACGCCGGCGCGGCCATGCCGCATGTCGGCGATCTCGGTGTGGATGGCGTCGGTCATGATTTCCAGCATGCTCGAGCGCTGGTATAGCGCCTTGCCGAACTCGGTCAAGGCCACCCCGCGCGCAGTGCGCTCCAGCAGCCGTACGTTCAAGGCGGTTTCCAGCCGCCGCACGGCCTTGGATATCGCCGGCTGCGTCACGCCCAGGCGTTCGGCCGCCTGGTGCAGGTTGCCAGTCTGGACAACAAAGGCGAATGTTCTCAGATCCTTGAGCTGCATGGCTGCGGTGATTCCAAAACGTTATCAAATCAACCCGTCGATTATCTTCATCCAGCAGGTCAACGGTCGCATACTCGTTTGCACTCTGGAGCATATTCCATCGTTCGGCATGTACCGGACACGCCAGGGCACAAGGAGACAGGAATGGTTAGTCGAGTCAAGACGCGTTTTCTGCTGCATACGGCACTGGTAGTTGCCGCCTGCTATACCGCGAGCCCGGCATATAGTCAGCCGGCCTGGCCCAGCCGCGCGGTAACGGTGGTCGTACCTTATCCGCCCGGCGGCAATACCGACGTCATCACGCGTATTGTGATGGAGAAGCTGTCGGGCAGGTTGGGTCAACCGGTGGTGGTGGAAAACAAGCCCGGAGCGGGCAGCATCGTCGGCAGCAACCTGGTGGCCAAGTCCGCTGCCGATGGCTATACGCTGCTGGTCGCGATTCCCGGGTTCGCGTTGAACCAGTCCTTGTACAAAGAGCTGCCATATGGGCCTGCCGACTTGCAGCCGGTGTCGCTGCTGACGCGCACGTCGCTGGTGCTGGTGACCAGCAACGATTTGCCCGCGCGCAATTTCAGCCAGCTGCTGGACTATGGCAAGAAAGCGGCACCGCCTCTGACTTTTGCCAGCAGCGGCTCGGGTTCCCTGGCCTATATCCTGAGCGAGCGTTTTCTGCGTTCCACCGGTATCGAGCAGGCCATGCATGTTCCTTACAAGGGAACAGCCGACGCCCTGGTAGACCTGGTTGGCGGA
Organism: Verticiella sediminum; assembly: GCA_040392445.1. Taxonomy (GTDB): domain Bacteria; phylum Pseudomonadota; class Gammaproteobacteria; order Burkholderiales; family Burkholderiaceae_B; genus Verticiella; species Verticiella sediminum_A. The sequence continues at coordinate 10,323 of JBEBVZ010000081.1, forward strand.
CGTATCGGCTTCATGTTCGATGCGGTATCGGCCATGGGCCCGCATATCAAGCAGGGCAAGGTCAACGCCATGGCGGTTACCGGAACCAACCGCTCGGCCATGTTGCCCGATACGCCCACCGTCAGCGAACTGGGATACCCGGATCTCGTCAGCTATGCCTGGGCCGGATTGCTGGCTCCCGCCGGTACGCCGGCCAACATTACCGAGAAACTGGCGAAAGAGCTTTCCGCCGTTCTGCACGAACCCCAAGTCGTCGACAGGCTGGCCACGCTCAATACCGAGCCGGTTGGCAGCACCCCGGCAGAATTCGCCACTTTTCTTGACGCCGAGATCGCCGTCGGCAAGGAAACCATCACCCGTATCGGACTCACACTGCAATGATGACTTCCACGCAAACCAAATCCACCAAGTCGAAAACCGTCAAGATCGGCGGTGCTTGCGCATTCATCGCCGACAGCGTGCTGGGCCCGCGCCAATTGGTCCAGGTCGATGGCATGCAGTATCTGGTCTTTGACTACCTGGCGGAAATGACGCTATCCAGCTTTGCCCAGACGCGGGCGGCGGATGCCGCCGCCGGCTACGCTGCCGAATTCATCGACACCTTGCGCGAGATACTGCCGATTTGCGCCCAGCGCGGCATCAAGCTGGTGTCCAACGGCGGCGGAGTGAACCCGCGTGGCTGCGCGCAGGCGGTGGCGGCGCTGCAGCGTGAGCTGGGCACCGATCTGCGGGTGGCGTTTGTCGAAGGCGATGACTGCCTGTCCCTGGTCGAATCCTTGCGCGAGGCCGATACGCGCGACTTCTACAGCGGCGCGAAGATGCCGCCCCGGCTGGACAGCGCCAACGCCTATCTCGGAGCCTTCCCCATTGCCCACGCGCTGACCATGGGGGCCGAGATCGTCATCACCGGACGCATTGTCGATAGCGCGACGACCCTGGGCGCGCTCATCCATGAGTTTGGCTGGTCCGCCACCGACTTCGACCTGCTGGCCGCCGGCAGCCTGGCTGGCCACATCCTGGAATGCGGTTGCCAGGCTACCGGGGGTATCCATACCGATTGGCGCGATGTGCCGGATTGGGAAAACAGCGGCTACCCCATCGTGGAATTCGATGCCAGCGGCGCTTTCTGGGTGACCAAGCCGCCGGCTACCGGCGGCCTGGTCGATGTGTCCACGGTGTCGGAACAGATCCTGTACGAAGTGGGCGACCCCTCGCGCTACATCCTGCCGGACGTGATCTGCGACTTTCGTTCGGTACGCGTCCAAGAGGCCGGCCCGCACCGCGTGCAAGTCAGTGGCGCCCGCGGCATGCCCGCACCGCCGACCTACAAACTTTCCGCCACCTACCACAGCGGTTTTCGCAGCGCGGCACAGCTATTCATCTTCGGGCTGGACGCCATCGAAAAGGCGCAGCGCACGGGAGCGGCCTTGCTCAAGCGGGTGCGCGCGCTCATGCGGGATGCCGGCTATGGCGACTTCGAAAAAGCGTTGGTCACGGTCTTGGGGGCAGAGCAAAGCTACGGCCCGCATGCACGCCAGGTCGATCTGCGCGAAGCCATGGTGCGTATCGCCGTCATGCACAGTTCGCGAGATGCGCTGGCTATCTTCGCTCGTGAAGCCCGGGCACCGGGTGTGTCGTGGGCGCCGGGTACAACCAGCGGCAGTGCATTGACGCTTAACGGCAAGCCGGCCATCGAGCCGGTGTATCGCCTGTTTTCCTGCTTGCTCGACAAAACCCGCCTGGCGCCACCCCGGGTCGTGATGGGCGACCAGGATGAGGCCGTGCCGGTGCTTGCCGTATGGGAAACCCCGCCCAAGCCAGATGCGGTGCAGGCCAAGGCGCCGGTACAGGAAAGCCAGCCTGGGCTGTCGCCCCAGGCTGGGCGCAAAGTGCCATTGATCGATATTGCCTATGCGCGATGCGGCGACAAAGGCGATATCTCGAACATTGCAGTATTTGCCCGACGCCCGGAATACCTGCCCATCCTGGCGCGTGCGCTGGCCCCCCAGGTGGTGGGCGACTACCTGGCTCACCTGGTGAAAGGGCCGGTGGTGCGCTACGACGTTCCTGGCCTTGATGCCTTCAATTTCGTGCTGGAACAGGCAC
>JBEBVZ010000082.1:0-11870 GCA_040392445.1 Verticiella sediminum
GGGGAAGTCCGTCGGATACGCAATGTGCCGGCGAAAGGAAAATTGTCGCACGACTTCGCGGCGAGCGGCGTAAGGGGCTATTTCCAGCGCTGGCTTGACGCAGGAATAAGACAGTGCCGCACCACGCCGGACCGGATGCCCGGCATGGCATAATCAGCCGCCTCATGCCCGCCTGGCCACGCCCAGGCGGGCATGAGCTGTCAACAGGCCTTGCCTAGCCCCGGTATGAAGGCCGCCATGGCTTCAAAGGAGTAGTGTGCCCATCGGATACTTGCGGCGTCTCGCGGGTAGCGCGCGAACGCAGTCGACAAACCGGCAGTTAGGCCTGTCGCTGGCGTTTGTGGCGGGCGCGGTGAACGCGGGCGGTTTCATGGTGGTGGGCGGCTATACGTCGCACATGACGGGCATCGTGTCGGCCATGGCCGATTCCGTGGCTTTGGGCCGGCTGGGCCTGGTGCTGACGGGTATCGGCGCGGTCATTGCCTTTCTGGCCGGCGCCGCAAGCTCGGCCATGCTTATCAATTGGGCGCGCCGGCAACAACTGCAAAGCGAATATGCCTTGTCCCTGCTGCTTGAAGCCGGGCTGCTGCTGGTCTTCGGCCTGATGGGCGCGCGTATGGACGGCTGGCAATGGTTCGCGGTACCGGCAACCTTGTTGCTGCTGTGCTACGTGATGGGCCTGCAAAACGCCATGATTACCAAGGTTTCCAGGGCCGAGATTCGCACCACGCATGTCACCGGCATCGTCACCGACCTGGGCATCGAGCTGGGTAAGTGGCTGTACTGGAACCAGGCGGTGGATGGTCAGCGCGTGGTTGCAGATCGCGCGAAGATGCGCCTGCTGAGTGCCATGTTGCTGATGTTCTTTGGCGGCGGGGTGGTCGGTGCGCTGGGCTTTACGCACCTGGGCTTCGTTTCCACCATTCCATTGGCCGCCGTATTGCTTGTACTGGCGGTCGTGCCGGTCTGGGACGATCTGGTCAGGCGCTGGCGTCGGTAGGCGGCGCCTGTGTGCAACCGGGGCCAAGTTCGCGCTGCATCATGACGGTATCGATCCAACGCTCGTGCTTGTAGCCCACGCTGCGAAGGGTGCCGGCCGTGGTGAAGCCCAGCTTCTGGTGCAGGGCGATGGACGCCTCGCTGCCTTCGCCGCTGATGACGGCAATCATCTGGCGCCATGGCCCGGTTTCGCAGCGCGCTATCAGCGCCTGCAAGAGCAGCTTGCCCAGGCCTTGGCCGTGCTGGTCGGGCGCCAGGTAAATTGAATCTTCCACCGTATACCGGTATGCCGGACGTGCCCGGTAGGTGCTGACGTAGCAATAGCCCACCAATTGCTCGCCGCGACAGGCGACGAGATACGGCATGTCTTGCGATCGGATGCCGCGAAAACGCGCCAGCATTTCCTCGACGGATGGCGGCGCCATCTCGAAGGTGGCAACCCCGTTGAGAACATGATGCGCATAAATCGTCTGGATGGCGGCTACGTCGGCTTCGGTGGCGTCGCGCAGGGTGAGTGAAAGAGAGGCGGACATGATCGGGCAGATTGAGATGGAAAGGGGGCCGGGGGTCAGGCCAGGCGCAGCGCCAGGGCGGCCAGGGTTGCCAGCAGCACGGGCAGGGTCAGGACTATTCCCGTGCGGAAATAATATCCCCAGCTGATGCTGACCTGACGTCGAGCCAGCACGTGCAGCCACAGCAAGGTCGCCAGGCTGCCGATGGGCGTGATCTTCGGGCCCAGGTCGCTGCCTATGACGTTGGCATACACCATGGCTTCGCGCACCACGCCGCTGGTATCGGTGGCGTCGATGGCCAGTGCGCCTATCAGCACCGTCGGCAGGTTGTTCATGATCGACGACAGCAAGGCCGAAATCAGGCCGGTTCCAATGGCTGCGGCCCAGACGCCATGGCCGGCGATAGCGGTCAGCAGCTCTGCCAGGCGGTCGGTGAGGCCTTGGTTGCGCAAGCCATACACCACCAGGTACATGCCCAGTGAAAACAATACGATCTGCCAGGGCGCGTGGCGCAACACGGGTGCAATCGGCAGGCGCCCCGCCTTGAGCGCGACCACCAGCAGGCTTGCCGCGGCAAGGCTGGCCAATGCGCTGATGGGTATACCCAGGGGTTCGAGCGCGAGCGCGCCCACAAGCAGCAGGGCAAGCACCCACCAGCCGGCGCGAAACGTCGCCGGGTCGCGGATCGCATCCTGCGGGTTGCGCACCGCTTGCACGCGATAGGTGGCGGGAATACTGCGGCCAAAATACAGGTGCAGCACGACCAGCGACGCCAGCACCGATACCAGGTTGACCGGCACCATGACCGCGGCGTATTCGGCAAAACCGATGCCAAAATAATCGGCGGTCACGATGTTGACCAGGTTGGAGATCAAAAGGGGCAGGCTGGCGGTGTCGGCGATGAATCCTGCCGCCATGACGAAGGCCAGCGTGGCGGCAGGAGTAAAGCGCAGGGCGTTAAGCATGGCGATCACGATAGGCGTCAGGATCAGCGCTGCCCCGTCGTTGGCGAACAACGCCGAAACGGCGGCTCCCAGCAGGATCACAAAGGTGTACAGGCGCCTGCCGCGGCCCTGGCCCCAGCGCGCCACATGCAGGGCGGCCCATTCGAAAAACCCGGCTTCATCCAGCAACAGGCTGACGATGATGATGGCGATGAAGGTAATGGTGGCGTTCCACACCATGCCCCAGACGACCGGGATATCGTGTGGATGCACCACGCCCGCAAGCAGGGCCAGGGTGGCGCCAAGCAAGGCGCTGTAGCCTATGGGTAGGCCGCGCGGCTGCCAGATGACCAGCACCAGGGTAAAGATGAAAATCAACGACGCGGCGATCATGCCGTTTTTCCGGGGTAAGGGTTGCAAAGCCCGCCCGCGGCTGGCTTGATCATGAGCGGCGCACATTTTAAGCGATCGCATACAATGCCAGGATGGCACTCAAGGTATTCGATCTGCAATGTGACACCGGCCACGTATTCGAGGGCTGGTTTGCGTCGCGCGCCGACTACGACTCGCAAGTCGAGCGTGGCCTTTTGGGCTGCCCGGTTTGCGACAGCAAGACGATTTCGCGCCGTGTTTCGGCGCCACGCCTGAATGTGTCCGGCGCCACTCGCCAACCGTCGTCCCGTAATCAGCCTGATACCGACGGCAGCGATGCCGCGACGATGCAGGCCGAACTCATTCGGCATGTGCGCGCCGTGTTGCGCGCCACCGAAAACGTGGGGCCGCGTTTTGCGCACGAAGCCCGGCGTATTCATGAAGGCGATGCGCCCGAGCGTCCCATACGCGGCACGGCCAGCGCCGACGAACGTGAAGCCCTGGCCGAAGATGGCATCGCAGTGATGTCCGTACCCGCAATCTTTGACGACGAACGCCTGCAGTAATTCATTCAACGGTGGCCTGAGCTACCCGACTTTCCTTTTCCGTACCCAGCGACCACCCATGGCAACTTCCCAACTCCTGATCGGTTTTCACGCGGTCACGGCGCGCCTGCGACATGCGCCTTCCACGATCCGCGATATTTATGTCGAGGCATCGCGCCGCGACCGCCGCATGATCACTTTTGTCGAGCTGGCCAAGGCCGCGGGCTGCAAGGTGCATCCGGTGGCCACCGAGCGTCTGGACGGCCTGGCAAAAGGCGGGCGCCACCAGGGCGTGCTGGGGCTGGCCGAGTCGATGGCGCTGGCTCACGATACAGACGAAGTGCTGGACGAACTGGGCGATACGCCAGCCTTCCTGTTGGTGCTGGATGGGGTTACCGATCCGCACAACCTGGGCGCCTGCCTGCGTACCGCCGACGCCGCCGGCGCGCATGCCGTGGTTGCGCCGCGCGATCGCGCGGTCGGCCTGAACGCGACTGTGCAGCGCGTGGCCTGCGGTGCCGCCGACACCGTGCCCTACCTGACGGTGACGAACCTTGCTCGTACCTTGCGTTCCCTGAAAGAGCGCGATGTCTGGGTGGTGGGCACCGACGACGAGGCCACCGACTCGCTGCACGACGTCGATGCCACCCGGCCCATCGCCTGGGTGCTGGGCGCCGAAGGCGAGGGTATGCGCCGCCTGACGCGCGACACCTGCGACCAGCTGGTTCGCATCCCGATGCTGGGCTCGGTCGAAAGCCTGAACGTCAGCGTGGCATCGGCTGTATGTCTGTATGAAACCGTGCGCCAGCGCGCGCCCCGCCGTGGCTCTGGCCGCGCCTGATCATCTCCAGGAAGGCCTTCATGTCCTTTGGCATTACCACTACCATTTTGCATGCCGATCGCCGCAGCGAGATCGAGCACGGGGCGGTTCACAAGCCCATCCATACCGCGGCGGCATACCAGTATGGCGACGTCAACGACCTCGTAGCCGTTTTCCAGGGCACGCAGTCGGGTTATTCCTACGCCCGCCAGGGCACGCCCACCACGGGCGCGCTCGAAGCCAAGATTACCCTGCTGGAACAAGGCACAGGCACTGTCAGCTTTGCCAGCGGCATGGCCGCGTTGGCGGCGATCTTTACCACCTTGTTGCGCGCTGGCGACCATATCGTTTCCAGCCAGTTCGTCTTTGGCAATACCAACAGCCTGCTGGGTACCTTGCAGGCGCTGGGTATTGAAGTCAGCATGGTGGACGCAACCGATGTCGCACAGGTAAAGGCTGCGGTGCGGCCCAATACCCGCCTGGTGTTCGTGGAAACCATCGCGAATCCCGGCACCCAGATCGCCGACTTGGCCGGCATCGGTGCACTGTGCAAGGAACTGGGCGTGCTGTTCGTCGTGGACAACACCATCTCGACACCCTACCTGCTGCGTGGCGGCGATGTCGGGGCAGGGCTGGTGATGAACTCCCTGACCAAATATATCGGCGGACATGGCAATGCGCTGGGTGGCGCGGTCACCGATACCGGCAAGTTCGACTGGTCTGGTTATGCCAATATCAGCGAAGTCTATCGCAAGGGCAATCCGGCTGGCTGGGGCTTGGTGCAGATACGCAAGAAGGGGCTGCGCGACATGGGTGCGACCATGTCGTCCGAGGCCGCGCACCGGATCGCGGTGGGCGCCGAAACCCTGGGTCTGCGCATGGAGCGTGCTTGCCATAACGCCTTGACCCTGGCCCAGCGGCTGGGCGGCAACCCGGCGGTCTCCAAGGTGCACTATCCAGGCATTGCCAGCCATCCGCAACATGCGCGGGCAGTCGAGCTGTTTGGCGCCATCGGCGCCGATGGCAAGCGCGAACCGCGCTTTGGCGCCTTGCTGAGCCTGGAACTGGTCGACGGCATCGACTGCCTGGCCTTCCTGAACGCGCTGCAGATCGTGATCCTGTCCACTCACCTGGGCGACACCCGCACGCTGGCACTACCGGCGGCGCACACCATCTATCACGAAATGGGTGCCGAAAAGCGGGCCCAGATGGGCATCGCGGACAGTCTGATCCGGGTATCCGTCGGGATAGAGGACACGCAGGATCTGGTCGGCGACTTCGAGCGGGCCCTGCAAAGCGTAGCCTGAGTGTCAGCCGCTGGCGCCCGGGCTGGCCAGCGGCAGCGTCAGGGTGAACTCGCAACCTTTGTTCGGCAGGTTGCGGGCGGTGATATTGCCCGAATGGGTCTCGCAGATACGCCGCGCCAGAAACAGTCCCTGGCCGGCGCCGGGCTGATGGCGAGTTCTTTCGCTGCGAAAAAAGCGCCCGAAGATATGGACCAGGTCGGTTTCGGCAATGCCTGGACCCTGATCGCGTACCGTCAGTCGGACATGCTCGTCCGACTGGATAACGCTGATGGTGATTTGTCCATGGCCGCCAGCATATTTCACCGCGTTGCCGGCAAGGTTGGTGATAGCGATGTCGAGCAGGCCCGCGTCGCCAGCCACAATGGGGGTGCCATCTACTTCCAGCGCGATCTGATGCTCGTAGGCAAACGCATCGGCGACCTTGCGCGCGAGTTCGGCCAGGTTCACGCTGGAGAATTCCCGGTTGGCGATATTGCGCTCGAGCCGTTCTATGCTTTGCAGTCCGTCGGCCAACGCGGCCAAGCGAACCACCGCCCCGCGGATGCGTTCCAGACGCAAGGCGGCATCGCGCGACTGCCCTAACTCGAGCATTTGCAATGACTGGCTTGCGATGTCGATGATGGCAAGCGGCGTGCGCAATTCGTGCGACACCATGGCGCTGAAGTCGCGCTGGCCGGCAAGTTGCCGGGATTGGGTATCCAACGCTTGCTGCAGGAATGACTCCATGGCTTTCCTGGCTTCGATTTCCTGGCGCAGGCTATGTGTACGGGTATCGACTTGGCGTTCGAGCGTGGCGTCGGCATTGCGTAGCGCCTGCACAAGCTGTTGTTCGGTTTGCCGTGCGCGCATGTTGGCATTGCGGATGGTGTGCACCAGCCATGCCGGAAAGAGAAACCCGTAGAGCAGGGCCAGTGCGATCAGCAGGCCTTCGCCCGGGTATGGCAGCCAGCCTCGCAATTGGGATTTCAGCAATACCAGAATAGCCATGACAAACAGCGTCCATGCCGCGATCATGCGCATGGAAGGCGGGGCTGCGAGCAGTGGGGCAGGCTGGGTGCGCGAATCTGGCATAAACTCGAGTAACGGTGATTGATATGTAACAAAAAATGCTCATTTGGTTGCAGCATTTACAGTCTGCCATATTCTGGATATCAGCGGTGCCGCCGTGCCGGGTTATGCCAACATGTTGCCAAGCGGTTCCGGGTAGGTGGATTTTTTGAGAGCATTACCATAGCTATGATTCAAGAGGCTACAGTACCAAATCAAACGCCGGATGGGTGGGGCCATTCCGAACCCGTCGTAGCGTTGGTGGAAGACGATATCGAATTGCGTGAGGAACTGGTGTTCGGGTTGACCCGCTTGGGATTCAAAGTGTGGTCGGCCGCATCCGCCGCCGAGTTTTATCGTGGGCTGGCCTCAAGAGCCTGCCATGTGGTGGTGGTTGATGTCGGCTTGCCCGGTGAAGACGGGTTTTCAGTGTCTTCGCGCCTGCGCGCGATCAGCTCCATCGGCATTATCCTGCTGACCGGGCGCGGCCATGTCGAAGACCGTGTGCGTGGGCTGCAGGGCGGCGCTGACGCCTATTTGGTCAAGCCGGTAGACCTGCGCGAACTGGCAGCGGTCATCTCCGGCGTGGTGCGCAGGCTCTGGCAGACGCCGGCCAAGTTGCCCGAACCCAGCCAGGTCAACCTCGCGGCAGACTGGACGCTCGAGGCCGCCGAGCGCGTCCTGGTTGCGCCAGGAGAAGCATGGCGGTTGCGTCTGACCAATTCGGAATACATTTTTGTCGAGCACATGTTGCGCCACTTCAAGCAAGTGGTGTCGCGCGCCGAGGCCGCAGACGCCATCGATCCGGCCCGGCCCGTCGATTTCGACCTGCACCGCATCGACATGCTGGTATCGCGCCTGCGCCGCAAGGCCGAAGATGCGCAAGTCGATCTCCCCTTGCGTGCCGTGCGGGGCCGAGGCTATGTGTTCGGACGTGACTAAGCTGGGGATTGCGTATGATTTTTGGTAGCGACAATATGGTGGGCGCTTCGGCGCCAGTACTCGAGGCCATTGTGGCCGCCAACGCAGGCGAGCAACCGTCCTACGGCGCCGACAAGTGGTGCGAAGCCGCGGAAAGAGAAATCTGCCGTGTCTTCGAGACTCCGGTCAAGGTCTTTTTTGTCAGTACGGGAACCGTGGCCAATTCGCTGGCGCTGTCGGCACTGACGCCCCCATGGGGCGCGGTATTGTGCCAGCGCGACGCGCATGTGCTGGCCGATGAATCCAGTGCGCCGGAATTTTTTTCCGGCGGTGCGCGCCTTGTGGCCCTGGATCCGGTAGACGGCAAGCTGTCCGCCGAATCCATCGAGCAATTACTGGCAACCGCAGGCCATCCTCCCCACAATACCGTGCCCCATGCGCTGACGCTGACCCAGGTCAACGAGCGCGGGCTGGTCTACACCCCTGACGAAGTACGCGCCTTGGCTCGCGTGGCCCATGCCCGCGGCCTGAAAGTGCACATGGATGGCGCCCGGTTTGCCAATGCCCTGGCAACCCTGGAGTGCAGCCCAGCCGATGTCACCTGGCGGGCCGGAGTCGATGTGCTCTGCCTGGGTGCATCCAAGAACGGGGCGCTGATGGCCGAAGCCATCGTCTTCTTCGATACCACCCTGGCCCGGGATTTCGCCTACAGGGTGAAGCGCGCCGGCCAGATGGCGGCGAAATCCCGCCTGTACGGGGCGCAATTTTGCGCCTGGCTGCAGAACGATCATTGGCTGCATCTGGCAAAACATGCCAACAGCGTTGCCGCGGTACTGGGCAATGGGCTGGCGCAACTGCCGGGGGTTCGTGTCGTGTGGCCGGTACAGGCCAACGAGGTATTCGCTGTCATGCCGCAAGGCATGGTTGATGGTTTGCGTGCCCAGGGCGCCGTTTTCTACGACTGGCCGGCCCAGGCCCTGCCCGCGAACGAAGCGCTTAGCGCCAGCGAGACGTTGGTGCGTTTCGTTGCATCATTTTCAAGTACTGTCGAACAGGCCAGCGATTTGCTTGCCGCCGCCCACGCCAAATAAGAACGGCTTATAAAACCCCAAGGAGGATCCCATGGACAAACCCCGACTGCTGCTTTTGCCGGGCATGCTCAATACTGCCGCAGGATGGCAATGGATAGTGCCGCGTCTTGCAGATATCGCCGACATCCGCATTGCCGACTTCACCACGCAAAGCAGTATTTCCGACATGGCGGCCAGTGCGCTGGCGCTTGCCGATGCGGGGCAGCCGGTGGCGATCGCCGGGTTTTCGATGGGCGGTTTTGTTGCGGCTGAAATGCTCAAGCAGGCTCCTGAGCGCATCGCTCGGGTTGCCCTGATCGATACCTCGGTGCGCACCGAGTCGCCGCGCCAGGCCGAGGGGCGCGAAAAGCTGATCGCAGCGGCAAAGGGCGATTTCCAGAAAGTGGTAGTGGATGCCGCCGGCGGTAATCTGCACCCCGATCATCGGGGCGATACCCGTATCACCGACATCATCAAGGCCATGTCCACCGAAGTCGGGCTCGACGCCTATGTGCGCCAGAACTATGCCCTGATGCATCGCGGCGAATACCGCGATGTTCTGGCCGCCATCAAGGTGCCGGCCACGATCATTTGCGGCACCAGCGACGAGATGACGCCACCCAGGCTGTCGCAGGAACTCGCTGACCTGATTCCCGGCGCGACGCTGGAATGGATAGAACCCGCCGCGCACATGACCCTGCTCGAGCAGCCCGAACAGGTGGCGCAGGCATTGCGCAGGTGGCTGCAGCGATGAACCAGCCCTGGCTGCCGATACTGGACTTCTGGTTTTTGCCGGCAGGGCATGCCATGCACCTGCGTTCAAGGCCGGAATGGTTCCAGAAAAACGCGGAGCTCGATCGCGCTATCCAGGACCGGTTTGGCGTTCTGGTGCAGGATGCCGTGGCGGGCGGGCTGCAAGCCTGGGAAGCCGAGCCGCAAGGCGCGCTGGCGCGCCTGCTTTTGCTGGATCAGTTCACCCGCAACATCTGGCGCGGCACCGCGCAGGCGTTTGCCGGCGATGCTCAGGCAGTGGAGACCGCATTGAAGCTGATCGAGCAGGGCGCAGATCAGGGTATGGCGGTGGTCCAGCGCCAGTTCGTGTATATGCCCTTGATGCATGCTGAAGACCTAGCGCTGCAAGAGCAGTGTGTTGTGTTGTTCCAGGCCCTGGCGGCGCAAGACCCATCGCAGAACGGCGGGCTGGATTTTGCGATACGCCATCGCGATATCGTGGCGCGTTTTGGGCGATTCCCACATCGCAACCAGCAGCTTGGCCGACCCAGCACGCCGCAAGAGGCGGTTTTCCTGACCGAACCCAACTCCGGTTTCTAGCGCGAGCAGGCCTTTGCGCCCCAAGCGATTAAAATCCCTGGTCGGAACCATCCGGCCCCCTACATGCCATACGGGAGTAAGCATCATGACCAAAGCCATCCGCATTGACGCGCACGGCGGCCCCGAAGTATTGAAGCTGGTCGACATCGACCTGCCCGCGCCCGGCCCGGGCGAAGTCAGCGTTCGCAATCATGCTGTGGGCTTGAACTTCATTGATATCTACTTTCGTACCGGCTTGTACAAGCACCCGTTCCCCCACGGCCTGGGCTCGGAGGGGGCAGGGGTGGTAGAGGCAGTGGGCGCCAACGTGACGCACGTGAAGGTTGGCGATCGGGTGGCTTACGGCCAGTGCCCCTTGGGCGCCTATTCCGAACGCCACAATGTGCCTGGCATGCATATCGTCAAGCTGCCCGACAGCATCAGCTTCGAAGAAGCTGCGGCTGTGATGCTCAAGGGCCTGACCGTGCAGTACCTCTTTCGCCAGACCTATCGTTTGCAGGGTGGCGAAACCATATTGTTTCACGCGGCGGCGGGCGGTGTCGGCCTGATCGCCTGCCAATGGGCCAAAGCGCTTGGCGTCAAGCTGATCGGTACGGTTTCCAGCCCCGAAAAAGCCGCCCTGGCGCGGGAAATGGGCGCCTGGGCAACCATAGACTACAGTCACGAGAACGTGGCTCAGCGCGTGTTGGAACTGACCGACGGCAAGAAAGTGCCTGTGGTGTACGACAGCGTGGGCAAGGATACCTGGGAAGCCTCGCTTGACTGCCTGCAGCCGCGTGGGCTGATGGTCAGCTTTGGCAACGCTTCGGGCCCGGTAACCGGCGTGAACCTCGGTGTGCTGGCCAACAAGGGGTCGTTGTACGTGACGCGGCCCACGTTGGGCGGCTACACGAAAACCCGTGACGATGTCCAGGCCGCGGTAAACGAACTGTTCGGCCTGATCACCGAAGGCAAGATCAAAGTCAATATCGGCCAGCGCTTCAAGCTACAGGACGCGGGCGCGGCACAAGAAGCACTGTCTGCGCGCAAGACGCACGGTGCAACCGTCTTTACGTTGGAGTAATCAGGAATCAATATGATCAAGTGGGGTCTCATCGCGCTTTGGCTGGCTGCGATTACCTATGTCTATTTTCGCGGCAAGGTGCGTTTGAGCTTCTTTCGTACGGTGCTGGATCATTCAGCTGTGCTGGCGCCGGTAAATGTGTTCATGTATCTGTTCTCGGCGGTGCCGGCCCGACCGTATATCCCGGTTGAGCACATCCAGGGCCTGGATGCCCTGGATGAGAACTGGGAAATCATTCGCGATGAAGCGCAGCGCCTGGCCGAGGCCGAGCGTATCCGGGCGGCCGACAGCAACAACGATGCGGGGTTCAATTCGTTTTTCAAGACGGGCTGGAAGCGCTTCTATCTGAAATGGTATGAAGCCGAGCATCCTTCGGCCGCCGAGTTGTGCCCGCAGACGGTGCGCCTGCTGCGCGACATTCCCCAGGTCAAGGCGGCGATGTTTGCTGTGTTGCCGCCTGGCGGCAAGCTTAATCCGCACCGTGATCCTTTTGCCGGTTCGCTGCGCTATCACCTGGGCCTGACCACGCCCAATGACGATCGCTGCTTTATCGAGGTGGATGGGCAGCGCTACAGCTGGCGTGATGGGCAAAGCGTCATTTTCGACGAAACCTACATCCACTGGGCCGAGAACAGCAGTGATCAGATGCGCACGATCCTGTTCTGCGATATCGAGCGTCCACTGAAATACCCCTGGGCCGAGAGCTTCAACCGCTGGTTTTCCAAGGTGTTCATGACCGCCGCCAGCTCGCCCAACCAGGAAGGCGACCAGACGGGTTGGGTGAATAAGCTGTTCCACATTTCGTGGCAAATGGGTCAGTACCGGCGCCGCCTGAAACGCTGGAACCGTACCGTCTATCAGATAGTGCGAGCCTTGTTGCTCGTGGCCATCCTGGCCCTGATCATCTACATCTGAACATAAAACGGGGTCAGACCACG
>JBEBVZ010000083.1:0-11864 GCA_040392445.1 Verticiella sediminum
AGGGGGGTGATGGCGCCTTGCGAATGCAGCTCGACCACGCCCTTCATGATGTCGGCGGCGGCTTCGGGTTCGCGCTCGCGAAAGGCGCGCATGTCCACCCCCACCAGGGATGCACCCTTGACGATGGACAGGTTGGTGCCCAGGGCGCCGATGCCGCCGCTGGCGAAGCCCACCATCAGGTGGCGGCCCTTCCAGCCCAGGGTGCGGAAAGCGGTATCGGTGGCCGAGCCACCCACCGGGTCCACCACGATATCCACGCCGCCAGGGCCGGCCAGTTCCTTGGCCTGGTCTTTCCAGTCGCTGGAACTGGTGTCCAGCAGTTCATCGGCCCCGGCGTCCTTGGCGGCCTGGCGTTTGGCCGGTGTGCTGGCGCCGGCAATGACGCGGGCGCCCAGGGCCTTGGCAACCTGCACCGCGGCATGGCCGACGCTGCCGGCCGCGCCCAGCACCAGCACCGTTTCGCCGGCTTTGAGCTGGCCGCGTTCGGCCAGGCCGTACAGCACGGTGCAAAAGGCCACCGACAGCGAGGCGGCCTCAAGAGCGGGGGTGTCGGGGCGCAGCTTGTGCACCATGCCCTGCGAGGCGCAGACATACTGCGCCCAGGCGCCCGACCCCAGGCCGGCAACTTTGTCGCCCACGCTCAGTCCCGTGACTTCCGGCCCGATGGCGTCGACGATGCCGGCGAACTCGCTGCCGCCGGTAAACGGCAAGGCCGATTTGACCTGGTATTTGCCTTCGGCGCGCAGCAGGTCGACGAACGAGATGGCGGCGGCCTCTACCCGCACCCGTACCTCGCCGGCCTTGGGTTCTGACAGGGGAACGTCGTCCAGCGACAAAGAGTCCAGTGACTCGAAGCTATGTACCCGCAAAGCCAGCATGAAAATGTTCCTCCGGAAAAGTGTTATGGCTATTCATATGTGCACTGCAAAAGAGCACATTACCGCAAATTGCCTGGCGGCATGGCCCAGTTATTGCCGAGCTGCCGCGCAAAAGCAATGGGGCTATGCTTGCCATCTGGCTGGGCCACGTTTCTATGATGTTGCCCCAGCGATAGGTAGCATCGGCCACTCTTGCACAACTATGGAGTCGATATGAAAGCCCTGGTCCTCAGCGACTTGCACCTGGAATTTTCCGCGCCAGACCTGGAGGCGTGCGCCGACGGCGCGGATGTGGTCATCCTGGCCGGCGACATTCACCTGGGCAGCAAGGCGATGCCCTGGATAGCCAGCCAGTTCGGCCATCTTCCGGTTTTGTACGTGCCAGGCAACCATGAGTTCTACCGGGGCGAACATGGCAGCGTTCTGCGCAATCTGCGGGCGGCAGCGGCCGAGCACGGCCATATCCACATCCTGGATAAGGACAGCCTGGTGATCGACGGCGTGGAGTTCCTGGGCGCCACCCTCTGGACGGATTTTGCCCTGTATGGCGATGCGCCAGGCCAGATGTTGGCCGCGCAAGAGGCGGCCAGTGCGCGCATGCCCGACTTTACCGGTGTTATTCGCATTGCTGATGGTGGCGTCATCCGTGCGCTGACGCCGGGCGACACCCAGGCCATGCATGCCAGTGCGCGTGACTGGCTGGCCAGCCGCCTGAGCCAACCTGCCGGGCACAAGCGGGTCGTGATCACCCACCACCTGCCGGCCGAAGCCAGTGTGGTGCAGCGCTATAAGGGCGACAGCCTGTCGCCGGCGTTCGCCAGCCGCCTCGAGCACCTGGTGCAGCAGGCCGATGTCTGGATTCACGGCCATACGCACGATTGCATGGACTATGCCCTGGGTGCATGCCGGGTGGTCTGTAATCCGCGCGGCTATGTGGTGCCGGGTCGCGCGGCCGAGAACCCGGCGTTCGAGCCCGAATTGCTGATCGAGCTTTAGCCGCTGTTCGGCGGTATTGCCCGCTACCTCAGCCAATTACCGCAAGCCATCCGGGCGGCTTGCTGGCTAGACTCGGTCAAGGCTGCCTGCGCGGCCGGCCGACAGGCGGTTTTCCCCGCCAGCCACCTCATCTTGCCCGGAATGGATATGACGACGACCGTTGAAGACCTGACACGCGCTTCGCAAGAGGTGGAAATGCTGCTCAAGCTGCGCGTGGCGCCGTTCGGCATGAAGCTTTTCGAGACCGAAGCGCAAATGGCGGCGATTCCCCGGTTGCGCCGCGCCAAGGCCGTGCACGCCTTCGATCAGATCGTGGCGCAAGCCGCGCGCCTGGGCTGGACAGTCGGTGTCACCGGCGCCGACCTGGTGGGTGCGCAGTGCCGTGCGGTGATCGGCCTGGAGGACGACATCGACACCTGGAGTACCGGCGAGCGCATGACAGGCGTCTGGTATGCCACCCAAGAGGACGCGGCCGCGCACCAGGCGGCCATGCATCGGGTGCCGGCCGGCCGTTACAAGGCGCTGGCGGTATCGCCGGTGGCCAGCGGCCGCCTGAACCTGCCCGATATCGTCCTGTTCTACGCCACGCCCGGGGCCATGATGTATTTCATCAACGGCCTGCAATGGAGCGGCTACAAGCGCTTTGACTGGAGCGTGGTGGGCGAGTCGGCCTGTGCCGATTCCTGGGGGCGGGCGCTGGCTACGCGCGAGCCCAGCCTGTCCATTCCCTGTTTTGCCGAAAGGCGGTATGGTGGTGTGCTCGACGATGAAATGCTGATGGCATTGCCGCCGGATTTACTGGGCAAGGCCGTGGTCGGCATGCGCGCGCTGGCCGGCAACGGCCTGCGATATCCCTTCCCCCAGTACGGCATCCAGCAGGATGTTCGGGCGGGTATGGGGGCCAGCTACGAACCCGCAAAGTAGGGCACAAACCACGAACGCCTGCCAGAAAGCCCTGCTGTGTCCACGGCACCAGCCCGGCGCGCACCATTCTGGCGCTTCCTATGCATGGTCCTTCCCAGGAAACAGACATGACTTGGCAGACCCACGAGGTATTCAACCAGTTCGACGAGCTTTCCGGGTACAACCTTTTTGCCAGCGACAGCGCTCTTGTCGAAGCCATCGCTGCGGCTGGGGCCGAGTGGGCTTTGCCGCAGCTGGAATCCTATGGCGCGGCTATCGGTACGGCACAGAGCTATCGTCAGGCCGACGAGGCCAATCGCTTTACGCCCGAGCTCAAGTCCTTTGACAGTCGCGGTCGACGTATCGACCAGGTGGATTTCCACCCTTCCTGGCATGCGCTGATGGCGCAATACCGTGGTGCCGGCTGGATATCGCTGGCCTTTCGCGATGACCGGCCTGGCCGGTGGGCGGTGGATATGGCCGGCTTGTATTTGCAGAGCCAGGTGGAATCGGGCACAACCTGCCCCTCGATGATGACGTGGGCCGCGATTCCATTGCTGCAGCGCGAGCCGGCGCTCTGGGCCCAGCTGCGCGACCAGCTCTATAGCGACGAATACGATGCGCGCGACGTGCCTATCGACCAGAAGCGCTCGATCTACGTGGGCATGGGCATGACCGAGAAGCAGGGCGGCTCGGACGTGCGCGCCAACACCACGCGGGCAACACCCATAGCAGCCGGCGGGCGCGGCGGCGAATTCCTGATTCGTGGTCACAAGTGGTTTTTTTCCGCGCCGATGTGTGATGCACACCTGGTGGTGGCGCGCACCGAGGATGGCGGGCCATCGTGCTTTTTTGTGCCGCGCTGGCGCCCAGATGGCAGCAAGAACCCGGTGCAGCTCCAGCGGCTGAAGGACAAGCTTGGCAACAAAAGCAATTCCAGCAGCGAGGTCGAGTTCAACGACGCCTGGGGCGTGCTGATGGGCGAAGAAGGGCGAGGAATCCCTACCATCATCGAGATGGCGAACTACACCCGCCTGACTTGTGTGACCAGCAGCGCCGCCTTCATGCGCCAGGCCCTGGTGCAGGCGCTTGCCTATACGCGCCAGCGTGCCGCCTTTGGCCGGTCGCTGGCCGAGCAGCCGTTGATGCGAGCGGTGCTGACCGACCTGGCGCTCGAGAGCGAGGCGGCGCTGGTGTTGAGCATGCGCCTGGCCCTGGCATTCGAGCGCGAGGACGACCCGGCCGAGCAGGTCTGGAAGCGCATCGTCACGCCTGCCGCCAAGTTCTGGGTCTGCAAGCGCGCCGTCGAGCTGACCGGCGAGGCAATGGAGAGTTTCGGCGGCAACGGTTATGTCGAGGAAGGCCCGATGGCGCGCTTGTTTCGCGAAGCGCCGGTCAACTCCATCTGGGAAGGATCGGGCAACGTGATGTGCCTGGATGTGATGCGGGTTATCGGCCGCGATCCATTGGGTGTCTTCGTCCTGCTCGATGAGGCCGAGGCTGCCGCGGCCGACGACGCGCGGCTGATGCATGAGGTGATGGCGTTGCGTCAGATGCTGGACATGCCGCCAGATCAACTCGAAGGATTGGGCCGCATTTTTACCCAGCGCCTGGTGGTGTTGCTGCAGGCCGTGCTGTTACGCCAATCCGCGCCCGCGTTCGTGGCGGATGCATTTATCGCGACCCGCCTGGGAGACGCCAGCTGGGGCAGGGTGGTGGGTGCCATCGATACCCGGCAGATGGATGTGCAGGCGCTGTTGGCGCGTGCTTACCCGGGGTAGCGCGGCGAACCGGGCGTGGGGCAACCCGGCAAAATGGCTATCCGGCTGGTGTTGCCGGATAAGCCGGACGCTTGGGCAACAAATAGACGCAAAAAAGCCCAGCTCGTGAAAGCTGGGCTTGAATTTTGCTACTACTGAATTCTTGGTGGCCTGGGTCGGAATCGAACCAACGACACGCGGATTTTCAATCCGCTGCTCTACCAACTGAGCTACCAGGCCGTGAAAGAACGAGATAATACATCATTTTTGCGACGATTCAAGTCGAGTTGGGATTTATTTGTGCTTTTTTGTGGTCGGCTGCTTATAATCAGCTTCTACAACGCTCAAATGGTGCCCAATTCCGGGTCATTAACCGGTAACTCCGCCCGCCCATGTCCGTCGACGTCCTTACATTCGGTCTGAATCATACCTCTGCGCCAGTTTCTGTGCGCGAGCGTGTGTCGCTGCCGGTTGACTTGCTCAAGCCAGCCTTGCTGGCCTTGCGCTCGGCGTTTGGCGGCTCCATCAAGGAAGCGGCCATTCTGTCCACCTGCAACCGCACGGAAATCTACTGTGCGGCCGACTCGGCTACGGCCGTGCAGGTGCCAGGCTGGCTGGCCGACTTCCAGCGTATCGAAACGCGCGACCTCGACCCGCATTTGTATCGCCACAGCCAGGAAGAGGCCGTGCGCCACGCGTTTCGCGTGGCCAGCGGGCTGGATTCCATGGTGCTGGGCGAGCCTCAGATCCTGGGGCAGATGAAAGACGCTGTGCGCGCGGCCAACGACGCCGGCTCGCTGGGTACCTTGCTGCATCAGTTGTTTCAGCGCACGTTTGCGGTGGCCAAGGAAGTCCGTTCGCAAACCGCGATTGGCGAGCAGTCGGTTTCCATGGCGGCCGCAGCGGTGCGCCTGGCCGAGCGCGTATTTGGCGACCTGAAGCACGTCAAGGTGCTATTCATCGGTGCGGGCGAGATGATAGAGCTCTGCGCCACCCACTTTGCCGCGCAGCATCCGCAGCGCATCACGGTGGCCAACCGCACCCTCGAGCGTGCCGATCTTCTGGCCTCGCGTTTTTCGGCCGACACCATCAAGCTGTCCGAATTGCCCGAAAACCTGGCCAACTACGACGTCGTCGTGTCCTGTACGGCCAGTTCCCTGCCCATCCTGGGCCTGGGAATGGTTGAGCGCGCAACCAAAGTGCGCCGCCACAAACCCATGGTCATGGTCGATCTGGCCGTGCCGCGCGATATCGAATCCGAGGTCGCTCGCCTGGATGACGTCTATCTGTATTCGGTGGACGATCTGGGCCAACTGGTGCAAACCGCTACCGATGCGCGCAAGGCAGCGGTGGTGCAGGCCGAAGCCATTATCGAGACCCGGGTGCAGAATTTCATGCACTGGCTGGATTCCCGGGCCCTGGTGCCGGTGATCCGCGATCTGCACGAAGCGGCCGGCGCCATTCGCGCCGCCGAACTCGAGCGCGCCCGCAAGATGCTGGCGCGAGGCGAATCGCCCGAGCAAGTGCTCGAGCAACTGGCCCAGGGCCTGACACAGAAGTACCTGCATGGCCCCCTGGCGGCCTTGAATCAAAGCGAAGGCGAAAGCCGCGAGCAACTGATCAACTGGCTGCCCCGCCTGTATTCCTTGCGCGAACGTTAGCGACGCGGCGTCCTGCCGTATCCGTCGGGCCCGGCATCGCGCCGGGTTGTCTCAAGGCCAGCCGTCGAAGCGCTGGCCGCATCACCACCCGAGTTCCTCATGATCAAACCTTCCATGCGTAATCGGCTCGAGCAGCTTGCTCGCCGTCTGGTCGAAATCGATGCCTTGCTGGCAACCCCCGAAATCGGCAGCGATATGGAGGCATTCCGCAAACTGTCGCGTGAGCGCGCCGAACTCGAGCCCGTGGCCATGGCCTTCAACGCCTTTGCACAGGTAGAAGACGATATGGCCACCGCACGCGAGATGCTGTCCGATCCGGACATGAAGGCCATGGCCGAGGAAGAACTCGAGAGCGGCAAGGCCCGGCTCGACACCCTGGCCGAGGAATTGCAGGTGCTTTTGCTGCCGCGTGACCCGGACGACGGACGCAACCTGTTCCTGGAAATCCGCGCCGGCACGGGGGGTGACGAAAGCGCGCTGTTCGCGGGCGACCTGCTGCGCATGTATGTGCGCCACGCCGAGCGCCAGGGCTGGCAGACCGAAATCATGTCGGAAAGCGCGTCCGAGCTGGGCGGCTACAAGGAAGTGATTGTGCGGCTGGCGGGCGACGGCGCCTACGGCCGGCTGAAGTTCGAGTCGGGCGGCCACCGCGTGCAGCGGGTACCGGAAACCGAAGCCCAGGGGCGCATCCATACCTCGGCCTGCACGGTGGCGGTGATGTCCGAGCCCGATGAAATGACCGAGATCAACATCAATCCGGCCGATTTGCGCATCGATACCTTTCGCGCCAGCGGCGCCGGCGGCCAGCACATCAACAAGACCGACTCGGCGATCCGCATCACCCACTTGCCCACCGGGCTGGTGGTGGAATGCCAGGAAGACCGTTCGCAGCACCGCAACCGCGACAAGGCCATGAAGGTATTGGCCGCTCGCCTGAAAGACAAGGAAGTGCGCGCGCGCCAGGAGCAAGAGGCCGCCCAGCGCAAAAGCCTGGTGGGTTCGGGCGATCGTTCCGAGCGCATCCGCACCTATAACTTTCCCCAGGGCCGGGTGACCGACCATCGCATCAACCTGACCCTGTACAAGCTGCAGCAGGTTCTGGACGGCGACCTGGACGAGCTGACCGGCGCCCTGATCGCGGAGCACCAGGCCGAGATGCTGGCCGCGCTGGGCGACGAGTAAACCGCCATGCAAACGCATACCCCCCGCAGCTTGCTGCCCACGGCCGGGCTGCCCCTCAATGAAGCGCGTATTCTGCTCATGCATGTGCTGGGCGTGTCGCGCACCTGGCTCATCGCCCACGACACCGATACGCTGGATGCGCAAGCCGTGTCACGCTTTGCCGTGCTGGCGCAGCGGCGGGTGGCGGGCGAACCCATTGCCTACCTGGTGGGTTGGCGCGAATTCATGGGACATGTCTTCAAGGTGTCGCCAGCGGTCCTGATCCCGCGCCCGGAAACCGAATTGCTGGTGGAAACCGGGCTGGCCTGCCTGGACGGACTGGAGGCGCCCCGGGTGCTGGACCTGGGTACCGGCAGCGGCGCCATCGCCATTTCGTTGGCGCTGGCCCGGCCGGACGCCGAGATCCTGGCCACGGATGCCAGCGGCAGCGCGCTGGCCATGGCCCGCGCCAATGCCACGGCGCTGGGCGCGGCTAATATCAGCTTCTGGCGGGGCGACTGGTGGACCGCGTTGGACGACAGCGGAACCGATTTCGATCTGATCGTGTCCAATCCTCCGTATATCGCGTCCGGCGACGTGCACCTGAAGCAGGGCGATCTGCGTTTCGAGCCCTCCGGTGCGCTGACGGATTATGCAGATGGCCTGGCGGCCCTGCGCACGATCGTGTCGGGCGCGGTGACCAGATTGAAGCCCGGCGGTGCCTTGTGGCTGGAGCACGGCTATGATCAGGCCCAGGAGGTGCGCGACCTGCTGACGGCATCCGGCCTGCAGAGCGTGGGCAGCCACCGCGATCTGGCCGGTATCGAGCGTATTTCCGGCGCCTTCTATAATCCAACCCTATCTTCTTCGCATTGAGGTTGCCATGAGCAGCGTACAAGAGTTCCTGAGCCAGACTGTTACCGAGAACCCCGTGGTGTTGTTCATGAAGGGCACGGCGCAGTTCCCGCAGTGTGGTTTTTCCGGACGGGCCATTCAGTTGCTGAAATCCTGTGGCCTGAAGCAGTTGATCACCATCAACGTGCTGGAAGACGACGCCGTGCGCCAGGCCATCAAGGAATTTTCCAACTGGCCCACGATTCCCCAGCTCTACGTTAAGGGCGAATTCATCGGCGGCTCGGACATCATGGCCGAAATGCATGAATCCGGAGAGCTCAAGACGCTGCTGGACGAAGCCGGCGTCACGGGCTGATCCGCATGAGCGCAGCACGCCCGCGCCGCCTGGTGGTGGGCATCACCGGTGCGACGGGATCCATCTACGCGGTACGCTTGTTGCAGGTGCTGCAGGATGTGCCCGATGTCGAAACCCATCTGGTGGTGTCGTCGTCGGGCGTGCTCAATATCAAGCACGAGCTCGATATCGGCCGCCAGCAAGTGCATGCGCTGGCCGATCATGTGTACGGTGTGCGCGACGTGGGCGCGGCGCTGGCCAGCGGCGGCTTTGCCACCGATGGCATGGTGATCCTGCCGTGCTCGATGCGCACCCTGGCCGCGGTGGCCCAGGGCTTGTCCGACAACCTCATCACGCGTGCCGCCGACGTGATGTTGAAAGAGCGCCGCCGCCTGTTGCTGATGGTGCGCGAAACGCCGTTCAATCTGGCGCATTTGCGCAATATGACGGCGGTAACCGAAATGGGCGGCATCATTTTTCCGCCCCTGCCGGCGTTCTACCACCGTCCCAAGTCCATCGAAGAGATGGTCGACCATACGGTGGCGCGAGTGCTGGGGCTGTTCGATATTCACGTACCCGGGCCCGAATGGCTGGGTACGCAGGCGCCGTAGCGGGCTGCATTGCGCGGCCCGCTAGCGCGCTGCGGGTTGGTGGCGTAGATGTTCCTTGTGTTCGTCCTGATGCCAGGTACGCCACTGAACATGTTCACCCTTTCAGGGGGGCGCTGCCGTCATGAACACTTTTCTTGTCCAACTGACCGATCCGCATGTCTGCGAGCCGGACAGCATCCTGTATGGCCGCATCGATACCGCCGCCATGCTGCGCAGCGCCGTCACGTCGGTGTGCGAACTTCGGCAAGCGCCCGATGCGGTGGTGATCACCGGCGATCTCGTCAACCTGGGTTTGGCGGCCGAGTATGCGCAGGTGGCCAGGCTGCTCGCGCCCTTGTCCATGCCGGTGTACCTAATGCCCGGCAATCACGATGAGCGCGGCCAACTGCGCAAAAGCTTTCCACACCATGCCTATCTGGGCGTCGAGGGCTACATCCAATACACCGCCAAGATCGGCAATCTGCGCTTGATTACGCTGGATACGGTCGTGCCCGGCCAGCCCTATGGCGAGTTGTGCGATACGCGCATGCAGTGGCTGGCCGAGCAGCTCGAACTCTGTCGCGACGAAACCGTCATCCTGGCCATGCATCATCCGCCGTTTCGCACGCTGATCGGGCATATGGATGCGATGGGCTTGCGCCAGGGCGGGCCCGAGCTGGAAAAGCTGGTCTCCAGCTATCCCAACGTGGCGCGCATTATCTGCGGACACTTGCACCGGGCCATCGATGTGCGCTTTGGCGGCACGATAGCGTCGACCGCGCCTTCCACCGCACACCAGATCGCGCCGGACTTCGCCATTGACGCGCCCGCCATGTGGAATTTCGAGCCGCCGGGATTCCGTGTGCACGTGGGCACCGAGGCGGGGCAGGTGGTGACCCACCTGGTCAACAGCGGCGAATACCCCGGCCCCTATCCCTTCGAATGATTAAACCGGGATCAGGCCACGATATTCCGTCTAGCGAAATTTTGTGGTCTGACCCCGGTTTCAAGTTTTTTCGAGGCGAGGTTTTCAGGCATAACCGTGGTTGGACCCGGTTATACCTTGCGGTGCTTACTTGCCCAGGATGGCGTCCAGGGCGGCGATAAGCTGGTCGCATTCGTCGTCGGTGCCGATGGAGATGCGCAGGAACTGTTCGATGCGGGGCTGCTTGAAGTGGCGTACGAGCACGGCGCGTTCGCGCAGGGCCTGGGCCAGTTCGGCGCCGTCATGCTGGGGGTGGCGCGCGAAGACGAAGTTGGCGTGCGATGGCAGCACCTGGAAGCCGCGTTTTTCCAGCGCATCGGTCAGGCGATGGCGGCTGTTCATGACGCGTTCGCGGGTAATGCGAAACCAGTTGTCGTCCTCGAACGAAGCGATGGCGCCGGCCTGGGCCAAGCGGTCGAGCGGGTAGGAGTTAAAGCTGTCCTTGACCCGATTCAGGCCATCGATAAGATCCGGGTGCCCGACGGCGAAGCCCACCCGCAGGCCGGCCAGCGAGCGCGACTTGGACATGGTATGCACGACCAGCAGGTTGGTATGCGCGCGAGTCAGGGGGATGGCGGACTTCCCGCCAAAATCGATGTAGGCCTCGTCCACCACCAGCAGGCGGTCGGGATGGCGCTTGAGCAGGGCCTCGATGGCGTCCAGCGGCGTCAGGTGTCCCGTGGGTGCATTGGGGTTGGGGAAAATAAAGGCGCCACCACTTTCGTCGTAGCCGGCCAGATCGATCTCGAACTGTTCGTTCAACGGCACCTGGCGGTAGTCGATGCCGAACAACTTGCAGTAGGTGGGGTAGAAGCTGTAGCTGACGTCCGGAAACAGCAGCGGCTTGCCCTGCTTTAGCAGGGCCATGAACACGTGGGCCAGGACCTCGTCCGAGCCATTGCCGACAAACACCGAGGCCGCGCTGATGTGGTGGTGGCGTGCGATGGTTTCCTTGAGCACCGTGGCGTTCGGATCCGGATACAGCCGCAGATCGTCATTCACCTCGTTGCGCAGCACCGACAGCACATTGGCCGAGGGGCCATAGGGGTTCTCGTTGGTGTTGAGCTTGACCAGCTTCTTGACGCGTGGCTGTTCGCCCGGAACATACGGCGTCAGGTTTTGTACGATAGGGCTCCAGAACTGGCTCATGTTGACTCGTCAGGTAAAGGCTGGCTGGGAACGGGCAAAGTAGGCCCGGTGGTGCGAAATTTTCAGGTGCCGGATTCGGGATGCAGGCGTACGAACTGTACGGTTTTTCCCAGGCTGGGGCTGGCCGGTTCGCTACAGGCCGAGGCAGCCGGGGTAGGTTCGACCGGATCGAACGCGGTATCGCCCTCGGGGTTGGCGACCCCGGTGGGGCGCAGTCCGGCAAAGTCGAAGAGCTTGTGGTCCATCAGGTGCGAAGGCGCAACCCGCCCCAGCGCATTGAAGATGTTCTCGACCCGGCCCGGAAAGCGGGTTTCCCATTCGTCGATCAGGCGCGCGGCTTCCTGGCGCTTGAGGCCGTCCTGCGAGCCGCACAGATTGCACGGAATGATCGGGAATTCCTTCCATTCGGCGTAGGCGACCAGGTCTTCTTCCTTCACATAAGCCAGCGGCCGGATCACTGTGTGGCGACCGTCGTCGGACACCAGTTTGGGCGGCATGGACTTCAGGGTGCCGCCATAGAACAGATTGAGCAGGAAGGTGGCCAGGATGTCGTCGCGGTGGTGGCCCAGCGCGATCTTGGTGGCGCCCAGTT
>JBEBVZ010000084.1:0-11531 GCA_040392445.1 Verticiella sediminum
ACATCCTGATCGTGTCGGACCGCCTGGTCGACAGCGAGCGCGTGGCCATCCCCGCGCTGCTGGCCACCTCGGCCGTCCACCAGCACTTGATCCGCGCCGGCCTGCGCACCAACACCGGCCTGGTCGTTGAGACCGGCTCCGCGCGCGAAGTGCACCACTTCGCGCTGCTGGGCGGCTACGGCGCCGAAGCCATTCACCCCTACCTGGCGCTGGAATCGCTGGGCAAGATGAATGACCCCGAAAAGGCCGTGAAGAACTTCATCAAGGCGATCGGCAAGGGCTTGAACAAGGTCATGTCCAAGATGGGCATTTCGACCTACATGTCCTACACCGGCGCGCAGATCTTCGAAGCCGTGGGCCTGCAAAGCAACCTGGTGAACAAGTACTTCACCGGCACCTCGTCCAACATCGAAGGCATCGGCATCTTCCAGGTGGCCGAGGAAGCGCTGCGCCAGCACCGCGCCGCCTTCGGCACCGACCCGGTCCTGGCCAACGACCTGGACGCGGGCGGCGAATACGCCTACCGCGTGCGCGGCGAAGAGCACATGTGGACGCCGGATTCCATCGCCAAGCTGCAGCACGCTTCGCGCGCCAACAACTACCGCACGTACAAGGAGTACGCGCAGATCATCAACGACCAGAGCCGCCGCCACATGACGCTGCGCGGCCTGTTCGAGTTCCGCTTCGACCCGTCGCGCGCCATTCCGCTCGATGACGTCGAATCGGCCAAGGACATCGTCAAGCGCTTCGCCACCGGCGCCATGTCGCTGGGTTCGATCTCGACCGAAGCGCACTCGGTGCTGGCCGTGGCCATGAACCGCATCGGCGGCAAGTCCAACACCGGCGAAGGCGGCGAGGACGAACTGCGCTACCGCGCCGAAATGCGCGAAGGCAAGAGCACCATCAAGGACGGCGACACGCTGGCCTCGGTGCTGGGCTCGGACCGCATCGAAGCGGACGTCGAACTGAAGAAGGGCGACTCGCTGCGTTCGAAGATCAAGCAGGTGGCCTCGGGCCGTTTCGGCGTGACCGCCGAATACCTGTCGTCCGCCGACCAGATCCAGATCAAGATGGCGCAGGGCGCCAAGCCCGGCGAAGGCGGCCAGTTGCCCGGCCACAAGGTGTCGGAATACATCGCCAAGCTGCGCTACTCGGTGCCGGGCGTGGGCCTGATTTCGCCCCCGCCGCACCACGATATCTATTCCATAGAGGATCTGGCCCAGCTCATTCACGATCTGAAGAACACCAACCCCAGGGCTTCGATTTCGGTCAAGCTGGTGTCCGTCCTGGGCGTGGGCACGGTGGCCGCCGGGGTATCCAAGGCCAAGGCGGACCACGTTGTGATCGCGGGTCACGATGGCGGTACCGGCGCGTCGCCCGTATCGTCGATCAAGCATGTGGGCACGCCCTGGGAACTCGGCCTGGCCGAGACCCAGCAGACCCTGGTGCTGAACAACCTGCGCAGCCGCATCCGGGTGCAAGCCGATGGCCAGATGAAAACCGGCCGCGACGTCGTCATCGGTGGCTTGCTGGGGGCTGACGAGTTCGGTTTTGCCACCGCCCCGCTGGTGGTGGAAGGCTGCATCATGATGCGCAAGTGCCACCTGAACACCTGCCCGGTGGGCGTGGCCACGCAGGATCCGGTGCTGCGCAAGAAATTCCAGGGCCGGCCCGAGCACGTGGTCAACTATTTCTTCTTCGTCGCCGAGGAAGTGCGTGAAATCATGGCGCAACTGGGCGTGCGTACCTTCGAAGAGCTGATCGGCCGCACCGAGCTGCTGAACATGCGCCACAGCATCGATCACTGGAAGGCTCAGGGCCTGGACTTCACCCGCGTCTTTCACCAGCCGGTAGTTGCGCCCGAGGTGGCGCGCCGCCAGATCGAAGAGCAGGATCATGGCCTGGATGCCGCCCTGGACCGGCAGTTGATCGAGCGCAGCAAACCGGCCATCGAGCGTGGCGAAAAAGTGTCCTTCATCGTGCCGGTGCGCAACCGCAACCGCACGATAGGCGCCATGCTCTCGGGCGTGGTGGCCGGCAAATATGGCCACGAAGGCTTGCCGGACGACACCATCCACATCCAGTGCAATGGCGTGGCGGGGCAAAGCTTTGGCGCCTTCCTGGCCCACGGCATTACGCTGGACCTGGTCGGCGACGGCAACGACTACGTCGGCAAGGGCCTGTCCGGCGGCACGATCATCGTGCGTTCGCCCAACGATTTCCGCGGCTTTGGCCCCGAGCACATCATCGTGGGCAATACGGTGCTGTATGGCGCGCTGTCGGGCTCGGCCTACTTCAACGGCGTGGCCGGCGAACGGTTCGCGGTGCGCAATTCCGGCGCCTCGGCGGTGGTGGAAGGCACTGGCGACCACGGCTGCGAATACATGACGGGCGGCACCGTGGTGGTGCTGGGCCAGACCGGCCGCAACTTCGCTGCGGGCATGTCGGGTGGGGTGGCCTATGTGTATGACCCGGACGGCACGTTCCGCGAGCGCTGCAACATGACCATGGTGGCCCTCGAGCCCGTGGTGTCGTCGGCCGAGCAGAAAAAGGCCGGCAAGCCGCAAGAATGGCACACGCAAGTGCGCGGCGGCGAGCGCGAGACCGACGAGGCGATTCTGCACCGCCTGGTCGAGAGCCACTTCCGCCACACGGGCAGTTTCCGGGCGCGCGAAGTGATCGGCAATTGGGAGACCGCCCGCAAGCAGTTCGTGAAGGTGATGCCGGTGGACTACCGCCGCGCCCTGGACGAAATGTGGCGTGCCGCCAACCCGTCGCAACTGGCGGCCTGATCAGGACTACAGGACAACATCATGGGAAAAATTACCGGTTTTCTGGAATACCAACGCCTGCAGGAAGCGGCCGAGGAGCCCAAAAAGCGCCTCAAGCACTGGCGCGAGTTCGTTTTGCACCTGAGCGAGGACGAAGCGCGCCAGCAGGGTGCGCGTTGCATGGACTGCGGCATTCCGTTCTGCAACAGCGCCTGTCCGGTGAACAACATCATCCCCGACTGGAATGATCTGGTGTATCGCAACAACTGGCGCCAGGCGCTGGATGTGCTGCACCTGACCAACAACTTTCCGGAGTTCACGGGCCGCATCTGCCCGGCGCCCTGCGAGGCCGCCTGCACCCTGAACATCAATAGCGACGCGGTGGGCATCAAGTCCATCGAGCACGCGATCGCCGATCGCGCCTGGGCCGAGGGCTGGATCCAGGCCCAGCGCCCGGCGCGCAAGACCGGCAAGAAAATTGCCGTGGTCGGGTCGGGTCCCTCGGGCATGGCCTGCGCGCAGCAACTGGCGCGTGCCGGCCATGCTGTCACGGTGTTCGAGAAGAACGACCGCGCGGGCGGTCTGCTGCGCTACGGCATCCCGGATTTCAAGCTGGAAAAAAAGCAGATCGATCGCCGTATCGCACAGATGCAGGACGAAGGGGTGGAGTTCCAGACATCTACCTATATTGGCAGCAAGGAAGACGGCGAAGCCTACGCGCAGTCGTTGAACCACGGCCTGACGATCAAGACGCCGCGCGAACTCGATGCCGAATTCGACGCCGTGGTGCTGACCGGGGGCGCCGAAGCCCCGCGCGACCTGCCCCTGCCGGGACGCGAGCTCGGTGGCGTGCATTTCGCCATGGAGTTCCTGAGCCAGCAGAACAAGGTCGTGGCCGGTGATCGCCTGCCCAGCCAGATCTCGGCCGCGGGCAAGCACGTGGTGGTGATCGGGGGCGGCGACACGGGTTCGGACTGCGTGGGCACGAGCAACCGCCATGGCGCGAAATCCGTGACACAGTTCGAACTGATGCCCCAGCCGCCCGAATCCGAGAACAAGGAGCTGACCTGGCCCTATTGGCCGACCCGGCTGCGTTCCTCGTCGTCGCACGAAGAGGGCTGTGGGCGCGATTGGGGCGTGACCACCAAGTCCTTCGTGGGCAAGAACGGCAAGCTTGAAAAGCTGATTGCCGCGCGCGTGGAGTGGGTGCGTGACGACGCCACCGGCCAGATGAAGATGCAGGAGGTCGCGGGCTCGGAATTCGAGATCAAGGCCGACCTGGTGCTGTTCGCCATGGGCTTTGTCTCGCCCCTGCAGAACATCCTGGACGCCTTTGGCGTCGAGCGCGATAATCGGGGCAACGCCCGGGCCAATGTCGAGGACTACCGCACCAATGTCGCCAAGGTGTTTGCCGCGGGCGATATGCGCCGCGGCCAATCCCTGGTAGTGTGGGCCATCCGCGAAGGTCGCCAAGCCGCGCGTGCTGTGGACGAGTTCCTGATGGGACAGTCGGATCTGCCGCGCTGATATGGCAGGGCGGGGCCGCAGTCAATACGGCCCCGCCACAAGTTGTTGGTTTTTCTCTACAATGAACTGGTGTGCGCTGCACGCTAAAGAGTAAATCGAGTATCCTGTAACGATTGCGACACGTTTCAAAACACGAAACTGTCAAGTTTTTGGGCCTGCCCGATTGCCTTGCCATCGCAGCAATCGTGCAGTAACGCTGTCGTTTGCGGCGTAGCCTGCGCAGATCCACCGCCTCCCGGCGAGAACTCCCATACGTCGTAAGCGGTTGTGCACGCTGTGCATGCGCACCCATCTGCCTGTTTCATTAATATTCCGGGCATTAACCATCTGGCGCAATGCCGCCCATTATCCCAAAGAAGGAAAAGCCATGAGCGACGCGATCAAGCACGTGAGCGACTCCAGTTTCGACTCGGACGTGATTCAATCCTCGACCCCCGTGCTGGTAGACTTCACCGCTACCTGGTGTGGTCCGTGCAAGATGATTGCCCCGATTCTCGACCAGGTTGCGGCCGAATACGGCGACCGCGTCAACATCGTCAAAGTCGACGTTGACGACAACCAGGCCACTGCGGCCAAGTTCGGTATCCGGGGCGTGCCCACGCTCATGCTCTTCAAGGACGGCGAAGCGGTGCAGACCAAGGTCGGCGCGATGTCCAAGTCGCAACTCACCGATTTCCTCGACAAATCGCTGTAAACGGCAGGCGTGCTCACACTGTTTGCGAACTCGCATGTTTCCGCCCGCGGGCAGGCGTGGCCCCACTGAACGGCGCCACGCTTTTCCGCGATAAACCCGATCCCTGTGTGAACACGCTACTGGCCCGGCGCTCGCCGGGCGCACCGACGTATCTCATCTTCTCCCTGTTCGCCCCCCTATGCATCTGAATGAACTGAAAGCCCAGCACGTTTCCCAATTGCTGGAACTGGCCGCTACGCTGGAAATCGAAAACGCCAACCGGCTGCGCAAGCAGGAACTGATGTTCGCCATCATGAAGCGGCGGGCCAAACAGGGCGAGCAGATCTTCGGTGATGGCGTGCTCGAGGTCCTGCCCGACGGCTTTGGCTTCCTGCGCTCGCCGGAAACCTCGTACCTGGCCAGCACGGACGATATCTATATCTCGCCCTCGCAGATCCGGCGCTTCAACCTGCATACCGGCGATTCGATCGAAGGCGAAGTGCGCACGCCCAAGGATGGCGAGCGCTACTTTGCGCTGGTGAAGGTGGACAAGGTCAACGGCCAGGCGCCCGAGGCCGTCAAGCACCGCATCATGTTCGAGAACCTGACGCCGCTGCACCCGAACAAGCCGATGCGCCTGGAACGCGACATCAAGAGCGAAGAGAACTTCACCGGCCGCATCCTGGACATGATCGCGCCTTTCGGCAAAGGCCAGCGTGCCTTGCTGGTGGCCAGCCCCAAGTCCGGCAAAACCGTGATGATGCAGCACATCGCGCATGCCATCACCGCGAATCACCCGGATGCGGTGATGATCGTGCTGCTGATCGACGAGCGTCCGGAAGAAGTGACGGAAATGCAGCGCTCGGTGCGCGGCGAAGTGGTGGCTTCCACCTTCGACGAACCGGCAACGCGCCACGTGCAAGTGGCCGAAATGGTGATCGAGAAGGCCAAGCGCCTGGTCGAGCTCAAGCACGACGTCGTCATCCTGCTGGACTCGATCACGCGTCTGGCCCGTGCCTACAACACCGTGGTTCCGGCTTCGGGCAAGGTGCTTACCGGTGGTGTGGATGCCAACGCGCTGCAGCGCCCCAAGCGCTTCTTCGGCGCGGCCCGCAACCTCGAGGAAGGCGGCTCGCTGACCATCATCGGTACGGCGCTGATCGAAACCGGCAGCCGCATGGATGAAGTGATCTACGAAGAGTTCAAGGGTACCGGCAACTCGGAAGTGCACCTCGAGCGCCGCCTGGCCGAAAAGCGCATCTACCCGGCCATCAACCTGAACAAATCCAGCACCCGTCGCGAAGAGCTGCTGATCAAGCCCGAGCTGCTGCAGAAAATCTGGGTGCTGCGCAAGTTCATGCACGACATGGACGAAGTCGAAGCGATGGAGTTCATCCTGGACAAGCTGCGCGCGACCAAGAACAACGCCGAATTCTTCGACATGATGAAGCGCGGCTGATACTGCCAAGAACCGGGGTCAGACCCCGGTTTTGTGCAAAAGCAGAGGTTCAAGGCCTCTGTTTCGACCCCTGGGTTCCCTGTGGAACTCAGGGGTTTTTATTTGCCGGCTGGCATTGCAGCAAATACCCGCGGCTGGCGACGCTTTTCAGGGGCAGCTCGATGCCGGTCTGGCGCACTTTGGCGCGTACGCGGCTGACCAGCATGTTGACGCGCTCGGGTTGATAGCGGCGAGTGCCGGCCTGATGCACGGCGGCAATGGCGTCCGACAGCGCCTGCCTGGACACGACCTGCCCCGCCTGCCGGGCCAGGGCCAGCATCAGCAAGCGTTCGGTGGCGCTCAGGGCTATGCATTGCTGGTTGGGTGCGAGCAATTCCCAACCGTCATCCTGCAAGTGCCAGCCAGTGGCAACGCAGCTATCCGACGTCATCGCTTATCCATCCATTCGGGCAAAACTATGCATATGAGCATAGGTTTATCCATGCATTCAAGGATAGATTTTTGCGGTGAAATAACCCTTCTTCGTATAGTCCGGCGATGGATACTCTCGCCGCCCGGCTACAAGAGTCGATGCGTAGCCACGGCATCAAAAGCCAAAGCCAGCTTGCCCGTCGCGCAAGCGTGGCGCAATCGAGCATAAATCGTATTCTGACGCGTCCGGGCTATACGCCCTCGCTGGCAACGGTGACCAAACTGGCCGATAGCCTTGGCGTATCCGCCGGTTGGCTGGCCAGCGGCCAGGGACCGGCGCATCTGCCGCCGCCAGGCGTGCCATCCGCCTACCTGCTACGGGAATCCAGCAATCCTGGCCTACCCGCCGATAGCCGGCTGAGCGAAGCGATGTCCATTCTTGAGCGCATGGACGACTCCGAGCGCGGCAAGGTCTTGGCCGTGCTGCGCCTGATCGACCATCCGCGTCGCAACACCAAATAAAAAAACCGGGGCCAGACCACGATTTCGATGTCTTGAAATCGTGGTCTGGCCCCGGTTTTGTCGAGCAGGGGGATCAGCCGGGCTGGTTCAGCTTTTCGCGCAGCAGGTCGTTTACCTGCTGGGGGTTGGCCTTGCCGCGAGCGGCTTTCATCACTTGGCCGACCAGCGAATTGAAGCCTTTTTCCTTGCCTGCGCGGTATTCGGCGACGATGCCGGCGTTGGCGGCCATGACCTGGTCGATCATGGCGCCGATGGCGCCGCTGTCGCTGATCTGCTTCAAGCCCTTGGCTTCGATGATGGCGTCGGGGTCGCCGCCGTGCTCATTCACCCACATGGCGGCGAAGACGTCGCGTGCCAGCTTGTTGGAGATCGTGCCGTCCTGGATGCGCGCGATCAGCTTGGCCAGGGCTTGCGCCGTCACCGGGCTCTGCGCGATGTCCAGCTCTTCGCGGTTCAGGGTGGCGGCCAGTTCGCCCATGACCCAGTTCGCAGCCAGTTTGGCCTGGCCGGGCACGGCCTGGGCAGTGGCTTCGAAGTAGTCGGCCACGCCGCGGCTACCTGTCAGCTGGGACGCGTCATAGGCGGTCAGGCCGTAGTCGGCGACGAAGCGGGCGCGCTTGGCAGCGGGCAGTTCCGGCATGCCGGCACGTACGCGCTCGACCCAGTCGGGCGCAATCACCAGCGGCGGCAGGTCGGGGTCGGGGAAGTAGCGATAGTCGTGCGCGTCTTCCTTGCTGCGCATGCTGCGGGTTTCGTCCTTATCCGGATCGTACAGGCGGGTCTCTTGTACGACGGTGCCGCCGTCCTCGATGAGTTCGATCTGGCGGCGCACTTCGAACAGGATGGCGCGCTCGAGAAAGCGGAAGGAATTGACGTTCTTGACCTCGGTACGGGTACCGAGTTCGGCCTGGCCCATGGGGCGCACCGATACGTTGGCGTCGATACGGAACGAGCCTTCCTGCATATTGCCGTCGCAAATGCCCAGCCACACCACCAGCGCATGCAAGGCCTTGGCATAGGCCACGGCTTCGTCGGCCGAACGCATTTCGGGTTCGGACACGATTTCCAGCAGCGGGGTGCCGGTGCGGTTCAGGTCGATGCCGGTGGAACGCTCGCCATGCGGGCCGGTGAAGTCGTCGTGCAGGGATTTGCCTGCGTCTTCTTCCAGGTGGGCCCGGGTCAGGTTGATGGTTTTCTCGATGTCGCCCACGAAAAAGCTGATCGTGCCGCCTTGCACCACCGGGATTTCGTACTGGCTGATCTGATAGTTCTTGGGCAGGTCAGGGTAGAAATAGTTCTTGCGCGCGAAGATCGAGCGCGGCGCAATGGTGGCGCCTACCGCCAGGCCGAACTGGATGGCGCGTTCGACGGCGCCCCGGTTCATCACCGGCAGCGTGCCTGGCAAGGCCAGATCGACCGGGTTGGCCTGGGTGTTGGCGTCGGCACCGAAAGCGGTGCTCGAGCCCGAAAAGATCTTGGATGCCGTGGAAAGCTGGGTATGCGTTTCCAGGCCGATTACGATTTCCCACTTCATGCCTGCTCCGGACGGCGTTGGTGCCAATCGGTGGCTTGTTGAAAGGCGTTGGCTACATGCAGCAGCCGGCCTTCGTCGAAATAATTGCCGATGATCTGCAAGCCCACCGGGCGGCGGCTGTTGGCGCCCTGGCCAAAGCCGCAGGGTACCGACATCGCGGGCAGGCCGGCCAGGTTGACCGCCAGCGTATAGATATCCGCCAGGTACATGGCCACCGGGTCGTTGGCTTTCTCGCCAAGGTTCCAGGCTACCGTAGGCGCCACTGGGCCGACGATAAGGTCGCACTGGCTACCCAGCGCGTTCTGGAAATCCTGGGCGATCAGGCGGCGGATACGCTGCGCCTTCAGGTAATAGGCGTCGTAATAGCCATGCGACAGCACATAGGTGCCGGTGAGGATGCGGCGCTGCACTTCGGCACCGAAAGCCTCGGCCCGCGAGCGGGCGGTCATGTCGGCGATGTCGGTGTAGCTCTGGGCGCGATGGCCGTAGCGTACGCCGTCGTAGCGCGACAGGTTGCTGGAGGCCTCGGCCGTTGCAATCACGTAGTACGCCGGAATCGACAGCTCGGTGCGCGGCAGCGAGACTTCCACGCGCACAGCGCCCAGCGCTTCAAGCTGCTGGATCGCGGTTTCGATGGCGGCGGCTACGTCGGCCGCCAAGCCAGCGCCAAAGAATTCGCGTGGCACGCCGACGCGCAGGCCGGCCAGCGGCGCGCTATCGGTGGCACCGGCGCCTGCCGCCAGGAAGGCCTGGCGCACGCGGCCTGCCGCGTTGGGCTGGCCATGGCACAGCTCGATGCTGGTGGAGTCGCGCTCGTCGAAGGCGGTGATCGGGTCCAGCAGTTCGAGCAGGTCCAGTGCGCTGCGCGCGAGCGGTCCGCCCTGATCCAGGCTGGAACCATAGGCAATCATGCCGTAGCGCGACACGGTGCCATAGGTGGGCTTGATGCCGCTGACGCCGCACAGGGCGGCCGGCTGGCGGATCGAGCCGCCGGTATCGGTGCCGGTGGTGCCCATGGCCAAGCCGGCGGCCACGGCCACGGCCGAGCCACCCGACGAGCCGCCGGGCACGGCCGCGGCGTCCCAAGGGTTCACGACTGCGCCGAAAGCCGAGTTCTCGTTGGACGAGCCCATCGCGAATTCGTCGCAATTCAGCTTGCCCAGCGAGACGGCACCCGCCGCACGCAGGCGCTCGACAACGGTGGCATCGAAGGGACTGACGTAATTTGCCAACATCTTGCTGGCAGCTGTTGTACGCCAGCCACGCGTAACGAACACATCTTTGTGAGCAATTGGTACACCAGCCAGCGCGCCGGCCTCGCCTTTTGCCAGGGCCGCATCAGTTGCATCGGCCTGGGCCAGCGTGAGCGTGGCGTCGGTATGCAGAAAGGCGTTCAGGCCGGCCTGGGCCTCGATGGCGGCCAGGGCGCTTTGCGCCAGCTCGCGGGCCGATACCCGGCGGGCCGCCAGCGCTTCACGCAGCGCTGCGATGCCGGAAAATTCGGAATGCAGTGGAAGAGTCATGGGCTATCGGTAAAACTGCTGATGGACGCGGCACCGGGCCGGGTCGCGCCGGGCCGCGCCAGCCCGGTTGGGACAGACGGGGCGACGGGCGGCATTCATAGGGTGGCTTTCGGGAAAGCAGCGTTCATTCGATGACCTTGGGCACCAGGAACAGGCCGTTTTCACTGGCGGGGGCGTTGGCCATGAGCTGTTCGCGCGCCTGGGCCGAACTGGGCTCGGTGACGATGTCGGCGCGCAGGCGCAGCTCGACTTCCTCGATGGCCGACAGGGGGTGGGCCAGCGGCTCGACGCCCTGGGTGTCGACGGCCTGCAACTGTTCGATGAGGCCGAAAATATGATTGAGGTCGTTCAGGACGTCTGCCTGATGCTCTGGGGCGACCGCGATGCGGGCCAATCGCGCCATGCGGGTCACGTCTTGTACAGTAAGCGTCATGTGGGTTCCTGGCCGCGGCCGGCGGCAAGCGCCCGCTGCCACGTGGCCGATGCTGTGGCTGCAGCGATTTGAAGCAGATTAAGAGGGCATTATAAGTTATCATTTCTCGTTTATCGGGCTGGCGCTTCGGGCACAATTCTGTTCACGCCATCCTGAACGACAGCGGCAGCGATTGCCGTTCACGGCAGGGTCTCCATTTTTCAGCCAGCGCAACTCCGTGTCGGTGAGGCTTGCCGTGTCTCATTTGCCGCAGCCGCGCTGCCTGGCACCCATCTCCAATTGAACAAGTTCCCATGTTTGGTTTCCTGCGCAGTTATTTTTCCAGCGACCTGGCGATAGATCTGGGCACCGCAAACACGCTGATCTACGTGCGCGGCAAAGGCATCGTCCTCGATGAGCCATCCGTGGTGGCCATTCGCCACGAAGGCGGTCCCAATGGCAAGCAAAGTATTCAGGCGGTGGGCCATCAGGCCAAGATGATGTTGGGCCGTGTACCGGGCAATATCGAAGCCATCCGCCCCATGAAAGACGGTGTTATCGCCGATTTCACGGTTACCGAGCAGATGCTCAAGCAATTCATCCGCATGGTGCACCCAAAGAATCTGCTGGCTCCCAGCCCGCGGATCATCGTGTGCGTGCCCTGCGGCTCCACCCAGGTCGAGCGCCGCGCCATCCGCG
>JBEBVZ010000085.1:0-11359 GCA_040392445.1 Verticiella sediminum
GCGCTGCCGGGCTTCGGGCAGGAACTCGTGCAGCTCGCGTCCGATCAGTTCACCCGGCGCGAATCCAATGAACTCCCCAGTGTTCTCGCTGGCAGCCTCCACCCGGAACTCGGGTGTGCTCAGGGCAAGAAGAAAGCCATGCGACTGAATATTCTGCATCTGGTGCATAAGGGTACCGAAAGACCTGCGTAGCCAGCTTCGTCGTGGAACGATGACCCTAGCAAATCGCATGCCGGGTTCCGGCGGGGTCGCAACCCGGCTGAACCTGGCAACGACATCAATATCGTCAGGTCGGGTTGGCCGTCGAGATTTTGCCGTTGAGTTTGTCGCTGAGAACCGGCGGATGCACAGGGTCGAAGTCCAGCCAGTTTCCGTCCTTCCACAGGCCGGTGGCTTGCTCCACATCCTTGCCGCCGATATCGCGCAGCGTGCGTGCCGCGACCGCTTCATTATCCGCGTGCACATGGACGGCGGTCAGCACCCCGGCATGCCGCAAGCCGGTTGCGGCGCCAGGCTGCTCGGCAGGACGGTCGCGGCGGGTCGCCAGCAGCGCGCCCAGCAAAGACCCAAGGTAGGCGCCAATACCGATGGCCACGATCAGGATGAAAATCGACGCGTTGAATACGAAATAGGCCAGGCAGCCAAACACCAGGCCGACCAGCCCGATCAGCACTGCACCCATGACGGCGCCACCCGGGGCATTCCTGGCAGCCGCATCACTGGCTTCGTCGCCACCCATGGGATAGCGGGCGTGCGCGCCGGCCTGGTTGACGAAGAAAATGGATACGGAATCCTCGGTGAATCCTTCGTGGAACAAGGCGCGGGCCGCGTTCTCTGCGGCGTCGAAAGTATCGAAACGTGCGGCAATGATAAGAGACATTTTATTCTCCGGTTTGGTGGCAAATCACCGCCTCTGGGGAATGTGTCATGCGGGCAGGCCTTGCGGCGGATAAGTTGGAGGGTTGCCTGGTTCTGGCGGCGGATCTTGGATCGGAGGATCTCCCACCGGATCGGGTGGCGGGTCCTTGTAGGGCGGCGGGGTCGGTACTGTGTGCAGAGATGCCATTCGGGACTCCTTGCGCTATCGGTTCCAGGCCGGGCAAGCCTGGAACCGGGTCCTGTTGTGCGTCTGTATGCCTGTTATCGCCGTATGAGACCCATGATCAAGGTCACAACGAAGATGACCAGGAAGATAAAGAACAGAATTTTCGCGATGCTGGCGGCCCCGGCGGCAATCCCGCCAAAACCGAAAAGAGCTGCAACCAAGGCGATCACGAAAAAAACGGCGGCGTAATACAGCATATTTTTTCTCCTGCTTGTTGAACATTAGGCGAACCGCACAGTTCCTGGGCCGGATATCCCGCCCTGCGGCATGGATGAAAACGACGCAATATGTGTGCCCGGCGTGCCAGCGATATCCCGTTATTTACGGGTTAACGGCCGCGCCGCGGGCTGGCGCTTGCCTTGGCTGCCATGCAGGTCCGTATCTTCCTGACCGCTCTGCACGTCGTCGTATGCCTGTTTGATCTCCTTGCGCGGATCACTGTGCTGGCTGTCCGCAGATTCATCGTGCTCATGCGGCAGCCGCGGATTAACGTCGCCCGTTGCCTGTTTGGTGAGCGTTTTTCCGCCAGGTTTGGAATGGGGTGTTGCCGGGGTGGCCATAACGGTTATCCTTTTGAGCCAGACAGGTATACCGTTAGCTAGCAAGAGCCAGGCCTTGCGGCCTGCGCGCCACGAGCCACCACGGAAGAACCGCCATGAACCTGCAAACCCCCCAGGAGCCCCCACGCAGCGTGGTCCCGGCACCATCGATGCGAGACCTGAACGATCTTTACTATTTCGCCAAGGTGGTCGACGAAGGTGGTTTCAGCGCAGCCGGCCGCGTCTTGAATATGTCCAAGTCGCACTTGAGCCGCCGCATAGCAGCACTGGAGGAACGCCTGGGCTTGAGGTTGCTGCAGCGCAGCACACGTCGACTGTCACCGACACAGGCTGGCGAGGTTTACCTACGGTATTGCCGGTCCATCGCCCAAACGGCGCGCGAGGCGGATGAGTCCATGCTGGGGCTGCTTGCGGAGCCCACCGGGCAAGTTACGATCAGCGCGCCCATAGGCTTGGCCCAAACGGTATTTCCCTTGCTGCTGCCGGGTTTCCTGAAACAGTATCCCAAGGTTTCCGTGCGGCTGCACATTACCAGCGACATTGTCGATTTGTACCGTGACCAGGTGGATATCGCGATGCGGGTGCGCGAGGCCATGCATGCGGATGCGAACCTGATTGCGCGGCGCTTTGGCACCAGTGAATTGAGCCTGGTCGCCAGTAAGGCTTATCTTGAAGCCCATGGCGTGCCCGCTACACCGGTCGAGCTGGCGGGCCACAGCACCGTCAGTTTCGGCATCATGGAACCCGGCCCCCATGAATGGCGGCTGTACGACCCGCACGGGGAACATGCCGTCGTCGCACACCATCCCCGCCTGTTATGCGGAGATCTGCAGATCCTGCTTGAAGCGGTCAGGCAGGACCAGGGGATAGGCTTATTGCCCGATGCCTTATGGCGTGCGGCCGACACCGACAGCACGCTCGTACATGTTCTGCCACAGTGGCGTGTGCCCGAAGGCATCGTCTATGCGGCTTACGCATCCCGCCGGGGCATGGTGCCGGCGGTGCGGGTACTACTGGACTACCTTGCAGAAAACCTGACGACCGTATTCGAGAGCGGCAAGTCATTCTGGCTGCCCCCGCCCGGCGCGGCGGATGCCCGCGCCGGGGATAAGGCTAACAACGCCTCGCCTCAGAAGGGGCCGGGGTAATCGATGCCGCCAGTGGGCGCGGTGCCGTCGTTGATGGCGGCGATCAGCTCATTCCTGACTTCAGCACGCGTACGTGACGGCGCATTGCTGACTACCTGATAGCCTTGCGGGTAGTCGACCATCTCGCCGAGCGTGACACCGCTGGCCGGGATCTGGGCAACGACTTCGGCACGGGTCAGCGCGGGAGCGTTCGAGGGCTGTGCAACGTTCGTGGGATAGTCGATCATCTCACCGAGCATGTCGGCTGCCATGACCGAACTACTGACAATCATCGTTGCGGCAATAAGCGAAATGTTGAGATAGGCTTTCATGATTATTTGACCTGATAGAGACAGCGGTGCACTACCGCGAGTGACTCTATTTTAAGGGTATACCCTTAAGCCTATAAGCCCTTGCTTACTCAACGCATTGTTGCCGATTCGGCAACAATGGCTCTGCTAGCGTAAAGTTTTGGCAAACAGCCGAAAGAAGTTGGCGCTTGAAGCAGCCCCGACCTCGGCGGCGGAAATACCTCGTAGATCGGCGATTTTTTCCGCCACATGCATGACATAGGAAGGATCATTGACCTTCCCCCGATGCGGCACCGGCGCCAAGTAGGGCGAGTCGGTTTCGATCAGCAGGCTGTCCAGGGGAATCGTCGCCGCGACCTGCTGCAGTTCGCGCGCGCTTTTGAACGTGACGATGCCTGACAGCGAGATCATGAAATTCAGCTCGATGGCCGCATCCGCCACCGCCTGTGACTCGGTAAAGCAGTGCATGACGCCGCCAACCTGGTCCGCGCCCTCTTCGCGCATGATGCGCAAGGTATCTTCAGCCGCCGAACGGGTATGGATGATCAGCGGCAGGCCGGTTTCCCGCGCTGCTCTGATGTGCACCCGAAAACGCTCGCGCTGCCATTCCAGATCGCCTTCGAGCCGGTAGTAATCCAGGCCGGTTTCGCCGATGGCAACGACTTTGGGGTTGTCCCGCGCCCGCTCGACCAGGTCCTGCACGGTGGGCTCTACCGTTTCCTCATAATCCGGATGCACTCCGACCGACGCCCACAGCCGCGGCTCGTTGGCGACGGTCTCCATCAGGCCTGGCCAGTCTGGCAGGTTTACGCTGACGCACAAGGCGTGCGTGACCTGGTTGGCGCTCATGCGTGCGAGAATTTCCGGCATGCGCGCACGCAGTTCCGGGAAATTCACGTGGCAGTGTGAATCTATGTACATGTGAAGCAAGACCTTCGGGGACGGTTCAATCCCATATTTTAGGACGCATCCGGCAGCCTCATGCCAATCGGGCAAGCGGCAGGAATATCCGGATACAAAGCCCGCAGCCCCCGTCGCCATTTTCATCGCCATCCGACAACTCGATACGGCCCTGGTTGAGCATCACGAACTCACGCGCTATCGCCAATCCCAGGCCGGCGCCATCGCCCGCCTGTCCGTCACCCCGACGAAACCGCTCGAACACCCTTACCCGCAATGCCACATCGATACCCGGGCCGGTATCGCGCACGCTGAGCAAGGCTTCGCGGCCCACCACCCGGGCTGCAACCGTGATGCGTCCATTGGGCGGCGTATAGCGGATGGCGTTGTGAATAAGGTTGGACAAGGCTTCGATAATGGCGGACTCCAGCCCTACCACCCACAGCGGCCGGGTCACGGACGCGTCGTCCCAGCCCAGGTCCTGGCGCTTGGTATGGGCAAGCGGCAGATGCTGCAGGGTCAGGTCATACGCCAGGCGGCGCAGGTCAAACGGTTGCGGCACCGTTTCCATGGGGGCGTGCCTGGCGTGCGCCAGCGACAGCAACTGCGAGGTCAATCGCCCGCTGCGCTCGAGTTGCGCCAGAATGGCCTGCAAGCTGCTGCGCGTGCGTGGCGTGCCTGGCTCGCGCAGTGCATATTCGACCTGGGTGCGCATGATGGCCAGGGGCGTGCGCAATTGATGCGAAGCGTCGGCCAGGAACTGTGATTGGGCATTGAGCACGTCACGCAGGCGCTGGACATGATGGTTGACCGCCTGCACCAGGGGAACGATTTCCTGGGGCACATTGCTTGCATCAAGGGGGTTCAGGTCGTCGGCTGCCCGCGCGCGCACATCGTTGCGCAAGCGCGATAGCGGCCGCAGCGCATGGTAGACGCCAAGCAGCAGCAAGCCCACCATTACCACGATAATCACCAGGTTGCGGGAAAGCTTGTCGCGCCAGGCCCTGGCCTGCAAGGCGCTACGGGCGCTGGTGCTTTCCGCTACCTGGACCAGCAACTGCCTGTCCCAGAATCCGGCCTGGTCCAGGGGCCGGGCCAATGCAACCATGCGCACCGGGTCGCCGCGATATACGGTGTTGTAGAACACCGGTTCGATGCCCACTGGCCAGGCGCCCGGAAATGGCAGGTCGCGCATACCCGCAATTTCCGATATTTCGCTTATGGGTACGCCCACGCTGGCCGCATGCTGCCAGCCTTCGAGCATGGGCTCGGCTGTCGGCGACTTATCCAACATCGTGACGCGGAAATACACACGCTGCCCGGGCGCAGATTCGAGCATGGCCAGCGCCAGTTGCGGGATTTCGAGGCGGACATCGCCGTCTACGGTAGGACGGGCGCTGTTGCTGAGCGCAAGCGCCGGCCCCAGCAGCGCCCTGTCGTAGGCGGCGTCGGTGGTCTGGTGCAGGGTCTGGTAGTCGCTCCAGGTGTCG
The DNA here is from genome assembly GCA_040392445.1 of Verticiella sediminum. Taxonomy (GTDB): domain Bacteria; phylum Pseudomonadota; class Gammaproteobacteria; order Burkholderiales; family Burkholderiaceae_B; genus Verticiella; species Verticiella sediminum_A. Next base: position 5,494 of record JBEBVZ010000085.1, read on the forward strand.
AACATCAGGAAGGCCAGCACGCTGGGCACCAGCAAGCCCAGCAAGGTGGTCTTGAGCCGAGGCCGGGTGCGCCTAACCCGCATCGTTGCTGTCGACGGCTTCCAGCATGTAGCCCAAGCCGCGCACCGTCACGATGCGCACCGCATCGCCCAGCTTCTTGCGCAAGCGGTGAACCACAACCTCTATCGCATCGGGTGCGGCCTCCACGGCCTGCTGGAATACCTGGGCAAACAATACGCTGCGCTCGACCGGGCGCCCGCTATGCTGCAGCAGCACATCCAGTGCAGACTGTTCGCGCCGTGTCAGCGGCAGGGGTTTGCCGGCCAGGGTGAACAGCTTGGTTTCGCTATCGTAGACCAGCGTGCCGCAACGCAGCCGCGGATAGCTGCCGCCGTGGCTGCGACGAACCAGCGCCATCAGCCTGGCCTCGAGCTCGGACAGCGCAAACGGCTTGCCCAGGAAATCGTCGGCACCCAGGTGCAGGCCTCGAACGCGGTCGCTCAAAGCGCCCTGAGCCGTCAGGATCAAGACCGGCGTGCGGTCGTTACGCTGCCGAATCCCGCCCAGCACGCTCAAGCCGTCGCGGTCCGGCAGTCGCAGGTCGAGCACGACCGCCTTGTACTCGTGGGCGATCAGCGCCCGGTCGGCCGAGGCCGCATCTGGCGCATGGTCCACGATGAACCCGCTCTCGGTGAGCGCGCGCATCAGCCAGGCGGCCAGCTCTTGTTCGTCTTCAACCAGGAGTATGTGCAAAACGTTCTCGGTCAGTGCAGATAGCGCGTCATCGCCAGCCTGCGCATGATTGGCGACGAACGCGCTTCATTATTTGTTCAGACACCGATCATCGTGACTCTTAAAAGCACTGAGTGTATGAACAATCGGGGATTCAGAGGATGTGTAGCGATTTTTTGCTGCGAGGCCAGCCATCGCGCGGCTTCGGCGACAGCGACGGCGGGCAAGCGAGCCGCCAGCGTGGCTAGCGATTCGCTCAGCCTTGGATAATAGCGCACAGCGCAGCCGCTGTGCACCAGCATCAGATCGGCGAACGCCCGCTGCAGGGCATCCAGCCAGACAGTGGCGGGCTGCTTTTCCAGCTCGTCGACCAGGCGCGGGATGGCATTTTGGGCCCGCCGCTGCGCAAATGCCTGGGCCCATTGTTCCAGCCAGGCCGGGCAGGCTGAAACCCCGCTTTCGTACATGCGCATTGCCGCCAGGGGGGCTCCGCCGGCTGCCGCCAGATAGTCCTGCGCATCCTTGACGCCGCGTTGTGCCAGCCATTGCTGCGATTCCTGCGCGGTTGGCGCCGCCAGCGGCAGGCGGCGGCAGCGCGACGCCAGCGTGGGCAGCAGGCGGTCGGGTGCATCGGCCACCAACAGGAAGACGGTTCCGGGCGGCGGCTCTTCAAGCAGCTTGAGCAAGGCATTCGCCGACACACTGTTCATGGCTTCGGCCGGGTACAGCAAAACCACCCGCACGCCGCCACGGTGGGTGGCGGTATTTACCCAGGACTCCAGGGCGCGCACCTGCTCGACCCGGATTTCGCGCGAAGGCGACTTCCTGGCCTTGTCGGCCGGCGGCGTGTCATCCGCCTCGCTGACGGCGCCTTCGGCCAGCGCGAGCGCGTCGGGGCGCAAAACCCGAAAGTCCGGATGGTTGCCGCTACGCAACCACGAGCAGGCCTGGCAGCGTCCGCAGGCCAGGTGTTGCTGCGGCATCTCGCACAGCAGGCTGACCGCCGCCGCCTTGGCAAAACGCATTTTGCCTATGCCGGCCATGCCATGGATCAGCCAGGCATGGGCAAAGCGCTCGCGGGCCCCCAGCCAGTCGCTGGCCTGCTGCCGATGCCAGGGCAGGAATCCGTCCTCGAGGATGTCGGCATCATCACGCATCGGACAGGGCCTCGAGTTCGCGCCGCAACTCGAGGCGGATCTGCTCTATGGTCTGCGTGGCGTCGATGACGCGTATGCGCTGGGGCGCGCCAGCGGCCCTGGCGTGGTAGGCCGCCCGCGTGCGCTGGAAGAAGGCATCGCTCTCGTTCTCGAAGCGGTCCGGTTCGCGCGCGCGGCCCAGGCGCTCGCGCGCCACTTCCAGCGGAACATCGAACAGCCAGGTTCGGTCGGGCTGGATGTAGGGTTGCAGCCAGTTTTCCAGGGTTTCGATGCGCGCCGCACCGAGCTGCCGGCCGCCGCCCTGATAGGCAAAGGTCGCGTCGGTATAGCGATCGGACACCACCCAGCGGCCTTGCGCCAGCGCCGGTTCGATGACCGTGCGCAAATGCTCGCAACGCGCGGCGAACATCAGCAGGGTCTCGGTCTCGAGCTGCATGGGCTCGTGCAGGACCATTTCGCGCAGGCGCTCGCCCAGGGGGGTGCCGCCGGGTTCGCGCGTAATCAGTACGGGCTTGCCCATCTCGCGCAGGGTATCGTGCAACCACTGGACATGGGTGCTCTTGCCAGCGCCATCTACCCCCTCCAGCGTCAGGAAACGGCCTCGGATAGTTGGGTTCATGTCAACGCCCTCCCCGCTGATAGCGCGATACGTGTCGGTTATGCGTGGCCAGATCCGTCGAGAATTCGCTGGTGCCATCGCCGCGCGAGACGAAATAGATGAACTTGTGCGACTCGGGCTGGACCGCGGCCATGAGCGAAGCCCTGCCCGGACTGGCGATGGGCGTAGGCGGCAGGCCGCGGCGCGTGTAGGTGTTCCATAGCGTATCGGTTTGTAGGTCGCTGCGCCGGATGTTGCCTGCGTAGCTTTCCCCCATGCCGTAGATTACGGTGGGATCCGTCTGCAGCGGCATGCCTATGCGCAGGCGATTGGCGAATACCCCGGAAATTCGTGCGCGCTCGGCCTCGTGGCCGGTTTCCTTCTCGACAATGGAAGCCATGATGAGTGCTTCATAGGGCGTCGCCAGGGGCAGATCGCTGGTGCGCGCAGCCCAAGCCTGGTCCAGTTGCTGCTGCAGCGCCAGCGAAGCGCGGCGCAATACGTCGAAATCGCTGGAACCCTTGGCAAAAGAATAGGTGTCAGGGAAGAACAGGCCTTCGGGATGCGTGGCGGTGGCCCCCAGACGCTTGAGCAAAGTCGCATCGTCCACGCCATCCAGGGTCTGGCGGATATCGGGATTGCGGCGCAACTCGTCGCGTATCTGCCTGTACGTCCAGCCTTCGATGAAGGTAATGCGCGCATGGGTGACATCACCCTGCGCCATGCGCTGTAAAAGCGTCCACATGCTGTCGGTTGCGGTAACCTCGTAGCCGCCCGCCTTCACCTTGGTGTCGAGGCCGGAGCCGCGGGCAAGTAATACAAACAACTCGGGATGGGTGTTCACGCCGGCGCGATCGAGTTCACGCGCGATGCCGCGCATGCCGGTGCCAGGGGCCACGGTGAAATCCACGCGCTCCGCACCAAGGGGCAGCGGGCGCAAGGCCCACCAGGCGAACGCCGCAGCCGCCAACACGACGGCAAATGCAAGTAACAGCAACAAACGAACAAGAAAACGCAGCATGACACACCAGGAATTTGAGGCCCCGGTATCATACTCGCTGTATCCCACTACCGACCTGTCGATATGTCAGCAAAATCCTTCCCTGCCGAGCCAGCAACCGCCTTCCCGGAAAGCGTACATTGCGCACCGTTAGCCCACTTGCAAGTGCTCGAATTCCGCGGCGCGGATGCCCTGACCTTCCTTCACGGCCAGCTCACGCAGGACGTCCAGGGGTTGACGGCCCAAGAAGCACGCCTGGCCGCCTACTGCTCGGTCAAGGGACGCATGCTGGCCAGCCTGGTCATGTGGCGCGTTCAGGCCGAAGACGGCAGCGCAGCGGTACGCGCCATGGTCGACGCCAGCGTGGCCCAGGCTCTGGTCAAGCGGCTGCGCATGTTCGTGCTGCGCGCCAAAGTCACGATCGATGCGGTGGATGTCCAGGTATCCGGCGTGTGGGCCGACACTGGCGCCGCGCTGGACGCACTTGACGCCTGGGCCGGCGGCATCCCGAACGAGGCCTGGCAGCGTGCAGACCACACGCAGGGCACCTGGATTGCCGCGCCGCGCGGCCAGGCAGCCCCCGCAGGCCGTTGGTGGTACATTGCGCCTGCCGCAAACACGCTACCGGCAACCCCCGCGCTGCCGGCCAATGCCGCCGATGCCTGGCGTGAACAGGACATCGAAGCCGGATTGCCCTGGGTCAGCCAGCCGCTGCAAGACCTGATCACCCCGTTGGTGGCCAACTTCGATCTCATTGGCGGCGTCAGTTTCACCAAGGGTTGCTACCCTGGGCAGGAAGTCGTTGCCCGTAGCCACTATCTTGGCAAACAAAAGCGGCGCAGCATGCTTGCCCATATTGCGCCCCAGACTGGCGTCACCGCAGACCAGGCAGTAGGCGCCGACATCTACCAGGCCGGCAGCACCGGCGAGCCCGTGGGACGCGTCATCAATGCCGCCGGCCAGTTGGGCGGCGTCCATTTGTTGTTCGAGGCACCGGTAGCCATCGCGGACACAGCCGAACTCAGGCTGGGCACGCCAGATGGCCCGATGCTGGTTTTGGCAAAACTTCCTTATTCCCTTGCTGCAGAATCCTGATGACTTTCCGTGCTTTTGTGCATCGCCATGCGGCGATGCAGCCTGGCAGTGTGCGCCATGCCGATTGAGACTTACCTTTTTGGATTTGGCAAAGGCTTCCTCTTTGCGCTGGCTACGCTGCTTCCCATTCTGAACCCGACCGCCACCGCGCCCATTTTCCTCTCGCTGACGGCAGGAGCCTCCACCAGCACGCGGGCGATCCTGGCGACCAAAATTGCCCGCAATGTCTTTCTCTTGCTGGCCGCGGCCATGCTGGCCGGCTCCACGGTGCTGAACTTTTTCGGTATCTCTCTGCCCATCGTGAACGTGGCGGGGGGGCTGCTGGTTGCCACCACGGCATGGCGTCTCTTGCATTCCCCCGACGCCGGCGTGCAGCGCGCGGCCGAACTGGCCGAAGGCTATACGCCGGAAATGGCGCGCAAGCAGGCGTTTTATCCCTTGACCTTCCCGATTTCATGCGGACCGGGTTCGATCGCCGCGGCGATTACGGTGGGCGCCAGCCTGCATGACCCTGTCGTGTCGCTACGTCTGGTGCGCCTGGCGGGTGCCTTGCCGGCCATCGCCCTGATCGGCGTGGCGGTGTTCCTGTGCTTTCGCTTTGCGCAGCAACTTCTGCGGCCTCTGGGCGAAACCGGCACAGCCGTTTTCATGCGCATGACCGCCTTTCTATTGCTCTGCCTGGGCGCCCAGATCATGTGGGATGGTTTGCACGCATTGGTCGAGCAGTTGAACCTATAGGCAGGCGCCAGGGTCCTTATCCCGCTTACCCTTTATCCCCGCCTGATGGGCGTATCCAGGAAAACCTAGAATGTTTTTGACCTCCAAGCGAGTGCTGGGCCTGACCGCCCTGCTGGCCTTTGCGGCGCTTGCCTTTGCCCTGATATCCCAGCATGCATTGGGCATGCAGCCTTGCGCCTGGTGCGTGCTGCAGCGCATGATCTGCCTGGCCATCGGCGTGGTGGCCGGTATCGGATGGTTGGCTCGCGACAATCGCATCGTGCCGGGGCTTGCCATGGGCGCGAGCTTTCTCTTGGCCATGGGCGGCGCCGTCGCGGCCTGGTACCAGCATACGGTGGCAGCCAAACTCTTTACCTGCGACCTGACATTCGCCGACCGGGTAGTCACCGGATCCGGTCTGGACCAAGCCCTGCCGCAGGTGTTCGGCGTCTACGCCACCTGCGCCGACAGTGCCGTCAGTCTGCTGGGCGTACAGTACGAGATCTGGGCCCTGATTCTCTTCGTGGCGATGGCCGCCATCAACGTACTGGCCCTGGCCAAACCGCG
>JBEBVZ010000086.1:0-10815 GCA_040392445.1 Verticiella sediminum
TGATCGGCATGACAACCCTGCCTATCTTTACGGTCTACATCACTTCCATTATTCAGAGCTGGACGGGGTCGACTGGCTCATCTGCGGCGCACCGTACTTGCTCAGATATTCAGCGTGCCAATCACGGATGACCAGGCTTGCGTCTTCGTCGAACCCGGCGTGATTGAGCAGTTGCAGACGATGGCGGAGACAGCGGCACACTGATCGCACAGCCATCCGGCGCGTTGTCCTGCGGGGCGACGCGCTTTTTTTCTGCTCCGCTCGGTGCCAATGCCTTCGCGCCTGCGGTGTTGCGTGCCGGTGACGCAGGTGGCTGTCGCTCCCGGCTTTGCCGCCAATGCGGCCTTTGACCCGCTGGCTGCTGGGCCAGCCACTGGGGGTGCGGACGTTTTCTTGGACGATTATGAGGCTATGAGGCCCAAATCCCGACGGTACTCTATAGGACTTCGCCGCCCCAGCGATAGTTTGATGCGCCGTTCGTTGTACCAGCGGATGTAGGTGTCGATCTGGCCAATCAGTGCTTCCAGCGAGGCATCCTGCCAGTTACGGGGATATATCAGTTCGTTCTTTAACCTTCCGAAGAAGCCTTCGCAAGCTGCGCTATCGGGCGAGCCCCCCTTCTTCGACATTGAGCGCGTTAACCCGGCCTTGTGAATACGGCGAATCCATTCCGGCCACCGATAGTGCGAGCCCCGATCAGAATGGATCATGGGACGTTCGCCAGGCCGTAAAATTTTAACGGCTTGGTCCAACATGGTGTTGACCTGCCTCCAACACGTCAGTGGGGCGTTTCGTGCGGGCGGCGTATTACTCCAACTTTGCCGAAAAGGCCAAGACGCCGCAGCAGGCGATCCAGACGCTGGCGCACGTGATGAATAACTTTGACAGGCCACGCGGCTTGGCCATCGACAACCGTCTTTACGATGGCATTGCCGACATTGCCGCGCCGGGTGTGACTGGCGACTGGCTCTACTCTTCAGAGTATGCGTCGTGGACCTCACTCATCGATCTGAACCGGCGTCAGCTTTACGTGCGCACATATGTTGGCCTTAATTACATGCACTTCGACCTGAACGAGCTCATCCAAAAGGCGCGCCAGAAGCCTAGGAGCGTACCGCTAAAGAGCGTTTCGGCGGGCCTGCTGGACGGCTCGAGTGCACTGCTTGCCGCAAACTGAAGAGAACGCTTGCGGGGCGTCGCAGGAAAGCCGGATCGATGGCGCGGATGGCACGCGAGAAATCCGGCGTATCCCCTGCCCTTGCCGCCCGCTCGCCGATATAAGCTCGCGCCTTCAGTTCTTCCAAGGAATAGCGCATATCCAGAGCCCCCAGCTTATAGAGATAATCGGGCAGATAGCCCGAGAGCAAAATGCGATAGTCGGCGGGCAGGCCGGGCACGATTGCCAGCATCATCCGATAAACGATGGTCGTGCAGTTGGCTGTGACCGTGTTGTAGTAGCGCGGTTTTCGCACCAGATCGTTGGCCGTCTCGACGTAGGAAAGAAACAGTTCGCGCATGGCTGGCACTGGCATATCAATGTTGTAGAGAAACACCTGCTCGCCGCGCGCGCTGGTTCGCACCCGCACAATATCGCGCTCGTCGGCGGCCACCACGCTCATTTCAAACTGCTTGAAAAAGCCGCCTATCGTGGAAAATGCCTCGTTGCGCTCTTTCCTGATTTCCACGGAAAACACCACCTGCTCACCGTCGTCAAAACCAAAGGACACCAAGGTGTGCGCAATCGCGGGGCTACCCCAGTACGAAAGGAACAGATCCACCGACACCAGACGGTCCAGATCATACCGACGGGTTTCCCAGCGAGCGGTGTAGTCCGTCTCTGTGCGCCAGTCGAAATTGCGTACGTTCTGCAGCGTGGCCAAGTTTCCAACGGCGCTGCCATGGGTCATGCGAGCCACATCGTCAGCCCATACCCGGTCGCTCGACGGCGCCAGCGTTCCCCACCATGCGGCAAGTCCGGCGGCGGCCAGAAGGTAAACCCCCAGCAAAGCCCGTGCGGCTGGTGTATGCCGGCGTGCAATACTTGCGCCCATGATCAGGGACAACAGCAGCCAACCGCCTATCGCCAGCGTAACGACAGGCCGAGAGAACGGTAGTTGATACCAGAGCGCAAAACCACCCCAGATCCCATAAAGCAAAACGGCGGCGCCCGCCAAAACCCGGCCAACCATCCCTAGAAGGCTCTTCGCCACACCATCATTCATCACAACGATTCAACCTTCCATATTGACCGGCAATTTCCAGCACACCGTTGACGCACCCGCTTGTTCCAACGCCAGCCCGCCCAGAGTCGGATAGAGAAACACTGCCCCGCCACGATCTTTTTTTAGGGTAGTGCGAAGCATGATATCGGCCAGACTACACTCGAAGCAATCAAAAAAAGGAATGGGACATGGCGAAAACACCCGTGCTCATCAGCTACGATCCGCAGGCAAGGAATTAGCAAAAAAGGCTACCCCATGCATCGTTTGGAAAACAGAATACCGCCGCCCTTGGTCGCCACCCTATGCGCGGCCTTGATGTGGGGCGCCTCGCGTTACTTACCGGGCCTTGAGGTCGCGGATACCTTACGCATCGCAACCGCACTGATCGTCCTGTTGGGGAGCCTCTTCATCTGCCTGGCCGGTGTCGCTTCCTTCAAGCGCGCGAAAACCACGGTCAACCCGCTGAAACCGCATACCTCATCGTCACTCGTGAGCAGCGGCATCTACCGCTACACACGCAACCCGATGTACCTCGGCTTTGCCGGCGCCCTCGTGGCATGGGCAATCTTCCTGGCCTCACCCGCAAGCTTGCTTGGCGTGCTGGGATTCGTTCTTTATATGAACCGTTTCCAGATCGAGCCGGAGCAGCGGGCGCTGACTGCTCTGTTCGGGGCGGAATTCACGGACTACCAGTCGCGGGTACGCAAGTGGATATAGGCCTTCGAATCTATTGATCCGGCGGCCCCTTTGTCGGCTGAAGTGTCGGTCTTTCAGGACGCAATCTTGCTGCCATGAATCCGGATGATGTCTGGCAGCTCTTGCCACAGGACTGTCAGCAACTGACGCCAGACGTCGATCCTTCGACGAAGGAGTGTGTCATGACGATCACTAATGCAGCTTCGGGGACAAATGTGCACGAAATTGCAGACAGCATTTATCGCATCAACACGCCCATCAGTATTGTCCCCGGCGGATTCTCGTTCAATCAGTACCTGATCCTCGACGACCAACCGCTACTCTTTCATACGGGGCCGCGAAAGCTGTTCTCGGTTATTCACGAGGCAGTCAAGCACCTGATTCCGGCAGAACGCCTGCGCTTTATTGCACTGTCGCATTTCGAAGCGGACGAATGTGGTTCCCTGAATGAATGGCTGGCGGCAGCACCGCAGTCGGTTGCCCTGTGCAGCGAAGTGGCGGCGATGGTTTCCATCAACGACGTTGCCGATAGGCCTGCAAGGCCGATGGCTGACGGGGAAAAGCTCGCGTTGGGAAAGCGTTCCCTGAAATGGCTGGATACGCCTCATTTACCCCACGGATGGGAAACCGGCTACCTGATGGAAGCGGAAACAGGAACGCTGTTCTGCGGAGATCTTTTCACGCAAGGCGGCAACGGCGCCATCGCCTTGACCGAAAGCGATATTCTGGAACCGAGTGAAGCCTTTCGTATCCCCCTGGATTACTTTTCGCACTCGACCAACACCAGGGCGTTGATCGACAAGCTCGCCCGAGAAAACCCGACCACGCTTGCCTGCATGCACGGAAGCGCCTGGACAGGAAATGGCGCGGATCTGCTGCGCGCCCTCGGCGAACGGCTGACGAAGCAATAGAAACCAGCGGTTTGGTGTTCGTATCGGCGTCGATAGGCTCGCGTTCACTGGCCTTGCAGCATGGGAATAACGTGACATCGCGCGGGGTTACAGGGGCAGACGGAGTCAATCACCGCAAAGTGACCGCAATGCTTCTAGCGCCGCCATGAGCGGTCGCGAAGGTATCGTCGCGGGCCGCTCACAACACCAGCGGAGTTTGGCCAAATGCCGCTGGCCATTCATGGCGCTCTGCGCTCAGACTCAGTTCTTTCGGCCCCCGTCCTGCAACGCCTGCAGCGCCTTCTCTACGCTGAGCGAACCGGAGGCCTGGCTGGGCGGGTAATCCTTGAAGGTGGCGAGAAACTGACCCATCACGCCCATGGCGGGCATCATGACCCACAGTTTCTTGCCCCACCATTCGCCGTAGGACGTCGATTCGGTCTGGTATCGCTCCCAGGGGTCGACGCGGAGGTTGGTCACGATCGGGACGTTGGTCGAATCCTCCTTGCCGCTGAATAGGTTGCCGACAACGGTCTTGAAAGTGATCTTCCACTCGTTGTAGCGTACCGCCATGAGGTCGGCGTTGTCACTGAAATAGAAAAATTCATGGCGAGGACTTTCGGCGACCTTGCCCTCGAAGAACGGCTTGAAGTTGTAGCCGTCGAGATGGTTCCTGAAGGTCTTCCCACCCGCCTGGTATCCGGTAAGCAGCTTTTCTTTCAGATCCGGATCGCCGCCGGCGGCCGCGACAAGGGTCGGCATCCAGTCTTCGGCCGACATAACGTTGTTTATGATGGTGCCCGGCTTGATGACGCCTGGCCACTTGGCGAGCATGGGAACGCGGAAACCGCCTTCGTACACCGTGCCTTTTTCGCCGCGGAACGGATGGTTGCCGCCATCGGGCCAGCTGAAGATTTCCGCGCCATTGTCGCTGGTGAACATCACGATTGTGTTGTCCGCGATGCCGAGTTCGTCCAGTTTGGCCAGCAGTTCGCCCACGACCCAGTCCAGTTCGGCCATCGCATCGGCAAACAAGCCAAACCCGGTCTTGCCGTCCCATTGCTTGGAGAGATGCGTAAAGGAGTGACACCGGGTGGCGTTGTGCCAAAGGAAAAACGGCTTTTCCGCCTTCACCGAGCGGTCGATGAAGTCGCACGAACGCTTCATCAAGTCCGCATCGATGTCTTCCATGCTCACCTTAGCAGCCGGATCCATGCCCGGACGCGGCGGAAGGGGACCTGCATCCGTGATTTTCTGCTTGCCAACACGGCCCCAGCGTGGATCCTCTGTCGGATCATCGACGTCGATTGCATCGCTGTGGATGATGTTGCGCGGACCGAATTTCGCAAGGAATTTATCGCCCTTCGGGTACTGCGGGTCGTAGGGCTCTTCCATCGCATTGAGGTGGTAGAGGATTCCATGGAACTCGTCGAAACCATGGACGGTGGGCAGGTATTCGTTGCGATCCCCCAGATGGTTCTTGCCGATCTGCGCTGTTGCGTAGCCGAGTGGTTTGAGGAACTCCGCAATTGTTGGATCGGAATCCTGCAAGCCCTGTTTCGCCGCGGGCAGGCCGACTTTCAGCAGCCCCGTGCGAAACGGCGTCTGCCCAGTGATGAACGCCGCCCGTCCCGCAGTGCAGGATTGTTGTCCGTAGTAATCCGTGAATAGCGCACCCTCGCGTGCGAGGCGGTCGATGTGCGGCGTGCTCCCACCCATCATCCCACGGTGGTAGGCACTGATGTTCCAGATGCCTACGTCGTCGGCCATGATCATGATGATGTTCGGCTTGCTTAATACGGTCATCGGTCCTCCGCTTGGTCGCGGCGAACGGCCGCTCGAACAGACTGTATAAGGCACACGACGGGCGCTGCCAGCAGAATTTCTACACAACAATCATAGTTCTACTGCGTGATTTCGCTACTTGGGATTAGCTGCGCATCGACCGATGGCACCCACGTTCGAATCGCAACTGGCGGCATGGCGACTGACGGAGTGGCCTCCAGTCAGACTATGGGGTGGAAGCGTCGAGCCCACACCGAAATATGTCGACGAGCCTTGGAAGACGCTGCCGATTTAGAGCCTGACCTATTCCCCGCCCTGGCTGGGTCAACGCTCGATCTCGCAATTGTGTCCTTAAGGCGAGCTGTCGAAATGGCTGTACGTGACGAGGCTGATCCGAATGATTGATTATTCCCGATGCCCCCACCGTTCGTCAATTGCACGTTGCTGCACCATCGTCTATGCGGCTTCTCGAAAACGCCCCTTCCACGGGTAACGACACGGCAGTTTTGCGGCCGTCCCCAATCCCGCAGGCCCACGGCAATCCCCCACAAAATCGATGAGACGAACTCCACCGGTCAGCGCAACGTTTCGTCAAACACTTGAGCTGGGGTTTTGAAGCCCAGGGGTGACGTCGCTCACCTTGTCACGGCCGCGGGCAACGGAAGCGGTTTGCGTTCGACGGTGGTGTTCATCAGTTGGCTCCTTGCGCAATGGCGATGGCGGTGGCAGGCTGGCGGGCCAGTTCGATGAAGGCCCGCACGTAATCGATGGCGGTGTCCGCCTCGCGTGCCCCCAGGAAGATCTGTTTGGCGATGCCGCGTACGCCCAGCCGCACAGGCACCACGTCCATCTTGGCCGCGTATTCCTCGACGAGCCAGCGCGGCAGGGCTGCCACACCGCGGCCGCTGGCCACCATCTGCAGCATGATGTCGGTAGTTTCGATGGCTTTGTGGCGCTTGGGCGTGACACCGGCCGGCAACAGGAACTGGTTGTAGATGTCCAGGCGCTCGATGTCCACGGGGTAGCTGATAAGCACTTCTTGAGTCAGCTGCTGGGGCTTCACATATGCCGCAGAAGCCAGGGCATGGCCCTTGGCCACGACGAGCACCTGCTCGTAGTCGAACACGGGTTCGAACTTCAGCCCCGGCTTGAACAGCGGGTCGGGCGTGACCAGCAGGTCGATCTCGTAGCCAAAGAGTGCACCGATCCCGCCGAACTGGAACTTCTGCTTGACGTCCACATCCACGTCGGGCCATGCGGCTAGATAAGGTGAAACCACTTTGAGCAGCCACTGGTAGCAAGGGTGGCATTCCATGCCGATGCGCAGCGCACCGCGCTCGCCCTGCGCGAATTGGCCCAGGCGCTCTTCGGCCAGGTCCAGTTGCGGCAGCACCCGGTTCGCCACCGCCAGCAGGTACTGGCCGGCCTGCGTCAGGCGCAGGCTTCGCCCTTCGCGCAGCCAAACGTCGGTGCCCAGTTGCAGCTCCAGTTTCTTCATGCTGTGGCTCAGGGCCGACTGGGTCAGATTCAGCACGCCCGCGGCGGCCGTCAACGACCCTTGCTTCTCGACCTGCTGAACGATGCTGAGGTGGATACGCTCAAGCATTCAGATGATCCTTATTCATGGATTTATGAAATAAAACCATTTTACTTCATAGTCACCCACCACTAACATCCTCCCCATCGTTAGTTTGCATTTTTGGGAGCGGTCATGGTCATCATTCACAACCTCGGATTGCGCGGTGCCAGAGCAGGTTTCGGCATTGAACCGTGGCTTCCCGTTTTGTCCCTGACGTGGCTGATTGACAACGCGCGCTCAGACTGCAGCAACGCTCCCTAGCGCATGGCGGCTTTGTCCGCCAAATGCCCCGGGATAAGGCGGATCTCGCGTGAGCCGCGCACGTGAGATCCGAACTGCGGCTCAGGCGCCCAATCAAACGTCAATAGCGGCCGGACGATCCGCGCGAGCAACGACGCAGGGCCGCTGTGATGCGAACCGTCGATTTGGCCAACGCGCTTGAGCAGGAGAAGGCCCAGGGTGAGGCCGGGCGGATTGCCCGGCTCTGCACTGATCAATCCATATGAAAGCAAAAATGACACGTCCACTCCGTTTAGTAGCAGTTTCCGGCGGGCTGCAACGCCCCTCCAAGGCTGCAGCCCTGACAGAGCACCTGCTGGACCTGATCGCCGACGAAGTCCCGAGCGCACAACGCCTAGTCGAACTGGGTCAGCTTGCACCGCAGCTTGCTGGAGCGGTCTGGCGCTCCCAACTGCCCGACACGGTGGAGCGGGAACTCGCAGCGGTCGAGCAAGCTGACGTCCTGGTGGTGGCAACACCAGTCTTTCGCGGCTCCTACACGGGGCTGTTCAAGCACTTCTTCGACTTCATTCATCAAGACGCCTTGATCGACAAGCCGGTCTTGTTGGCTGCCACTGGCGGCAGCGAGCGCCATGCCCTGGTGATCGATCACCAATTGCGGCCGCTGTTCAGCTTCTTCCAAGCACGCACATTGCCGCTGGGCGTTTACGCGACCGACAAGGATTTCGTGGACTACCGTCTGCAGAACGAAGCCCTGATCCAGCGGGCCAGACTGGCGGTCCAACGGGCATTGCCGTTGGTCGAATTGACGCGCCATGCAAGATCTGCCACCGCCAAGGAAGTGGTCACGGCCTGAAACAAGATCAATCCGACTGCCGCTTGGCGGGCGATAGCGTCCACCGCCAAGTGGCTGTCTACCAAAAACGTCAAGGCTGCGAACGCCAGCGGCGTGCCTGCGGCACGCTGAATAAAAAAATAGATTCAGATTTTTTCGCAGAAATTAGAGCAGCAGATCGCAATGAACAAAAAATTTACATTTGGCATTAAGAGCATTTGTTTCGATGAAAACTATCATCCATCAGACAATACACGTGCAACAACCAACTTTGCTAATTTGGCTAGAGGAAAGAGCCGCCAAGAAAACTTGCGCAACACTCTAAGGATGATTGACAATCGTTTCAATAACCTGGCGCATTGGGATAACCCGCAGGGAGATCGCTACTCTGTCGAGCTCGAAATCATTTCCGTTGAGATGAATATTGATGCCGAAGACAGCAATGATGCGTTTCCATTGATTGAGATATTGAAGACGAAAATCGTTGATAACAAAACCAACGAACGCATTGATGGCATTGTAGGGAATAATTTCTCCTCTTACGTGCGCGATTATGACTTCAGCGTACTGTTGCCGGAGCACAATAACAATAAATCCGCATTTGGCATTCCAAATGATTTCGGCGACTTACATGGCAAGCTATTCAAGCACTTTGTAAACTCGAACACTTACAAACAGCGGTTCAATAAGCCGCCTGTTATCTGTATAAGCGCCTCAAGCAGCAAGACCTATCATCGGACTGAAAATCAGCACCCCATACTGGGCATCGAGTATCAGCAAAATGAATTTTCCTCGACTGATCAATATTTCGAAAAAATGGGGTTGCAAGTTCGCTATTTTATGCCTCCAAATAGCGTTGCGCCTTTGGCTTTTTATTTTCTCGGCGACCTGCTTGGCGACTACACCAATCTTGAGCTTATCGGCACCATCAGCACGATGGAAACATTTCAAAAAATTTACCGGCCCGAGATTTACAATGCCAATTCTGCGGCGGGGAAATTTTATCAGCCAAGCCTAAAGAATCAGGATTATTCGTTAACTCAAATTGTCTATGACCGAGAAGAACGCAGCCAGCTAGCAATTAAGCAGGGGAAATTTACAGAGAAGCACTTCATCAAGCCATACAAAAATATTCTTGAACAATGGGCTGCTAATTGCGCTCTCTAATTAACCAAAATACACGAAATCATCTACCATGAAAAACTTATTGCCTACTTCAACTGCCGGCAGTTTGCCCAAACCTTCCTGGCTTGCACAACCTGAAAAACTTTGGTCGCCTTGGAAATTGCAAGACGAGGAATTAGTTGAGGGCAAACAAGATGCTTTACGTTTATCACTGCAGGAACAACAGCAAGCAGGCATTGATATTGTCAGTGATGGCGAGCAAACCCGCCAGCATTTTGTTACCACGTTTATTGAGCATCTCAGCGGAGTTGATTTTGAAAAACGTGAGACCGTTAGAATTCGTGATCGCTATGATGCGAGCGTGCCGACAGTCGTTGGCGCCGTAAGTCGCCAGAAACCTGTTTTTGTTGACGACGCCAAGTTTTTACGTCAGCAAACCAAGCAACCCATTAAATGGGCTCTGCCAGGCCCGATGACGATGATTGATACGCTCTATGATAACCACTATAATAGCCGCGAAAAATTAGCCTGGGAATTCGCTAAAATCCTTAATCAAGAAGCCAAGGAATTAGAGGCGGCCGGCGTTGATATTATCCAATTTGACGAGCCTGCATTCAATGTTTTCTTTGATGAGGTGAATGATTGGGGGGTTGCCACGTTGGAAAGGGCAATTGAAGGGCTTAAATGTGAAACTGCTGTACATATTTGCTATGGTTACGGCATTAAAGCTAATACTGATTGGAAGAAGGCGCTGGGGTCTGAGTGGCGTCAATATGAAGAATCTTTCCCCAAGCTGCAGAAATCCAATATCGATATAATCTCGCTGGAATGCCACAACTCTCATGTTCCAATTGATCTAATTGAACTCATTCGTGGCAAAAAAGTGATGGTAGGGGCCATTGACGTGGCCACTAATACGATTGAAACTCCAGAGGAAGTAGCCAACACCCTACGGAAAGCGCTTCGGTTTGTAGATGCCGACAAGCTCTATCCTTGCACTAACTGTGGCATGGCGCCCTTACCGCGTCGAGTGGCAAGAGGCAAATTAAATGCTCTCAGTGCAGGCGCAGAAATCATCCGACGAGAACTCTCGATCTAGTGCTGAGCTAAAGTCGTAATGGGTGCAGAGGGATTCAAGTTGTGAAGTGGGCTGCTACCGGCTACGTTGACACCGACTAATGCTTTATCGCGCGGAACTGACTCATTTGCAGTTAGTTCGACGTCGATCCCTCCCTCCAAATCCATTCCATCGCCTGCCCCCGCTGATCCCGCTCAGTGCTCAGACACCCCGATCTCGGCGTGCCGACCTAAATGAAAAAAAGCCCTGATTTATCAGGGCTTTATTTGAAACAACCGCTAGGTGCTGCTAGGCTTTGCTAGAGTGAAAATCACTCCCACTCAATCGTCGCCGGCGGCTTGCTAGATACGTCGTAAACCACCCGA
>JBEBVZ010000087.1:0-10805 GCA_040392445.1 Verticiella sediminum
CCCAGGTAGGCGCGCTGCACCTCGTCATTGCCCAGCAGGTTCGCCCCGGTATCGGTCAGGACCACCTTGCCGGTTTCCAGGACATAGCCGCGGTCGGCCACCTGCAAGGCCTTGTTCGCATTCTGCTCGACCAGGAATACGGTGACGCCCTGCTCGCGGATCGTACGGATGATGTCGAATATCTGCGTGATGATCAAAGGCGCGAGCCCCAGCGTGGGCTCATCGAGCAGCAGCAAACGCGGCTTGCTCATCAAGGCGCGGCCGATGGCCAGCATCTGCTGCTCGCCCCCGGACATGGTCCCGGCGCGTTGGCCTGCACGCTCCTTCAGGCGGGGAAACAGGCCATAGACATATTCCAGCCCTTCGGCCAGTTGCCTGGCATCGCTGAAAAACCCGCCCATTTTCAGGTTTTCCGCCACCGTCAGATCGGGAAACACACGCCGACCCTCGGGCGACACCGCGATGCCGCTGCGCATGATGCGGTGGGTGGGCCAGCGGGTAATGTCTTGCCCTTCGAACACAACGTCACCCGAGGTCGCCTGCGGCGTGCCGCAAACCGTCATGAGCAGCGTCGTCTTGCCCGCGCCGTTGCAACCGATCAGGGTCACGATCTCGCCCTGGTTCACATCCAGCGAGACCCCGCCCAGCGCCTCGATGGCACCGTAATGCGTATGGATATTGCGCAATTGCAGCACTACGCTTCTCCGAGATAAGCCTTGATGACACGCGGCTCGTTGCGCACCACCTCGGGGGTTCCGGTAATAATCGGCTTGCCGTGCTCCATGACCAGGATGCGATCGGAAATCCCCATTACCAGGCTCATGTCATGCTCGATCAGCAGCACGGCAACGCCGTGGTTGGCACGCAAATCGTCGATCAACACCTGCAGCTCGCGTTTTTCATGCGGGTTCAGGCCGGCGGCAGGCTCGTCCAGCATCAGCAGCCTGGGACGCGTGACCATGCAACGGGCGATTTCCAGCCGGCGCTGATGGCCATACGCGAGGTTTCCCGCTTCGCGGTTGGCATAGGCAAGCAAGCCCATGCGCTCGAGCCATTCGACCGCATGATCCAGCGCCTGCGCCTCTGCCCGCTTGTACGAACGGGTGGAAAAAAGCCCGGACAACAAGCGCGCATCCACCTGCTGGTGCTGAGCCACCAGCAGGTTTTCGAGAACGGTGAGTTGCTTGAACAACCTGACGTTCTGGAAGGTACGCACCAATCCATGGCGGGCCACCTTGTGGCTAGGCAAACCTTCCAGGGCTTGGCCGTCCATCATGACGCGGCCGCTGCTGGGCCGGTAGAAACCGCCCACGCAGTTGAAGACTGTGGTTTTGCCCGCCCCATTGGGGCCGATGATGGCAAAGACTTCCTTGGGCTGAACGGCAAAAGCCACGCCATCCACTGCCAGCAGACCGCCAAAGCGCATGGTCAACGCCGAGACATCGAGCAAGGGCGCCGTCATTGCCGCAGCTCCACCTGGGGCCGCTTCATGGGCAGCAGGCCCTGGGGCCGCCATGCCATCATCAGCACCATGACCAGGCCGAACAGCAGCATGCGGTATTCGGCGAACTCGCGGGCCAACTCGGGCAGCACGGTAAGAAATATGGCAGCCAGGATAACGCCCAGCTGCGAGCCCATGCCCCCGAGCACCACGACCGAGAGTATCAGCGCCGACTCGATGAAAGTGAAGGATTCCGGGTTGACCAGCCCTTGCCTGGCGGCAAAGAACGCCCCGCCAAAACCGGCGAACATCGCCCCCAGGGTAAACGCCGACAATTTGATGCGGGTCGGGTTCATGCCCAGCGAACGACAGGCGATCTCGTCCTCGCGCAAGGCTTCCCAGGCGCGCCCGATGGGCATGCGGATCAAGCGATTCGAGACGTACAGGGTGCCCAAGGCCAGGCACAGCGCCATCAGGTACAGGAAGATCACCATGTGCGAGCCGCTGAAATCCCAGCCCATCAGATCATGGAAAGTGACGCCGCCTTCGACACTGGGCCGGCGTGCCATTTCCAGGCCGAAAACCGTGGGCTTGGGAATGCCCGAGATCCCGTCGGGGCCATTGGTCAGGCTGGTCAGGTTGGTGAGCAACAAGCGGATGATTTCGCCAAAGCCCAGGGTCACGATGGCCAGGTAGTCGCCACGCAGGCGCAGCACCGGAAAACCCAGCAGGAATCCGAAGGTAGCCGCCACGGCGCCCGCCAGCGGCAAGGCTTCCCAAAACCCGAAGCCCGCAAACTTGAAGAGTAGCGCATAGGTATAGGCCCCGACGGCGTAAAACCCGACGAAGCCCAGGTCGAGCAGCCCGGCAAAGCCCACCACGATGTTCAGGCCCAGCCCCAGCATCACGTAGATCAGCACCAGGGTGGCGATGTCGACATTGCCGCGGCTACTGAAAAACGGCCAGATGATGGCGGTGGCCACCACCAGGAAGACGATGCCCTTGTGCTGGGCCGGCCGCATGGCGGGCAAAACCGGCAGGCGCACGACCTTGATGGCGCGCCCCAGCGTCGGGCGCAGCAGCTGGAAGACAAAGACCACGCCAGCCGCCAGCGCCACGAACCCCCAGTCGGAAACCAGCGTGGTTTCCACGCCCACGCGCACCAACTTCAGGCCGAAGATGGGCGTGACCAGAATGACCGTCATGACGGCAGAAATCACCGCATTCTTCAGGAGCGCGCCCATCATACTTTTTCCACTTCGGGTTTACCCAGCAAGCCTGTGGGGCGAAACAGCAGGATCAGGACCAGCAGCAGGAAAGCCACGATGTCCTTGTACTGCGACGAGATATAACCCGCCGCGAAGGTCTCGGCCAAGCCCAGCAGCACACCGCCCAGCATGGCACCGGGTATGCTGCCGATGCCGCCAAGCACTGCCGCGGTAAAGGCCTTGACCCCTGCCATGAACCCGATGAAAGGGCTGAGCTTGCCCACCGACAGTGCGATCAGGACGCCCCCGACCGCAGCCAGCATGGCGCCCAATACGAAGGTAAAGGAAATGACCCGGTTGGTGTCTATGCCCAACAGGTTTGCCATGCGCATATCCTGCGCGCAGGCCCGGCAGGCGCGCCCCATGCGCGAATGGTTGATGAAGAGGGTCAGCGCTATCATCAACACCACGGTCACGCCGATGATCAGGATGCGCGAATAGGCGGCAGTGACATCAAATGCGTGCCCCAGGTCGAAAGACACTGAACCGCTGATCAGGGCAGGCACGGCCACGTCGCGCGCCCCCTGCCCCAGGGCGACCCAGTTCTGCAGGAAGATCGACATGCCGATGGCCGAGATCAGCGCCACCAGGCGCGGGCTGCTGCGCACCGGCTTATAGGCCACGTGCTCGACGGCAAAGCCGTAACACCCGGTGATGGCCACCGCAACGATCAGCATGATGGCCAGCAGTAGCGGCAAGGGCAGCCCCCCGCCGATCCCTACCGCCGTCAGGGTGACCAGCCCCGTATAAGCGCCGATCATGTAGATCTCGCCATGCGCGAAATTGATCATGCCGATGATGCCGTACACCATGGTGTACCCGATGGCGATCAGGGCATAGATGGCGCCCAGGCTCAGTCCGTTGAAAATCTGCTGAAGCAGTTGAGGCAGAAAATCCGACATGGTGGCTCCGTAGACTTGAAAGCCGCACCCGACATCGCGGCATACCAACGCACCGTTCTTCGCTCTTTATACCTTGGCCTGGTAGGGCCGCGCCAGATTCCACATAAACATTCTGAATGGGGCCAGCATGAAAACCCCGACCAGCAGCTTCACACCCAGGTCGCCAAACGCCCAACTGACCCACGGTACACCCAAGCCGGCGAATGCAATACTGAAGAAAAGCATGGTGTCGAGTATGGCTGCGGGAATCACGGCCATCAAGGGTGCGCGCCACCAGCGTCCATGGCGCAAGTGGTCGAACACCCGGATATCGAGCAACTGGGCCACGATAAAGGCCGTGCCGGACGCGACTGCGATACGCGGCGTGGCGGCCCACAGCGACACCGTGACCGCGACCGCAAAACCCACCCAGGCCACCCGCCGCGCGGCCGCTGGGCCAAAACGCCGGTTCAACAGATCGGAAACCAGAAAGGCAACGGGGTAGCTGAATGCCCCCCAGGTAAGCCAGTCATTGATAGGAAACTGCACCAGGTAGTTCGAGCCCACCACCACCGCCGTCATGGCCATGACGGCCACGGCAGTCTGGCGATACGACATCGATGCGAAAACGCAGTTACGCGGCGAACTCATCGCCCATCTCCCGAGCACGGGCAGCCGCGGCCTGCATGGCCTGCAGGATGGTTTGCGGCACGCCTTGCGCAGTCAGCACCTGCAGCGCAGCGGCCGTCGTGCCTCCCTTGGATGTCACGCGCTCGCGCAACACGTCGGGAGATTCGTCGGACTCGGCCGCCAGCCTGGTTGCCCCACCCAGCGTCGCCAGAGCCAAAGCGCGCGACTGCTCGGCGGTGAGCCCGAGTGCGCAGCCGCCGTCGATCAAGGCCTGCAGGAACTGGAACACGTAGGCCGGGCCGCTGCCCGACAACGCCGTGACGGCGTCCAAGGCGGCGTCGCTGTCCACCCAGACGACCTCGCCCACTGCCGCGAGCATTTGCCCGGCCAGCGCCCGGTCGGCCTCGTTGACGCCTGGCAGCGCCGCCAGGCCGCTCGCGCCGGCGCCGATCAGCGATGGCGTGTTGGGCATGCAGCGCACCAGCCGACGCCAGGGCACCTGCGCCGAGCCCAGCCAGGTGCTTAGGGTATCGCTGCGCAAGCCGGCCGCAATACTGATCACCAGGCTGTCGCGCAGAAAAGGCCGGGTTTGCGCGACGACCTCGCGCATGACTTGCGGCTTGACCGCGTACATCCAGACCTTGCAGGCAGCCAGCCGCTCGTCGGGAGCCGTGGACACGGTCGCGCCCAGGGCACGCCAGGCGTCATGCGCGGCTTCATTCACCTCGATGACGTGGATGCGATTGGCGGGCAGGACACGCCCGGCCAATCCGTTCGCCAGGGCGCTGGCCATATTGCCGCCGCCGATAAAAGCCAGGGAAAGTTCGTTGTTCATGGGATGAGAAGCCACAGCTGAAAAAGGGTCCGGGCCGTCGCCTAGCGCGTGACGGTTTCCAGGACAGCGCCGGCGAAGACGGCAAAGCCGAACCAGGTGTTATGCAGGAAAGCCTTGAAGCAGGGCCCGCGCTCGCGATGCCGTATCCACCATAGGTGCAGGATGGCAATGCCGCCCGCCACAGCCAGGCCGGCGTTGAAAAAGAAACCGTAAGACAGGCCCACGCCGGCCAGGAACAGCAACGCCAGGGTGATGGCGTAGCACAGGCCAACCATGGCCACATCCCAGCGGCCGAAGGTAATGGCCGAGGTGCGCAGCCCGAGCTTGAGATCGTCGGGCCGATCGACCATGGCATATTCCGTATCGTAGGCAACCGCCCAAGCAACATTGGCCAGCAGCATCAACCAGGCCTCTGGTGGGACCGTGTTCTGGATGGCGGCAAATGCCATGGGAATGCCAAAGCCAAACGCCACGCCCAAGTAGGCCTGCGGAATGGCGAATACGCGCTTGAGCAGGGGATAGGTGACGGCAATGAACAAGGCGACGCACGCCAGCGCCCACACCAGATAGTTCAAGGGCAGCACCAGCAGAAACGAAACCAGGGCCAGCAAGCCGGCAACGGCCAGCGCTTCCTTGGGGGAAATCAACCCCGACGTCAGGACCCGTTCGCGGGTGCGCTCGACATGCAGATCGAAATCACGGTCGAAATAGTCGTTGATGGCGCAGCCCGCCGAGCGCATCAGCACCGTACCCAGCGTGAAAATGACAACCAGGTGCAAAGGCGGCCAGCCATCGGCGGCGATCCACAACGCGGCCAGTGTTGGCCACAGCAACAACAAAATACCGATAGGCTTATCCAGCCGCACCAGGCGAAAGTAAAGCGGAAGACGAACGCTGGCAAAAGACATCAAAACACAACCAAAATCAAAATATGGCAGGAACGCCAAGGCGTTCCTGCCAGAGGTTCTACTTCACCGACTTCTTCGAGCCATCTTGCGACCACTCGAAAATGTCGAACTCAAAGTTGTCCAGATCACCCTGCTTGTCGAACCTGACCTGCCCTATCGGGGTATCGAAGGCATTGGCATGCATGTATTCGGCCACTTTTTCAGGATCCTTGCTCTTGGCACCCTTGATGGCATCGGCAATCACCTTGGTGGCCACATACGACGTCATCTGGAAAGCGCCGCCCGGATCGCGGTTCTTGTCCCTGAAGGCCTTGACCACGGCGGCGTTCTTCGGGTCCTGGGTGAAGTCGGCAGGCAGCGTCACCAGCATGCCGTTGACGGCCGGGCCGGCAATGGCGCTGATTTCGGTGTTACCCACCCCTTCAGGCCCCATGAACGTTGCCTTCACTCCCTGCTCGCGAGCCTGCCGAAGCAGCAAGCCCATTTCCGGGTGGTAACCGCCATAGTAGACAAAATCCACCCCCAGGGACTTCAGCTTGGTGATGATGGCCGAGTAATCGTTATCGCCGGCGTTGATGCCTTCGAACAATGCCACATCGATCTTCGCGGCCTGCAGGTCGTTGCGCACGGCATTGGCAATGCCCTGGCCATACGACTGCTTGTCGTGGATCACGGCCACCTTGGCGGGCTTGACCTTGTCGATGATGTACTTGGCGGCGGCGGGCCCCTGCTGATCGTCACGGCCTATCGTGCGGAAAATATACTGGTAGCCCTTGCCTTGCGTCAGGGCCGGCGAGGTCGCGGATGGCGACACCATCACCACGCCTTCATCATCATAGATGTCGGCTGCGGCAATCGTAGCTCCCGAGCACACATGGCCCACCACGAAACCGATCTTGTCATTGACCACCCGGTTGGCCACCACCGGCCCTTGCTTGGGCTCGCATGCGTCGTCAAAAGTGACCACACGCAGCTGCTCGCCGTTGACCCCACCAGCCGCATTGATTTGTTCGACCGCGGTATTGACACCTTCCTTGACCATATCGCCGTATTGCGTCAAGGCGCCCGTCATGGGGCCAGCAATGGCAATCGTGATATCGGCGCGGGCAGGCGCAGCGGCAATCATGGCAGCGGCACCGATAGCTGCAATCAGCGGCAACTTGCGAAAAACCTTGTTCATGTAAGCGCTCCTGAGAACAAACGGGAAATAACGAGCCAGGTAGTGACTACTGCAACAGGCTGCGCAGCATCCAGGCCGCCTTCTCGTGCACATCCAGGCGCTGCGTCAGCAAATCGGCGGTGGGTTGGTCGTTGGCTTCGTCGGCCGCCTTGAACGCGGCGCGCGCTGTCTTGGCGACAGCCTCGTGGCCCTTGACCAGCAAGCGCACCATCTCCAGCGCTTGCGGTACGTCGTCCGGTTCGCGGATGGACGACAGCTTGCCATATTCCCGGTAGGTGCCCGGCGCAAAATGGCCCAGGGCGCGAATCCGCTCGGCGATGATATCCAGGGAATTCCAAAGTTCCGTGTACTGCCCCATGAACATGGTGTGCAGCGTATTGAACATGGGCCCGGTCACATTCCAGTGGAAGTTGTGGGTCATCAGATAAAGCGTATAGGTGTCTGCCAGCAGGTGCGATAAATCCCCTGCGATGGTGGCGCGATCTTTCTCGGAAATACCGATATCGATGCTGATTCCCGCTGCGCCTGCTTTAGAAGAGCTTCCCATTGTCACTCCTTCATGAAATGAAACCGGTAGGTTCACCTAGAGTAGCAGATCAAAAACTATTTCGACGAACCATAACCCTGCGGATTGGCGGACTGCCAGCGCCAACCGTCGGCGCACATTTCCTCGATGGAATGCACCGCTTTCCAGCCCAGCAGTTGCTGGGCCCGCGACGCGTCGGCCCATGCCGAAGCAATGTCGCCGGGACGCCGCGCACACATTCTGCGCGGCACTGCCTGGCCCGTCGTGCGTGTAAAGGCGTCGGCCAGTTCCAGCACGCTCGTACCGCGTCCCGTACCCAGGTTGACCGCGACAAAACCCTGCGCCGACGCGGCATATTCCACCGCCTTGACGTGGCCGCGCGCCAAATCGACGACGTGAAGATAATCGCGCACGCCTGTGCCGTCCACCGTGGGGTAGTCATCGCCAAACACGCTCAGGGTGGGCAAACGGCCCACGGCCACCCGGGTGATATAGGGGAAAAGATTGTTCGGATCGCCCTGGGGATCCTCACCGATCAAGCCGCTGGGATGCGCGCCGATGGGATTGAAATAGCGCAACGTGACGGCGCTGAACGACGGGTCGGCAACACACAAGTCCTGCAGTATCTGCTCGACCATGGCCTTGGTGGCGCCATAGGGGTTGGTCGGCGCGATGCGGTGGTCTTCGGTATAAGGCAGGCTCACGGGTTCGCCATAGACCGTGGCCGAGGAACTGAACACGATGCGGCCCACTCCCGCACGCTTCATGGCTTCAAGCAGCACCAGGGTGCCATGCACGTTGTTATCGTAGTAACGCAGTGGTTGCGACACCGATTCGCCCACGGCCTTGAGCGCGGCAAAGTGCACAACACAAGATACCGGCTGACCCAACGCCGCATAGCGCGCGAATACCGCATCCAGCGCCGCCCCATCGCGCACATCGCCCTCGATCAGCGGCACACTGGTGCCAGTTATGCGCTCGACGCGCCGCAAGGATTCCGCAACGCTATTGGAAAAGTTGTCGAAAACCACGGGCCGCATACCGGCGGCAATCAGTTCGACCAGGGAATGGCTGCCGATATATCCAGCGCCACCGGTGACCAGAAGCGTTTCATTCATGTCTGTGCATCAGTTCCGTGCGAAAAAAGACATTATCCCCGAACTGCAGCATTGCATCCGATTTCACCCCGGCTGTAACAATCAGGCCTAAAATCCTGCTTATTGCGCCCGCGCGCCATCCAACGCATCAACCATGAATAGTTCTCTGACCCGCCGCCATCAGCGCCTACATGAACAGATACTGCTGTCGCCACTCTTCGCGCTGCTGCTAGGCGCGCTGTTCAGTGTGGCGCTGCCGGCCTGGGTCCTGTGGGGCTGGGATGAGCTGATGTCACCCAATGCGGGTCAACGCTATGCCCTGCTCGCAGCCACCATAGCCTATGCGATCTGTCATCGCACGCTGTACAGCATGTTCCGCTACCCCGGCTCCAGCGCGGCCGTGCATATCGTGCCGCAGGTCATGCTGGTATTTGGCCTGATAACCTTGGCCAGCCTGCTCTTGCGGCTGGACATGTCGCGCTTGCTGATGATCTCGAGCGGCACTCTCACCATGCTCTGGTGTTATGCGGACTCTGTCATGCGCGGCCACTTCCAGCGGCCCAAGCTGGCTATCGTTCCCTTTGGCACCGCCTCGGAACTGCTGTCCATACCCGACATAGATGCTCGTATCATCGAAGAGCCCAAACTGGACGAGCGTCGCTACGATAGCCTGGTTGCCGACCTGGACGCCTTGCCCGACGAGCGCTGGGAACGCTTTCTGACGCAATGCGCGCTATCCAGGATTCCCGTCTACCATGCGCGCCAGATGTTCGAATCGCTTACCGGCCGGGTAAGAATCACGCATATCTCGGAAAACCAGATGGGCTCGCTGCTGCCCTCGCCCACCTACGAGCGAGTGAAATACCTGTTCGACCTGGCCATCATCGTGCTCACCCTGCCGCTGGTACTGCCCCTGGCACTACTGACCGCTCTGCTGATCCGACTGGAAAGCCCGGGGCCGGCCATCTTTACCCAGGAGCGCGTAGGACAAGGCAACCGCAGCTTCCGGATCTACAAGTTCCGCAGCATGGTCGCCTCGCACGGCGACGAGGCCCGCTTTGCCAGCGAAAACGACCAGCGGGTGACGCGCGTGGGCCAGATCATCCGCAAGCTGCGCATCGACGAAATCCCTCAGTTCATCAACGTACTCAAAGGCGAAATGAGCCTGATCGGGCCTCGCCCCGAACAGCGCGAATTCGTCGAGCGCTTCGACCAGGAAATCCCTTTCTACAGCTATCGACATGTGGTTCGCCCCGGCATCACCGGGTGGGCCCAGGTCATGCAAGGCTACGCCGCCAGCGCAGACGCCACCCGCCTGAAAATCGAGCTCGACTTCTATTACATCAAGCACTGCTCGCTGGCGCTGGACGTGCTGATCGTATTCCGTACTTTCCAGACCATCTTGACAGGCTTCGGCGCGCGCTAACCAGCGCTGGCGCCACCGTAGCAGCTGGCGCAATGCCAGCTGCGGCCAGCACTCAACAGTAACCGTATGCCAAGCGCCTGATCCTTGATGGCGCGGGGTAACCGCCCGAGATCCGGCCAAGCACCGTCATGGTGATGGCGACTTCCAGTCCACACCTGCCAAGCCAGGCCGACGGGCACTCAAAGAGATACTTACGCGGCGGTGGCGCGCCTATGGATGCGCAGCTTGCCCGACGTCGGAACCACACCACTCTTCCGCTTCAGATCATGTCCATGTCGATCATGGGTGGAGGGACGCTTTCAATCGCACCCCGCCCGATCTGGATCAGATAGAGCCTAGATGGCAACGTGATGACGCTGCCATCGCCGCCGATTTACGCTGCGGTTCATCGATCAACGTTCTGCTATGACGGTTTGGTGGCAGCACCCAACCGCCTACCTGCGGGCGGGGGTCGCCCATAGAAAAGATTTGCGAAGCGACAAGGCTGCGGTTCAACTTTGACTTCTGCTTTGGTATCGGCGGCCTGCAATGGGCACCGAGGTAGTGCTGGGTGCTTGCGCGGCCCGGTGGTGGGCGCAGCGCCGAGTGCGGCGACGAACCCGGACGCATCCTG
>JBEBVZ010000088.1:0-10575 GCA_040392445.1 Verticiella sediminum
CAAGATCGTCGAAGCCGCCCGCGCGCGCGAAGCCGCGCGCAAGGCGCGCGAGATGACGCGCCGCAAGAGCGTGCTGGAAGGCGCCGGCCTGCCCGGCAAGCTGGCCGACTGCCAGGAAAAAGACCCCGCGCTGTGTGAAATCTACATCGTCGAGGGCGATTCCGCAGGCGGCTCGGCCAAGCAGGGCCGCGACCGCAAGTTCCAGGCGATTTTGCCCCTGCGCGGCAAGGTGCTGAACGTGGAGCGCGCCCGCTTCGACCGCCTGATCACCAGCGAACAGATCACCACCCTGATCACCGCGCTGGGCACCAGTATCGGCCCGGACTTCAACGTCGATAAACTGCGTTATCACCGCATCATCATCATGACCGACGCCGACGTCGACGGCGCCCACATCCGCACCCTGCTGCTGACGCTGCTGTATCGCCAGATGCCCGAGCTGATTGCGCGCGGACACGTCTACATTGCCCAGCCGCCGCTGTACCGGGTCAAGGCCGGCCGCGAAGAGATCTACCTGAAGGACGACCAGGAAGAAACCATCTACATGATGCAGCTGGCCTTGAAGGGAGCCCAGTTGCTGACGGCCGAGGGCGCAAGCCCGATCGAAGGCGATGCGCTCAAGGAACTGGTACGCAGGTACACCCTGGCCGACGCCATCATCAACCGGCTGTCGCGCCGTATCGACAGCCCCGCCCTGAAGGCCATCGTCTCGGGCGTGGAACTCAATGTGGATACCGAAGCCCAGGCGCGCGACTCGGCCACCCGCCTGGCCCAGGCCATCCACGACCCGCTGGTACCCGACGGCGTTTCGGTGGACGTGCTGTTTGACGAGGCCAACGAGAAATATCGCCTGGCCATCTACCGCAAGCTGCACGGTAATATCCGCACGTCCATCATCGACAGCGACTTCATTGCCGGCGCCGACTACGAAACCCTGAAAACCGCCGCCGTCACCTTCCACGACCTGCTCCAGCCGGGTGCGCAGATCGTGCGTGGCGAGGGCGACAAGGCACGCAGCGCCGCGGTAACAAGCTTTGGCGACGCAGTGCAATGGCTGCGCAGCGAAGCCGAGCGCGGCGTGAGCAAGCAGCGCTACAAGGGCCTGGGTGAAATGAACGCCAGCCAGCTGTGGGAAACCACCATGGACCCGACCGTACGCCGCCTGCTCAGGGTCCAGATCGAAGACGCCATCGCGGCCGACGAGATCTTCACGACGCTGATGGGCGACCAGGTCGAACCGCGCCGGGCGTTCATCGAGACCCATGCGCTGACGGCAGGGAATATCGACGTCTAGAAACTTGTCGCTTCCGATAGAAAGCTGGATTCTTCCCGGAGAAACCCGCTTTCACAAAAAAGGCCGCCGTTTAGGTGGCCTTTTTGTTTATATCCACATGAGGCAAGGACGACGAGGTTCGATCCGCAGGGACACTCACCGAGTCGGCGACAGCAATCATGGCCAAGAACGTGCAACGAGAAAGTGCGGGCAAACCTTAGCCCTCGATCGGGGGAGTCCGGTTACCGGTCACAGCCAGGGCACTTCCAACTGCCGACGTGCTTCAAACTGTCGGATAAGATCCTCGTGCTCCAGCGTGAAACTGATTTCATCGACACCTCGCAATAGACAATCCTTGCGAAACGGATCGATGTCGAAGGTATCAGTCTTTCCATCGGGGCCGCGCACGGTCTGCTCGAACAGGTCGATGGCGATCATAGCCCCGGGATTACTATGCAGCATCGCACGCAATCGGGCCACCCGAGACGCCGGCAAGCGTATCGGCAAGGCGCCGTTCTGCAGGCAGTTGTTGAAGAAGATATCGCCAAAGGTAGGTGCAATGAAAGCTCGAAAACCGTTGTCCATCATCACTGTCACGGCCGCTTCGCGCGACGATCCGCAGCCGAAGTTCTCGTCGGCGACGATGATGGCGGCATTCGCATAGGCGGCCTGATTCAGGATGGCGTCCGGCCGGCACCGCCCCTGGGCATCGAAACGCAAATCGTGGAACATGGCCTGAACCTGGTCTGCCCGCGGCCTGCCCAGAAACCGGGCAGGAATGATCTGATCGGTGTCGATATCCGGACTATCCAGCGGTACGGCCGTTGCCGAGAATGTGGTGAAAGCCTGCATTTCAGTTCTGCCCCAACAATTGGCGCACGTCGACGAAGTGCCCCGCGATGGCCGCCGCTGCCGCCATCACCGGACTGACCAGGTGGGTGCGCACCCCAACGCCTTGGCGGCCGACGAAATTTCGATTGGAGGTCGACGCGATCCGCTCGCCGGGATGCCCGATATCGCCGTTCATGCCGACGCACATGGAGCAGCCCGGTTCACGCCACTCGAATCCCGCAGCGCGGAAAATCCTGTCCAACCCTTCGGCCTCGGCCTGGCGCTTGACCAATCCGGAGCCCGGCACGACCCAAGCAGGCACGATAGCCGTGCGCCCATTGACGACGCCGGCCGCCGCCCGCAGGTCTTCTATCCGGCCGTTCGTGCAGGATCCGATGAACACACGATCGACTCGCACATCCGCCATCGCGGTACCCGGCGTCAAACCCATATAGGCCAGCATGCGCTGCATGCTATCGCGACGCGCCATCGTCTCTGCCGCCATCGGATCCGGCACCCTGTCTGTGATGCAAACGGCATCCTGCGGCGAGTTGCCCCACGTCACCATGGGAGCAATCTTCGCGGCGTCCAGGAAGACTTCCTTGTCGAATACCGCGTCCGCGTCACTCGGCAAGGAACGCCAGAGCGCCAGCGCCTGGGACCAGGCGCTGCCCTTCGGTACAAACGGACGGTCAACCAGATACTCGAAGGTGGTGTCGTCCGGAGCAATCATGCCGGCCCTGGCACCCGCCTCGATCGACATATTGCAGACGGTCAGGCGCGCGTCAATGGACAGTCCGCGGATTGCGGCGCCAGCGTATTCGATGACATGGCCCACCGCGCCCGCCGTCCCTATCTTTGCGATGATGGCCAAAATGATGTCCTTGGCTGTAACCCCTTGGCCCAGAACACCGTCTAGCGTGATGCGCATGGTCTTCGGCCTGCGCTGCCACAGGCATTGCGTAGCCATCACGTGCGCGACCTCGGACGCGCCGATGCCAAAGGCCAGGCTGCCCAGCGCGCCATGCGTGGAAGTATGGGAATCACCACAAACCAGGGTCATGCCCGGAAGGGTAAGCCCTTGTTCTGGCCCTACGACGTGGGCAATGCCTTGCCGTTCGTCGCCCATATCGAAGAGGGTAACGCGGTGCGCGGTGCTGTTTTCCCGGATCACGTTCACCAGCCGGCGACGGTTGGGATCGGCAATATCACCGGCGCGACGCCCATCGGTGGGCACGTAGTGATCCGGCGTGGCCACCGCGCGCTCGGGCCGGCGCATGCTGAGTCCACGCTGGCGCAGGATGTCAAAGCCCGTGGCGGAGCCTTCGTGCATGAGGTGGCGATCGATATAGAGCAAGGCGTAGCCGTCCGGCCGCTGCGTGACGACGTGACGCTGCCAAATGCGGTCGAACAGGGTGGATGAGGGATTCATTGCATGGAGCCTATGGGGTTGCTGCCGGCTGAGTCACCGTGACCCGGCGCCGGCAACGGGATCTGCAGGTGACGGCATCGGGATTGCACGTAGGCCTGATATCGTGAGCCCAGGCTAGCCGCCCGGTATCCGCCTCTTACTGTGCCCGGCCCTATGCTGTGGAAAGATGGCAACCAGCTTGCCGGCAGTGGCTGCGATGCTTTCAGGGACAGCCACAAGCGCAGCAGATGGCGCTTTTCATCGAAGGCCCCGTCATCCTCGAACGCGGTTCTCGAGTGAATAATGCGGTAATTGTTCAAGATCTGAATATCACCTTCTTCAAGATGCATCCGATAGCAAAAGCGCTCGGAACCCGCCAGCTCCTGGAATTGATACAGGAACGCCAGTTTATCTGCCGGTATCTCGATGCCCGACTGAACGGACCCGTTCCTTATATTCTTGATATTGATCCGAAATGCCGTTGCATCGCCTTCACCATCGAGCAGGGACGATAGGTAATAATCCTTGCCATCCACCTGGTAGCCGCCAAGACTGAAGGGGAAGCTGTACTTCAACAGATCGGCGTACGCGCCATCCTGCTTCAGCAGATGATCGATGATGGCAAAGGGGTTCGCTACCAGGCTTGCTCCACCACGCCTGGCTTCACGGCGGCATGCAAGCAGCACCACGTCGCCCGAGTCGATATGAAAATCCAGTTCGGAGCGGGTGTTGTAGCCTCTGCCGTTCACCACCCGGTACTGTGACGAGCCGCTATCCCTGACGTCGGTGACGATGTCGCCAGCCACATTCTGCGGCCGCGCCACGCCCAGGTACAAACCGACGCCCCAGACAGCCACCCGGAACTCGGTTTCGCTCAGTTGACGGCAGGGAAAGCCCTTCAGCAGCGACAGCCCGTACCCGCGCTGTGTGACGTCGATAGCCTGCAGGAAGGGACGCAGCGCCTGGCTGGACAGGGGAAATTTCTCGGTGTCAATGGACAGCAGATCGTCGGCGAACTGGACATTCATTTTTGCCAGTCCGATGACTTCCCGTGCCGTGGCTTCGCCAATCCGGATCTTCCAATCGTCGTTCGACTGCAAATCCGCGGCATCCCAGTTTACGAACCTGGACATACCTTCCCCCAACTCAAAGAAACTTGTTGGCCGCGGCTGAAATCTCTTCGTGTTCCTGGCGGATATCTTCCTTGAACTGGCTGGCGGTATTGAAAATCGGCTTCGCGCCCTGAGCCGCGATGGCGGCACGGATCTTTTCGTTCCGGGATATGTCCGCCAGATCCTTTTCGATGCGCTGCAGAATATCGGCCGGGGTGCCTGCCTTCGCAAAAAGCCCATACCAGGTCGTGCCATTGATCTCCTGGCCACTGGCCTCCTTGAATGTGGGCACATCCTCCAGATCCTTGAACCGTTCTTTGGTGCCTACAGCCAGGGCTTTTACCTTGCCATCCTTACGCATGGGCACTGCCAGGTTGGCCGACAGCATGGCGATTCCCAAGTGACCGCCAAGAAGGTCGTTTACCATCGGCGAGGTGCCCTTGTAGGGGATTGCGACCATCTCGGCGCCAGCGATATCTGCAATCTGGTGGCCCACCAGCTTTCCGTTCGAAGTCGCCGTGCCATACGAGCAGTTTGCGCTTTTCTTGCAATTCTCGAAAAGCTCTTGAAGCGTGTTCGCCGGATTGGAGCTGCTGACCGTGATGACCAGGGGTGACTCCTGGATTTTCGATATCGGCTCGAGGTCTTTCATGACATCGATATTCGACGACTGGTGCAACCATTCGTATAGCAGCATGGAATTGAGCTGTATCAGCAAGGTGTGCCCGTCGGCAGGCTGATGCAGCACCCTTTGCGTGCCAATGACGCCTTCCGCTCCCGTTCGGTTATCCACCACGACGGACTCCTTCCATTTTTCCGAAAGCGCCTGGGCGATCGTCCTGGCGATGGCGTCTGTGCCGCCCCCCGCGGAATAGGGTACGACGATGGTCACGGGCTGGGTTGGAAATGCCGGTTCGGCCATGGATGCAACGGGATTGGCCAAGTATCCCAGCGCCGCGATAGCCAACGCTTTTCCTATTGTTTTCATCATTTGTCTTCCCGAGATTTTTCATGACGCGCGAACGCGTTGGCGACCTAGCACTGGGTTTGAGCGGAATGTTGACAGGTCTTGATATTTTGTTAACTATATCATTAACAATTTCCCACAACACCTCCGGAATAACCCTTAATCATGCCCATGAACAGCCAAAAACCGATGCAGGAATCCTCAGCAGCGCAGCTTCGCGCCCTGCTGCAATCGCAGCCCTGCCTGCTTCTGCCAGGTGCGTATGACTGTATTTCTGCCCTTGCCATCCAGCATGCCGGTTTTCCCGCTGCCTATATGACCGGCGCAGGGACGGCCGCCACAATGGGCTATCCGGATTGCGGGCTGTTGACGCTGACGGAAATGGTGGGCAATGCCAGCCGCATGACCAATGTGCTGCAGATCCCGCTGATAAGCGATGCCGACACAGGGTATGGAAACGAGGTGAATGTCGCACGCACGGTAATGGACTTCGAGCGCGCGGGCGTCGCTGGAATCCACATCGAGGATCAGGTTTTCCCGAAACGCTGTGGACACCTGGAAGGAAAGGAAACCGTGGAGTCCCAGGAGTTCGTCGCCAAGATCAGGGCGGCTGTCGCCGCCCGCAAGAATCCGGATTTCCTGATCATCGCCAGAACGGACGCGATTGCGACACATGGCTTGAATGAAGCCATACAGCGCAGCAACCTGGCGCTGGAAGCCGGCGCCGACCTGATCTTCGTCGAGGCGCCCCGAACGCTGGAAGAAATGCGCGAGATCCCCAGAAGCGTGGCCGGCCCCACCCTGCTCAATCAGGTATCCGGCGGCAAGACACCGGTGGTGCCGTTCGATCAGGCGGCCGAATTCGGCTTCAAGATCGTATTGGCGCCCGGCATACTGCTGCGCAACGCCATCCATTTATTCGATAACGTGCTGGATGAACTGAAGCGGAATAAAACATTGGTCAACGTTACCGGGTCCGATAACGTAAAAAGGAACTTCGAACGCTTTGGCCTGAGCTCGTGGCTGAAATTCGGAGACGAAGGCAATCGCTCTTGCTAGGACACGCCTTATCCGTTGAGTATCCTGAGCGCGGCAATCCTCAATCTGGCGTTATTGATATGTGATTGCATGAGCCTGTCGGCCGCGTCCGGATCTTTCTGGAGGATGGCCGCCGCGATATCCTTGTGTTCGGCCTTCGAGGCCTCTTCGTAGCGCTCGTTGATGAAAGCCTTGATCTGGATATGCTGCATGGGCAGGATCATGTTCTCGATGACCCGGCCCAGGCTGCTGCTTTGGGACAGCTCCAGAATCGATGCGTGAAAAATTCTGTTGGCTTGCCGGAAAGTCATGTCTTGCAAATCCTCGTCCAGGATCTTGCGCATGAACTCCCAATGCCGGGAGTGTTTTTCCTCGTCGATATTCTGCGCCGCCAGCCGCGCAGCCAGCCCCTCCAGGCGCTGCCTGATCAGGAAGATATCGCCGATTTCCTCGTTGGAGTATTTCCGGATCGAAGCACCCTTGTGCTTGTGCAGCTCGACGATGCCGATAGAGTCAAGATTCTGCAGCAGGATCCGCGCATTGCCTCGGCTGATTTGAAAGTCATCAATAATCGATTGCTCGGTCAACCGCTGCCCAGGGAAATAATATCCCTCTGAGAGCCGGCGAACGAAAATTTCTATTGCAGGATCGAGCATCGTGGCGCTTAGGAAATCGACTTCAAGGGGCGGAAAGAGAGAGTTTATATGAATGTCCAGGATGTCGCGGACTCAGAAAAACCGCTGCTGTCCCAGTGCCAAAGGCAGCAGGCCATCCCTGGCGGCAAAAGGGATGGCAAGAACACCGATGGCGTCCAGATTGCCGCCCCCTCTACTGCCGCGCCATCTCCGCCGCCGCCACGCCCTCGCCGTGCAAATCCGGCATGGGCCCCAGCTTGACCACCACTTTGACCAGCCTCTCGGAGAACTCGAATGGCGCTTCGTAGTGCGATACCGGACTGGCCCGGTCCAGGCCGATGTCCAGGCCCGACCACGAAATCAGGCTGTTGAATCCGGCCTGGGTCTTGAGTTCGCCCGCTTCCTGGCCGTCGACAAGCAGCGTACCCACCCGGAACGAAGGGATTCGCACCACGCCCGACACGGGGTGCTCGAAGCTTGTCCATGGCCCGAGCCGCATCCGAAAGCCCAACTGGTGACGGCCCGGCGGCACAGGTTCGGACGAGCGCACGATGTGGTGCGTGCCGCCCACGTTCATGTCATGCACCAGGTAGCCGTCCTGCATGTACAGGCTGTAGCCGGAAGTGGCGTCGCCGTGGGCTAGCAGAACGCCGTTGGCGCCCGCCTTGTCGATGACGGCGTAGGCGGTGATTTCATAGTCGCGGCTACGCACGTCGGGCGCGACGTCGGTGGGCAGGTGGCCCATGCCGGCGTGCATGACGAATTCGGTTCTATCGCCCTGCACACGGCGGCCGTTCTCGGCGAAGCGCTGGCCAAAGCGGTCGTCCAGCGGCAGCACCTGGCAGCGTTCGGCCTGCTGCCACCATTGCTCGACGAGAGCCGCCAGTCTGGCCGGATCGGACTGCGCCAGGTCGCGGGTTTCGTTGAAGTCTGCGTCCAGGTGGTAAAGCTCCCATTGGTCCTTGTCAAAGGCCGTACCCACCTGATGAAAGGCCACCGCTTTCCAGCCGTCGGCCCACAGGCCGCGATGGCCGAACATCTCGAAGTACTGCGGCTGCGTGCGCACCGGCGCATCGGGGCGCGAGAACGTCTCTGCAAAGCTTTCGCCTTCCAGCGGACGGCAGGGGTGCCCGTTCACCTGTTCGGGCGGGGTCAGGCCGATCGCGTCGAGCAGTGTGGGCACGACGTCGACCGCGTGGCGAAAGCCGTGGCGCAGTTCGCCACGCGCGGCGATCCCGCGGGGCCAGGCGACGATGAGCGGGTCGCGGATGCCCCCGCCGTGGGTGTTCTGCTTGTAGCGGCGCAGCGGCGTGTTCGATGCCTGCGCCCAGCCCCAGGGAAAGTTCGTGTGCGTATCCGGGCCGCCGATGTCGTTGATGCGCGCGGCCTTGGCCGGCACCGGCTCGGGGTGCTGGTTGTAGGGACCCATGGCATTGACGAAACCCATCGGCCCGCCCTCCTGGCTGGCGCCGTTGTCAGAGAGGACCAGCACGATGGTGTTGTCCAGCTGGCCGCTGGCTTCCAGGAACTGCATCAGCCGGCCCAGGTTCTGGTCGGCGTGATCGAGCATGGCGGCGAAGGCCGATTGCAAGCGCGTCAGGTAGGGATGCGTTTCGCGCGGCAGGCTGTTCCAGTCGGGCACGCCCTGGTTCGGCGGCGGCAACTCGGTGTTGCCTGGCACGATGCCCATCGCCGTCTGCCGCGCCAGGCGGCGCGCGCGCTCGGCGTCCCAGCCCGCGGCAAAGGTTTCGTCGTACGAACGGATCAGTTCGTCAGGCGCTTGGTGCGGAGCATGGCAGGCGCCTGGCGCCAGCCACAGATGCCACGGCCGGCCGGGCTGGTCGGCCTGGTGATCGGCCAGGTAGCGCATGGCCTGGTCGACGAGATCGGTGGTCAGGTGGTAGCCCTCGGCGAAGGTGGCCGGCGGCGCGATATGGGTATTGTCGCGAACCAGCTCGGGCGCGTACTGGTCGGTCTCGGCATCCATGAAGCCGTAGTAGCGGTCGTAGCCCCGCCCCAGGGGCCAGCCGTCGAAGGGGCCGGTGGGGCCCGTTTCATTCAGCGGTGTGACATGCCACTTGCCGACCATATAGTTGGCATAGCCGTGCGGGCGCAGCATTTCGGCCAGCGTGGCAGCGTCGCGCGAAATCTTGCCGCGATAGCCGGGATAGCCGCTGTCGAAGTTGGCCAGGCAGCCCACGCCCACCGAATGGTGGTTGCAGCCCGTCATCAGCGCGGCGCGCGTGGTCGAGCACATGGCCGTGGTGTGAAAGCCGGTATAACGCAGGCCGCGCGCGGCGATCGCATCGATGTTGGGGGTGCGGATGGGCGAGCCGTAGCACCCGAAATCGGAAAAACCCACGTCGTCGAACAGCACGACCAGCACGTTGGGCCGGCCCGCAGGTGGCGCGGGCGGCCACCAGGGCTGGGAGTCTTGGATGGTGCGGCCGATCTTGCCGCCGAAACCTGGTTTGGTCATGCGGGTATCCTCGAGTTGAGAAACGTTGTCGCGCAGACGGGTCCACGCGGCAGATTCGCCGGCACGCGATGCGGCGCCGGCTCGCTTGCCTTTCTGCTACTGCCAGCGGCGCAGGTACTTCTCGAGCCGCGCCATGCCCTGGGTGACCAGCACACCCAGTCCAGACAACACAAACAGCACGGCCATGACGCCGTCCATGTGGAAATTCGACTGCAGGTAGGACAGGGTCTGGCCCAGGCCGTGCTCGGCGGCGATGATTTCACCGCCCACCACGCCCAGCAGCGCGAAGATGAGCGCCAGGCGCAGGCCGGAGAAGATCACCGGCACGGCCGAGGGCAGCGTCACCTTGAAGAAAAGCTGCAGCGGCGTGGCCCCCAGCGAGCGGCTGAGCGTGATGTAGTCCTGTGGCACGTTGCGAATTCCCGCCACGGTATTGGCCAGGACCACGAAGAACGCCAGCGACGTGCCCACCGCGATCTTCGAGGCGATACCCAGCCCGAACCAGAGCAGGAACAGCGGCACCAGGGCGAAACGCGGCATGGCGTTGAGCACCGTGAGATAGGGCTCCAAGGCGCGCTCGACCGCGGGGTAGCTGACGAAAACCAACCCCATCAGCAACGCGGCCACACTACCGAGAACGAACGAAATCAGCGTGCCGGCCACGGTGTAGCCCAGTTCCAGCCACAGGTTGGCCCGGGTATAGAAGCCTTCGACCAGGTAATCCCAGATGCCGGACGGGCGACCGAAAAGCGAGGGGTCGAGCCAGCCTTTGCCCGCGCACCATTCCCACAAGCCAATGGCCGCCACGATGAAGATCAGGTGGCCGGCA
>JBEBVZ010000089.1:0-10439 GCA_040392445.1 Verticiella sediminum
AAACCATACGCCAGAGATTATGGGCCGCAAGCATCTCTCGCACACAGAATTCCTGGAGGACGATTGCGACATGGCCGCTGTGGGTCGATGGATATGCCCAGCAAAGCAGTGCTGGCAATCCATGCGAGCTATGAAATCAAGCCACAAATCCTGTTTTATCTCGATCCTCAATTTTTCGGATTACCCCGCATGGCACTCCGGCTGCGATGACCCTTGGTGGAATATCGCCCGTCACGACGCTACCAGAACCGATAATTGAGTCGGCACCAATCGTGACACCCGGATTGATATGAGCACCAGCGCCAATCCAAACACGGTCTCCGATAGACACAGGCTTCGCGAAGCAAGCGCCCGCAGCCCGCTCGACTGGATCGATAGCATGGTTGGATGTATAGATGCCCACACGAGGAGCTAAAAGCACGCTGTCACCGATATAAATGCCACCTCCATCAAGCATTACGCAATCGAAATTGGCGTAAAAGTTACTGCCGATGTGGATGTTGCGTCCGAATTCACATCGCAACGTCGGCTCAAAGTGCACACCGCTGCCCACGGCGCCCAAAAGGCGTTTGAGAACTGCTTCACGTTCAGCGGCAGGTTGTCCAAACGAAGCGTTGTACTCGTTGGTCTGTCCGGTTATGGCTGCGGATTCAAGCCAGAGTTGGAGGGGTCGAACTCGACCCATTACAGCCCTCCACACCAATAGACTCAATGATCGCAGAAGGCTGGATTATGGCTCCACCCGTAAGTGCGTTCATCTAAAGATGAGAGATTAAATGACACTAATTTACTATCTCTATAGATTCACTATTGCTGAGTTAGTATTCTCAACTGAAATACTGTGAGAGATTCTGGCTAATTCGATCCGATTGCGCCCAGCTGCTTTTCCTCTGTAGAGAGCAGAATCGGCTTGTCGAAGAGCATCCTCCAGGCCATGCGCGCCATAGAAATGTGGTGAAATACCAATGGTGACCGTGCAGCGCATCAGATAACCAGAACCAGCATCTTTGATCGCTTGGCTTTCAACACTAGCACGCAGACGCTCTGCCAGGTGCATGACACCCTCACCGTCAGTTTCCAAGCAGATGGCCACAAACTCTTCTCCGCCAATCCGACCTGTCAAGTCGCCACGGCGCACTGTGGAGCGAAGTAAATCTGCAACATGACATATAACGTCATCCCCGGCTTGGTGACCATAGGTATCGTTGATTAGCTTGAAATGGTCGACATCCATCAGCAGCAAGTAAGCAGGTGCGGTATTCCGAGCATTAAAATACAGTTGTAGCGCTTCCAAAAGCCCTCTGCGATTGAGCAGATCTGTCATGGGATCACGCGCCGCCATATTGCGCAGACTATCTGTCAGCCGTCGCAGTACTAACCAGACAATGGAGGGCGGTACTATGGTAGCTAGGGTTGACATGTAGATGTAGAAGATCATTTGAAAGCGACTATCCATGTGCAGCGCATCCAAGCCACCATCTACTATTTTCACGAACTTTAGCGCGTTGAGAACACAGATCCCACCAATCAGGAACGCAAAAAAAACCATCTCTCCGTGCAGGTTTTTTGCAAAAGTGCGCGCGCCATGGATCACGGCTATTGTCATTGCAAAGAAAAGCATGGTTGCCATCGCCGCAAGCATTGCATAACGTGCGGCGGATCCAGCATTACACTGCACCAACAATTGCGCAATACCATAGGCCACGGAAAATACAATCAACGAGCGCCACAATCGAACCTGAAGCCCAAAAAACCGCATGGCGCCAAGCCAGTAGGCGATTGGGGCAGCCAGCGTGAGGGTGTGATTGACTACGCTCATCACGCTCCAGGCTTGGCCCCCTTCGACCAGTTGCAGGATATATGCCGACGCCAGCAGGAGGTTGCCTACGGCAAAAAAATCCATCCCCATCCTGTTGCCAGGCAGACGTCGACTAATAAGTAAAAACATGCCCGAAAAGCACAACAGGTGTGCACACAGCATGGCGACGAGAGTGGATGCAACCATAATATGGACGTTGAGAGGGGAAGCAGAATTCCTGCGCTGTTGCTACCGGGCCGTAGTCAGCGATACATCAGCTGGGGAAAATCGAGCCAGGTCAATTGCAACGTCTCACTTGGTCGAGATCGAACTCAACCTCAAAGCGGTACGCGCCACAGTGACATGACCCTTGGTAAGTTCTCATGGGGCGCATTCTCACGTGGCGCTATCTGTGAAGGATCGCTCCTGGCCGGAGTCGCCCTCTGGCGAAACTATGTACCAAAGTGTATCTTATAGAAGGCTTACAAGGACGCGACGCGCCTACCAGAGTGACCTGGCTGACTTTTGCGCGTATCTGGACATCCAGACGCCCGTGCAGTTCGGCGAGCCGGCCGAGCATCGCCACACCGTCCAATTTGTTCACCTGAACGAGCGGCGGGTTCTTGTTGTCGATCGCTGGGTCGGCCGGGGCCTCTTCCAGCGGGGTATAGTTTTTGCCCCACTGGCTACCGCGCAGCACGTTTTACTATCAGGCGAAAGCATTGGGTATGCCCGATCGGCATGACGAGCTCAAAGCGAAGATTCAGGCTGCCTATGCGGAACAATCGCGGCTTGTATGGTTATCGTCGCGTTACGGCAGCTATCCGGCGTGATGGCCGGCTGGTCAATCACAAGATCGTACAGCGGCTTATGAGCGAAATGAGAATGAAGTGACGCGTGCGTGCGCGTCCAACTTTTTGGGGTGTCAGTTCAAACCCGAGGCGGTTCAGAGCGTAACTGGAGCGGGTGAAGGGAATCGAACCCTCGTCGTAAGCTTGGGAAGCTTCTGCTCTACCATTGAGCTACACCCGCATTGACTGTTTTCACCCTTGGGCGAAGAACGTTGCGGCAAGACAATAATTATAGCGACTCTACAGTCGTGCTGGGGGCCTTGCGCCCTCTGGTTTTTCGGTTTTTTTATCAAGCCATTGCATGGGGCTAAGTAGATGCGGCTTGAGTTAGTTTAAAACTAACGATCAAATCGCTTAAATTCAATTTACCTATGAACCAAGCTGACTTAGACTTTGCTTGCCATCCAGCCGCGCTTTGCGCCACCACATCCGGAGACCCTATGAGCGAACGAAAAACCCTTACCACCGCAGCCGGCGCCCCGGTACCCGATAATCAGAACAGCCTGACTGCCGGACCACGCGGCCCGCTGCTGGTGCAAGATCACCAGCTCTTTGAAAAGCACGCCCACTTCAACCGTGAGCGCATTCCGGAACGGATCGTGCATGCCAAGGGGTCTGCCGCCTATGGCACCTTGACCGTCACGAATGACATCAGCCGCTATACCAAGGCCGATATTTTCTCGGCCGTGGGCAAGCAAACCGACCTCATCCTGCGCTTTTCCACCGTCGCGGGGGAACGCGGCGCCGCCGATGCAGAGCGCGATGTCCGTGGGTTTGCCATCAAGTTCTACACGCAGGAAGGCAACTGGGACCTGGTTGGGAACAACACCCCCGTGTTCTTCGTGCGCGACCCCTTCAAATTTCCCGACTTCATCCATACGCAGAAACGCGATCCGCGCACCAATATGCGCAGCAGCACCGCCATGTGGGACTTCTGGTCGCTCTCGCCCGAATCCCTGCACCAAGTGACGATACTGATGAGCGACCGCGGCCTGCCCGCTTCGCTGCGCACCATGCACGGCTTTGGCAGCCATACCTACAGCTTCATCAATGCCGCCAACGAGCGTTTCTGGGTGAAGTTCCACTTCAAGTCGCAGCAGGGCATCAAGAACTGGACCAACGCCGAGGCTGCAAAAGTCATAGGCGACGACCGTGAATCGCACCAGCGCGACCTGTATCAAGCCATTGAAACCGGCGACTTCCCGAAATGGAAGGTCTGTATCCAGGTCATGCCCGAAACCGATGCCGAAAAGACGTCCTACAACCCCTTTGACCTGACCAAAGTCTGGCCGCATGGCGACTACCCCCTGATCGATGTCGGGGTACTGGAGCTGAACCGGAATCCCGAAAATTACTTTGCCGAAGTCGAGCAATCCAGCTTTTCGCCGGCCAACGTCGTGCCCGGCATCGGCCACAGCCCGGACAAAATGCTGCAGTTCCGCATTTTCTCGTACGCCGACGCCGCGCGCTACCGCCTGGGTGGCAACCACGAGCACCTGCCGGTCAACCGGCCGCGCTGCCCGGTGCATAATTACTATCGCGACGGCGCCATGCGCTTTGACGGCAATGGCGGCGGCTCGGTGAACTACGAGCCCAACTCCTTCGATGGCCCGGTCGAGCAGCCCGCAGCCAAAGAGCCCCCGCTGAAAATTTCGGGCGACGCCGATCGCTACGATCATCGCGACGGTAACGACGACTACACCCAGGCCGGCAACTTGTTTCGCCTGATGAACGACGACCAGAAAGCCCAGTTGTTCGGCAATATTGCCGCCGCCATGCAGGGCGTTCCCCAGGAAATCGTCCAGCGCCAGCTGGGGCATTTTGAAAAGGCCGACCCGGCCTATGCCACCGGCGTCGCCAAGGCACTTGCCAGCGCTGCCTGACAACGCGCCGGATACCGCCCCGGCAACGCTGCGCCGGGGCGGCTACAGGCTACAATTCGCGCTATGGAAATCCTTCTCAATGGCGCGCCCCACTCTCTGCCCGAGTCGTGCACAATCGCCCAGTTGATCGACACCCTCGGCTACGCCGGCAAGCGTGTCGCGGTCGAACGCAACGGCGATATCGTTCCGCGTAGCGCACACGCACAAACCATGCTGGCTGGCAAAGACCAGATCGAAATCGTTGTTGCCGTAGGAGGCGGTTGATATGAAACTTGCCGACCTGCTCAAGCGCAGCAAGACCCCCACCACGCCCGACGAAGCCCCGGCCAGCAGCGGTTCGACCGAACCGGCAGGCGCCACAGGTGGCTTTGCCTCGCATATCCGCAGCTTCGTCCACCGACGCGGCCACATCACCCAGGCGCAAAAAGAGTCGCTGGAAACGCTAGTGCCCAAGTGGTCCTTGCCATATCGCAGCGCCGTCACCGATTTTTCGCACCCCTTCAACCGCAATGCTCCGTTGATTCTGGAAATCGGCTTTGGCATGGGTGAAACCACGGCCCAGATCGCCGCCAACCGGCCGCACGACAATTTTCTGGCGGTGGAAGTGTTCAATGCCGGCGTGGGTGCCCTGGCCAAGCGCATCGACACCATGGAACTCACCAATATCCGCATCGTGCAGCACGATGCGGTGGAAGTGGTGCGCGACATGATCGCGCCGGCTTCTCTGGCGGGGGTACACGTGTATTTCCCCGATCCCTGGCCCAAGAAACGCCACCACAAGCGCCGCCTGATCCAGCCCACCTTCGTGGCCCTGCTGGCATCGCGCATCGCACCAGGGGGCTACCTGCACTGCGCTACCGACTGGGAACACTACGCGGACCAGATGCTGGAAGTGCTCAGCAACGAGCCGTTGCTGGAAAACACCGCGGGCTCGGGCTTTGCCGAACGACCCGGCTGGCGTCCGCAAACCAAGTTCGAAACCCGCGGCCTGCGCCTGGGCCACGGCGTCTGGGATATCCTGTTTCGCCGCAAGTAAAGGCGCACGGACCAACCGAAGATCTGCACAAAATAACGGCGCCCATGGGCGCCGTTATTTATGAAACAAGCCTACTTGGCCCTACTCTACTGCGCAGCTACCCGCCAAGCCAGTGTTTCACCAGCCGCCAGCGGCACCAGGGTCGTGTCGCCAAACGGCAGTTCGGCCGGCACCACCTGGTTGGCGCGCTCGAGCACCAGGGTACCGGTATTACGCGGCAAACCGTAGAAATCCGGACCATGGAAGCTGGCAAAGCCTTCCAGCGTCTCGAGCTTGCCGGCCTGATCGAACGCCGTGGCATACAGTTCCATCGCATGCAGCGCGGTATAGCAGCCCGCACAGCCGCAAGCATGCTCTTTCAGGCCACGCGCATGCGGTGCGCTATCGGTGCCCAGGAAAAAGCGCGGGCTGCCGCTGGTTGCGGCCTCTACCAGCGCAACACGGTGCGTTTCCCGCTTCAATACCGGCAGGCAGTACCAATGGGGTCGCATGCCGCCCACGAACAGGGCATTGCGGTTGTACAGCAGGTGGTGCGCCGTGATCGTGGCGGCCACCGGCCCCTCGGCGTCGCGCACATACTGGGCGCCATCCTTGGTCGTGATGTGCTCGAAAACCACCTTCAACTCGGGAAAAGCCCGGCGCAGGGGAATCATCACCCGTTCGATGAACAAGGCCTCGCGGTCGAACAGGTCGGTGGCGGGATCGGTGACCTCGCCATGCACCAGCAGCGGCATGCCTATCTTCTGCAGCGCCTCCAGGGCGCCCTTGCAGCGCCCCAGCAGGTCGGTCACGCCGGCATCGGAGTTGGTCGTGGCGCCGGCCGGATAGAGCTTAACCCCGTGCACGACGCCTGATGCCTGCGCGCGCAGGATCTCGTCCGCCGAAGTATTGTCGGTCAGGTAGAGCGTCATCAGCGGCGTAAAAGTGCCTTCCGGCACGCCTGCCTTGCGCGCCGCGGCGTTGATGCGGTCGCGATAGGCCAGGGCATCGGCCGTGGTCGTCACCGGCGGCTTGAGGTTGGGCATCACAATGGCCCGCGCGAACTGGCGCGCGGAATCCTGCACCACGGCTTCGAGCGCGGTGCCATCGCGCAGGTGCAAATGCCAGTCGTCGGGACGGGCAATGACCAGGCGGTTCGGGGCGGAAGGTGTCGTCATGATCACAATTGTACGAGACCCGCACACGCTTTTCGCATGGCGTCAGGTCGGCAGCGGTGATTGTGCGCAGCTAGGCATGGCAAGCGCCCAGCCCATCGGTGCGACAGCCTGGGGACAGGCTGCAAAACCCAGGCGGGATTCACCTGATACGAGCGTAATGGCATGAAACGTTGGACCTTGCCCAGTCGGGGTTCGG
Organism: Verticiella sediminum; assembly: GCA_040392445.1. Lineage (GTDB taxonomy): Bacteria > Pseudomonadota > Gammaproteobacteria > Burkholderiales > Burkholderiaceae_B > Verticiella > Verticiella sediminum_A. The sequence continues at coordinate 6,922 of JBEBVZ010000089.1, forward strand.
GGTTGTGCAGACCATCCCTAGTCGACGAACGGCATGCTCTTTTCAGCCAGTGCGCTGAACAGCGCGCTGCCCAGGGGAATCGCATCGTCGTTGAAGTCGTAGCGCGAATTGTGCAGCACGCAGCCCAGGTCGCCACCCCCCTGGCCCAGCCGAAAATACGCGCCGGGTTTTTGCTGCAGCATGAACGAGAAATCCTCGGACCCCATCGACGGCTGAAGATCACGCACGACATTCTCGCGCCCTATCATTTGGGTCGCGACGTCGGCCACGAAGTTGGCCTCGTGAGGCGTATTCAGCGTGGCGGGATAAATACGCTCGTACTTCACCTCGGCGCTGCCGCCAAACGCGGCGGCTACCGACTCGGCCAGCAACGCCAGTCTGGCCTCGACCATTTCCTGCACGCTACGCCGGAAAGTGCGTACCGTACCCACCAGGCGAGCCTCGTGCGGAATCACGCTCATGGCGCCGGGATGGCCGGCTTGCAGCGATCCGATAGAAACCACGGCGGAATCCAGCGGATTGACGTTGCGCGCCACAATACTTTGTATGGCTGTAATCAGGTGGCCGGCCATGACGACCGGATCCATCGTCTGGTAGGGATGCGCACCATGCCCACCCTTGCCCCGCAACACGATCTCAAAGCGATCGGCGGCGGCCATCATCGGCCCGGTATTGATGCCGATGCTGCCGACCGGCAATGCCGGCCAGTTATGCAGGGCATAGATCGAATCGCAGGGGAAGGTGTCGAACAAGCCATCTTCCAGCATGGCCTTGGCTCCGCCGCGCCCTTCTTCGGCGGGCTGGAAAATCAAGACCGCAGTGCCATCGAAATTGCGGGTGCCGGCCAGATAGCGGGCAGCGCCCAGCAGGATGGCCGTATGGCCGTCATGGCCACAGCCATGCATCAGGCCGGGCTTGCGCGAGCAATGCGCAAAGTCGTTATCTTCATTGATGGGCAGGGCATCCATATCGGCGCGCAGGCCTATCATGCGGCCGCTATCGCAGCGGCGGCCACGCACCACCCCGACCACGCCGGTCTTGCCTATGCCCTGGTGCACTTCGATGCCCAGCGCATCCAGCGCGGACGCCACGATGCCGGCGGTGCGCACCTCTTCGAAACCCAGTTCGGGGTGGGCATGCAGGTCACGCCGGATCGCAACCAGATCGCTGTGAAACCGCGTGATGACATCCAGGGGGGAACGCACCGCTACTTCCATAAATGCTTCCATGACAACTAAGCCTATGCCATGCAAGTTAGCGCATATTGCGCCGGAGTGGGTTGCAGACAGGCACCTTCCCCACACTTGCTGTATCAACGCTGCAACACGCCTCGCGCACCCATTCCCGCCCGCCAGATCCAGCATTGGCAAACAAGAATTGAATCCGCCATGGGATCCGCCTTTTGCACTATGTACAGCCCGCCGCGATTTTGAAACAACTTCTCGGATTGTGGTGTCTCGAGGAACCCAGTATGCTGCGCGGGTATGGCAACTTTACTAGGAGAAAGCCGGATGTCCACCGCCAGCAAAACTGCTCGCAAACCCAATGCCGCCTTCATGAAGCCGCTGACCCCCAGCGCCGAGCTGGCAGCGGTCATCGGATCGGAGCCTCTTCCACGCACGGAAGTCACCAAGAAAATCTGGGAATACATCAAAAAGCATGATTTGCAGGATCCGGCCAACCGTCGCAACATCAATGGCGACGACAAGCTCAAGAAACTGTTTGGCAAAGATCAAGTTTCGATGTTCGAGCTGACCAAGATCGTCAACGGTCACCTCAAGTAAGCAGCACCCCCAGGACGCTATCAACGTCTTGCGCTGGAGCTTTGGGCACGACTGGCTGGTGGTTCCAACAACCTGCCCGCCCTCGTCCTCAAGGCCCCACAAAAAAGCCCACCGGCTGATAGCTGGTGGGCTTTTTTTGCGGGCGCAGACGGCCCGGGACTAGCGGGGCGCTCAGCGCCCCGCGGCACGCATCAGGCGGTACCGACAGGCTTGCCCTCTGCCAGCGTCAGCCAGCCCTTCACAAGTCGGTACAGCACCCATACGACGACGACGAAGAGGCCAAGCCAGCCTATCAGCAAGAGCGTCACGATGGCGCTGATCACGCCCCACAGCAAGGACCACCAGAAAGTACTCAATACCCAGTCGAAATGCGATGCGTAGATCGTACCGGCGGCATCACCACGTTTCACATAGGCCAGGATGACGGCTGCCAACGTACCCAGTCCACCAGTAATAAAGCCGATCGCGTACAAGCCGTAGACGATGTGCAGAATCGTCCTCAGGTTTATGCCTTCGGGTTGAGGCTGATAGCCTGAACCACCTGAAGGGTTTCCCGGCGGCATATACGTGGGGGGGATTTCACTCATCTACAGGCTCCGATCATGGTGTTTATCTAGTCCGATCTTACAACGAAACCTTACCGCAGCGCGCCCGCGTCTCGGTATGACAACAGTTGTCGCTCACCTGCCCGAGCGTTAGGCCAAAGAAGACTTCAGCGAGCGTTCAAGCAATATGCGCCAAAATTAAAATGATCGTATATTCTTTTAACAGAAGCCATTATGATGACTAATCAAATTAAATACGCGCAATGTCAAAACAACGGGTGACTGAGCGGATACGCCGTGGGTGTAGCACGCCATGGACAGAGCAGGATCTTGGATGCCGGAATCAGACAGATTGTGCAGCTCGGATCATGTCCCTGGCGACTGGGTCGAAGCATGCACCGGTAGCATATGCATGCAATTCAACTGCCCTGCCCGGTATGGGCCAGATCGGGCAGGCATGGCCGCTCGGCTGACGCTGCAATGGCCTTTTACGCTTATGCCCATCAGGTTTTTCTATCTCGAAGGTTTCGCGCACTGCATCCGCAGCACATGCGAGCCAGCGCCACCCCCATAGAACAGGTTAACGAAGCGATCAGGCTGCGGTTCAAATCCGGCATCCTATCAAAATCGCTGTCGATGATTGGAATAAGCCGCAGGCCTCGACGAGGCTGGAACAGCAGCTCGCGGCAGAGATGACACAGCAACCGGCACGATCCGGCACCTTGCCTGACTCAACTTCACATAACAGTTGCCGGTTTTATCCGAAGCAGCCGGTCGCGGCTTAAAGCATCGGCCGTGCAGCGCTGCGGCTACCCCCAAGATTGCCACGGATTCAGGCAGATTACCCAGAAAGCCAGGTACATATCACCTTGGTAGGGCCAGCAGCCATCTGGACGATGGGCAAACCGCCCTCTGGGCAAGGCCTTTGAACCCGCAGGCGGTCAAGTCCGCCTGCAAGTCCTTGGCTGCATCAAGATGAACAGACAAACCCGATTCCGCACAGTACCGGCCTGGGCCGATCAGGGTCGCCCGCGCACTCTGGGTGTGCCTTGTGGTGATGGCGCCGAAATGCTGATTGGGTAGGATCCAGGTCTAGCCAGGATCTGGCCAATCGGTTTCTGCTTTGGTATCGGCGGTATCGGCGGCCTGCAATGGGCACCGAGGTAGTGCTGGGTGCTTGCGCGGCCCG
>JBEBVZ010000090.1:0-10382 GCA_040392445.1 Verticiella sediminum
CGGGTGTCGTCACACCGGGCGTCGCTACGCCGGGCGTCGTCACGCCGGCAGTGTCTGCATCGGCGGTGGCGGCGCAGGCCCAGATCGTCCAGGCCGACCGCCTGGTACTGAATAAAAACGATATATCCGATGTCCGAACCCTGGCCAGCCTGCAGGCGCATCTGCGCGCCCTGAATCCCGGCGCCAGGCAGTTCGTGGCGGCACAGGGGGAAGTTGACCCCGCAATCTGGTTTGATGAGCAGGAATGCGAATGAATGAAACGATGATCCAATGGGAAGAAAACGGCGAGGCGCGTAGCGCCCGCTGGCATTCCGAAGGCGGCACCGCGGCACCCGCACGAGTCGTGGTGGCCGACGACAGCCTGAAGGCCGATACCGCATTCCGGTTGGCCAGCGAAGGCACGGGTTTGCTGTGGCGCGGTGATTTCCAGAACGCGCGCCAGCTGCTGCAGGCCCTGGCGCGCCGCATAGACCGCCGGCCGCGCAAAGAAGTGGCGCCCGAGGCGGCGTTCAACGCGCATCGCCAGGCGCAGTCGCAGCGCGCCCGTACGTTGGGCATGCTGCTGCTGCCCTTTGACGACAACTATGTCATCCCCTTGCGCCGCGCGCCCGATGTCGCCCAGGCCTGCCTGGAAGCCTACGGGCCGCCCAAAGGCCCTTTCGTGGCGTCGATGCGTGAACTGCTGGGCCTGATCGGCGCACATGAATGGCGCAAGAAGGGCGTATTCGTGCCGGCGATCGATGCACGCATCCATGCGCACTATGGAGTGTTTGCCCCGGTGCGCAGCGAATACATAGAACTGGTGGCGCAAGCCCCGTTGCCGGCCACGCGCGTGGCCTTCGATATCGGCACCGGCACGGGCGTGCTGGCGGCGGTTCTGGCCAAGCGGGGGCTGGCGAAGGTGGTGGCCACAGACCAGAGTCCCAGTGCGCTGGCCTGCGCGCGCGAAAACCTTGGCCGGCTCGGTCTGGCCGGCAAGGTCGAAGTGCTGGACGCGGACATTTTCCCGCCCGGGCGCGCCGGGCTTATCGTGTGCAATCCGCCTTGGTTGCCGGCGCGGCCGAGTTCACCGCTGGAATCCGCGGTGTACGACCCGGGCAGCCGCATGTTGAAGGGCTTTCTGGCCGGGCTGGCGCAGCACCTGGAGCCGGGCGGCGAAGGCTGGCTGGTCATGTCCGACTTTGCCGAGCACCTGGGTTTGCGCACGCGCGAGAGCCTGCTGCAGATGATAGAAGAGGCCGGCCTGCGCGTCGTCGCGCGCAGCGACACCAAGCCCGTGCATCCGCGCGCGGCGGACAAGACCGATCCCCTGTACGCGGCGCGGGCTGCGGAAACGACGTCCTTGTGGCGGCTGGCTGCCGTCTAAAGCGAATGGGGCCATGCCTGCACTCGGCAGGCATGGCCCCATCATGCTTGTGGCAATAGCCAGAGCACCAGGCGCCGCTTTGCGGGGCCTGGCGCTTGAAAAGCCGGTTTTCGGGAGCCAGCGCGGCGCCAAGGCTGCACGCCGGCTCTTCAAGCCCCGCCCGGCGTCAGTCTTGGTCGGCGCCGTTCTGGCTCGCGGCGATTTCCTCGTGGACTTTCTTCATGTCCACTTCCTTCACCTTGGTCAGCAGTTCATTCAGTTGGCCGGCCGACAGCGCGCCCGGTTGCGAGAACAGCATGACGCGTTCGCGAAAGACCATGAGGGTGGGAATCGAGCGTATCCCCATGGCGCCGGCCAGTTCCTGTTGCTCTTCGGTATTGACCTTGGCAAAGGTGATGTCGGTGTGCTCGCCGGCGGCTTTCTCGAATACCGGGGCGAAGCTGCGGCAGGGGCCGCACCATGGCGCCCAGAAGTCCACGATGACGGTGCCGTCGGGCGTGATGGCGTCCTGGAAGGTGTCTTTGTCGAGTTCGACGATGCTCATTCGGTTCATCCTTTTTCGCAAGTAGCGGTATATGGCCTGTAAGGGCTGGTTGGCTCAAGGAGATCCTGCAAGCGGGATTCCTGACGGGTCCCACGCCCGGTACGTGGGCGCGAGGGTATTTCGGGCGCGCGCAAGGCTCAGCTTGCGCCGGCCTCGGTTTTCACCGAGGCAATGATTTCGTAAGAGCGCAGGCGATGTTCATGCTCGTAGAAGTCGGACACGATCATGACCTCGTCGGCCTGGGTGCGTTCCACCAGCGAGCGCAAGTCGCGGGCGATGGTTTGCGGCCCGCCCACGATGGCAGCCCCCAGGCGCTGCATGACGGCGGCCTTTTCGCGCTCGTTCCAGAGCAGATCCATGTCTTCTACAGGCGGCTGCAAGGGCACGCGATTGCCGCGCACCATGGAAAGGAATTTCTGCTGCGAGGTGGTGGCCAGCATGCGGGCCTCGGCGTCGGTGGGCGCGGCAATCACCGGCACGCCTATCATTGCCCAGGGTTTTGCCAGGGTTTGCGAAGGCTGGAACAAGCGCCGGTACAACTGCATGGCGGCCAGGCCCTCGGGCGAAAAATGGCCGGCAAAAGAAAAGGGCAACCCCAGATGCGCCGCCAGCCGGGCGCTGAAGTCGCTCGAGCCGAGCAGCCAGATGGGAATATCCAGCCCGGCCCCGGGTACGGCCTTGACCGCCTGGCCGGGCCGTGTGGGCGCCAGGTAGTTGCGCAGCTCGTCGAGCAGGGCGGGAAATTCGTAGCCCGCCTGCGGATCGCGGCCCAACGCGCGCAAGGTCAGCGGATCGGTGCCGGGCGCGCGGCCCAGGCCCAGGTCGATGCGCCCGGGATGCAGGCTTTCCAGGGTGCCGAACTGCTCGGCGATGATCAGCGGCGCATGGTTGGGCAGCATCACGCCGCCCGAGCCCACGCGCAGCGTGGTGGTGTGCGCCGCCACATGCCCGATCAGGACCGCGGTGGCGCTGCTGGCCACGCCGGCGATATTGTGGTGCTCGGCCAGCCAGTAGCGGTTGTAGCCCAGCTTTTCCACATGCCTGGCTAGATCGACGGTGTTGCGAAACGCGTCGGCAGCGCTGTGGCCTTGCGTTATGGGCGCAAGATCGAGCACGGAAAAGGGCACTGCGGACAAGGAAGTCAAAGCGGCTCCTGTGGGTTGGGCGCACGTGAAAGGTGTCTTATCCGTGCATATGGCGGTAGTGCCGCCGATTTCAAGGCGAGCGGATTTCAGGCTGCGCTGCGCATCTCGTGGGCGTCGACCAGGCGGGCCAGGCGGAACATGCGTTCGCGCCGCAGCGTTTCGACCAGGTTGCCCTGGCGCGGCCGGCCCTGGGCGGCCAGGTCGTCCATGGTGGCGCTTAAAACCGTATAGATCGCCAGGGGATCCTGCTGCCACCACCGTGTCAGCATGCGATCGGGATCGCAGGAATCCAGGCCCTGGCGGCGCAACTCGGTGCGATTGAAATCCTTCAGGTTCCAGGTCAGCACCGTGACTTCGGGCTGGTGCGCCAGCCCGCTACGGGCGCGCCCGGCCAGCCCGGCCGCGATGACGTGCCAATCCTTGGGGTCGCTATAGCGCAGGCCCGTCTCGTAGGGCAGAACATCGCCGGCATCGGCGCGGGGGAACTGCGTTTTCATGATTTGCCATTCGGATTCCAGGGTCGTGGCCGGGATATCCCACAGGCGCGCGGCGTTGCGTCGCCATTCGTCGCCTATGCGTTCGCTCCAGAGCGGCAGAAAGCGTCCGGCGCCGGCCAGGGCCAGCAAGGCCGGGCGCAGGATGCCGGACATCAGGACGCAGGCGTCGAGCACGACAAAATGCGCGCGGGGCAGAGAGGGCTTGATCAGTTCGGGCATGCCACAGTTTACTGCCCTGCGCCAAGACCTGCCGCAGGCTAAAATCGCGGTGTTGTCACTGCGCGGTTGCCCGCATGTCTTCTGTCATTGCCCTGATTTTCGATTTCGACGATACCCTGGCGCCCGACAGCACCACAGGATTCCTCAATGAAATCGGCGTGGATTCCGCACGTTTCTGGAAGGAAGAGGTCGACCCGCTGCTGGCGGCCGACTGGGATCCCGTGCCCGCCTATCTGCATCGCATGATAGAGCTGTCGCGCAGCGGCAAGTATGGGCCCATCACCCAGGCTCGTCTGGCCGACTGGGGGCGCCGCCTGCCCTTGCACGACGGGGTGCAAACCCTATTCGAGCGCCTGACCGCCCAGGTGCACGAGGTCGATCCCCGGGTGCGCCTGGAGTTCTACCTGATTTCCAGCGGCATCGGCGATGTGGTGCGCAATACCCCTATCGCCCGGGCCTTCACCGATATCTGGGCCTCTGAATTCACCTATGACGACAGCGGCGAAATCGCCTTTCCACGGCGCATCGTGAGCTTCACCGATAAAACCCGTTATCTGTTTCATATCCAGAAAGGCATCATTGGCGCCGGCGCGCGCGGCAAGCCCTTCGAGGTCAACCGCAAGGTGGCCGAAGACCGTTTGCGGGTGCCTTTTGACCAGATGGTGTTCGTTGGCGACGGTTACACCGATATCCCGTGCTTTTCCCTGATCCGCAAATCCAGGGGCATAGCCTTTGGTGTCTGGGACCCAGCCCACCGCGACCGGCGCAGCCGCGCCTGGGGCTTCATCGAGGACGGCCGGGTGTCCAACCTGAACTACGCGCGCTACGGCGAGCAGGCCGAGCTGTATCAGTTGCTGGAAATGGCGGCCACCAACCTGGCGCGCAAACTGGCCTTGGCCGAGCGCAGCTATGGTGGTTGAGGTACAGAGCCAGGACGAAACCTGGATGCGGCGAGCCCTGGCGCTGGCAGGCACCGCTGCGACGGCCGGCGAGGTTCCGGTAGGCGCGGTGGTGGTCAGCGCGCAAGGCGAATTGCTGGGCGAGGGCAGCAATCGCCCGATCCTGTCCAGCGACCCCACGGCGCATGCCGAAATCGTGGCCTTGCGCGCGGCCTGCGCGGGGGCCGGCAACTATCGGCTGCCGCTGGCCACCATGTATGTCACCCTGGAACCCTGCGTGATGTGCATGGGCGCGATGTTGCATGCGCGCATCGGCCGGGTTGTCTATGGCGCCAACGACCCCAAGACCGGGGCCTGCGGCGGTGCGGTGGATATTCCGGCCATCGCCCAGCTCAACCATCAGACCGTGGTCGAGGGCGGGTGCCTGGCGCAGGATTGCGGCGAATTGCTGCGCGCTTTTTTTCGCGAACGGCGGCGCAAAAAACCGGCTGCCGCCAGCGGCGCCGAGCCTGATGGGCAGCAAGGCGCGCGGGTCTGCGCCGACTGCGCATGCGGTTTGAGGTAATGCGATAACGTTGCAAAACTGGCCGGGTTCGCGCTACTATTGCAACACTATTGCATTTGCCGCCGTGCCCGCCTTGTCTACTACTCGCCAGTTCTCCAGCCGTTTGAGCATACTTTCGTGCTCGGCCTTGTCCAGAGTCGCTCTCGTGGCGCCGCTGGTGCTCGTGTTGTGGCTGGCCGTAGCCTGGGCATGGGGGAACTGAACATGACAGCCATCGCGCAATTGCATGATGTCAGTGTCGCCTTTCGCGGCAAGACGGTGCTCCAGAACGTTTCCGGCAGCTTCCAGAAAGGCTCGCTAACCGCCATCGTGGGTTCCAATGGGGCGGGCAAAAGCACGCTGCTCAAGGCCATGATGGGGGTGGTGCCCCTGGCGACGGGCAAGGTCCAGCTCAATGTCGAGCGCAAGCGCATCGCCTACCTGGCCCAGCAGTCCAGCATCGAGCGCAGTTTCCCGTTATCCGTCCTGGATTGCGTCACCCTGGGCTTCTGGCCCGCGTCGCGCCTGTGGCGCCGCGTCAGCGCCCAGCATGTCCAAGCGGCCTATGCCGCCCTCGATGCGGTGGGGTTGGCCGCCCTGGCGGATCGCCCGGTGGGGGATTTGTCCGCCGGGCAGTTCCAGCGCATGCTGTTCGTGCGGGTGCAGTTGCAGGACGCCGAATTCATCCTGCTCGACGAGCCCTTCAACGCGGTCGACGCCCGCACCACGGCGGATCTGCTGGACATCGTTGCCGGCTGGCACGCCGAGGGCCGCACCGTGGCGGCCGTGCTGCACGACCATAACCAGGTTCGCCGCTGGTTTCCGCAAACCTTGTTGCTGGCCCGCGCACCGGTTGCCTGGGGCCCCACGGCCCAGGTGCTGTGCGATGCAAACCTCTGGCAGGTTGGCCAGCTTACCGACGTCCCGCACGAGCAGGCGGCCTGAACCGGGCGCGTCGCACAACAATAACAACTCATGACGTTTCACGATATTGCGCTGGCGCCGTTCCAGGAATTCATTTTCATGCGGCGGGCCCTGGTGGCCACGCTCGCTCTTGCTCTGGGTAGCGCGCCTCTGGGTGTGCTGCTGACCTTGCGGCGCATGAGCCTGGTGGGCGACGCCCTGGCACACGCGGTCTTGCCGGGTGTAGCCCTGGGTTTCATCGTATTCGGGCTATCGCTGCCGGCGCTGAGCATAGGCGGTTTTCTGGCCGGGGTAGTGGTGGTGCTGGCTTCGGTCTGGGTCAGCCGCTTTACCGAACTCAAGGAAGACGCCAGCTTTGCCGCGGGTTACCTGGTGGCGCTGGCAGCCGGGGTGCTGCTGATTTCATCCCACGGCACCCAGCTCGATCTGCTGCACATCCTGTTTGGCAATATCCTGGGCGTCAACCGCGACGGCCTGCTGCTGGTGGCGGCGGTGTCGTGCGTCACGCTGCTGTGCATGGCGGTGTTCTATCGCGCTTTTCTGCTCGAAAGCTTCGATCCGTCGTTCCTGCGCACCATGTCCAGCCGCGGCGCTGTCTATCAGTTGCTGTTCCTGGTGTTGGTGGTGTCCAACCTGGTGGCGGCCTTCCAGGTGCTGGGTACGCTGATGGCGGTGGGCCTGATGATGCTGCCCGCCGTGTCGGCGCGGCTGTGGCACGCGATGCTGCCGGGGCAGTTGCTCAGCAGCGTCATCCAGGCGGCGCTGGCGGGCTACGCCGGGCTCTTGCTGTCCTTTCATTTCGATTTGCCGTCAGGTCCGGTCATCATCATGTGCGCCGGTGCCCTGTATGGCTTTTCCCTGCTGTTCGCGCCTTACGGCTGGCTGGGGCGCCGCCAGCGGGCAGCGCGCAGCGCGGGCTAGGGCATTCGCCCAGCCCCATTTCGGAGTCACCCCAATATGAAGCGCCTGTTCATGCCAGTATTGCTGGCCGCTTTCGCATTGTTCGCCACGGGCATGGCGCGCGCCCAGGCGGTGCCCGTTGTCGCCAGTTTCAGCATCCTGGCCGACCTGGTCGAGCAGGTGGGCGGCGAACACGTCCAGGTGTATTCACTGGTCGGGCCGGACCAGGATGCGCATGTCTTTCAGCCCCGGCCATCGGACGCCGCCAGGATTGCCCAGGCCAAGTTGGTGGTCATCAATGGCCTGGGCTTCGAGGGCTGGATTACCCGGCTGGTTCAGTCCGCGGGTTATCGAGGGCCGGTGCGTGCCGCCAGCGATGGCATCGCCACGCGCGGGCTCGCAAAAGACGAGGGGCATGATCACGATCACGAAAACGAGACTGTGCACGCGCATGATGGCAAGCCGGCCGCCCGGGCTGAAGCGGGCCAAGCCCCGGACCCGCACGCCTGGCAGGATCCGCGCAATGTCGTGGTGTATGTGCGCAATATTGCGGCGGCGCTGGCCGAGATCGATCCGGCCAACGCGTCAAGCTATGCCCGCAACGCCCAGGCCTATACCGACAGACTGCAGGAACTGGACCAATGGGTCGGCCTGCAGATGGCGGATATCGCGCCCGAGCGCCGCAAAGTGATCACTTCCCACGAGGCCATGCGGTATTTCGGTGCGCGCTATGGCGTGGAGTTCGTCGCGCCGCAAGGGATGAGCACTGCCAGCGAACCCGGTGCGCGCGAGGTCGCCGGCCTGATTCGCCAGATACGCAAGGAAAAGGTCAAGGCGCTCTTTCTCGAGAGCATCACCAATCCCATGCTGCTGCAGCAGATTGCGGCCGAGGCTGGCGTGAGCGTTGGCGGGCGGCTGTATAGCGACGCCTTGTCCGCAGCCACGGGCCCGGCGCCGGACTATATCGACATGATTCGCTATAACGTGACGAATCTGCGTGCGGCGATGCTGGCGGATTGAGTAAACTGCCGGGCATGGATACCGCACACGATCACCACGACCACACGCATGAGCACTCGCACGAGCATGCGCACCAGCACCATACGCCGGGCAAGCTGGGCATTTATCTCATGTCGCCGTCAGGTGCGGTTACCGACCCGGAAACCATAGAGCGTGCCCGGGTCAACCTGAAAGCCTATGGCTTTAGCAGCACGGTGGACCGCACCGCGCTGGCCCGCGAGCAGCGCTTTGCCGGCACCGACGCGCAGCGCCTGGACGCGTTTGGCCGCGCGGTGCGCCAGAAGCATCCTATCGTGATGGCAACCCGTGGCGGCTATGGCATGTCGCGCCTGCTGCATAGAATCGACTGGCACGCCATGGCCGACAGCGGCAAGCGCTTCGTCGGATATAGCGATTTCACCGCCTTTCAGCTGGCCTTGCTGGCCAAGACCGGGGCCGTTAGTTATGCCGGGCCCATGGCCCGCGCCGATTTCGGTGGCACCGAAGTCGACGAGCTCACCGCCGAGCTGTTTGGCGAAGTCATGCGCGGCGAGCTTGAAATCCTCAGTTTCGAATCGCCCGACAGCGACGCGGTGGATTGCCGTGGCGTGCTATGGGGCGGCAGCCTGGCCATGGTGGCCGGGCTAGTGGGTACGCCGTATCTGCCCAAGACGCGCGGCATCCTGTTCCTGGAAGATGTCAACGAGGCGCCGTACCGCATCGAGCGCATGCTGTTGCAACTGCTGCATGCGGGCATTCTGGCGCGGCAAAAAGCCATCGTGCTGGGGCAGTTCACCGAGTATCGCCTGAGCGATATGGACGCGGGCTTCGATCTGCCCGCCGTGATCGCCTGGATACGCCGGGAAACCGGGGTGCCGGTGATTACCGGCCTGCCTTTCGGCCACGGCCCTGTCAAGGCCACCTTGCCGGTGGGCGCCAAGGTGGGCGTCGCTACCGAAGACGGCATGGCGCATCTGGTCTTGCAGGAGCACTGATTTTCGATGCCGCAATCCGGCCCGTGCCAAGGCCGGGCCTAGGTCTTCGGGCAGTCCGTTGGCACGCTACGGCGTGGTATCTTTTCATTTTTTGCAGCCGCATCACGAGGAACCTGGATGGCCCATGAAACACCGCTGATTACCACAATCGTCGGGGGCCTCGTTCTGGCGTTCCTTTTCGGCATGCTGGCAAACCGCTTGCGGCTGCCGCCCTTGGTCGGATACCTGCTTGCCGGGATTATCGCCGGGCCGCACACGCCGGGCTTCACCGCCAACGTGAATGTCGCCAACGAACTGGCCGAACTGGGCGTGATCCTGCTGATGTTCGGTGTCGGCCTGCATTTTTCCGTGAAAGACCTGCTGTCGGTCAAGGCCGTGGCTATTCCCGGCGCGGTGGCGCAGATAGGCGTGGCAACGGTGCTGGGCATGGGATTGGCCTGGACCTTCGATTGGTCGTTCGGGGCCGGGCTGGTATTTGGCCTGTCGCTTTCCACGGCCAGCACGGTGGTTCTGCTGCGGGCCCTGGAAGAGCGCAGCCTGCTCAAGTCGCGCGAAGGCCGGGTCGCCATCGGCTGGCTGATCGTCGAAGACCTGGTCATGGTGCTGGCGCTGGTGCTGTTGCCAACCGTGGCCGCGCTGCTGCAGGGCGGGCCTGCGTCAGGCGCCGGCGGCGCCGATATCAGCCTGACCCTGCTTACCACGATAGGCAAGGTTGCGGCATTTGTCGCCGTGATGCTGCTGGCGGGCCGGCGGGTGATACCCTGGGTGCTCGAGCACGTCGTGCAAACCCGCAATCGCGAACTGTTTCGCCTGGCGGTGCTGGCGCTGGCGCTGGGTGTGGCCTACGGCGCCAGCGTGCTGTTCGATGTGTCTTTCGCGCTGGGCGCGTTCTTTGCAGGCATGGTGATGGCCGAATCGCAGTTCGGCCATCGGGCGGCGCAAGAAACCCTGCCATTGCGCGATGCGTTTTCGGTGTTGTTCTTTGTCTCGGTCGGCATGCTCTTCGATCCCATGATCATCGTGCAGGATCCCTGGGGCGTGATCGGCACCTTCTTCATCATCGTATTCGGTAAATCGGCGGCGGCGTATTTCCTGGTCAAGGCTTTCGGTTATCCTCGTCTTACGGGGTTGACGATTTCGGCCAGCCTTGCCCAGATCGGCGAGTTTGCCTTCATCCTGGCCGGATTGGGCGTCGTGCTGGGCATATTGCCACCCGAGGGTCGCAGCCTGGTGTTGGCCGGTGCGTTGCTGTCCATTGTGGTCAACCCTGCGCTCTTCGCCTGGCTAGACCGCTACCGTGGCACCCATCCCGCCGAGGCCGCCGCTGCAGCACCTGATGGCGTGTCGACG
>JBEBVZ010000091.1:0-10196 GCA_040392445.1 Verticiella sediminum
TCAGTTCGGTTCAATCTTGGCTTGCTTGATCAAGCGATTCCACATCACCGAGTCGCGCTCGAGCATCTTGCCGAACTCCACCCTATCGATGCCGCCTGGGGAATACGACAAACTATCCAGCTTGGCCTTGAACTCGGGCCCGGCAATAGCTTTGCTGAACTCCGTGGAAAGGCGTTCCACAATGGGTGCGGGCGTGCCGGCAGGCACAAAGATCCCCGCCCAGCCAAAGGCTTCAAAGTCCTTGTATCCCTGCTCGGTCAGCGTGGGTATCTGCGGCAAGAGCGCCATACGCTCGGGGCCGGACACCCCCAGGAACTTGATGCGGCCAGCCTGCATCAAGGGCAAGGCAGTCATATCGGTAAAACCGGCGGATACCTGGCCACCGGCCAGATCCTGCAGCAAGGGTGGCAAGCCCTTGTATGCGACATGCGGTATGTCAAGATCAGTCTGGCTGGTGAGTGTCGCGGCCAGAATATGCGAAAGCGTCCCCGTGCCATAGTTGCCCATTGCATAGTTATTGGCATCGGCCTTGGCAAGGTCGACAAACTCTTTCACGTTATTGGCTGGCAGGTCGGCGCGCACGGCAAGGGCCAGCGGCACGCGCGCGGCCAGAGCCAAGGGAATGAAGTCCTTCAGCGGGTCAAACGGCACATTCTTGTAGATGCTGGGCGCCTGGATAAGCGACGTGATCGTGATCAAGACCGTATAGCCGTCGGGTGCGGCTTTCGCAACGAGGTCGGTGCCGATCAGGCCGCCTGCGCCGGGCTTGTTTTCCACCAGCACGGTGGTGCCCAGCGCCTGTGAGAGTGCAGGGGCCAGGGCGCGAGCCAGCGTATCGGTGCCGCCGCCAGCCGTGTAGGGCGATACGAGCCTGATGGGCACGCCGCTCTTGGGGTAGGCCGGGTCAGCCGCCGACACAACATTGCTGCCGAAGGCGATGGCACATGCGCCTGCGGCGAGGACAAGCTGTCGTCGTTTTTTGCTGTGGAAACCGTGTGTATTGCCAGTGGAAAATGGTTTTGTCGTCATTGTCTTCCTCGATTGGTGATCCGGCAGATTCGCTGATCAGCCTGTTTATTTTTTGGTAAAGACCTTGGCACCGGCAAAGGCAAGTGCCGGAAAAATCAGAACGCCGGCCCGATGTCACGTGCTACCTGCATCATTGTGTCGGCGATCCGGGTCAATTCATTTTTCTTGTGCCGCCCTTCAAACATGGTGGCCACCAGCGCCTGCCCCATGGTTCCCGCCTGGCCATAAACGGGCACGGCTATGCTGGTTACGCCTCGCGCGAATGTTCCTTCGTCAAGCGCCCAGCCCAGCTGCTGGGCTTGCAGGCTCTGCTTCCAGTAGCTTTCAAAGCTAAGGGGCGTATCCCAATGCAAGGCCGCGAAACCTGCCATAACCTCTTCGCGGGTGTAGCCGGCGCTTTGCGCTACCAGTCGGCCGATTGCCCCCAGCAGCACGGGAAAACGCTGGCCGATGCGCATCTGGATTTGTACGGCGGCGCTTCCTTGCGCCATGCCCACCAGGGTCATTCTGCCTTGCGTGCCAAGGCTCCAGAACGTAAGCGAAATGCTGAATTCGTCGGCTACCTGCTGCAGGCGGGGCTGGGTGATACGCAACTTGCCTTCCTCGGACAGTGCGTTCTGCGCCAGGCGCACGATATCCAGCCCGATGCTGTAGCTCTTGGTTGGGTCGTCGAACTGCAATACGTCTTCGGCCACCAGCGTGCGCAAGATGCCATAGCAGGTGCTGGGGTTGATACGCAGTTCGCGTCCGATCTCGGTCACGGTCTGCGGGCGGTTGCTGGCGCTTAGGTAGCGCAGGATGCGCAGGGTGTTGACCACGGGCTTGACCAAGGCCGTGCCCTCGGGCGCCGGCAAGGTGGAATCAAAATGCTTGCCGTCTGGCATGGAAAATCCTGTGCTGTTGCTCGTTAGGTATTAGTCGATGGAATATACTCTAAATATAGAATAGTATTCTTACATAAGAATAAACACACGAGGCACAAAATGGATTCATTGAATTTCTCAGGCAAGACGGTATTGGTAGCGGGGGGATCCAGCGGCATTGGCAATGCCGCGGCACAGGCATTCCGCCAGCGCGGGGCCACTGTCTATGTCTGGGGCACGCGCGAATGCGCCGAAGATTACGCACACGAGGAAGGATCGGATCTTACCGGCCTGCATTACCAACGCATGGATGTAGCCGATTTTGATGCAATCGAAAATTATCAACCGCCTTTTCCCCGCCTTGACGTACTGGTGCTCTCGCAAGGGCTGGTTCTTTACAAGCGCGGCGAGTTCAAGACGTCCGGATTTCGCCAAGTGATTGATGTCAACCTGAACAGCTTGATGGCCTGTGCCGAAAAATTCTATCCAATGCTGCGCGAAAGCCAGGGCAATATCGTGATTGTCAGCTCGGCCGCCGCCGTGCGCGCAACGCGCGGCAATCCCGCCTACAACGCGTCCAAGACTGGTGCCTTGGGCCTGACCCGAACCTTGGGCCAGGCTTGGGCAAGCGAGGGTATCCGCGTCAACAGCCTGGCGCCGGGTTTGGTGCAAACCAAGATGACCAGGGTCACCACCGAACATCCCGAACGCCTGAAAGAGCGGTTGGAAGGTATTCCCATGCAACGGTTGGGCACCGTGAATGAAATGGCAGACACCATCCTGTTCCTGGCGTCTTCCATGGCTAGCTACATCACCGGACAAATGATCGTGACGGATGGCGGCCGCACGCTTTAACCGTTTGAAAACCGGGGTATGACCCCGGTTTTACTGGCGGCTAGCACCGATTGGATATCGGAATGCAGGCACCGCGAATCTCCCTGGCGTCATCCCCCACCAGAAAGCGGATCAAAGTCGACATCGCCGCCAATGAAACCCAGCTGCTGAAGTCGGCATCCGGCATGCTGGCGCGGTTGGCTGGCGTATCCAGGGTGGTCGGCAGGACCGCGTTCACAGTGATCGGGGTGTCCAACAACTCTTGGGACAAGACCTTGACCAGTTCGTGAACCCCCGCCTTGGACGCTGCATAGGCCCCCATCCCGGCTTTGCCAGCGCCCACCGCCTGGGCGCCGATGCATACGATGCTGCCTTTGCCTCCTTTCAAGAGCAGGGGCAGCGCCGCCTGCGACGCCACGACCGCGGTGCCCAGGTTGGCGCTGTACATGGAGTCCCAGGTTTCGATGGATCCTGCCAGGATGCGCTCATATGCAAACGCGCCCGCCACGTTGATCAGGACATCGAGCCGGCCAAACCGATGGGAAATTTCCTTGAAGGCGCGCTGGGCGTTTTCAGGGTCGGACAGGTTGATACCTTGCAGCACAAGGTCGGCAAGGCTTTGATGTCCCGCGGGCGCGCTATGGTCGATCGCAACGACCGTGTCCCCCCTGCTCTTGAAGTCGCGCACCAGGGCTGCCCCCAGGCTGCCGCAGCCGCCGGTTATCGCAATAACCCTGGAGGTAGATGAAATGGTTTCATTCGTGTTGGGTTCTGTCATCGCAATTACTCCACTTTCATCCCGGTCTCAACGATCAGGGGCCTCCAGCGCTCCAGCTCGGAACGTATCCTCGTATCCAGGGCTTGGGCGCCCAGGGTTTCGGGCACCTGCAGCCCGGCAAGCACAAACGATTCCCGCACATCCGGCATTGCCATCACCTTGGACAGCGCCGCATTCCATTTCTTGATGATGGCATCCGGAGTGCCTGCAGGCGCAACCAGGGCGTACCACGGCTCGATCAGAAATTGGTCATAGCCCAGTTCCTGCATGGTGGGCACATCCGGCAGCCGCGGCTCGCGCTGCCGACCCGTCACAGCCAAGGCTTTCAGTTTTCCATCCAGCACCATGGGCACGCCACCAAGATCGCTGAACATGAAGGTCAAGCGATTGCCGATGATATCGATGCGGGGCTCGCTGGCTCCCTTATAGGGCACGTGCTCCATCGCGCCGCCGGTTATCTTCTTGAACAGTTCTCCCGACAGGTGGATGCTGCTGCCAATGCCGGACGACCCATAGGAAACATTCTCTTTGGTGTTTTGGACGTAGCTGGAAAAATCCTTGAGCTCCTTGACCGGCAATTCGGGGTTCACCACCAGCATGTTCTGCGAGGTAGCCAGCATCGAGATCGGTGCAAAGTCCTTCAAGGGGTCGAAACTGATGTTCTTGTACAGGGTGGGGTTGATCGACAGGATATTGATGGTGGCCAGGAAAACCGTATAACCATCGGGGCTTGCCTTGGCCACGTAGCTGGCCGCGATATTGCCGCCTGCGCCAACCTTCTGCTCGTTGATGATGGGCTGGCCAAGCTCGGCGGAAAGCCGGTCCGGCAGAAGATGGGATAGTGGGCTTCCCGATCCGCTGGGCGTAAAGGGCAAAACGAGCCTGATCGGTTTGCTCGGGTAATTATCCTGCGCCATCGCTGTCGGGGCCAAAGCCACCAACAAGGCAGACAATATTGTTCTGCGTATCATGTACCGCTACTCCGTGTCCCTGTTTGTTCTATTCGCGCCGCGCTACGCGACCGCAGCCCTGACCAGCTTGCCTGGCAGTTCGCCGGTGGGTTTGCCGTTTCGGTACACCGTTATTCCAGAGACGATGGTTGCCACGTAGCCATCGGCGCGCTGCACCAGCCTACCCTTGCCTGCAGGCAGATCGTGCTCGATCCTGGGCGCGATCAGGGCCAGGTCTTCCAGGCTGATCACGTTAAGATCCGCCTTTTTTCCGACTTCAATGGCGCCTCGGTCGGTCAGGCCCACAGCCTGTGCGGTATCCGACGTATGCTTTTTAACCAGCCACGGCAGGTCGAACTTCTTGGTGCTGCCCCTGCCCCAATGCGACAGCAAAAAAGTAGGAAAGCTGGCATCGGAAATCAGGCCGACGTGCGCTCCACCATCGCCCAGGCCGATGACCGTGTTGGGGTCGGCCAGCATCTGTTCGCAAGCATCCAGGTTGCCCTCGATATAGTTGGCGAACGGCATGCACAGCGTCGCGGCCCCATCCTGCTGCAGAAGGTAGTCATATGCCCATTGCGCCGGATCAACGCCTTGCGCAGCCGCAATGGCCGCAACGGACTTGGAGCGGCCCGGATCATATTCAGGCGGGTCGCCCAGGGGAAAGATGTTTGTGAAGTTGACCAGCTCCTTGCTGAAACCCTGCATTTCAGGCCCACCGGCCTCGGCAATGATGCTCTGGCGCAATTCAGGGTCCTGCATCCGGCGGATGCGCTCGGGTACGGGAAGCTGCGCGATTTTCTTGTAGCTCGGGCAACCGGAAAAAACGATACGGCTGCCTTGCAGGCTTAACAACACGCCCACATTGCGCGGCGCCACCTGCGCCTTGATCGGCAGGCCTTCGGCCACGGCTTCGGCGGTCAAGTCCAGCAGTCGTTTCCAGCCATCCTTGTTGCCATGCTTTTGCATCAACGAGTACGACAGCGGCCTGCCGGATTCCTGCGCCAGTCTGCGCATCATGGCGAACTCCGCATCCATCAGTTGCGGGTCGTCAAAATCCAGGATCATCTGCAGCACGCCCGCGCCGGCGTCCTTCAAGCCTTGGGCGATACCCTGCAGTTCTTCTTCCGTCGCTCTTAGGGAAGGCATGGGGTCGCCATGCACAGACCGATGGTTCACCGAGCGCGAGGTCGTAAACCCCAGGGCACCGGCCTTGATGGCGTCGGTGGCAATCGCCCGCATCCGATCAATGTCGTCTTGCGTAGCCTTCTCCAGGTTCTGGGCGCGGTCTCCCATTACGTACAGGCGTAGCGCGGCATGCGGCAGCTGGGTGGCAAAGTCGATATCGTGCGGGAGCCGCTCCAGCGCCGACAGGAATTCCGGGAAAGACTCCCAATCCCAGTCCAGCCCTTCCCTAAGCGCGACGCCGGGGATATCCTCCACGCCTTCCATCAGCTCCACCAGGCGGTCGTGATCCGTGCTCTTGACCGGAGCAAACCCCACACCGCAGTTGCCCATCACCACCGTCGTGACACCATGCAGGCTGGATGGCAGGAACTGCTGGCTCCAGATCGCCTGGCCATCGTAGTGGGTGTGGATGTCGACAAAGCCTGGCGTCACGATAAGGCCGGTGGCATCGATTTCCTGCGCGTCGCCAGGCAGCAGCTTGCCGATGGCGGCAATACGGCCTTTGGCGATGCCGATATCGGCCTGGATCGGGGGGTTGCCCAAGCCATCGATGATGGTGCCGTTGCGCACGATCAGCTCAAACTGCTGTTCCATACTTGTCTCCTGAAAGAGTATGGGCCGGACATGCCGGCTGTCGCTACTATTACAGCCAACTCTTGCAGGGCAGGCAAACAACGACTTTCGATCCCGGCACAAGTAAACCTTATGAAGGGTGAGATTGCCCCCTCCTCCATATCGATCACTTGTCCAACTTGATGTTCAATCTTCTGATAAGCGGCCCCCACTTGGCTCTCTCATCTGCCAGGAATTTGGCAGACGCTTCTCCTGTGGCGTCGGGCGGCAGGAAAATACCCCCTTTACCGTCAAGGGTCTTGCGATTTTCTGGATCAACCATTGCACTATTGACGGCTTCGCGTAAGCGCTGGACAACCTGAGCCGGCGTGCCAGGCGGGGCAAAAATTCCTTGCCATGCCGTTACTGTGCCGAACTCTGGATAACCGCTCTCTATGACGGTTGGCACGTCCGGCAAGCTCGCCAGACGTTCATTGCCAGCTACGGCAAGGGCCTTTACTTTGCCACCTTGGATAAGAGGCAGTGCGGTAAGTGCCGTGTCAAAGAAGACATGAACGTCGCCACTTGCAACGGCCGTCAACGCAGGCATGCTGCCCCCATAGGGCACATGCAATAGATTCACGCCCGTTATTGTGTTGAAAAGTTCACCAGCCAAGTGCGTTGAGCTGCCAAGCGCCGCAGACGCAAAGTTCAATTTCCCTGGCTGCGGTTTAGCATACGCAACGAACTCGGCCACCGTGTTGGCAGGCACCGCGTTACTTGCAACCATCACCAGCGGAAACTGATTGACTATAACCACGGGTACCAGCTTAGCCGGGTCATAAGACAGCGTGTCGTAGAGGAAAGGGTTCATCACAATGGTCGTGTTGCCAAGCAGCACCGTGTATCCGTCTGCCGGTGCGTTTGCAACGAACGCGTTACCCACGTTTCCGCTGGCACCAACCTTGTTTTGAACGATCACCGGCTGACCTAGCTCCTTGCTCATCGAGGCACCGAGCATTCGCGCATTCTGATCAGCAGAGCCCCCCGGGGCGTACGGAACTATGATGGTGATGGGTCGATTCGGAAAGCTTTCTGCGTAGGAAGGAGCCGTCAGCACTGCAGCAATCGCAGTCGTTATGGCTGCTAGCCGTTGTCTTGTTTTCACGTTGTCTCCGTTGTTTTAGTCGTTGTGCGTTCGTTGCCACAATTCCACTACTACATGCATAGCTCAATCAGATGCGGGCCCCCGCCGGCAAAAGCATTTTTGAGTGCTTTGTAAAAAAGCTCCAAAGTCTCTACTCTGCAACCGTCGACCCCATGGCCTTTGGCAAGTGCTGGCCAATCAAGGCTTGGGCCATCCAGCATAAGCATGCGCTCGGCATTGGGTCCCGGCTTGGGGCCACCGACATTCTCGAGCTCTCCATACAGAATGCGATACGAACGATTTGAGCAAATGACCACTGTGACATCGAGGTTTTCCCTCGCCAGGGTCCATAGCGCCTGCAACGTGAACATGGCACTTCCATCCCCGATTACCGCAAGCACTTTACGGCCCGGATCTGCTAGAGCAGCCCCTACAGCAACTGGCAAGGCATAGCCGATAGATCCCCCCGGGTTTTCCAACCAATCGTGGGGTGGAGAGAACGCCGTTAGATCGTGCAGCCTGCGGCCGGAAGTGATTGCCTCATCCACGACAATCGCGCCTTCTGGCAAGGAGGCGGCAATGACATGGCCTATGGTGTCCACTGTTGGTTTACCGCTGGGTAGACCCTGCGTCAGACTTTGAGCTTTCAATAGAGACGGCGCCGTGCCCTGTGCACCCAAGGCCTCACAGAGCGCTTGCAAAGAACTTTCTATGTCATCGGAAGAATTCGCTAGAACGTATGTCTTGACATCGCTCGGGAGCAGCATCCTAGGTTTGCCTGGATAGGCAAAGTAAGCAGCGGGCTCGATGGCACCAACGAGAATCACGGCGCGAACATTGGCCAGCGTAGATAGCCCCTGATCGATAGGGTACGGAACCTGAGGAATGTTCACCCGCCCCAGACCTCGTTCGACACGTGAACTCTTGATCTCGCCAAGCAAACGGCAACCTGTGTGTGCTGCGATGCGCCCTGCCCATTCGCTCGCCTTCGCACGCATGCCGCGGCCGCCGATCAGAAGAGCGATCGAACCGGGATCCCCAGCCTCACGGAGAGCTCGTGCGATGACGTCGACTCGATCACTATTGACGCGTGGTAACGCTGGTTTTTCTAGTAGGGAGTGTTGCATCGGGCTACATTCGCCCCACGCGGCATCAGCCGGAAGAATAAGCGTCGCTACGCGCCCCGGCCTCCCCGACGCCTGCCCGACGGCAACAGCTACGTCGCCAGCCGCTTCGTCCGGACTTTTTGTTGTGTGCACCCAATGCGATACCGGCCAAGCCAACCCTTCAATATCTGAGGTCAACGGTGAATCGTTGGCAATATGATCGAGCGCATGTTGGCCGACGATGTTCACAACTCCAGACTCGGCACGGCGGGCATTGTGCAGATTTGCCAAACCATTACTTAGCCCAGGACCCAAGTGCAATAGCGTAGCAGCGGGTTTATCAGCCATACGGTAATAGCCATCCGCAGCGCCCGTAACCACCCCTTCGAAGAGCCCCAGCACACAGCGCATCTCCGGGTTTGCGTCAAGCGCCGCCACGAAATGCATCTCTGATGTTCCAGGATTGGCAAAACATACATCCACACTATTCGCCAAAAGGGTATGAACTATTGCTTGTGAACCGTTCATTCATTTGTCTCCATTTTTTCTAGACTTTTAGACTGCGACGGCTACCTACCCTGATCCAAGATAAGCGAAGGGGCGACAGAGTCCTGGTGAGTTCATCCTAGACGCCACGAGCGGGGCGGTGAGGTCAATGGCGCCATGCAGGTTGGAGAACAGGAATTACTGGGCCGGACATGCCGGCTATCGGTACTATTACAGCCAACTCTTGCAGGGCAGACAAACAACGACTTTCGATCTCGGCACAAGTAAACCTTATGAAGGGTAACGAGCTCCGAAAACAGGGCAGGAAACGATGGAAAACCTGGCAAATGTAAGGATGTCGGTGCGGCAATTGCAGGCATTGCTGGTGGTGGTGGAAACGAAGAGCTTCACCCGGGCAGCGCAGATCCTGCACGTCACCCAGGCGGGCCTCAGTGCGATGATCAAGGAACTGGAGACGCAACTGGAGTGCCGGCTGCTGGAACGATCGCCACGGTCCGTAAAACTGACCATGGCGGGCAGCAACTTCATTCCCTATGCGCGGCAGGCCTTGAACAGCCTGGATCAAGGCATTATGGAGCTACGGGCGCTGGATAGAAGGTTGTCAGGCGGCATCCGCATAGGGGTTTCCACCTTGGTGGCCGAAACCGCCTTGCCGAAAACCGTGCAGGGCTTTACCGCGCAATACAACTGCTCTTGCGACATCGTTGATGCCGAGCTGGGCGAAATCTATGACCTTGTTCGCGAAGGGCACCTGGATGCCGCCTACGGCATGCAGTCTCATGCAGCCGATGGGCTGCAAAGCGAATGGATGTTTGCTTCGGAAATAGAACTGATTTGCCCTGAAAACTTTCCCATTGAGCGCATCGAAAGCGCACAGGACTGGCGCTTCCTGCACACCACACCGCTACTTGCCTTGCCAAAATCCCACGAGACACAGCGCCTTGTGGACAACTACATCCTGGAACAGGAACTGCCTGTCGGTTCACGCATGGAATTCAGGCACTTTGCCACCGTCATGTCTTTTGTCGGATCCGGCGCGGGCGTTTCATTTGTTCCGTCATTCATATTGAAATACTATTCCCACGCGCCGATAAAAACCATAAAGCTGCCCAGCCACCCAGCCGCCATGCAGTATTACCGCACCACCAAGGTCGGCCAAGCGGTGTCCGACAAGGTGGCGGCATTGACTGCCATGCTGGCAGCTGAATGCCGTAGCCGCTAACGCAGAAGCCCTCAAAACCG
>JBEBVZ010000092.1:0-10000 GCA_040392445.1 Verticiella sediminum
CCGATCAGTTGGCGCTCAGGCCCTTTTCACGGATGAGACCGCCCCACTTCTCGCTGTCGTCATGAATGCGCTTGGCCATGTCTTCAGGCGACTGGTATGCGGCAAAAGCGCCGGCACCCAGCAGGCGTTGCTGCACTTCGGGGTCGGCCAGGATTTCCTTCACGTCCCCGCTGACGCGGTCGATGATGTCCTTGGGCGTGCCCTTGGGTGCCAGCAGGCCACCCCACGACACGGCCGAGAAGCCCGGGAAGCCTTGCTCGGCCACGGTCTTGACGTCGGGCAGCATCGATACGCGCTCGGGCGAACCGATGGCGATGGCGCGCAGCTTGCCAGCCTGGATATGCGGCAGGGCTGCGACCAGGTCGGCGTACATCATCGGTACCTGGCCGCCCAGCAGATCGGTGATGGCAGGCGTGCCGCCGCCATAGGGCACGTGCATCATGTCGAACTTGCCCATCTGCTTGAGCATTTCCATGCTCAGGTGACCGAAGCTGCCGACACCCGAACTGGTGTAATTCAGCGTGCCGCCTTCCGCCTTGGCCTTGGCGATGAGCTCATCCAGGTTATGGACGTCAAGCACGCTGGGGTTGACGACGACAACGATGGGCAAGTCGTACACGGTGGCGACCGGCGCGAAATCCTTCTCGACGTTGTACTTCGTGCTGGGGTATAGGAACGGCGCGAGCAGCGTGGGCGTCGCGAGCATCATGAAGGTATAGCCGTCAGCCGGGCTGTTCATCACGCCTGTCGCGGCGATGGCGCCAGACGCGCCAGCACGGTTTTCCACGACCACGGTCTGCTTGAGGCGTTTGCCCAGTTCTTGACCAACGATACGCGACGCCGTGTCAGTGGGGCCTCCCGGCGGGAACGGCACGACCAGGCGGATGGGCTTTTCGGGCCAGGCCTGAGCAAAAGCGGTTACCGACACGGGTACTGCGCACAGCGCGATAGCCATGGCAAGAACCTGCCTACGGGTTTTTTTGAACGAAAAAGCCATGAGATTTTCCTTGTGGGATGAATTTGCGCCTATCCAGCTCATGTTGTGGTGCCGGATAAATGCCTTTTCAGGCGGCGCCGCTTGCGCAGCCTCTGCCCTGCCGCCGGGTTGACGACAGAACACATTCTGTACAAGCAAAACAAATGCCAGCCATGGTCAATCGACCGGGCTGGCATATACCGCAAAGCAACGAGGATTGAGGCAATCGGATTATGCGCCAGTCCCGGGTTCGCCCAACGCCATGTAACGCGCCAGATGATGGTCTTCATCTCCCAATTGGTGGTCGATCATGACGAGACGTTTGGCGTAGTGAGCCAGGGGAAGCTCCCAGGTCATGCCGATGCCGCCGTGCAACTGGATGCACTCCTCAGCCACACGCGTACCGATGCGGCCGATGGTGTACTTCGCCGCCGACAAGGCCCGCTCGCGCGGCAGCCTCTCGGCGTCGATCGCGGCCGCGGCGTTGATGACCGCCGAGCGCGCCTGTTCAATCTCGAGCAGCAGATCGGCCATGCGATGCTGCAAAGCCTGGAAGCTGCCGATGGGCACGCCGAACTGCTTGCGTGTCCGCAGGTACTCGAGCGTGGCGTCCTTGGCCACGTCCATGGCGCCGACGGCTTCGGCGCACAAGGCCAGCAAGCCATACCCCACGGCGCGCTCGAGCACGGCATGGCCGGCACCCTCTGCGCCCAGCAATGCGGCGTCATCGATCTGCACCTGGTCCAGAACCAGTTCAGCCGCCCGCCCGCCGTCGATATTGCGATAGCCGCGCAGGGACAGGCCCGGCGCGTCTTTCTTCACCAGGAAAAGCGAGATGCCCTGCTCTGCGTCATCGGCGCCGCCGGTACGGGCCGAAACCAGGAAGAGCCCGGCCTGCTCGGCCTGCTGCACGACCGCCTTAGCGCCGTTCAGCACCCAGCCTTGGCCCTTGCGCTCGGCGCGGGTAGCAACGCGCGCCAGGTCATGATGACCCGCCGGCTCGTCGTGCGCCAACGCGGCCACGGTACTGCCGTCGATCAAGCCGCCCAGCAGCGTCTTCTGCGCTTCGGTGCCTGCGGCCCCGATGGCGCGTCCGACCATGAGCGCGCCCAGGAAGGGCTCGACCACCAAGCCGCGGCCCAGGCTCTGGAACACCACCGAGATGTCGAAACCGCCCCCGCCAAAACCGCCGTCTTCTTCGGAGAACAAAGCGCCGACAATACCCAGCTCGGCAAAGCTTGCCCACATGTCGGGCGAAAACCCGGTATCCGAGCGGGCGATGACATCGCGCTTTGCGAAGTCGTACTGCTCGGCGATGAAGCGATCCAGCGTATCCGCCAGCATGCGGCGGTCTTCTGTGTGTTCGAAATTCATCGTGCCTTCCTTACAGACCCAGAATCATCTTGGAGATGATGTTCTTCTGGATTTCATTCGAGCCGCCGAAAATCGACAGCTTGCGGTTGTTGAAGTACGTCGAGGCGGCGCTGGCTGCCTCGTCGGGGCCGATGGGCTCGGCCGCATAGCCCTCATGCAGCGCCTCTTCGATGAAGGGCTGGGCGTACGGGCCCATGGCGCGCCGGGTCAGGGCCGACAGTTCCTGGCGGATCTCGGTGCCGCGGATCTTCAGCATCGAGCTTTCCGCGCCCGGCACGCCGCCACCCGCCACCGCCGCGATCACGCGCAGGTTGGTGGTTTTCATGTTTTCCAGGTCGATTTCGACACGCGCCATGCGGGCGGCGAAGAATGGATCCTGGGACAACGGGCGGCCGTTACGCTTGACCTTGCCCGCGATGCGCTTGAGGCGCTCGAGGGCCGCCACGGAAAAGCCCACGCCGGCAATGTTGGTGCGCTCGTAGGTCAGCAGGAACTTGGCATAGGTCCAGCCCTTGTTCTCTTCGCCGACCAGGTTCTGCACCGGCACGCGCACGTCGGTGAAGAACACCTCGTTGACCTCATGTTCGCCATCGAGGGTGATGATAGGGCGCACTTCCACCCCGGGCGAATCCATGTCCACCAGCAAAAAGCTGATGCCCGCCTGCTTGCGCGCGTCCTTGTCGGTGCGCACCAGGCAGAAGATCATGTTGGCGTAGTGGCCCAGCGTGGTCCAGGTCTTCTGGCCATTGACGATGTAGTGATCGCCATCGCGCACCGCCGTGGTCTTGACCGCGGCCAGGTCAGAGCCGGCGCCCGGCTCCGAATAGCCCTGGCACCACCAGTCCTCACTGTTGAGAATACGCGGCAGCCAGTAGCGCTTGTGCTCTTCGCTGGCGTACTTGATCAGCACGGGGCCCAGCATGTTCACGCCGAACGGCACGATGCGCGGCGCGCCGGCCACTGCGCACTCGTTCTCGAAAATGAATTTCTGCACGGCGCCCCAGCCCGGGCCACCGTATTCCTTGGGCCAGTGGTTGGCGAGCCAGCCGCGCTCGTTGAGGATGGCATGCCATTCCATCATGTCCTCGCGCGTCAGGCGCAGGCCGGATTTGACCTTGGCCGACAGGCGGGTGGGAAGCTTGTCCTGCAGGAATTGCCGCACTTCGCTGCGAAAGGACTCTTCCTCGGGGGTGAAGTTCAGATCCATGGGTATCTTTCGTTTAGTGGCGGCCCGGGCACGCAAGGCGTGGCGGGCCGCGGGTTCATCAGGCGCGGTTCAGGCTATCGAAACTGGCACCGCGGGCCACGAGATCCTCGAGCAGCGGGGAAGGCTTCCAGAACAGCGCATCTTCCTTGGCGAATTCGCGGATGTCGGCAAGGATGCTGGCCAGGCCCACCGTATCGGCGTACTGCATGGGGCCGCCGCGCCAGCGCGGAAAGCCATATCCATGCACAAAGGTAACGTCCACGTCCAGCGGGCGCAGGGCAATGCCCTCGTGGACCACGTTGGCGCCCTCATTGACCATGGCGGCCATATAACGGCGCACGATTTCCTCGTCGCTGAAGCTGCGCGGCGTCACACCGGCGCGCTCGCGCTCGGCGTCGATGATGGCCAGGACTTCCGGATCTGGCACGCCGGCACGCGAACCCTGCGGGTACAGATAGTATCCACGCGCCGTCTTCTGGCCGAACCAGCCGCGCTCGCAAATGCGGTCGGCGATCTGGACATAACGCGCTTTCGGGTCGCGCGTAGCGGCCCGGCGCTTGCGCGTGGCCCAGCCGATGTCGCCGCCGGCCAGGTCGGACACCTGGAACGGCCCCATGGGGAAACCGAAGTCGCGCAGCGCCTGGTCGATCTGGTAGGGCGAGGCGCCGTCTTCCATCATGTAGTCGGCAGCCTGGCGATAGACAGCCAGGATGCGGTTGCCGATGAAACCGTCGCACACGCTGGCGCGTACCGGCACCTTGCGCAGCTTCTTGGCCAAGGCGAAGGCGGTCGAGACCACATCGGCGGCCACCTTGGAGGGCACCACGATCTCGAGCAGCTTCATGATATTGGCCGGCGAAAAAAAGTGCAGGCCCACGACATCGGCGGGGCGTGTGATGCTGCCGGCGATCTCGTCGATATCCAGATAGGAGGTATTGGTGGCGATCACCGCACCCGGCTTGCAGACCCGGTCGAGCTCGGCAAAGACCGCCTTCTTCACGCCCATTTCCTCGAACACCGCTTCGATGACGAGGTCTACGGGTGCCAGGGCATCGTAGCTGGTGCTGCCGCTGTAGCGCGCCATCACCGCCGTCTTGGCTTCGGGCGTCATGCGGCCCTTCTTGATCAGGCCGTCGTAGACCTTCTCGACATTGGCGCGTCCGCGCGCCAGGGCTTCATCGTCGCGCTCGATCATGAGCACCGGCAGGCCGGCGTCGAGCACGGCTACGGTAATGCCCGCGCCCATGGTGCCACCGCCGACCACGCCCACCGACTGGATCGGCCGCGGTGTCGCTGCACGCGTCTCGGGCGCCTTGGCCGATTCACGCTCGGCAAAGAACGCATGCACCAGGCCTGCGCGCTGCGGGCTGTCCAGGCACTCGAGAAAGGCTGCGCGCTCGGCCGCCAGGCCTTCTTCGAAGGAAAGGTCGAGCGCGGCCTGCACCGCGTCCACGATCTTGCCCGGCGACATCAGGCCACGCGCCTTGGCCGCGGTCTGGCGCCCCGCATCGATCGCCGCCTGCGAGGCGGCCCTATCGGCCAGACCCTGCGCATCGCGCGTGCGACGCACAGGCGCGCCCGAGACCAACAACTGATTGGCATAGGCCAGTCCGGCCGCAGCCGCATCCGTGGACTCGGCCACGCTATCGATCAGCCCCAGGGCTTGCGCCTCGGCGCTGCTCACATGGCGGCCGCTCAGGATCAGGTCAAGTGCCGCCTTGGCACCCACCAGGCGCGGCAGGCGCTGCGTACCGCCCGACCCGGGCAGCAAGCCCAGTGCGACTTCAGGCAGGCCCAGTTTGGCGCCCGGCAGCGCCACGCGGTAGTGGGCGGACAGGGCCAGTTCCAGGCCACCGCCCAGGGCTGCGCCGGCAATGGCGGCCACCACCGGTTTGGCGCTGTCTTCAATGCGATTGCACACTTGCGGCAAGCTGGGGGCCAGGGGCGGTTTACCGAATTCGCGGATATCCGCGCCGGCGATGAAATTGGCGCCATGACCGGCCAGCACAATCGCCCCTACCGAATCATCGGCGCCAGCCGCTTCGATCGCGGCGAGCAGGCCGGCACGCACATCCACATTGATGGCGTTGACCGGCGGATGATCGATGGTCACGAGCAATACACGGCCGTGCAACTCGCGGCGAACGACACTGTCCGTCTGGTTCATTGTCTTGCTCCGAAACAATGCGCAGGGACGCACCCCGCGCTATTAACAAAGGTCGGGATTGTTATCCGCCACATCTTTATTGACAATAGCATTAGATATTGACAATCCGTCAAGCCAGACTTGACAATGCCGCGTATGGACCCCAATGCACTCACCTTGTTCGTGGAAATCGTGGACGCCGGAAATCTCAGTGAAGCGGCGCGCCGCCTGAAAATGAGCCGGGCCAATGTCAGCTACCGCCTGAACCAATTCGAACGGGATATAGGCCAGCAACTTTTGCGCCGCACGACGCGGCGCATCCAGCCCACCGAGATCGGCGGCAAGCTCTACGAACATGGCGTGGCCATACGCAATGAACTGCTGGCCGCCAGCGAATCCGTCACTACCTTGGGCCAAATGCTGCAGGGCCGGGTGCGCCTGAGCGTGCCCACGGGCTACGGCCAGTTGGTGATGTCGGACTGGCTGGTCGACTTCAAACGCCTGTACCCGGGCATCGTGCTGGACGTGGTTTTCGAGAACCGCGTCGCCGACCTGCTGCAGGGCGAAGTCGACATCGCCGTACGCGTCATGTCCGAGCCGCCGCAAAACCTGGTCGCGCGCGATATGGGCGCGGTGCGGTATGTCGCCTGCGCCTCTGCCGCCTATGCCCAGGCCAACGGCCTGCCAACCCGGCTGGAACAATTGCGTTCCATCCCGCTCATTACGTCCGCCGTCGTCGGGCGCCAGCTACGCGTTGCGGCCTCGCGCGACAGCGAACGGCACGAAGTGCTGCTCGAGCCCACCCTGATTTCGGAAAATTTTGTATTCCTGCGGCGCAGTATTCTTGCCGGCCTGGGCGTGGGTATCGTGCCCGACTATGTCATGCGCAAAGATGTGCAGCGCGGCGACGCGGTCACCGCGCTGGACGAATGGCGCCTGAGCATCTTCGGCACCCACATGTATATGCTGTACATGCCCAACCAGCATCACACCCGGGCGGCATCGACACTGATCGCCTTCATTCTGGCCCAGGCCAGGCAGGAAGATAGCGCCCAGGATTAGGCTCGGCCATGGCGGGCCAGCGCCGCCGGCCTAGCGGGCATACTTCGCCAGAAAGCTTGCCATCAGCCCGGTCGCCACCGGGGTCTCCCGGACCGCCGCGGCCAGCGCTTGGACATCGGCCCCTTCCCGGGCCAGCATTTCGCTTAGCAGCAATATATAGCTGCGCATGACAGACGCCGAAAATTCCGGGTGAAACTGCATGCCCACCGCCTTGGCGCCATAACGCAGCATTTGATGCGGATCATGCTCGTTGCGTGCCAGCACCACCGCGCCCGCAGGCGCCTGCATCACCGCCTGCTCGTGAAGCAGTTGCGCGGGAAACTGCGCCGGCACATGCTGCATCCATTCATCGGCCAGCCCCGCCTCTGTCTGGTGCATCATCCAGGTTCCGGTTTCGCGCCCCGACGGGTGGTAATCGACATGGCCCCCCAGCGCGTGCGCCAGCAGCTGGTGGCCATAGCAGATGCCCAGCAGCGGCAGTTCGGCATCCATGGCATCGCGGATCCAGCCGGCGGTGTTTTCGCTCCAGGCAAGCTTATCGGTGATATTGGCGGGCGAACCGGTAAGGATGGCGGCCGAATAACTGGCAACCGGCCCCGGCTCTTCACCCGCATAGACCCGCACGATGCGCGTCTTGGCAGACTCGAGGCCGGCCATGCTGCACACCATGTCGTCAAAGCCGCCATACTGGGCGCGCAGGGCGCGTGGCGGGTTGCCGGTCTGGATAAGAAGAACAGGACGCATGGAAAGACTGCCTTGATAAACGCTGGCGTAACGCACGCCGGTGCAACCCGGACGGGCATGCCCGCAAGCCGTTAAAATAAAAGGTTATCCAGTATTCAAGCATAGAGGAAGAAATCATGGAAGCCGAACGCCAGAACCTTATCGCCACCCGACTTGACGACTACGCCGATCGCGAGCGGTCTCTTCGGAGCTATCTTTGACTACGATCTCAAAACTGAACGTTTGCATGTAGTCAACGCCGAACTCGAAGACCCCGCTGTCTGGAACGACCCCAAGCACGCTCAGGATCTCGGGCGCGAAAAAAAGGCACTGGAAGAAGTCGTTGTCGCGCTGACCGAAA
Source organism: Verticiella sediminum (assembly GCA_040392445.1). Taxonomy (GTDB): domain Bacteria; phylum Pseudomonadota; class Gammaproteobacteria; order Burkholderiales; family Burkholderiaceae_B; genus Verticiella; species Verticiella sediminum_A. The sequence continues at coordinate 7,850 of JBEBVZ010000092.1, forward strand.
TCGGCAGCGGCGTGGCCGACGCGCAAGAATTGTTCGAGCTGGCTGCCGCCGATGACGATGATGCGACGCTGGAAGCCGTCGAGGCCGATGCCGACGCCCTGCGCGTGCGGCTCGAAGCCCTGGAGTTTCGCCGCATGTTCTCGAACCCGGCCGACCCGCTCAATTGCTTTGTCGATATCCAGGCCGGCGCCGGCGGCACCGAGGCGCAGGATTGGGCGTCGATGCTGTTGCGCCAGTACCTGCGGTACTGCGAACGCAAGGATTTCAAGACCGAAATCCTCGAAGAATCCGAGGGTGAAGTCGCTGGCCTGAAATCGGCCACCATCAAGGTCGAGGGTGAATACGCCTACGGCTACCTGCGCACCGAAACCGGCGTGCACCGCCTGGTGCGCAAGAGCCCCTTCGATTCATCCGGCGGGCGCCATACCTCGTTTGCCAGCGTGTTCGTCTATCCCGAGGTCGACGACTCCATCGAGATCGAGGTCAACCCGGCGGACCTGCGCGTGGACACGTATCGCGCCAGCGGCGCGGGCGGCCAGCACATCAACAAGACCGATTCGGCGGTGCGCATCACGCACGTTCCCAGCGGCATCGTGGTCCAGTGCCAGAACGACCGCTCGCAGCACCGCAACCGCGCCGAAGCCATGCAGATGTTGAAATCCAAGCTCTACGAGCAGGAAATGCGTACCCGCATGGCCGAGCACCAGAAGATAGAAGATTCCAAGACCGACGTGGGCTGGGGCCATCAGATTCGCTCGTATGTGCTGGACAATAGCCGGATCAAGGATCTGCGCACCAACGTGGAAATCTCCAACACGCAAAAAGTGCTGGACGGCGATCTCGATCCTTTCATCCAGGCTAGCTTGAAGCAAGGGGTTTGAACATGACGGATACCGTGGCGATTCTGACCGGCGCCTCGCGCGGCTTGGGCGAAGCACTCGCCTATGGCCTGGCGCGCCCGGGCACGCAGTTGATTACGCTGGCGCGCACCGCGCACGCCGGCCTGGCCGCCCACGCCCGGGCCCAGGGCTGCCAGCTGGAAGAGCACACGGTTGACCTGTCCGACCCGGTCGCGGCCCAAGCCGCGGCCAGCGGCATTTTCACCAACATATCCCGACAGGCCCAGCGCTATCTGCTGATCAACAACGCCGGCACGTTGGGGCCGGTGGGCCTGGGCCCGCAGCCGGCGCAGGATATCGCCGCCGCCTTCAACCTGAATGTGACGGCCGCCATCGTACTGACGGCGCACTTTCTGCAAGCCACCCAGGATCTGGCCGCCAACCGCCGCGTCCTGAACATATCATCGGGTGCGGGCCGCAGCCCCGTCGCGGGCTGGGGCGTATACAGCGCCACGAAGGCCGCGCTCGATATGTATACACAAACCGTCAAGCTCGAACAGGGGCCAGATGGTGCTCGCATCGTCTCGCTTGCCCCCGGAGTCATCGACACCGCCATGCAGGCCCGCATCCGCGCCACCGACCCGGCCGATTTTCCCAGCCTGTCGCGCTTTACCGGCCTGCACGCCAGCGGCCAGCTGACTGCGCCCGCCGCAGTCGCGGCCCGCATCCTTGCCTATCTGGATCGCGACGATTTCGGCACCACCGAAATCGACGACATCCGCCAATACTGAAATCGCGCAAAAATGACCGACACACTACCGACCCCCGCCGCTCCAGATGAAAACCGCCTGATTGCCGAACGCCGCGGCAAACTGGCCAAGCTGCGCGAGACGGGTTGCGCGTTCCCCAACGACTTCAGCCCGTCGGCGCGCGCGGCCCAACTGCACGCCCAATACGGCGAAGCATCCCAGGAAGCCCTGGCCGAACAGGCCACCCCGGTCAGCGTGGCCGGGCGCATGATGCTCAAGCGCGTGATGGGCAAGGCCAGCTTCGCCACCCTGCAAGACGCCACCGGCCGCATCCAGCTCTATCTCGAGCGCAACGAGCTGGGCGACGATGCCTACGCCGCGTTCAAGCAGTGGGATATCGGCGACATCATCGCGGTACAAGGCACGGTCTTCAAGACCAACAAGGGCGAGCTCTCCGTCCATGCACAGTCGATCCGCCTGCTGGCAAAATCGCTACGCCCCCTGCCCGACAAATTCCATGGCGTGGCCGACCAGGAACTGCGCTATCGCCAGCGCTACGTCGA
>JBEBVZ010000093.1:0-9788 GCA_040392445.1 Verticiella sediminum
GTGCCTGGCCAGGCCAAGCCCGCCTTCCTGCATCAAGGCATCGTGGTTCCACTGGAATAACGGCCTGGCCCAGGGGCTGAGCAGATTCATCCACGCGCGGTTGGTGCGCACCTGCCAGTCGTAGCCCACCGTGGTGGCGCCCTCGTTCTGCACGAAATACCAGCGCCCAACACCCTCGAGCTCGCCTTCGACGCGCCCCTCCATCAGGCGCAGGGGCTCGACCCGGGTCACATGCGACACAAACGTCAGGCGATAGGGCAGCATGCCCTTCCAGGTATAACGTTGGCGAGCTCCCACTCCGCTTGCCGCGCCACGCTCCAGCGTCACCACACGCTCGGCGCCCTTCCACCAGCGCGGCCAGCCTTCGCTATCGAAGATGGCATCCCACACCAGCGGTAGCGGCGCATCGAACTGCCACAGGGTGGTCAGGTGGTAGTGCTTGCTGGCGGATGGACGCATGGGGCTTCTCTGGGCGGTTCAGGGATGGAAGAAATCCTCGGGAAATCCGGGGTCGATGACGACATCCTTCATGTCGACGGTTTCGATCAGCCTGGCATTGGTGCCGAAACTTTCCACGCGCAGGGGAAACCAGGTGCTTTGCTGTAGCCAGATCCGATAGCGATGTACGCCAGCCACGGCATCGTGCGCCGGCCCGGTGATCTCCAGGCCGCTGACAGGCAGGGCGTCGATCTGCGTCTCGGCCAGCGGCGCCGTGCTGCCGTGCAGGCGCAGGGTCTGGATGTTCTGCAGCAAGGAACCGATATCGGAATGATCTATGCGCTGCCCCTGGGGGCTGCGCACCAGGGGGTTGCCGGGCACGAAGGTGAGCACCGGAAAGCGTTTGACGCCGAAAGGCCAGACCCGAACCTGGTGCGCGTTCGGATCGTAGATCAGCACCGTGCCTGCATGAGGCTGGATGAACTCCAGCCTTACCCAACCCGGCTTGCGATAGAAGTACCGGATCAACTGCTGCTCGCCGGAACTCGTGGTGGAATGCACTGTTGCCTGATAGGTGGTCAGGGTGCGGAACCGGCTTTCGGCCTCGGCCAGGGGGTCGGACATGGCACCACCACTCAGTGTGAAGGCGAGTATGCACAATAGTATGCGCATGATTTGCCTTTCTCCCACAAGTCATTCGCCCTAATCCGGATCGCAAGCGATATGCCGATTTATCCGGGCCGCCGTCATCCATTCCCGCTCCATCCCTACCGCTAGCCCAGTCCGCGAGATGCAGGCAGGCACCGGGACGCCGCCGACGGCGCTTGCCATCAGGTTCGGGAAATCCAGCAAATAGAATGCCTGTCGCCCGGCAGCCCGAAAGCCAGGAAGCCAGCAGCGTTGACCGCCAAGGCCGGGCGCGTGTAAAGGCCCCGGCCCCGGGGCGCTTGCCCACAGTGCCAGGCCGGCCTGTAGGCTGTGGGGGGCTTACTTGCCCTGTGCCGCGGCCGACACAGTCGGCGCTGCGCAATTGGCGGGCGGGGCCTGCGTTTTGCGCAGCGCCGCGACTTCATCTTTCGCGGCGGCCACCTGGGCCTGGAATACCGGATCGGACTGCAAGCGCGCGACGGCCGCGGCACCAACGACACGGCCGGCCTCGACATCGCTTTGCCAGTGCACGCCGCAAATGGCCCGGCTCTGGCCGAACTCGTAGCCACGCACCAGGATGTCGGTGGCCCGCTCTGGCGCCACCTCGGTCAGCACCAGCGCCCAAGCCCAGCCCAGGGCCGAATGGCCGGACGGATAGGAACCGTCCTTGGCAAGATGGGCTTCGTCTTGCGGTGTGCAGCTGGTGCTTTTGAAATAGACAAAGGGCCGCGTGCGTTTGTATTCGTCTTTTGCCCGATAGGTGGCCCCACCCGCATCGGTAAGCGTGCGTCGCAACAACATATTCACGTTGGGCGTGGCTTCCTGCGAAATGGTCACACCCAGCGCGCAGGAAAATGCGTTGGCCGCGGCCGGGAATTTCAGGTTGGCATCCTGTACCGCCTGTGCGCCACGCGGGCTGTCGCGCAGCGCACCCAGCGTCTTGTAGGCTTCTACATCGGCGGCAAACGCGGCGGATGATTCGGCCGGCGGCGGCGGCACCAGCAGCAGGCTGTCAGGCATGTCCTTGCGTGTCAGAAAGCCGTTCAGGTATCCCGCGCCCGGCCTGACTTCACCGACTTCCTTGGGGTCGACCGGCGCCTTGGGCGACTGCGCGCAGCCGGCAGCCAGTAAGGCCACCAATGCCAGCGGCGTCAGGCGCTTCGCATAGTGCCCGGCTGACGAACGTCTGGCAGAGGAGGCTTGCCAGAGTGTGAGATCGGACGCGCGATGTGCCTGTAAGCTAGCCATACTGGAGTCTCCCCGTTGTTGTTTGCTGCCAGCATAACGCTATGCCAACAGCAAACAACACATGGGTATTCCCTAGCAGCCCGCCTGCAACTGCCTGGTTAAGCGCCCTGCACCGGAGAGAACACCGGCATGAAACGCCCTTGCTTGACCTGGGTGAAGCGCACGGCCACAGGCTGGCCTATCTTCAAGTCCTTGAAGTCGCAATCGACGATGTTGGTCATCATCACCGGCCCTTCGGCCAGCGTGACCCAAGCCAGCACATACGGTGTCTCGGTTCGCTCCACGATGCTGAAAGCGTACAGCGTGCCCTGCCCGCTGGCCTCTTTCCATTCGGTTTCATCGCTGCCACACAGCGGGCAGATGACCCGTGGGTACCAGTGCGCGCGCTGGCAATGCTGGCAGCTCTTGACCAGCAGGCGGCTCTGGGCGGCAGCTTCCCAGAATGGCCGTGTTTCCGGGTAGGCGGCGGCGTACTCGTCATCCAGGAACGATTTGGCGGTGTCGATAGTGGTCATGATTTACTCGCGTTCAAGGATGACGGTGGCGTGCGCATGTCCAACGCCTTGCACCAGGCCCGGCCCGGTTGCCAGCGCAACATCGCAATTCTTGACCTGCACGGCGGGGTGCGCTTCGCCGCGCAACTGGCGTACGGCCTCGATGGCCTTGGTCATGCCGCCGCGGTTGGACGGGTGGTTGTTGCACAAGCCCCCGCCATCGGTATTCCAGGGCAGCTTGCCCACGCCGGAGATCAGATTGCCGTCGGCCACGAAACGGCCGCCTTCGCCCTTCTTGCAAAAGCCCAGGTCTTCGAGCTGCATCAGCGTCATGATGGTGAAGTTGTCGTACACCGACGCGTACTTGATGTCGTTCACGCTGACACCGGCTTCGGCGAAAGCCTCTGCCCCGGAACGCTGCGCCCCGGTGCTGGTGGCGTCCAGGTAGCCGCCACGGCTGGTGTTGATGGTTTCGCCCGCACCGATGATTTTCACCAACGGGCGCTTCAGGCTCTTGGCGATTTCCGGCGTGGTCAGCACCAGCGCGCCGCCGCCATCGGTAATGACGCAGCAGTCGAGCCGGCGAATGGGGGTGGAGATCATGGGGGAAGCCAAGACTTCCTCAACCGTGACGACATTGCGCAATAGGGCGTTGGGGTTGTGCTGCGCATGGTGCGACGCGGCCACCTTGATCCAGGCAAGCTGCTCGGCCGTCGTGCCGTATTGATGCATATGGCGCTGCATCAACATGCCGTACACGCTGGTAATCGTCCAGCGATAGGGCAGATCCCAAGGTGTCTCGGGGCGCTCCGGGCCCAGGGGGCGCGGCGCCGTCCCGGTAGCCTGGCCGCTGCTTTTGGGCTTGCCCGCCAGCGTAATCAGGGCCACCGAGCACTTGCCGTCCGCGATCGCTTGCGCCGCATGGCGCACATGCACCAGGTAAGAGCAGCCGCCCAGCTCGGTGCCGTCCACCCACTTCAGCTTCAGGTTCAGGTATTCCACCATGGACATCGGGCTGCCGCCCGGCGCGTCGCCCGCGCAAAAATAACCGTCCACGTCCGCGAAACTGAGCCCCGCGTCGCGCAAGGCCCCGGCTGCGCATTCCGCATGCAACTGCGCCACGGACTTATCCGGTGCGTAGCGTGTGGGGTGCTCGTAGGCCCCCGCAATATAGGCCTTTCCCTTGATTGTCATGCCTCGTCTCTTTGTAATCGCCACATAGGGCGCGTTTTTTTGCGAAAACCGGGGAAGGAATCGATCCGGCCCTCTCCGGCACAAACCATGCAGCTTTTTAGCACAGCGCCGCGCCTTGCCTGCAAAGCGCCTGGATCGAACGCTCGCGGCATGCGCGTTCGATCCAGGCTTTCTACCTATACTTGCCTCCCCGTTTTCCATCAGAGCAAGCTTGTGTCCAAAGGCGTTGTCCTATCCCTCGTTGCATCGGTCCTGTTCGGTGTCCTGTACTTCTATACCACGCTGCTGGCGCCCTTGAGCGGCGAGGAAATATTCGGCTGGCGCATGCTGCTGACCTTGCCCTGCGTGACGGCTTTCATGCTGTATGCGGGCGACTGGCCACTGGTGGCGGCGATTGCCCGTCGCGTACGACTCAAGCCAATGCTGGCTCTGGGACTGCTGGCCAGCGCCGCCTTGCTGGCCATGCAGCTTTGGCTTTTCATGTGGGCGCCGCTGCATGGTCGAGGCCTGCAGGTTTCACTGGGATACTTCCTGCTGCCCTTGACGATGATCGTGGCGGGCAGGCTGATCTATCGCGAGCGCCTGTCGCGCCTGCGCTGGCTGGCCACCTTTTGCGCCGCACTGGGCGTAGCCAACCAGTTCCATCAGTTGGGCGGGTTTTCCTGGGAAACCCTGCTGGTGGCTTTCGGCTACCCGGTTTATTTCGTGTTCAGGCGCCAATTGGGCACCGCCAACCTGGGCGGCCTTTGGTATGACATGACCCTGATGGCGCCCCTGGCTCTCTGGTTCGCGCTGGACAGCGCGCACGCGTTTTCCGGCGCCGCCGCAAACGGCGGGCTCGTGCTGCTGATTCCGCTGCTGGGCCTGCTCAGCGCCTGCGCCCTGGTCTGCTACATACTATCGAGCCGGCTGCTGTCCCTGAGTCTCTTTGGCCTGCTCGGCTACGTGGAGCCGGTGCTGCTAGTGCTGGTGGCACTGTTGCTGGGCGAGAGCATCCAGCCCCAGGAATGGCCCACCTATATTGCCATCTGGCTGGCGGTGGCCTTGCTGGTGGTCGAAGGTGGCCTGCACCTGCTGGGTCGCCGACGCGCCCTGTAGGGGAAGGCCGGCCCTGCATTACCGTTACAAGACAAACCCTATCCGCAGGCGGTGCCTGTGGCTGTCTTGCGACGCCTTCGCGTCACGACAATGTCACGACCGGCCCTCAGAATGCCTCCATTGAATTCCACCACAAGGGGATGTAGATGGAACACGCCATCGAGGTAAACGGGCTGACCAAGTCGTTCCGGGCGGGTCACAAAGTGCTGGACCAGGTGTCGCTGCGTGTGGCGCCTGGTGAAATGGTGGCGCTGCTGGGCGCTTCGGGCTCGGGTAAATCCACCCTGTTGCGCCATCTGGCAGGCTTCATACCCGGCGACGCCTGCGCAGGCGATGTTCGCGTCAACGGACACCTTATCCAGAACAACGGCAAGATTTCCCGCCAGGTTCGCGCGGCGCGGCAGGACATAGGCTTTGTGTTCCAGCAATTCAACCTGGTGGGTCGCCTGCCGGTAATCACCAATGTGCTGACCGGCATGTTGCCGCGCATCCCGCTTTGGCGCAGCCTGAGCAAGTTTTTCCTGCGTGCCGAAGTCGACGCCGGACTGCAAGCGTTGGCCTTGGTTGGTATAGACGACTATGCGTTTCAGCGTGCATCCACCCTGTCCGGTGGGCAGCAGCAGCGCGCAGCCATCGCCCGCACCCTGGTGCAGAACGCCAAAGTCATCCTGGCCGACGAACCCATTGCGTCGCTTGACCCGGAATCGTCACGGCGCGTGATGGACACCCTGGCCCAGATCAATCGCAGCCGCAAGGTTGCCGTGGTCGTATCGCTGCACCAGGTGGACTTCGCGATGCAGTACTGCCCTCGCGTGGTCGCCCTGCGCCAAGGCCGCATCGTGTATGACGGCCCGTCGGCCGCCCTGACCCCAGCCATGTTGCAAGACCTGTATGGCGCCGAGCTGCGCGAGCTGCTGCCATCGCTGCCGCCCGGCGCGATGCCGGCCGACCCTCGCACCTACCCGCACCTGGTTGCGGCCTGACCCTTTCCCCCCGCACTGCATTCCACACGGAGTCCAACCATGCTTCGCAGCACTTTCTTCGCCCTCGTCGTCACTTCCGCCCTGGCCGCACCCGCCCTGGCGCAGGACAAGACGCTGAACTTCGGCATCATTTCCACCGAGTCTTCCTCCAACCTGAAGTCGGGCTGGCAGCCGGTGATCGACGAACTCAGCGCAACGCTGGGCGTGCCGGTCAAGCCTTTTTTCGCATCGGACTACGCGGGCATCATTGAAGCCATGCGCTTCAACAAGGTTCACCTGGGCTGGTTTGGCAACAAGTCCGCCATCGAGGCGGTCGATCGCGCAGAAGGCGAGGTTTTCGCCTCGGTCATCGACAAGGATGGCAATCCGGGCTACTGGTCGTTGCTGCTGGTGCACAAGGACAGCAACCTGAAGACGCTGGACGACGTGTTCAAGAACGGCAAGACCCTGAACTACGGCGCGGGCGACCCCAATTCGACCTCCGGCACCGCCGTACCCGGCTACTACCTGTGGAGCGCCAACCAGATCGACCCCAAGGCCTTCTTCAAGACGGCGCGCTCGAGCAACCACGAAAGCAACCTGATGTCGATCATCAACAAGCAGGTGGATGTCGCCATCAACAATACCGAAGCGCTGGAGCGATACCGCCTGAACACCGGCAAGGACGCCAACGACAGCGTGCGCATCCTGTGGAAGTCGCCCCTGATCCCGGCCGACCCCATGGTGTGGCGCAAGGACCTGCCCGCCGAGCTGAAAACCAAAATCCGTGATTTCTTCGTCAACTACGGCCAGACCGGACCCAACGCCGCCGCCCAGCAGGCCAATCTGCATGAGCTGACCTACAAGGGCTTTCGCGTTTCCGACAACGCGCAGCTGGTGCCCATCCGCCAGATCGAACTGGCCCGGCAAAAGCTGAAAGTGCAAAGCGACACGACGCTCAATGCCGCCGACAAGGCCAAGCAGATCGCTGAAATCGACAACAAGCTGGCCGGACTCGCCGCGCCGGCAGCCGCCAAGCAATAGACCCCAAAAGCCCATGAGTACTGCTCTGTCATCCACCCTGCCCGCGCGCCCGCCGCGCACGTCCGTGTCCTTGATGCTGGTATGGGCCTTCCTGTTCGCGACGCTGATCCTGTCGTGGGAAGGCGCCGATATGCGCCCGCTGGATCTCTGGCGGGACGCGGGAAACATGACCGCTTACGCGGCCGAGTTCTTTCCGCCCGATTTCCGGGACTGGAGGATGTATCTGGACGAGATGCTGATCACCGTCCAAATCGCGATCTGGGGCACCTTTCTGTCCGTGGTGCTGGCCGTACCCCTGGGCTTGCTGTCGTCGTCGAACATCGTTCCCGCCTGGGTCTACCAACCCATGCGCCGCCTCATGGACGCATGCCGAGCCATCAACGAAATGGTTTTCGCCATGCTGTTCATCGTGGCGGTCGGACTGGGGCCGTTCGCCGGGGTGCTCGCACTCTGGGTGCACACCACCGGCGTATTGGCCAAGCTCTTTTCCGAGGCCGTCGAAGCCATCGATCCGCGCCCAGTGGAAGGCGTGCGGGCCACCGGCGCCAATGCACTGGAAGAAATCATCTACGGTGTGATTCCCCAAGTGCTGCCGCACTGGATCTCGTATTCGCTCTATCGCTTCGAGTCGAACGTGCGTTCGGCGTCGGTACTGGGCATAGTCGGGGCCGGCGGCATCGGCATGGTGCTGTGGGACATCATCCGCAGCTTCCAGTACGCGCAAACCTGCGCCGTCATGATCATCATCGTGGCCGTCGTCGTCGTGATCGACGTGATCTCGTCGCGCATTCGCGCGGCCTGCATCTAACGCCCCTCCCATCCCCCGGGCGGCGCCCTGCCGCCGCCCGGGGCTTTGCAAAGCGCCACACCCGCTTTGCCGCCGCCGCGCGACCTTCGTTGCGCGGCTTCACCCCTGGCTTTGCTGAAGCGACCTACGCAATGCTGCCCAGCCCTTCGCAAGCGGATGCCGGCCAGCTTGCGTCCGCGATGAGCTTGGCGATGATTTCAAGCAGCAGTTCCGTGACGCAAGCCGAGGCCATGGATTGGGCCGTCGTCGCACTTCGGCACAGGAATACCGGCCGTGAAATGCTCGGGCTTCGTATCTCGGCGGCCGATAGCTTGCCTTGGGAAACCTCTTCCGACACCGATGCATACGAGAGCAAGGTGCTGCCAACGCCGTTCGACACCAAATCGATGAGCTGGTGGATGACGTTGACCTCTGCGATGGGCTCGATCTCAAGACCGTTGTCCTGAAGACACCGGTCTATCAACACCCTAAGGCCATGCTCCTTTGCCGGCAGCAGCATCGGAAAGTGCTGCAGCTGCGCCAGGCTTACTTTCTTGAGCTTGTTGGTCGGATGTTTCGCAGGCGCAAAGCGGCCCGGAGGAGCCACCAGCACCAGTGCCTCATTTGCCACCTGCACATAGCGCAGGCCCTTTTGCTCACCGCTCTGGAAGGTGATCCCGAGATCAAGGCTTCCAAGCATGACCTGCTGCGGGATGTACCCCGTGCTGAGCTCCACGATCTGCAGCTTCACGGCTGGCCACCGGCTGATGGTTTCCTTCACGAGAGGAACCGTGAGTAACTTCGTCATCGATTGAGGCAGGCCTATGGTCACCCGCCCCGCCGGTGTCAGCTCCAGGCGCCGCACTTCCTGGATGGCCTGGTCGAAATGCGCAATCAGCGCCTGGGCATGGGCCTCAAGCTTGGTTCCAGCGGGGGTCAGCCGCACGCCACGCCGGGTCCTATCAAAGAGCTTGACCCCGAGCTCGTCTTCCAGCCCTTTGATATGCATGCTGAGGGCAGGCTGAGCAATGTGGATGACTTGCGCAGCCTTCGAAATGGAACCGGCGGAGCACACGGCAAGAAAACATCTTAGATTCCGGATATCGACGGCCATGGCTGGGATCTCTGGTTCTCACGTTGCCAAGATATAAGATTTTCTTATGCCACACATCAAAATGATGTCTTTGACTCTTATACCTGAATGAAGGAAATTTGACACTTTGGGGCGCGGCCTAGTTGCGGCTCACTGGCGGTGCCTGGCCAGGAGTCCGGCATTCGCCCCGCTTGAGCCCGAGACAGAAGAATAGGTGCAAGGAAAATGAAACCTCTCAAAGGGTTGAAAGTCGTTGACTTGAGCAAGGTGCTCGCAGGGCCCCTGTGCGGGCAGTACCTGGGGAACCTGGGAGCGGAAGTCATCAAAGTCGAGCCCATAGGCGTAGGCGACGACACCAGGGCTTGGCTACCTCAAAAAGAGGGGCAATCCGCCACTTTCCTGGCGGTGAACCACAACAAGCGCAGCATTGCGGTGGACTTGAAAACGAGCGCAGGACAACAAGTCATTCAAAAGCTCGTCGAAAAAGCAGACATCGTCCTGCAAGGCTTTGGTTCGGGAACGGCCCAAAAGCTTGGCGTCGACTATGCAACCCTCATCCAGAAAAATCCCGCGCTGATCTACTGCGAGATTTCAGGATATGGACGCACGGGGCCGCTGGGCAATGAACCGGGTTACGACGTGATGCTGCAGGCCTTCAGCGGGATGATCGGGGTCATGGGCGAGCCCGGCGGGCCACTTGTCAGGGCAACGTTCTCGCCCGTCGACCTTGGCACCGGCATGCTGGCATTGAGCGGCGTGCTCGCTGCCGTCCTGGAGCGCAA
>JBEBVZ010000094.1:0-9653 GCA_040392445.1 Verticiella sediminum
TGCCGGAAATGATGGTCTGGCCGGATTCTTCGTCGCTACGCACGCGGAACGACGGATCTTCCTGGGCCAGGCGCGACAGCGCAATACCCATTCTTTCCTGGTCAGGCTTGGACTTGGGTTCGACGGCCTGCGAAATCACGGGCTCGGGGAACACCATGCGCTCGAGCATGATGTGCGCATCGATGTCGCACAGCGTTTCGCCGGTGGTGACGTCTTTCAGGCCAACCACAGCGGCGATGTCGCCCGCCAGAACTTCCTTGATTTCCTCGCGGTTGTTCGCGTGCATCTGCAGAATACGGCCGATGCGTTCCTTCTTGCCCTTGATGGGGTTGTATACGGTGTCGCCCGAATTCAGCACACCGGAATACACGCGCACGAAGGTCAGCTGACCCACGAACGGGTCGGTCATCAGCTTGAATGCCAGCGCCGAGAATTTTTCCTTGTCATCCGCCATGCGGGTGACCGGATTGCCTGCGTCGTCTTCGCCATCAACCGGCGGAATATCCACGGGCGAAGGCAGGAATTCGACGACGGCGTCGAGCATGCGCTGCACGCCCTTGTTCTTGAACGCGGTGCCGCACAGCATCGGCTGGATTTCGCCGGCGATGGTGCGCTGGCGGATCGCCTTGATGATTTCGGCTTCGGAGAGGTCGCCCTCTTCGAGGTACTTGTTCATCAGCTCTTCGGACGACTCGGCAGCGGTCTCGACGAGCTTCTCACGCCACTCGGCGGCCACTTCGGCGAGGTCGGCCGGGATCTCGGCGTATTCGAACTTCACGCCCTGGCTGGCGTCGTCCCAGATGATGGACTTCATCTTGATCAGGTCGACCACACCCTTGAACGTGTCTTCGGCGCCGATGGGCAGCACGATAGGCACAGGGTTGGCGCGCAGACGCAGCTTCAGCTGTTCGTAGACCTTGAAGAAGTTGGCACCGGTACGGTCCATCTTGTTGACGAACGTCAGGCGCGGCACGCCGTACTTGTTGGCTTGGCGCCAGACAGTCTCGGATTGGGGCTGCACGCCGCCCACGGCGCAGTACACCATGCAGGCGCCGTCGAGCACACGCATGGAACGCTCAACTTCAATCGTGAAGTCAACGTGTCCCGGGGTGTCGATGACGTTGATGCGGTGCTCGGGGAAGTTGCCAGCCATGCCTTTCCAGAAGGCGGTGGTCGCTGCCGAGGTGATGGTGATGCCACGCTCTTGTTCCTGCTCCATCCAGTCCATGGTGGCAGCGCCGTCATGCACCTCACCAATCTTGTGAGTGACGCCGGTGTAGAACAGGATGCGCTCGGAGGTGGTGGTCTTCCCTGCGTCAATGTGGGCAGAGATACCGATGTTGCGATAGCGCTCGATCGGGGTTTTGCGGGCCATGATGTACGGTTCCTTGAAACTTGCGACGTGGGTGGTGTCGCTGGACGCCCGTCCGGTAGGACGGGCGCACTACCGACTCCGGTAGGGTCTTACCAGCGGAAGTGGCTGAAGGCCTTGTTGGCCTCGGCCATTTTGTGCGTGTCCTCACGCTTCTTCATGGCACCGCCACGGCCTTCCGAGGCGTCGAGCAGCTCGCCTGCCAGACGCAGGTCCATGGACTTTTCACCGCGCTTCTTGGCGGCTTCACGCAACCAGCGCATGGCCAGGGCCAGGCGACGCACGGGGCGCACCTCAACCGGCACTTGGTAGTTGGCACCACCAACACGACGGCTCTTCACTTCAACCAACGGCTTGATGTTGTTGATGGCGAGGCTGAAAACTTCGATCGCATCCTTCTCGGACTTGGTCTCGACCTGCTTGAGTGCACCGTAAACGATACGCTCGGCGACAGCCTTCTTGCCGGACAACATCATGACGTTCATGAACTTGGCCAGTTCGACGTTACCGAACTTGGGATCCGGCAGAATTTCGCGTTTTGGGACTTCGCGGCGACGGGGCATGATTGCTTCCTGTGTGTCGATTCAGTTGAACCGCGCAACGACATGGTGCGCGGCCACGGCAACCCTACGCCTACCCGCCTTATTAGAGCGGAAGTATCGGGGCTGCCACTTACTTGTCGGGCCGGCTCTGCGCCACACCCGACTGCACGAAGCGCCCTGCTTTTTTGGCAAGGCACCTTGATCGGCTTCACTGTACAACTTTGATATTCAGGTTTTGCGATGTTTTGAAAACCCGAAACCGGGCGCTGACTGCGGGCCCGGTTTGATACTGCATGCCCGCGCGTAGCGCGGACAATACCGGCTTACTTCGCTTTCGGACGCTTGGCGCCGTACTTCGAGCGAGATTGCTTACGGTCTTTCACGCCTTGCAGGTCGAGAGAGCCGCGCACGATGTGGTAGCGAACACCGGGAAGATCCTTTACACGACCGCCGCGAACCAGGACCACCGAGTGTTCCTGCAGGTTGTGGCCTTCACCGCCGATGTACGAAATGACTTCGTAGCCGTTGGTAAGACGAACCTTGGCGACTTTACGCAGTGCCGAGTTAGGCTTCTTGGGAGTCGTGGTGTAGACGCGAGTGCAAACGCCGCGACGTTGCGGGCAGTTTTCAAGAGCCGGGCTCTTGCTTTTGATCTGGCTGACTTCGCGCGGCTTGCGCACGAGCTGACTGATGGTTGGCATGCTAGTGGTCCTTGCTGTGGTCCGTTGCGAAGGGCAATTGCCGCGTTAAACCGTCTGGAAGCCCGTACAGCTCGCCTTTTGCCTCGCAAAAACCTTGCGCAAAGAACAAAACTGCACCGCCAGAACCTTCACGCGGACACATAAAATTCGGAAAAGCCTCAGATGCTACCGCGAAACCCGAGGCCTCGTCAACCTAACGATTGACGAATATACAAAATCAAACTTTATTACCGGCGCGCTGTGGCTGCCACAACACATCGCTGCCACCGCCTTCGCGGTTCAGCACCCTGGCCAGTACGAACAACAGATCGGACAGGCGGTTCAGGTACTGGCGGGATGAGTCGCTGACAGCTTCGGTCTGCGCCAGGGTGATTACGTCGCGCTCGGCACGGCGGCACAGTGTACGAGCCACATGAGCCAGTGCTGCCGGACGCGATCCGCCTGGCAAAATGAATTCAGCCAAGCGTGGCAGGCTCGCATTGTAATGCGCAAGTCGCTGATCAAGGCGCAATACATATTCCGATTTCACCATTGTGTGGCCTGGAATACACAACTCGCCGCCCAGATCGAACAAATCGTGCTGGATGTCGCCCAGGTCGGCATCGATATGGTCCGGCAGGGTTTCCGCCCGAAGCAGGCCGATGGTGCTGTTGAGCTCGTCTACCGTGCCCAGGGCCACGATGCGCGCGGCATTTTTTGCCACGCGGCTGCCGTCGCCCAGGCCGGTTGTGCCATCGTCGCCGGTGCGAGTGACGATGGTGGAAAGTCGATTACCGATGACAAGACTCCTGTTGCTGGCAGGCGCGCATCCGGATGACGGCGCCCCCTTCCCGACACCAGGTCAGGGTTTTTTGGTGCTGCGTACTTTTTCTATCAGCGAGCTGACGACCTCGAGCGTTTGCGGATAGCCATTGGCCAGCGCGGGCGAGGTCATGTAGCTGCCGTTCACCACCATGGTGGGAACGCTTTCCAGCTTATAGGCCTTGATCAACTGGTTGGCGCGGCTGACCTTGGTGCCCACGCCAAACGAATCGTACATGGCTTCGAACTTGGATTTGTCCAGGCCCTGCTTGGCAGCCCATTCCACCACGCGTTCACGCGAATTCAGCGGATTGCGCTCGGTTTGCACCGCATTGAACACTGCGCTCTGCAGGTCGAGGCGGCCCATGCCTTCCAGCGAAAAGTACAGGTGTTGCCAAGGCGCCATGCCGGCATTGAACGCTACCGGCACCCGCTGCAACTGTACGTCGGCGGCCTGCTTCTTTTCCCAGGATTCGACCAGGGGTTCCATGGAACGGCAATGCGGGCAGCCGTACTGGAAGAACTCAAGCACTTCGATTTTGTCAGTCGCGGCAGTGGCTTGCGGCGGATCGATTGCGACAAAGGTGTTTTCCTGCTGCGCGTGCGCGGCGGACACCAGGGCAAAAGAGGCGGCCAAAGCGCCCAGACCGGAAACAGCGTAACGCACGAACGAACTGTTGAACATGAGAGCTTCCTGATTCAAAAGCGGCAGACCGCGCCTGCCGTCAACAAACGTGTCAGACCTGACCGCCCGGGCCAAGGTTCCCGGCTTGGGCGGCGGCCCATCAATTGCGCACCACCGCCGCTTCCACCTGGTTCTCGGCCAGGCGGGCTCGAGCCCGATTCATATCGTCGAGCTTGGCGAACGGCCCGACCTGCACCCGGTTGACCAGCACGCCGTTGACGGTGGCCTGCTGCAAGCGCACGTCAAAACCGAGAAAAGCCACTTTGGCCTTCAGGGCCTCGGCATCCTCGATAACGCGGAAGGACCCCACCTGCAGCAGATAGCGGCCAGCCGGCGCGGAAGGCGGCACAGGAGACTTGGCTGCGGGTTTGAGCTCGGGCTTGGCGGCCGGTGATGGGGCCGCTGCGACCGGAGCCTGGTTACGGCTGGGCAGGCTGGCCACCAGCTGATCCAGAGAGTCGGGCGGATCGCGGCGCGTCACTTCGGGCACCGGTGCCGGCGCCGTGGTGACCGGCCCGCTGGGAGCCAGGCCGGCAGCAGCGTCGCGGCCATAAAGGCTGCGGTTGGGGTCGGGTGCGAATCCTGGATCGGGCACCGAGGGATCGGGGCCGCGCGAAGCGCGATCCACGAACGGTATCGGCGACTTGGTGACGTAGACCGCCACCGCGGCGGCCACGATCAGGCCTACCAGCAGTCCCGCGATAACGCCAAACGTGGTGCCCCCATGCTGCCCGCGAAACCGTACCTGGGAACTGTGGCCAGGGCCACACCGGCTTGTATCGCGGGAAAACATGGTTTGGATCATGAAAGGCATATACCGAAAAAACAGGGACATCTTACATCCGTTCCGGAGCGGAAACGCCCAGCAGCGCCAGGCCATTCGCGATGACCTGGCGCGTCGCCGAGAGCAGCGCCAGACGGGCCAGCTTGAGCTGGGCGTCGTCAACCAGCACACGCTCTGCGTTGTAGTAGGCGTGGAAGTCGGCGGCGCAATCCTTCAACCAGTACGCCACATGGTGCGGCGAGAGCTCGTCCGCCGCATTGGCCACCATGGCCGGGAACTCGGCCAGGCGCTGCATCAGGGAAAACTCGCGCGGCGCCACCAGCAAGGCGGTATCGGCTGCACCCAGCTCGCTGGCGTTGCCGCCCCATTGCTGCAGGATCGAGCAAATACGCGCATGCGCGTACTGGATGTAATAGACCGGATTTTCGTCGCTTTTCTTCAGGGCGAGATCGACATCGAAGACGAATTCGGTGTCGGCGCGGCGCTGGATCAGGAAGTAGCGCACCGCGTCGCAACCCACCCAATCGACCAGATCGCGCAGGGTGACGTAGCTGCCGGCCCGCTTGGAGATCTTCACCTCTTCGCCGCCGCGCACGACCTTGACCATCTTGTGCAGCACGTAGTCGGGATAGCCCTTGGGAATGCCGACGTCCAGCGCCTGCAGGCCCGAGCGCACGCGGGCGATGGTGCCGTGATGGTCGCTGCCC
Organism: Verticiella sediminum; assembly: GCA_040392445.1. Taxonomy (GTDB): domain Bacteria; phylum Pseudomonadota; class Gammaproteobacteria; order Burkholderiales; family Burkholderiaceae_B; genus Verticiella; species Verticiella sediminum_A. Next base: position 5,593 of record JBEBVZ010000094.1, read on the forward strand.
TGGATGTTGATGGCACGCTTGAAGCCACGTTCCCACTTGGTGACGTGATAGGCGACATCGGGTACGAAATAGGTATAGCCGCCCTCGGACTTGCGCATGACGCGGTCCTTGTCGTCGCCTTCGCCCAGTTCGGTGGTGCGCAGCCACAGCGCGCCACCCTCTTCGTAGGTATGGCCGCTGGCGATCAGGCGCTGCACAGTGTCTTCGACCCGGCCCGAGGTGTAGAGCGAACTCTCGAGATAGTAGTTATCGAAGCGCAGCTGGAAAGCCTGCAGGTCGAGGTCTTGCTCTCGACGCAGGTAGGCCACGCCAAACACCCGGATCGCATCCAGGTCGTCGGGGTTGGCCGTGGCCGTTACCGGTTCGCCATCGCTGGCCTGCACGGTCTTGCCGGCCATGAAGTCGGCGGCGATCTCGGCGATATATTCGCCTTTGTAGCCGTCTGCCGGGAAGTCGGCCGAATCGGGCGACAGTCCGCGCGCGCGCGCCTGCACGCTGATGGCGAGGTTGTGGATCTGGTTGCCCGCATCGTTGTAGTAGAACTCGCGGGTAACGTCCCAGCCGCTGGCGGCGAACAGCCGGCACAGGGCATCGCCCAGGGCGGCCTGGCGGGCGTGGCCCACATGCAGCGGGCCGGTCGGATTGGCCGACACGAATTCGACCAACATCTTCTGGCCATTGGCCGCAACCTGGCCAAACTGCGGACCCGCGGCGGCGATGGCCGCCACCACAGCCTGCTTGGCCGCCGGCGCAATACGCAGGTTGATGAAACCCGGGCCGGCGATCTCTGCCGCCGCGATCAAAGCGGACGCTTCGGGCAGTTGCAGCAAGGCGTCGACCAAGGCCTGCGCGAGTTCGCGCGGGTTGCGCTTGAGCGGCTTGGCCAACTGCATGGCCACGTTGGTCGCGGCGTCTCCGTGCGCCGCCACTTTGGGCCGTTCGAGTTGCAAGTTGGGTTGGGCGCCGGGCGCAACGGCTTGCACCGCACGCCCGATCAGGTCAATCAGTTGAATTTGTTGCTCTGGGAGCATGGCTGCACGCTGGAATTCGAGGGAACCCATAATCTTAGCAGGCGGTATCCTGACGCAACATTTATCGTGCCTCGAGCCAGGCCGCATACGCCTGCATATCGACGCTGGCGACCACCGGCGACGAGGTTTGCGTCCAGTCGGCAACCCAATGAATGAATGCCTCGACCTCGGCCCGCGCCTGGCGCCCGTATTGCACATGATCATCCTGATAGCGGGCCAGCTCGGTATCCGTGGCCGAGACCACGCCGCGGTCCGACCGCGGCCACGCCACCCCCGGGCCGTAGGTTTCGTTCAGCCGTTGGGCGGCACGCTGGCTTTGCGAGCGCATATCGTGCAGCACCGGATCGCTAACGATCTGCTGCGCCACTTGCGGCGTATCGAATGCCAGGCCGGCGCGCCGGGCCTGGTCCAGCATCCAACCCAGCGCCACGTCGGACAAATCATGGCTTTGTGTTGCCTGCGGCCCCGCCTGCGCCAGGCCGCCGCCGATGTCGCCATGGGCGCCGACAAAAGCCTGTTCGATCACATTGCCCGGTAACTGGCCCGCGTCGTTGGCGGTGGACAGCAAAGGGAACAGGGCCCGGCGTTCATGCAGGGCCACCGCATGTGCCACCTGCCGCCAGTTGGGCGCGATGCTGAAGTCGTACTCATGGTTGCGGCTGCCCAGCAAACCGAATTGCGCAACCGAGTCGAACAGGCCCATGAAACGCAGCTCGACGCAGGCGGTTACCGCCCCCTGGCCGGCATCCCATTGCCAGAAGCGGCCATTGCGGGTGGCGCCTGCCAGCTGGTTGGCGAATTGCCGGGCCAGCGCGGCACCGCGCGAATACCCGACGAGATCGATAGTGGCGGCGTCACTGCCCGACTGATAGGCCGCCAGATGCTGCAAAAGCTCGCGCCATTGGGTAGCCAGAATGGCGTCGGCCGAGCCAGCCACGGCCGCATCCAGATCCGGGCTGTCCGCATTGCCTGGGCCGGGCTGATAGAGGATGTCCGGTCGCCCCGCCGCCATATCGGCCTCGTTGCGGTATAGCAAAGCCATTTGGTAGACATTGCTTGCGGTGACCGCACTTTCGCGCGTGCCATCGAAGGCGAACAGCACCAGGCCCAGGGGGTCGGCATAGCGGCGCGGCTGCTGGGCCGCGTAGCCAAAGGCCGACGTCAGCGGTCGCAGGCCCGGGGGCAAACCGGGCACCGGCGGCAGCAGCACGTCCGGCCCCAGGGGATCGGGTTCCAGGTAGTGCCCCGAGGCAGGATCATAGGTGCGCAGGTAGTTGTCATGCCAACCGGTATCGGGATCGAGCAACTGGCCAGGCAGGCGCAAGGGCAGTTCAATGGAAGCGGGCTTGACCGTGGCCTGGCCGAATACGCTGTAATTCGCCTGCCAGCGCACTCGGCGTGCTTCGTCGCTGGCCAGCCGCGGTAAACCGACGGCATCGCTATGGACGGCATATACCCTGGCCCTGGGCGGCAGCGGCTCAAGGGCCTTGCGCACCTGCGCCGCCAGAGCCTCGCCCCCGGCAGAGCTTGCGCCACCCGCCACGGCATCCTGGCGCGACGTCAGCGATACCGCCGCAAAGCCCTGCGGCTGCGCATATTCGATCAGGGCCACGGGCACATCGTGGGCATACACATAGCGGCGAACCACGCCACCTTCATCCGTGCCGGCGCGCCGCCATTCAGCCACCACCTTGCCGGCGCTGTACAGATAATGGGTCAGGCCGTCGCGCCCTTCACGCACAATGCGCTCTCCCAGCGCGTTGTGCCGGTAGTGCGCAAGGACGGCATTGCCTTCGCTGACCTGGATCAGGCGCCGATTGGCGCCATATCGCAGCACGCGCTTGCCCACCCGCAGGGGCAAGCCGCTGGCGTCGCGCTGTATGGCGGGTGCTTCAAAACCGGAGGCTTGCGGTGCGGCTGGCACCCCCACCCTGCGCTGACGCGCCAGCGCACCGTCGGCCTGCCAGGCAAACCATGCCTGGGGCGTCGCGATCAGCCTCGATTGCGCATCATAGGCGTAGGCACTGGCCTGGGCCTGGGTCATGGCCTGCCGGGTATGTTCCAGAACGATTCGGCCAGCGGCGTCGTATTGCAGGGTTTGCGCCCACAGCGGCTCCTGCCCGTCCAGGTAAGCGAGCGCCGCCAGGCGTCCATCGCGCAATGCCTGGCGCATGCGCACGCCGTTGCTTTGCACATACCCTTGGCCCTGGCTGCGCAGCAGCGGGACAAGGCGCCCGGCGGAGTCCTGCCAGCTTATGCCCAGCAATTGCGGCCCGTCGCCCCAGTGATAGAAGAGGATGCCACCCTCGGGCAGGATGTGCCGCAGCACCCTGCCGGAAGGATCTCGTTCAAAACGTTCCGCGTATTCGAATGCTCCGCCCGGCGAGCCAGGCAACACCGCGCCCCGCCCTTGCGGGCGCCGTATACGCTGTCCCGAGAGGTAAGCCGCGCCGTCATACACCAGTTCCTGCGTCTCGAAGCCGTTGGCGACACGCACCGGCACCTTGTCCCGCCAGGCCAGGTCCACGGAATGCCTGGCGTCCTCGCTGGCGGCATCCGCGGCGCCCGAACCGGCCGGCGGGCGTGCTCCCAGGGTTTGCACGTGAACCAAGCGGCCCTGCCCATCGTAGCGATAGTGCCACTCGCCGCCATTGGCATAGCGCCGCACATGCAAGCGATTGCGCTCATCGTAGTGCCGTCGCTCGCTACCCGTTGCGTTCGAGCGCCAGTGCAGCATATTGCCAAAATCATCCATGGCATAGGCCAGGCCGGGCCAGCCTTGGCCGCTGTTCGCCACCCTGGCGAGCGGCGCCACGGTGATGGGCGCATCGGCCGTCACATCATGCAGCGATACGCGGCCGGCCTCCTGCCGCCAGTGCAGGCGCATGCGCCGCGAAATCGGCCTCGCTACGCCCTGCTCGTCAATCCGTGCTTCTGTCTGGTCGGCTTTATCCGGGCTGACCACGGGCTGCCAGCCGCTTTCGATGATTGCCACGGGCAGCAGAACCGGCGACACCGCCCGGTCTGGCG
>JBEBVZ010000095.1:0-9077 GCA_040392445.1 Verticiella sediminum
AGGGCCAAGCGTAAAACCCTGCCACCCCTGCATCAGGGGCTTATCCTATCGGCTCTATTCAAATGACACACAACAGCATTGCCGCCAAGAGCGATTCATCCATACTCCCTGAAAAGATCCAGAGCGGAAACATCTGGCGGCTGTCCATTGCCCAGGCGCTGGCCGGTGCGAACTCGGTGGTGGTCTATGCCACAGGCGCCATCGTCGGCGATATGCTGGCCCCGTCTCCGATGATGGCGACCCTGCCGATTTCCATCTTCGTAGTGGGCATGGCCGCGTGCATCCTGCCGGTGGGGGCGATCACCCAGCGGCACGGTCGGCGTGCCGCCTTTCTGGTGGGGACAGGCGCCGGCGTGCTGACCGGCCTGCTGGCCATGCTCGCGGTCATCATGGGGTCGTTCTGGCTATTCTGTCTGGCGACCTTCCTGGGCGGCAGCTACGCGGCAGTGGTGCTGTCGTTCCGCTTCGCGGCCGCCGACGGCGTGGAGCCAAAGCGGCGCGCGCGTGCGCTCTCACTCGTCATGGCCGGGGGCGTGGCTGCAGGCGTCGTGGGGCCGCAACTGGTGACGTGGACGATGGATCTGTGGCCGCCGCACCTGTTCGCGGCCACCTTCCTGGTGCAGGCCGTCGTTGCGGTTGTTTCGGCGCTGGTCCTGCTTGGGGTGAGGCTGCCCATGTCCACGGCGGAGGAAATTGCCGGCGGACGGCCGCTAGGCGTGATCGCGCGCCAGCCGCGCTTCGTCGCTGCGGCGATCGCCGGTGCGGTGTCCTACATGCTGATGAACTTCCTGATGACGGCCGCGCCGCTGGCGATGCACATGAGTGGGCATCCGCAGGCGTCGGCGAACCTGGGCCTGCAGTGGCACGTCATCGCCATGTTTGCGCCCAGCTTCTTCACGGGCAACCTGATTGCGCGCTTTGGCGCCGGCCGCGTGGCGACGGCGGGGCTGGCGTTGACCGGACTGTCGGCGGCCGTGGGGTTGGGCGGCATGGACGTGGCGCATTTCTGGTGGACGCTGGTCCTGCTGGGCCTGGGGTGGAATTTCGGCTTCCTGGGCGCATCCGCGCTGGTGCTGGAATGCCACCGGCCCGAAGAAAGGACGCGTGTGCAATCGCTCAACGACTTCATCGTCTTCGGCCTGATGGCAATCGGCTCGTTCTCGTCTGGCGGTTTGCTGTCCGCTTATGGCTGGAATGCGGTGCTGTGGGTGTCTTTCGCGCCGCTGGCGTTGGCCGTTGTGGCGCTGGCGGTGGCAATGAGAAGGAGAGCAGCAAGCCTCGTCGCAGAAGGGGGTGCGCACTAAACAGAACGGGGAGCCACCATGGCTCCCCGTTCTGTTTCAAACCGTAGGCCCCGCTATCACTCGATGGTGATGTTGGCCTGCTTGATCACGGCGCCCCACTTGGCGATTTCAGCCGAGATGAACTGGCCGAATTCTTCAGGAGTGCCCGGCTTGACCTCGGTGCCAGCCTTCAGCATGCGCTCGGCCACTGCCGGATCGGAAATGATCTTGGTCAGGTCGGCGTTAACCTTCTTGACGATATCGGCGGGGGTGCCGGCGGGGGCCACGACGCCTGTCCACGAATAGGCTTCATAGCCCGGCACGGATGCCGCGATGGTGGGGACGTCGGGCAGCATGCGCGAGGGCTCGGTATAGCCAACGCCCAGTGCGCGAACCTTGCCGGATGCGACGTGCGGCACGGCGCTGGGGCCGTCGGCAAACATCACCTGTACCTGGCCGCCCAGCAGGTCGGCCATGGCAGGAGCGCTGCCACGATACGGTACGTGCAGGATGCTGGTGCCGGCCATGCTGTTGAAGAGTTCGCCGGCCAGGTGGGTGCCGCCGCCGGTGCCCGAGGAACCGAAGGAAAGCTTGCCGGGGTTTTTCTTGGCGTAGTCGATCAGTTCAGCCACGGAGTTCACCGGTACCGACGGGTGCACCACCAGGAAGATCGGGAAGGTGCCGATCATGGCAACCGGGACGAAATCTTTTTCGATGTCGTAGGTCAGGTCTGTGCGTAGGCTGGGCAAAACCGTATGGTGGATGGAAGCAAAGAGGTAGTTGTAGCCATCGGGGGCGGCCTTGGCCACCACTTGCGCGCCCACGATGCCACCGGCGCCGGCGCGGTTGTCGACAACCGCCGCCTTGGACCACAGGGCGTCCAGCGGCTGGGTGGAAAGACGCGCGCTCACGTCAACGGGGCCGCCCGGGGGGAAGGGAACGACGAAGGTGACTGGGCGCGACGGGAAATCATCCGCGCCGATAGCCGCGCCAAACGGCAGCATGCCGGCGGCGGAAATAAGGGTTGCTGCGGCAATAATGCGGCGGCGTGTCGGGTTGGCCATGCTGTTACCTGCTAGTTAATATGACTCCCGGCACGTTGGGTGATCCCGTCATGCCGAGAATCCTGGGAGAAAAAGTATTACTGGAGACTACTCGGCCGTGATATTGGCGGCTTCGATAACCTCTTTCCACATGGCGTACTCGCGCTCGACGCGCGCCTGCAGTTCGGCCGGGTTGGGGGTCAGCAGCGTATAGCCGCCTTCTTCCATGGTTTTACGGAACTGAGGGTCCTGGGTAACCGCCGTCGTCGCCTTGAGCAGGGCGTCCTGGACGTCGGTGGGTACATTCTTGGGAGCGACCAGGGCATACCATCCCGTCACGTCGAAGTCCGGTATGCCGGCTTCGATCATGGTGGGAACGTTAGGCAGGCCGGCATTGCGTTCACGAGAAGTCACTGCCAGCGCACGTGCCTTGCCGCCGTCAACGAAGGCCTTGGCCGTGCTGCTGATGTCGAACATGAACGAAATCTTGCCGCTCATGACATCGATCATGGCCGGCGAGTTGCCGCGATAGGGCACATGCAGCGCATCGATGCCGGCTTTGCGGTTCATGAGTTCGGCCGACAGGTGATTGGATGCGCCGACGCCGGCCGAGCCAAATGACACGCTGTTGGGGTTGGCCTTGGCGTAGGCGACGAGTTCACCCACGGTTTTGGCCGGGAAGTCGTTGCCGACCAGCAGTACGTTGGTGTAGTTCACGACCAGGCCAATGGGCGTGAAGGAGGTGCGCGGATCAAAGCGCGTGCTGCGCTGCACCAGCGGCGACATGGTCATCGTGGGGCTGGCTGCGAAGTACAGCGTATAGCCGTCGGGCGCAGCCTTGGCCGTGTACTCGGCGCCAATGATGCCGCTGGCGCCGGATTTGTTCTCGATGACGACAGTCTGGCCCAACTGGTCGCCCAGATACTTCGCAAAAATTCGTGCGCTGGTGTCCACCGGGCCGCCGGGGGCGTAACCCACGATAAGCGATACCGGGCGCTGCGGGTAGTCCTGTGCAGTGGCGGTGGCGCTGAAAGCTACGCTGGCGAGCGTCAGGCAAGCGGCCGTTGCTGTGAGGGAATAGGATTTCATGTGTAGATGTCTCCGTGATGGGGCACTAGCTTGTGGCTATGCCAACTGGGCTTTCAGCGGTTGCTTCTGGATTTTGCCGCTGACGGTGGTGGGGATGCTGTCGATGGTAAGGATGCGAGCGGGGCGTTTGTAGGGTGCGAGTTGCCCGCGCAGATATTCATGAAGTTTGTCGATGTCCAGGGTGATGCCCGGCAGGCACTCCACGAAAGCGATGACTTCTTCGTTCCTGTCGGCCAGGGTGCGTCCAACGACTGCCGACTGCCGCACTCCCGGAAACGCATTGATAACAGCTTCGACCTCGATCGGATATACGTTGAATCCCGAACGAATGATCAGGTCCTTGCTGCGGCCTGCGATAAACAGCGCGCCGTCCGCTTCCAGGTAGCCAATGTCGCCGGTGGCCAGCCAGCCGCCGGGCCGGATGGCTTCGTCGGTCTGTTCCGGGTTCCGGTAGTAGCCCAGCATCACGCCCGGGCCGCGCACATGGATGTCGCCGCGCTCGCCAGCCGGGCGGCTGGGCTCGTCCAGCGGGCCGATATGCAGTTCCACGCCTTCCACGGCATAGCCGGCGCTGGAATCCGCGCGTGGCGTTTGCTCACGGGTGATGAAGAGCGAGCCGGCGTATTCGGTGATGCCATAGCCGTGATGCAGGGGCTGGCCAAAGCGCGCTTCGACTTCGCGCTTGAGCGTCGGGTCCAGCGGCGCGCCGCCGGTGTACACGTAGCGCAGCTTGGGCGCCTGCAGGGGCCTGTCGGTGTCCTGGATTGCCAGCAGGCGGGTGAACATGGTGGGGACGCCTTGCAGGATGCTGACGCCCGGGCTTTCCAGGGCCTCGAATACGTCTTCGGCCTTGAACTGCGCACGCAGGTAAAGACTTGCGCCCGCATGCAGCGTGGCCATCAGGACGGTGGCCAGGCCGAAAATGTGCGACAAGGGCAGTGCCGCGAAAGCGATGTCTTGCTGCGACAGCGAGCGCGAGTCGGCCGAGATCCGTGCGAAGTGCAGCAGGCCGCGGTGCGAGACCATGACGCCCTTGGGCGCGCCCGTGGTGCCGGAGGTATAGATCAGCGAGGCGACCTGGGCTACCAGCGGGCCGGTTTCGGCCTGGGGCCTGGCGGGCGCCAGGGCATAGAGCAGGTCGGCGCCCAGCGCGGGGCAGTTTGCGGGCACGGCGCCCGCCTGCTGCGCATGCTCTTTGGCGGCGGCCGAGACCCTGGCCGTATAGACGGACAGGATAGGGCGCGCATGTTCCTGGATGGTTTGCAACTCGCGCGGGCTGAGCCTGGCGTTTACCCCTATGGGCCACACCTGGCGCAGGCTGCAGGCGAACAGCACAACCACCATTTCGATGCAGTTTTCGCCTACCATAAGCAAGCGATCGCCGGGGCCCGCGCCTTGGGCGTCCAGCCATTGCGCGGCGCGCTCTATGCGTTGCCAGAGCTCGCCGTACGAAACCGTATCACCACTGTCGTAGATGCAGATGGCGTCCGGGGTTTTTCCTGCCCAGTAGGCGGGTATTTCGTGGATGGCTTGAGGCGCCAGAGGTAGAGTCATATCGGCGTGCGAAAAGGATTTTGCTGCGTGACGGAGCGGGCGAGTCTACCGGCGGTGTCAATTCCCAGCCATTCCGATTTTGCTAACCCTGTGTATCGCGCTATTGAAGCGAGCCGGTTTTTCCCGGGTGTATTCGCCAATCCGGAAGCTTGCCTTTGGTAAAAGTGAGTATTCGTCCGGGGCTGGAGTTGGTAGATTCCCCGGCGAACCTGGTGAGGCTGAGGTCAGGCCTGAACGTTGAATTTTTTAAGCGGAATTTCTATGGATTTGACATATTCCGAGCAAGACGTCGTATTTCGTGAAGAAGTACGCGCCTTCCTTCGAGACAAACTGCCGGCCGATATCAAAGAAAAAGTACTGCGCCACAATCGGCTTGAGAAAGACGACTACCTGCGCTGGCATCACGCCCTGGCGGAACAGGGTTGGGGTGCTCCGAGCTGGCCCAAGCAATACGGCGGCACCGACTGGAATCCGCTGCAACGCTTGATCTTCGAAGTCGAGTGCTACAAGGCCGGCGCCGCGCGACTGCTGCCCTTTGGCCTGACCATGATCGGTCCGGTGCTGATGAAGTACGCCAGCCAGGCGCAAAAGGATTACTTCCTGCCGCGCATCATCAGCATGGAAGACTGGTGGTGCCAGGGCTACTCCGAACCCGGCTCGGGCTCGGACCTCGCCTCGCTCAAGACTCGCGCCGTGCGCGAGGGCGATCACTACATCGTCAACGGCCAGAAGACCTGGAACACCCTGGGCCAGCACGCCGACTGGATCTTCTGCCTGGTGCGCACCGACGCCGAGAGCAAGCCCCAGGAAGGCATCTCGATGCTGCTCATCGACATGAAGACGCCCGGTATCACGGTGCGCCCCATCGTTACCCTGGACGGCGGCGCCGAGATCAACGAAGTCTGGCTGGAAGACGTCAAGGTTCCGGTGGGCAACATCGTTGGCGAGGAAAACAAGGGCTGGACCTACGCCAAGTACCTGCTGGGCCACGAACGTACCAACATTGCAGGCCTTGGCCATTGCAACAAGGAACTCAGCCTGCTCAAGGAACAGGCGCGTGCCGTCACGACCGCCGATGGCCGCCCCCTGATCGAAAGCTCGCGCATTCGCGACCGCATCGCCCGTGTCGAGATGGACATCATGGCGCTCGAAATGCTGCTGTTGCGCGTAGCCACGGCCTCGGCCGGCGCCAACGTCGGCACGGAAGCTTCCATCCTGAAGATCCGGGGTTCGGAAATCCAGCAAAACCTGGCCATGCTGCAAATGGAAGTCGCCGGCCCCTACGCCTGGCCGTATTCGCCAGACTGGATGCATGCCGACAGCAGCGAACAGGGCCCCGGCCCCGAGTTTGCCGCCGCCAGCACGGCAGGTTATTTCGATATGCGTAAAACCACCATTTATGGCGGTAGTACGGAAGTTCAAAAGAACATCATCGGCAAGATGTTGCTGGGTATCTGAGAGGCAAGCATGGATTTTCAATACAGCGAAGAACAACGGATGCTGGCCGATAGCCTGCGTCGTTTCGCAACCGAAGGCTGGAGCTTTGAGAGCCGCCGCAACGCCTCGCGCAAAGGCAAGGGCTATTCCGACGAAAACTGGAACGTCCTGGCTGAAATGGGTGTCCTGGGCCTGAACATCCCCCAGGACTACGACGGCTTTGGCGAGAACCCTGCCAGCATGCTGGTGGTGCATAGCGAGCTGGGCCGCGCCTTGGCTGGCGAGCCCGTCATCCCCAGCTCGGTGGTCTGCGCGACCATCGTCGAGCGCTTTGGCAGCAACACGCAAAAGCAGCAGTGGCTGCCTGCCGTGGCCAGCGGTGAAGCCATTTTCTCCCTGGCTTATCTCGAGCCGGGCCGTCGCTACGAAACCAAGCCCGCCACGACCAAGGTCGAAGCCGCCGGTACGGGCTTTCGCCTGAACGGCAGCAAAGTGCTGGTCTGGCACGGTGCGGCTGCCACCACGCTGCTCGTATCGGCCGTGGGCGCTGACGGCAAGGCCTCGCTCTTTGTCGTGCCGCGCGATGCCGCCGGTGTGTCGCTGCGCGACTATCCCACCATGGATGGCGTGCGCGCCGCCGACATCACCTTCAGCAACGTCGAGCTGTCCGCCGATGCGCTGCTGGGTGCCGAAGGCGCTGCCGCCGCTGCCCTTGAACTGGGTATCGACCACGGTATCGCCGCCTTGTGCGCGCATGCCGCCGGCGCCATGGAACGCCTGATCGAAATCACCGCCGAATACCTGCGTACCCGCAAGCAGTTCGGCCAGCCGCTGGGCAAGTTCCAGGCTCTGCAGCATCGCATGGCCGATATGCTGATCCAGAAGGAACTGGCGCTGTCGATGGCCTATGTGGCGGTCAGCGCACTGACCGAGGCCGATGTCGAGAAGCGCCGTCGCATGATCTCCGGTGCGAAAACCGTGGTTGCCGAAGCCGGCCGCTACGTGGGCCAGCAAGCGGTGCAGTTGCACGGCGGCATGGGCATGACCGACGAACTTGATGTGGGTGACTACTTCAAGCGACTCACGATGATCGATCCGCTGTTCGGCGATATCGACTATCACGTCCAACGTTTTGGCGAGCACATGGCATGAGTAACGGTGGCAATGCGGACACGCTCGATCTGACGCAATGGATCGGTCGCAGTCAGGAAACTTCAGACATCATCAGCCGCAACCTGGCAGTGCGCATTGCCACCACCCTGAGCCGGCCGGTGCCGGCCAGCGGTGGCGCTTTGCCGCCGCTGTGGCACTGGGCCTACTTCCAGGAACCCGTCAACGAAGAAGAGCTGGGCGCCGACGGTCACCCGACGCGTGGCGGTTTTCTGCCGCCGGCCGATAATCGCAACCGCATGTGGGCGGGCGGCGATGTCGAGTTCCTGCAGCCCTTCGTGGTGGATGCCCAGGCTACGCGCACGAGCACCATTACCGACGTCAAGGAAAAGACCGGTCGCACCGGCTCGCTGCTGTTCGTCACGCTGCTGCACGAGTACCGCCAGGGCAGTACGCTGAACATACGCGAATACCAGAATATTGTTTATCGCGCCCCCTCGCCACCCAAGTTGCAGGGCGACGAGGCCGCACCCCAGGCCGATTGGCAGCAGATCATACATCCCAGCGAAACGCTGCTGTTTCGCTACTCTGCCGTCACTTTCAACGCCCATCGTATTCACTACGATCATCCCTATGTCACGCAAGCCGAGGGCTATCCCGGGCTGGTCGTGCACGGGCCGATGATCGCCACGCTGATGTGCCAGGCGTTTGGCGATGCCAACCCGCAGGCACGCCTGGGCCGACTGACCTATCGCGGCTTGCGTCCCTTGATCGCGCCTGCCCCATTCGACGTGGGCGGACGCATCACCGGCGCAGGCCAGGCCGAACTCTGGGCCGCCAATGCCGGCGGCCTGGCTCATCGGGCCGAACTGAGCTTTACTGTTTAAGCGAGGATACATCTTGAATTCGCAGAACGCCGGATCCCGTGCCCGGCCCCTGGACGGCCTGACTGTCGTCAGCCTGGAACACGCCATTGCGGCCCCTTTTTGCACGCGCCAGCTGGCTGACCAGGGTGCGCGCGTCATCAAAATCGAACGCCCGGAAGGCGGCGATTTCGCACGCGGCTACGACGAGCGCGTGCGTGGCCTGGCTTCGCACTTTGTCTGGACAAACCGATCCAAGGAAAGCCTGGCGCTCGACTTGAAGCAGCCCCAGGCCGGCCAACTGCTCGACCAGCTTCTGGCCAAGACCGATGTGCTGGTGCAGAACCTGGCGCCGGGCGCGGCTGCGCGCCTGGGCTTGTCGTATGACGAGCTGCACACGCGTTTCCCGCGCCTGATCGTGTGCGATATTTCCGGTTATGGCGAAGGTGGCCCTTACCAGGACAAGAAGGCCTACGATCTGCTGATTCAAAGCGAAAGCGGCTTTTTGTCGGTTACCGGCAATGCCGAGGAAACCGCGAAGGCCGGCTGCTCCATCGCCGATATCTCGGCCGGCATGTATGCGTATTCCAGCATCTTGTCCGCTCTGCTGCTGCGTGAGCGCACAGGCGAGGGCAGCCGCATCGACGTGTCCATGCTGGAAAGCATGGTCGAGTGGATGGGCTTTCCCATGTACTACG
>JBEBVZ010000096.1:0-8956 GCA_040392445.1 Verticiella sediminum
CGTTGTTGACCTGGTTCGGGTAATCCGAGCGGCCGGTGGCGATGATGCAATCCGGGCGGGCGGCCTTGGCCAGTTCCGGCAGGATTTCCGGTTCTGGGTTGGCCAGGGCCAGTATCAGCGGCTGCACGGCCATGGTCTTGACCATGTCGGGCGTCAGCACGCCTGCGGTCGAGCAGCCCAGGAACACGTCGGCGCCATTGACTACATCGGCCAGGGTGCGGGCGTCGGTGGTCTGCGCGTAGCGCAGCTTGTTCGGCTCCATGTTTTCGTCGCGGCCGTTCCAGATGACGCCGCGCGAGTCCACCACGTAGATATTTTCGCGCGTGAGCCCCAGGCTTACCAGCAGGTCAAGGCAGGCGATGGCGGCGGCACCCGCACCCGAGCAGGCCAGGCGGACTTCGCCTATGTTCTTGCCCACGACTTTCAGGCCGTTGAGCACGGCTGCCGACGAAATGATGGCGGTGCCATGCTGGTCGTCGTGAAAAACCGGGATCTTCATGCGCTCGCGCAGCTTCTTCTCGATGTAGAAGCACTCGGGAGCCTTGATGTCTTCGAGGTTGACGCCGCCCAGGGTGGGCTCGAGCGCGGCAATGATGTCAACCAGCTTGTCCGGGTCGTTTTCCGCCAGTTCTATGTCGAAAACGTCGATGCCGGCGAACTTCTTGAACAAGCCACCCTTGCCTTCCATGACCGGCTTGGCCGCGTACGGGCCGATATTGCCCAGGCCGAGAACCGCGGTGCCATTAGTGATGACGCCCACGAGGTTGCCTCGCGACGTGTACTTGGCGGTATCGTTGACATCGGCATGGATGGCCATGCAGGCCGCGGCCACGCCCGGCGAATAGGCCAGCGACAGGTCGTCCTGTGTGGCCATGGGTTTGGTCGGGATGACCGAGATTTTGCCGGGGGTGGGGTGGGCGTGGTAATCCAGCGCCCGCTTGATCAAGGTTTCGTCCATGCTGATATAGCCTTTTCGGCACTAACTTGTGAAAGCGGAAAGGCGGGCACAGCCCGCCCGCGAATCCTACGGAAACCCGTATTTCACCAGAAAGTAGAGAAGAAGGTTTGCGGCATGGAAAATGCCTTTGGAATCAGTCCTTGTTCAGCCCCTGGATACGTTCGTCTGACCAGCCCAGGTATTTGCTGAGCACGGTCTGCGTATGCTGGCCCAGCAGCGGCGGCGCCGAGCGGTATTCGATCGGCGTTTCCGACAGGCGGATGGGGTTGGCCGTGGTGGGCGTGGTGCCGGCAATGGGGTGCGGCAGGGTCTTCCAGATGCCACGCGCCTTGACGTGCGGGTCGGCGAATACCTGGTCGATGGAGTTGATCGGGCCGCAGGGCACGCCTGCCGCCTCGAGTTTGGCGAGCCAGTCGTCGCGCTTGCCGCCGGCCATGATGCCGGTCAATTCCTCGATCAGCGCGACGCGGTTTTCGACGCGCAGGCGATTGCTGAGGTAGCGCGGATCGGTGGCAAGATCGGGGCGTCCGATAGCGCCGCAATAGGCGCGGTATTGCCCGTCGTTGCCTACGGCCACGATGAGGTGGCCGTCGCTCGAGGCGAATACCTGGTAGGGCACCACGTTCTGGTGGGCGTTGCCCGCGCGCTGCGGCACTTCGCCCGAGGTCATGTAGTTCAGATTCTGGTTGGCAAGCATGGCCACGTGGCAGTCGAGCAAGGCCAGATCGACATGCTGGCCCAGGCCGCTGCGGTTGCGCTCTTGCAACGCCGCCAGGATGCCCACCGTGGCATACATGCCGGTGAACAGGTCAGTGACCGCAACACCGGCTTTTTGCGGGCCGGCGCCGGGTTCGCCATCGCGCTCGCCGGTAATGCTCATCAGGCCGCCCATGCCCTGGATCATGAAATCGTAGCCCGGCCGGCTGGCGTAAGGGCCGTCCTGGCCAAAGCCCGTCACCGAGCAGTAGATCAGCTTGGGATTGATTTCACGCAGGGTGGCGTAATCCAGGCCGTAGCGCTTGAGACCGCCCACCTTGAAGTTTTCCACGAAGATGTCGCACATCTTGGCGAGTTCACGCACGGCGTCGGCGCCTTCCTGGGTGGCGATGTCGAGGGCTACGGACTGTTTGTTGCGATTGCAACTGAGGTAGTAGGCCGCCTCGGAGGTGTCCTGCCCCGCTTCGTCATGCAGATAGGGAGGACCCCAGGTGCGGGTGTCGTCACCCGAGCCCGGACGCTCTATCTTGATGACTTCGGCACCGAGGTCTGCCAGGTTTTGGGTGCACCAGGGGCCGGCCAGCACGCGGGTCAGGTCGAGCACCCGGATGCCGGAAAGAGGGGAGGAACGAAGACTCATTTGGCGGTTACTAAAAAAAGATTAGATGGGATCCCAGCAGATCACGTCAGGCGAGCGATCCAGCTTGAAGAAGCTGTTGCGCATGGCCGGCATGGCGATCTCGGCGATGGACTCGGGAGTCCAGCCTTCGCTTTGGTGGACCGAACGGATAGGACGCGGCTGGCTGAACAGCATGATTTCGTTGGCACGCACGGCAAAGATCTGCCCGTTGACTTCCTTGGCAGCATCGCTGATCAGGTAGACGGCCAGCGGCGCGATTTTTTCCACTTGCATTTTCTGCAGCTTGGATACGCGTGCCTTTTCTTCCGGCGTTTCGGCGGGAATCGAGCTGGTCATGCGGCTCCAGGCGAACGGTGCAATGCAGTTCGAACGGACATTGTAGCGGGCCATGTCGAGGGCGATCGACTTGGACAGGCCGACGATGCCCAGCTTGGCGGCGGCGTAGTTGGCCTGGCCAACGTTGCCCAGCAGGCCCGAGGTGGAGGTCATGTTCACGAGGGCGCCGGCTTCCTGGTCGCGGAAGTAGTTGGCGGCTGCGCGGCTGACGAAGAAAGTGCCGTTCAGGTGCACGTCGAGCACCTGGCGCCATTCTTCTTCGTTCATCTTGTGGAACATGCGGTCGCGCAGGTTGCCAGCGTTGTTCACGACGCCGTCGATGCGGCCGAAGTTGTCGATAGCGCACTGGACGATCTGGTTGCCGCCGGCAGACGTTGCAACGCTGTCGGTATTGGCAACGGCGGTGCCGCCGGCTGCGCGGATTTCTTCAACCACGCGTTGTGCCGGGCCTGCGTCGCCGCCGGCGCCGTCAAGTGCCACGCCCAGGTCGTTGACCACGACCTTGGCGCCGGCTGCCGCCATGCCCAGCGCGATGGCGCGGCCAATGCCGCCGCCTGCGCCTGTAACCACGACTACCTTGTCTTTAGCGATGCCACTCATGGTGTGCTCCTTGGTTTTCGATGATATGAATACGGGTTATGCCATGCCGCCGTAGACGGCTTTGCAAGGGTGCGGCCCGCGCAGCCAGCTGCGCATCAGGCCTTGGTTTTTGGCGCAAGCAGCTTGAACGTTGCCCGCGCAACAGCTATGCGATGGCCGGTGTCGGCAGCGGTAATCGTTCCTTCGCAAAAAGCGATGGAGCGGCCGCGCCGCAGGCAATGGCCTTCGATGATAACGTTACCAGCCGCCGCTTCCAGGAAGTGCGTGGACATCTCTATCGTCGTGACGCCGGTGACGGCCGGTGCATGCGAGCGTGCCGCCGCGCTGAGCGTGAAATCGAGGACAGCCATGATGGTGCCGCCATGAAAGTCGCCGCGGCTGTTGGTGAGCTCGGGTGCTATCGTGAGGCTGGTGCGGCAATAGTCTTTTTCAATGACTTCGGGACGCAGACCCACGTACTGCATGAAGGGGATCGTAAGACCGAAGTAATCTATGGGTTCTGAGCTTGTCATTAAAAGGTTTCCGCGCTGCAACAAAATGCCCTGCGAATGCTCGCTAGCGGCTTATGGACGTAAAAAGACCGCAATCGCGCTCTCGGACGGGAGCATGATAGATTCAAAGGCTTGAGTTATGGAACTCTGGAATATAGAAGGCACGCTTTTGCGTGGTGAAAGATGCGGTACGACCTGACTGATTTACGACTGTTCCTGAACGTGGGCGAAACGCTCAATCTTACCCGTGCGGCCGAACGCAGCTTTTTATCGCTGCCTGCGGCCAGCACCCGCATCAAGCAGATGGAAGACGCCTTCCAGGCGCCGCTACTGATACGCCAGGTGAAGGGCGTCAGCCTGACGCCGGCGGGCGAGGCGCTGCTGCAGCATGCGCGCCAGCTGTTTCGCCAACTGGAGTGCCTGCACGCCGATCTGCAGCCTTATGTTACAGGTTTGAAGGGCAAGCTGCGTGTCCTGGCGAACACCACGTCCACCAACTCCTTCCTGCCGGATGCCCTGTCGACCTTCCTGGCCGAGAACCCGGATGTGGATGTCGAGCTCGAGGAAAAGCTATCCAAGGATATTGTGTCCTCCATCGTTGCCGGCGGCGCCGACCTGGGCATCGTCGCCGGCAACGTTGCCACTGAAGGGCTGGAAGTCATGCCCCTGGCGACCGACGAACTCGTGGTGATCGCATCGGTCAACCATCCCATGCGCGAATTCAAGCGTACCCGCTTTGCCGACCTGCTGGACAACTATCGTTTCGTCGGGATCAGCCAGGTCAGCGCCATCCAGTCTTTCCTGGACGGTATCGCCAATGGCATGGGCAAGCGCATCAGTTTGCGTATTCAGGTGGGCAGCTTTGATTCGGTGTGCCGCATGGTCGAGGCCGGGGCGGGTATCGCCATCGTTCCTGTCACATGTGCCGAGCGCTACAACAACCGCAAGGCGCTGCGCCTGGTCAAGCTCGAGGACGAGTGGGCGCGCCGCGAGATCCGCCTGTGCCGACGGCCTGGCCGCGATCTGCCAAAGTTCGCCGAGAGCTTCATCCAGCACGTACTGGCGGCCGCCTCGGGCTAGGAGGGGGCTGTTGTGCGGGGCTGGTTTGGCATGGTTTCCCAAACGCTAAGGCGCTCTTTGGCAAATGTGAATTGGGAGATGAAATCGGGCGCGACATAATGCATGCACGGTTTTTCCATTCATGCAATTTTCATAGACGCGCCTACATCATGTCAGAGCAAGATGAGCTGTACCCGGATATTCGTGCCGCCCTGCGGGATCTCAGCAAGGGCTTCGATTCTGCCTACTGGCAGAAGGTTGAAGAGCAGAATGCCTTCCCTGAAGAGTTCGTCAACGCTCTGACCAGTGCCGGATGGCTGTCTGCCCTGATCCCCGAGGAATACGGTGGCGCAGGCCTGCCCCTGGTCGCCGCTTCGGTGATCATGGAAGAGATCAACCGCAACGGCGGTAACTCGGGCGCCTGCCACGGGCAGATGTACATCATGGGCTGCCTGCTGCGCCATGGTTCGGCTGAACAGAAGCAGCGCTATCTGCCCCTGATCGCTTCGGGCGAACTGCGCATGCAATCCATGGCGGTTACCGAGCCCACCACCGGCACCGACACCACCAAGCTCAAGACAGTGGCCGAGCGCCGTGGCGACAAATACGTCATCAACGGCCAGAAGGTGTGGATTTCCCGCGTCCAGCACTCCGACCTGATGCTGCTGCTGGCTCGCACCACGCCGCTGTCGCAAGTCAAGCGCAAATCCGAAGGCCTGTCGGTCTTCATCGTGGACCTGCGCGAAGCCATCGGCCACGGCCTTAGCGTTCGCCCGATCCGCAACATGGTGAACCACGAAACCAACGAGTTGTTCTTCGACAACCTTGAAATCCCGGCCGCCAACCTGATCGGCGAAGAGGGCAAGGGCTTGAAGTACATCCTCGATGGCCTGAATGCCGAGCGCATCCTGATCGCCGCCGAGTGCGTGGGCGACGGCTACTGGTTTACCGAGAAAGCACGTAACTACGCCAACGAGCGTATCGTGTTCGATCGCCCCATCGGCCAGAACCAGGGCATCCAGTTCCCGATCGCCAAGGCTTATGTCAACGTCGAGGCCGCCAGCCTGATGCGCTTCAAGGCCGCCGAGTTGTTTGACGCCGGCAAGGCATGCGGCGCGCAAGCGAACATGGCGAAGATGCTGGCTGCCGACGC
Source organism: Verticiella sediminum (assembly GCA_040392445.1). Taxonomy (GTDB): domain Bacteria; phylum Pseudomonadota; class Gammaproteobacteria; order Burkholderiales; family Burkholderiaceae_B; genus Verticiella; species Verticiella sediminum_A. The sequence continues at coordinate 5,955 of JBEBVZ010000096.1, forward strand.
TTCGTGGGAAGCCGCCAACGCCTGCCTGCAGACGCATGGCGGTTTCGGTTTCGCCGCCGAATACGACGTCGAACGCAAGTTCCGCGAAACCCGTCTGTACCAGGTGGCACCGATTTCCACCAACCTGGTGCTGTCCTATGTGGCCGAGCACGTGCTTGGTCTTCCCCGTTCGTTCTAATCGTCGGAGAGCCTCGTGAGCGAATCGAATACTCGTGCCTTGTGTCAGTTTCTTGCCGATTTCACCCTGGCGGATGTGCCGCCCGACGTGCTGCTCAAGACCAAGGAATTGTTTTTGGACTGGTTTGCCTCGGCCCTGGCAGGCAAGGGCACTGCACCGGTAGCATGTATCGAACGCTTCGCCGAGGCGGCCGGCCCGTCCACCGGGCCGGCGCAGATTTTCTCCAGCCGCAAGTTCACTACGCCGTACTTTGCCGCGCTGGTCAACGGTGCCGCCTCGCACGTGGTCGAACAAGACGACCTGCACAATAGTTCGGTGCTGCATCCGGCCGCAGTCGTGTTTCCCGCGGTCATGGCGGTTGCCCAGGCCGAGAACCGCAGCGGCGCGGAAGTGCTCGTGGCGGCCATCGCAGGCTATGAAGCCGGTATTCGCATCGGCGAATTCCTGGGCCGTTCGCATTACAAGATTTTCCACACCACGGCTACCGTGGGTACGCTGGCGGCCGCGGCGGCCGTGGGCAAACTGTGGGGGTTCGACGCCGAGCGCATGAACCAGGCGCTGGGTTCGGCCGGCACGCAAGCCGCTGGCTTGTGGGAATTCCTGCGCGACGCAGCCGATTCCAAGCAGTTGCATACGGCCAAGGCCGCCGCCGACGGCCTGATGTCGGCCTGGTTGGCGCGCGATGGCTTCACGGGTGCGCGCAACATACTGGAAGGCGCCCAGGGTATGGCCGCCGGCATGTCCACCGACGCCGACCCGTCCAAGTTGGCCGACAGGCTGGGCGAACGCTGGGCAACCGCCGAGACGTCGTTCAAGTTCTTTGCTTCGTGCCGGCATACCCATCCCGCGGCCGATGCCCTCAAGGTGTTGATGGCGCGTGAAGGGCTCAAGTGGGACGATATCGAGTCGGTGACCACCTACGTGCACCAGGGCGCAATCGACGTGCTGGGTCCGGTGGTGAATCCGCAAACCGTGCACCAGGCCAAGTTCTCGATGGGAACCGTGCTGGGGCTGGTGGCTGTTCATGGCCACGCCGGCTTGCGCGAGTTCGATGACCACGCCCTGCAGGACGAGCGCGTCATCGATTTTCGCAAGCGTGTCCAGATGGTGCTCGATGCCGATATCGATGCGGCCTATCCGCGCCAATGGACTGCCCGCGTCGAAGTCCAGTGCAAGGATGGCAGGGTGCTGAGCGCCTACGTCGATGTGCCCAAGGGCGACCCGGGCAATTCCTTGTCCAAGGAAGAGCTCGAAGCCAAGGCGCTCGAACTGGCCCGCTACAGCAACAGCGCCACCGATGCCGAGATGCAGGCACTCTTCAAGCGTGCCTGGACGCTCGAGACGCAGGACAACGTCAATAACTGGTTTTAACGGCTGTGCTGCCACCACAGGGGCCCTGGGTTCCGGTGGCAGGGCGGCTGGCGTGCGGGCGCGCGTCAGTCGCTGCTGACGGGGTTTCCCGTTGCCTGGCGGTCGATCGCGACGCGTCAGCCGCCTGAAGCATCCTCTGGTCAGACGCTGGCCCCGCCAAACTGGCCGTGCCGATAGTACGGCGCGGCCAGCTCGATTGAACGCAAGCAAGAAGAATGCGGGCAACAGGCCCGCAAACTGTGATTGCCGACCCGGCGAATTTTCCACCAGGAATCCGTTGGCTGCGCGGCCACGATACAGGTGGGTTACCCCCACCTTTCAATAATGAAGGAGATAGACATGTTTTCAGGAAATTCGGCGAAAGGTCTCGGAGTGGGCCGGCTGGCAGGCGCGATGGGCGTTGCCCTGGCGCTGTGTGCCGGTTCCGCCTTTGCGCAAGCCGATGCCAGCAAGTATCCCAGCAAGCCCATTCGCCTGGTGATTCCGTTCCCGGCCGGCGGTGGTACCGACACCATGGGCCGCCTGATTGCCAAGGGTATGCAGGAAAACTGGGGCCAGACCGTCATCGTGGACAACGTCGCCGGCGCCAGCGGGCAGATTGGCGCAGCCCAGGTGGCCAAGGCCGATCCGGATGGCTATACCGTGATGCTGAGCATCACGTCGCTGATCCAGCATCCCTCGCTGTATAAAAGCCTGTCGTACGATGTCTACAAGGACTTCACGCCGATCAGCATGCTGGCCTATTCGTCCGACCTGGTCATGGTGCCGTCGAGCTCGCCGTACAACTCGGTCGAAGACCTGGTGAACGCCGCCAGGAAGAATCCCGGCAAGATCACCATCGGTTCCTACGGTACGGGCACGACCTCGCACCTGAACATCGGCCTGTTCCAACTGCTGACCGACACCCAGACCATCCACGTTCCCTATCGTGGCGCCTCGCCCGAGGTGATAGACCTGATGGGCGGCCAGCTGGATGCGGCGTTCGTTGACGTCACCTCGGCACGCCCACACCTGGATAGCGGCAAGGTCAAAACGCTGGCGGTTACCGGCACGTCGCGTATCAGCGCCGCCCCGGATGCCCCGACCATGGGCGAGCTGGGCTACAAGGGCTACGAAGGCAGTGGCTTCTTTGCCGTCTTCGTTCCCGCCAAGACCCCGGACGCCATCGTCGAGAAGCTGTCGCAGGAAGTCAACCGCATCATCAAGACGCCGGAATTCGCGGCTCGCCTTGATGCACTGAGCCTGCGCCCGGGTGGCACGACTCCGGAGCAAACCACCGAAATCCTGAAGCGCGAAGGTGCGGGCTGGAAGTCCATCATCGAACGCGCGAACATCACGATCGACTGATACGGCAACAGTAAAGTAACGGGAGTGCCCAGGGTTGTCAGGATGGGAACTCCCGGCTTGGCCTCGATGTGGCCTGAATCCGGTGCTGGGGCATGGCCGGGGCCAT
>JBEBVZ010000097.1:0-8627 GCA_040392445.1 Verticiella sediminum
GACCTTGTCGTGCAGGTCGGGGCAGTCGGACGGCGAGAACAGGGTCCATTCGCCGGCTTCCATGACGCGCTTCATGAACAGGTCGGGAATCCAGTTCGCCGTGTTCATGTCGTGCGTGCGGCGGCGTTCGTCGCCGGTGTTCTTGCGCAGTTCCAGGAACTCTTCGATGTCCAGGTGCCAGGTTTCCAGGTAGGTGCAGACCGCGCCCTTGCGCTTGCCGCCCTGGTTGACGGCCACGGCCGTATCGTTGACGACCTTCAGGAAGGGGACGACGCCCTGGCTCTCGCCATTGGTGCCCTTGATATGGCTGCGCAGTGCACGCACCGGCGTCCAGTCGTTGCCCAGGCCACCGGCGTACTTTGCCAGCAGGGCGTTTTCCTTGATGGCGTCGTAGATGCCTTCGAGATCGTCGGAGACCGTGGTGAGATAGCACGACGACAATTGCGAGTGCAGCGTGCCGGCATTGAACAGGGTCGGCGTCGAGCTCATGAAGTCGAACTGCGACAGGATCTGGTAGAACTCGATGGCGCGCTCTTCGCGTCGGCTCTCCTTCAAGGCCAGGCCCATGGCTACCCGCATGAAGAAAGCCTGGGGCAGTTCGATGCGGTGACCGCGCACGTGCAGGAAGTAGCGGTCGTACAGCGTTTGCAGGCCCAGGTAGTTGAACTGCAGATCGCGCTGGTTATCGAGCGCAGCCGCCAGGCGCGCCAAGTCGAATTTGGCCAGTTCGGGGTCGAGCAGTTCGTTGTCGATGCCATGCTGGATGAAGCGCGGGAAGTAGTCGGCATAACGCAATGCCATGTCGCCCTGGCTGACTTCTTCTTCCAGGACTTCGCGGCGTATCGTGTGCAGCAACAGTCGTGCCGTGACCTGGCTGTAGGCCGGATCTTTCTCGATCAGCGCGCGCGCGGCCAGGATGGCCGACTTGAAGACTTCGTCCAGCGAGACGCCTTCGTAAAGGTTCTTGATGGTTTCCTTCAGGATGACATCGGTATCGACGAATTCGGTGAGCCCTTCTCCGGCTGCGACGATCATGTCCTGCAGGCGGCCGATATCCAGTGGATGGCTACGGCCGTTGTCGACGACATTGATGGCGCCGATGTCGGCATGCGCCTGCACGGCGACGGCGCGTTCCTGCGCGCGCTTCTCGCGATACAGCACATAGGCTCGCGCGACATCGTGTTCGCCCGAACGCATGAGGGCCAGTTCGACCTGGTCCTGGATGTCTTCGATATGGAAGGTGCCGCCGCCGGGTTGGCGGCGCAGCAGGGTGTTGACGACCTGGCTGGTCAGCGTCTCGACCAGTTCGCGCACGCGGGCCGAGGCGGCACCCTGGCCACCATTGACGGCCAGGAAGGCCTTGGTCATGGCGACGGAAATCTTGGCCGGCTGGAAACCCACCACCGAGCCGTTGCGGCGCAGGGTCTTGTAATCCTGGTACGAGACGTTGGCGGACTGGGTTTCGGACGGGCGGGGGAGCGGGGTGGAGGTGGCCTGGACCACGGACGTTGTCGTTTGCATTAGGGGCTCCTTGATGATCAAAAACACTATAGCTAGTGTTTTTGAATGGATTTCGCGCTAATTGTAGTGTCGACGGCGAGCGGGCACAAGTCGTGGCCCGCGGTTTTACAAACCCTGACATGGCGCGATCGCGGGGATACGCTGCCGGTGTCGGGGAAGTTGATCCGACAGCGGCGGCAGTGCTGGCTTAGCGGGAACAAAGCGGCGGTAAGCCGCTTAGACTGGTGGAAGTTGGCGAGTCAGCCAGGTCGAGTTTTTTTTGTATCTGGGCCAGTCGAAGGCAGGACCAGGGTCGGTCTTGCGGCCGGGCGCGATATGTTCGTGTCCGCGCACGGCGGCCAGTGCATGGCGCTCGCGCAGGACGGCGGTGAGGCTCGCCAAGGCCTGGTATTGCGCATCGGTGTAGGGGACCAGGTCTGCGCCTTCGAGCTCGATGCCGACGGAAAAATCGTTGCAGCGTTCCCGTCCCGCAAAGGACGAGACGCCCGCATGCCAGGCCCGGGCTTCGGTGCTGGCGAACTGGATGGTGTCGCCCGAACGCGTAACGACGAAGTGCGCGCACACGCGCAGGCCGCGCAGGCGCTCGAACCAGGGATGGGCCGTGTAGTCCAGGCGATTGGTGAACAGGCCTTCTATGTAAGGTCCGCCAAACTGGCCGGGCGGCAGGCTGATGTTGTGCAGCACCAGCAGCGACACCGTGGTGCCGGCCGGGCGCTGGTCAACATTGGGCGAAGGCGAGAGCCGGATTCCTGGGCCTGGAACCAGCCAGCCGTGGCGGTCGAGCCGCCAGGGCCCTATTTGGGCTGTCCCAGGCGTGCGTGTTCCTGAGAGCACCAGGTTTTTCCGTTGTAATGCAGGGCGTCGGTGGAAGGTAGGTGCACGCCGCAATGGGCACACTGCACCATGGCTTCGTAGCGCTTGGGCGCATTGCGTTTCTTGGGTTGCAGCGGCCGGTGGTGGCGCGAGGAGGCATGGCGCGCCACGATCCGCATGACAACCAGGGTAACCAGAATGACGCCGATCCAGAACAGGAGCTTGCTCATCGATGCAGTAGAAGTTCAATAACAAATCGGCTGCCGGCATAGGCCAGCAGTAAAAGGATCAGCCCGGCTATCGTATAGCGCAGGGCCACGCGCCCACGCCAGCCGCGCAGCTGGCGGCCCAGCAGCAGCACGCCGAAGGTCAGCCACGACAGCAGGGTGAATACGGTCTTGTGGTCGAAGGGCAGCAGCGGGCCAGACAGCGCCAGCGACATGGCCGAGCCCGAAATCACGGCCAGCGTCAGCACGATGAAGCCGGCCCAGATCAGGCGAAACAGCACCTGCTCCATGACCAGCAGCGGCGGAATGGCATCGAACAGATGGGCCCAGGCGCGCGACATGCCGGCATTGTCGGCCGTGGGCTGGGGCCGGTGCAAACGCCTGTCGGCCGCGGCCATCAACAGCGCATGCAGCGCGGCAATGGTCATCAGGCCATAGGCGGCCAGCGATAGCACCAGGTGCACGGGCAGCCAGTTGTTGTTGGCATGGGGGATGATGGCGGGCGTCGGCAGCACCACCGGGGCGAGCGCCGCCAAGGTGGCCAGCGGCAGCAGCAGCAGGCGCACGCCATCAACGCGTATCATCAGGGTCTCGAGCCAGAACACCAGCATGCCCAGCCAGAGTGTTGCCGACAAGGCCAGCCCCAGCCCAAGGCGCAGATGGCCGTCGCCCAGCATGGCGCTGTACAAGGCAATGGCGTGAATAAGCAGCACGACGGCCAGGCCGGCTTTTTCAAGCGGCGTGGCAAGCGTGGCTTCGTTTCCGGCAACTGCGCGCCAAGGGCGGATGGCAAGCCCGGCGTAGCCCAGTGCGGCGAGTGTGTGCAATACAATTCCCATAACCGTCTCAGTGTAAGCGATTCCCATTCATGCTAGATAATCTAACCAACCGTTTGTCGCGCGTTGTTAAAACGCTGCGAGGCGAAGCCAGGCTTACCGAAGCCAACACGCAAGAGATTCTGCGCGAAGTGCGGTTGGCCCTGCTCGAGGCCGACGTCTCGTTGCCCGTGGTGCGCGAGTTCGTCGCCCGTGTGAAAGAAAAGGCTCTTGGCGAAGAGGTGGTGGGCAGCCTGACCCCCGGCCAGGCGCTGGTGGGCGTGGTGCACAAGGAACTCACCGCGCTCATGGGCGGCGATCTTGGCCCGCACGCCACCGAATTGTCGCTGGCCCAGCAGCCGCCTGCCATCATCCTGATGGCAGGCTTGCAGGGCGCCGGCAAGACCACCACCACCGGCAAGCTTGCCCGTTGGCTGCATGAAGGCAATCACACCCACGAAGGGCGCAAGACCGGCAAGAAAAAAGTGCTGGTGGTCAGTGCCGACGTCTATCGTCCGGCCGCTATCGAGCAGCTGAAAACGGTGGCGGCTCAGGCGGGTGTGGATTTCCTGCCGTCCGATACCAGCCAGACCCCCGAGCAGATTGCACTCAATGCCATCGATCATGCGCGGCGCTATCACTACGATGTGCTGCTGTTCGACACGGCCGGCCGCCTGGGCGTGGACGAGGCCATGATGCAGGAGATCAGTGCGCTGCACGCCGTGCTCAAGCCTATCGAAACCCTGTTCGTGGTGGATGCCATGCAGGGCCAGGATGCGGTCAACGTGGCCAAGGCCTTCACCGACGCCTTGCCCCTTACCGGCGTGGTGCTGACCAAGCTGGACGGCGACTCGCGCGGCGGCGCGGCCCTGTCGGTGCGCCACGTTACCGGCAAGCCGCTGAAGTTCGTGGGCGTATCGGAAAAGCTGACGGGGCTCGAGCCCTTTTACCCCGAGCGCATGGCCCAGCGTATTTTGGGCATGGGCGACATCGTCTCGCTGGTCGAGCAGGCCCAGCAGGCCATCGACGTGGACGAGGCGCAAAAGCTGGCCGCCAAGCTCAAGTCCGGCACGCGTTTCGATCTGAATGACTTTCGGGACCAACTGGCACAGGTATCCAAGCTGGGCGACATGAGCTCGCTCATGGAAAAACTGCCATCCCAGTTCGCGCAGGCCGCGGGCCAGCTCAAGGGCGGCCAGGCCGAGCAGCAGATGCGCCGCATGCAGGGCATATTGAATTCGATGACGCCGGGCGAGCGTGCCAAGCCCGAGCTGCTCAAGGCCTCGCGCAAGCGCCGTATTGCGGTGGGCTCGGGCGTGCCGGTGCAAGAGGTGAACCGCCTGCTGTCGCAGTTCGACCAGATGCAGGGCATGATGAAGCAGATGAAAAAGGGCGGCATGGCCAAGATGATGCGGGCCATGGGCGGCATGAAGGGCCTGGGCGGCCTGAAAATGCCGGGTGGCTTCAAGCTGAAGTGAGCCCCTTGCGTCTCGCCCGTCCACCGCGCTCGATAACAGCGCATGGGCGGGTCCATTACTGCCTTGCAGAGGTCGTATGACACTGATTGCCGCCTTGCTGCTCGTCGCAGCTGCCTTGCCCCTGTTGGCCTCCATACTTGCGAAGGTGGGCGGCAAGGGCTTTGACAACAATGATCCGCGCGCCTGGCTGGCGCGCCAGGACGGCTGGCGTGCTCGCGCCATCGCCGCGCAAAGCAACTTCTTCGAAGGGCTGCCCTTCTTTTTTGCGGCAGTGCTGTTCGCCTTGTACAACAACGTCGCCAGCGACTACCTGGCCAGCCTGATGATGGCCTGGCTGGCCGCGCGCCTGGCCTTTCTGTGGTTCTACATCGCGGGCCGCGGCACGCTGCGCTCGGTGGTCTGGGGCCTGGCCCTGGCGTTGAATGTCGTCATCCTGTTCGCCGGAACCTAGGCCTGGCCTGGGTGTGTTTCAGCCGGGCTGCGATCAGCCGGGCTGCGGTCAGCCGGGCTGCTTCAGCAGGCGGCGCAGGACCTTGCCGGCCCCGGTGGCCGGCAGGCTGTCTATGAAGCGGAATTCACGGGGCGCCTTGTAGGGGGCCATATTGTCCCGGGACCACGCCAGCAGCGCCTGGGCGTCCTGGGGCTGCCCGGGCTTGAGCACGATGAATGCCTGCACCACCTCGCCCTTTTCGGCGTCCGCCACGCCTATCACGGCGGCCTGGGCGACCGCGGGGTGCCGGATCAGTATGCTTTCCACCTCTTCCGGGAAAACGCTGTATCCCGACACCTTGATCATTTCCTTATAGCGGCCGATGAAGGTGAGGTAGCCCTGCTCGTCCATGCGTCCCATGTCGCCGGTATGGACCCAGCCATCGCGCAGCGTGGCGGCGGTGGCGTCGGGCTTGTTCCAGTAGCCGGCAAAATTGCCTGGCCCCTTGATGACGATTTCACCGGCTTGCCCGGTAGCGCACACCTGTGCCGTGTCGGGGTCCAGGATGCGGATCTCGTTGCCCGGCACAGGCTTGCCGTGGGTGCCCCAGCGGATGGCGTCGTAGGGCATGCAGGTGTCCACCGTGTGAGTTTCGGACAAGCCGTAGGCGGCCTCGAACGCGGTGCAGTTCGGGGCAAACGCGCGCCACCGCCCGGCCAGCTCTTCGGTGAAGGTGATGCCAAAGCTGGTGACGGCATTGATGCGCAGGCTGCTCAGGTCGAAGCTGCTTGCGTCGGGCAACTGCATGGCGGCCACGTTCATCGGTGCAATGCTGTACCACCAGTTGACGCGGTAGCGTGAAATCGCCTGCAGGGTGGCCAGCGGATCGTAGCGAAAGAGCAGCACGGTGGTGGCGCCGGTATAGATCGTGGCGTTGATGCCCATCAGCATGCCGGCGATGTGATACAGCGGTGCAATCGCCAGCAGGATGTCGTCGCCGCGCATATCGTTGCAACTGGCGCCGGCCGCGGTCTTGAACCAGGCATTGCGGTAAGTGAGCATGGCGCCCTTGGGCAGGCCGGTGGTGCCGGATGTATAGGTCATCAGCGCCACGTCATCCATATCCAGTACGACGGCAGGCGGTGTCGCGCCGCTTTGCACGACCTCCAGGAAATCCTGGGTACCGCTGCGGTCATGGTGAGGCTGGCCAGGTGTGCCCAGGAGCTCGGCAGGGATGTCGATCCCGGGTGTGGCGGGCAGAAGTTCGGCGTAGTTGACGGCAAACACATGTTCCAGCGCGGTGTTCTGCCGCACCTGGCGCACGATGGGCAGCAGGTTGTCGGCCGCGACGATGACGCGCGCCTGCAGGTCGTTGAGCTGGTATTCCAGTTCATGGGCCTTGTTCAGCGCACCGCAAGGGCAGACTATCGCGCCCAACTTCTGGATGCCGAAATGCGCCATGATGTACTGCGGACAGTTGTTCATGAACAGCGCCACCGGATCCCCCTTGCCTACCCCCAGGGCGACCAGGCGCGCCGCGAAGGCGTCGCTCGCCTGGTCGAGTTCGGCGTAGCTGATGATGCTGCCATACCAAATGAAGGCGGGTTTGCCGGGCTGCGCTCGCGCGTGCCGGCGCAGATACTCGTGCAGGGGGGCCGTAGGGTGCGCGCTGTTATCCATGCTGTCTCCTCTGGTGTGTCCACAATGTTGGTTTTTGTGTGTTGTGACACGAGAATAGCAGCTGGTTGGCACTGAGTTGCTCAGAGCCGTGCTGTCGCAGCGCGCAGTCCTTGCCGGATGGCGGGCTATGTATATGCTGGTGCAGCGGCTTGCGGCGCAGCCGCCGCGTCAGGCGGCTTTCAGATGCCACCTGACGCGGGGCTTGCCGTCAGATCCGCTGGCGAAAGCTGCCGCTGACCAGTTCGAAGGCGAACAGGCGGCAGTCCAGGGCGCCGTTGTACAAGGGAATGCGGCGTTGCGGGTTCAGGCGCATATGGCGGGGAAGGTCGCGATCGGTCGTGATGATGTGCGCCTGCCAACCACCAAAGTGTCCTTTCAGGGTCTGCGCAAAGTCTGCCCAGAGCGCGTCGGCGGCATCGTTCTCCAATCGCTCGCCATAAGGCGGGTTGGTAACGATCCAACCGGGCTGGCCCTCAGGCGGACGGATCTCGCGCGCATCGCGCACTTCGAACTCGATGGCGTCGGCGGTCAGGCCGGCGCGCTCGGCGTTGCTGCGCGCGGTGGCTATCGCATGCGGGCTGGTGTCGCTGCCGATCAGCGGGATTTCCAGCTTGGGCAGGATGTGCGCGCGCGCATCGTCCTTGAGCGCATGCCAGAGCTGATCGTCATGGTTGCGCAGGCGCTCGAAAGCGAACGGGCGCGAAATGCCGGGCGGAATGCGCAAGGCGATGTAGGCCGCCTCGATCATGATGGTGCCGCTGCCGCAGAAAGGATCCATCAGCGGTGTATCGCCTTTCCAGCCGGACAGGGCCAGCAGGCCGGCCGCCAGGTTTTCCCGCAGGGGCGCTTCGCCCTTGTCAAACCGCCAGCCGCGCTTGAACAGGGATTCGCCCGTGCTGTCCAGGTAAAGCGTAGCCGTGGTCTCGTTCAGGAAGACGTGAACACGGGCGTCGGGACGCACGGTGTCGATGTCGGGGCGCGCGCCTTCGGCTTCACGCAGACGGTCGCAGATGCCGTCCTTGGCACGCAGGTTGCAGTATTGCAGGCTCTGCATGGGGCTGCGCACGGCCGAGGTATCGACCCGCAAAGTATGGTCGGGGCCGAACCAGCGTTCCCAGGGAGTCTGCTGTGCCAGGGCCAGCAGGTCGTCTTCGTTGTTGACCGGGGCCTGGGCAACCTGCACCAGGATGCGGGTTGCCAGGCGGCTGTGCAGGTTGGCCCGCAGCACGCCCGTCCAGTCCGCGGTAAAGCTGCAGCCGGCGCGGGTGGCGGCGACGTCGGCAAAGCCCAATGCCGTCAATTCCTGTGCCAGCGCCTCTTCTATGCCTTGCGGGCAGGGGGCAAAAATGGGATAGGTTTGCGCCATGCTGCCACGCGTCCGGTGATGGACGTCGCTCTCGGGGCGGGCTGGGGGCGGGGTGCTTTCAATTCGTTCGGCTTGAGCCGGGCGTTCCTGGCGCACGAAGCCCTCGGGGCGTGGTGGACGGTTGCCGCGCTCGAAGCTTTGCGGGCGCTGGGGCCTGCCGTCGCGCTCGAAACGTTGCGGACGATCGCCACGCTCGGCATGCGCCGGGCGTTCCTGGCGCACGAAACCCTCGGGGCGTGGCGGACGGTTGCCGCGTTCGAAGCTTTGCGGGCGCTGGGGCCTGTCGTCACGTTCGAA
>JBEBVZ010000098.1:0-8453 GCA_040392445.1 Verticiella sediminum
TCTTCGATCTGCAATCGCCGGGCCGGGAATTTGCGGATGGTGAGCGCAGCCCCTTTCAAGGCTACCGGCGCAATCACGGCGTTCACGCGCGAACCGTCCTTCAGGCGCGCATCCACCATGGGCGAACTCTCGTCCACCCTGCGCCCGAGAGGCGCCACGATACGCTCGATCACGCCCAGCACGGCGCGATCGCTGCTGAAAGCAATCGGGTGACGGCACAACCTGCCGCCCTGTTCCACGAACAGCTCGTCGTAGCGATTCACCATGATTTCCGAGATACCAGGATCGGCCAGCAAAGCCTCGAGCGGCCCCAGCCCGACGGCCTCATCCACGACTTCGCAGCGCAGGGCATCGCGATCCAGCTCGGCTGGCAGCTCGCCCTGCGCCTGGGCAATCAGCTCGACCAGCAGCGCGTCGGCCTCTGCCCGCAAGGCGGCGTCGCTCATGCTGGCAACATCGCGCCGGCGCAGATCGATGGCTTCGAGCAGCCGGGCATGCAAGCGGCGGCGCCATTCGATATGTTCGCCCGACACAGGCAAAGCCTGGGCCTGGACGCCGGCTTCGATAGGCTTGGGCGTCGTGGGCCAGCTAGCTACGCCAGCCTCGGCCATGCTCACAACAGTTTCAGGATTTGTCGTGGTCGCGGATACGACCGCCAGGCTAGCCTGCGCTTCGAGCTTGTCGCAAGCGGGCTTTGACGACTCGCCGCCACCCGCCTTCTGGCCCGGATCGCTATCGGCGCGCTGGCGCACTTGCAGCATATAGCCGCCAATCACGATCTCGTCGTCAGGGCCCAATGCCCCCTGGTGCACCACCCGCAGCCCGTTTACCAGAGTGCCGGCCAACGAGCCCAGATCGTTTATGGCCACCCCGCCGTCGTGCACATACAGGCGTGCATGGCTGCGCGCAACGCGCCAGCTGCGCAAAGGCACATCGCACTCTTTGCCGCGCCCCAACAGTATGGGTGATGGCAGGCAATGCACCACCCGGCTTCCGTCTTCCTGTGTCACTACCAGTTCAAGCATCATCGCGGCTCCAGCAAAAAGGGATCGTGACGCACCGGGCTCAATAGCGTGGGCGCATCGGGAAAGGTGGTGTCCAGCAGCCTGCGGCTGCGCTCTACCCTCTCGGCAATATCGGGGTTGCCGCCAGCCACCACCACCGGCGTCACGAAAATCGCCAGTTCGGTATCCTTCAATTGCGTGCGCTTGGCACGAAACAGGGCACCAAGAACGGGGATGCGGCCCAGGCCGGGAACGCTATCGGTTTCCTCGACGCGCTCACGCGACAAAAAGCCGCTTAGCACCAGGGTCTGCCCCGAGCGCACGTTGAACTCGGTGCTGGTGCGCCGTGTGCGCAAAGCCGGCCCGCTGGGTGTGTTCACCACCGGATCCACCGCGCTGACCTCGACCTCGATACGGGCACGCACCGTGCCGTTGCGGTCTATGCGCGGCGTGACATCCAACGTCACGCCGTAAGGCTTGAATACCGTGGACGAATTCCCGTTGGCGTCGATCGTTGTGTAAGGCAATTCGCCGCCCGCCAGGAAATTGGCCGTGGTACCGCTGCGCGCCATCAACTGGGGCTGCGCCAGCATCACCGCTTCGCCACTTTGCGACATCGCATTCAATTGTGCGGACAATAAGGCATTCAGGCCGAAGTAGCCGGCCGCCCCCAATGCCGGAAAGGCGGCGTCCAGGGCTGCCGCCCCCGGCCGGGCAAGGATGGCCGGGCTGGATGCCGCATCCCAGACCGCGCCGGCGTTGACGCCGCCCGTGCTACCGGGATCCCATCGCACGCCCAGATCCCGCATGCGCGAGCGCGGCATCTCCACGACCTGAACGTCGATCAGGACCATGCGGTCCCAGCCGACCTGGCCTGTGAAATCGACGACCTGCGGGTAGCGCTTGGCCAGGTCGGCGATACGCGCCTGATCCGCATCGGACAGGTTGTCGCCTTCGATGATGAGCTTGTCCCCCACAATGGCGCTATGGGCATTGGGGATGCGCTCGAGAAAGCTGGCGAGCTCGGCCTGAACCCGGCGCACATCGTTGGCCACCACGTTGATGCGCAAGTTGCGGCTGCTGCCGTCACGCGCCCAGATCACCAGCGACACCGTCCCAGGGCTGCGGGCGAACACCACCACCTCGCGCTGATCGGCGGCTGCGGCATGCACCACGCCGCCGTCGCCAACGGCCACCCGTGCAACATCCGGCGCAGGGAAAATCCGGGTTTCACCCACGAACATGTCGATATCCGCAGCCGGACCTGCGGCCTGTGGTTCCCACTGTGTTCCCGAGCCCCCTGGGGGCAAGGGCGCCGCCAGTGTGCCGCGCGCGCCTTGCGCCCGCAGTTGGGCAGGCTGCGCCAAAAGGTCGGTTGCCGTGGGTTGCCGGTCTGCCCATTGCGTCCAGCGTGCGTCGTCGGGCAACGCCGCCTGGCTGCTCGCCTGCAGACCGGCAAGCGCGGCAAACACGACCAGCCCGCTTGCAAGCGCCCTGGAACTCATGGCCTGCCCCCTGTCGCAACATCATCGACACCTGTATCGCGCAGCCCTGCCCAGCCGGCTCCTTGCCCCTCGGGTTTTTCCGCGCCGGCGGCAAACCGGGCCAGCTCGGCCAGGCTGCTGGCAAGTTCCAGGCTGGCAACGGGGGGCTCACCCCCATTGCCATCGTTCAGTCCCGGAATCGCCCTGGGTCCACGGTCGCCGAAGATGACAGGGACTTCGCGCGGACGCCGAGGCGGTTCGGCCGTCATTCCGAGCAAGGTCGCCAGGTCTCCGCTGGTGCCAGACGCCGGCGTCTGCGCATCGCCGGCATGGCGCAGCATCGCGGATATCGACCCTTGCTGGCGGGCGGCCACCAGCCGTACCGCGTCCTGCGGCGATGCATCCAGGGTTACCGTGGCAAACCCTCGCCCATGGCCTTCACCCGTTTCGTCGCCGCCATGCTGGCGCCCTGTGGCCAGCACACGCACGCCCTGCAGCAAGGGCGCGGTCACACGGCGGCGCTGGTGCTCGAAGGACACGTACAGATCGATCAGGTCGCCCGGTTCAAGCATCCCGGACAGCGAACTGATTTCATCCACGGGAATGGTGACCGCCCGACGCCCGGCGGCCAATTGCGCGGAAAACGGCTGATGCCTTGCCTGTTCCAGGTAGCCCGGCAAGATGGGATCGCCCCTGCGCACCGGCTTGGCCAGCAAGGCCCCCTGCACCGTTGCAAAATCTTCCGGCAGCAGTGCATCGGCCGGCACCCACTGCAACGGCATATCCCGCACGGCCACGGTTTCCATGGCCAGCCTGCTGCCAGCCGCCATATCGTCTGCGGCCACCACCACCTCGCGGGTAGGCTGGCGTGCACCGGCCTCCAGCGTGGCAACGAGCATACGGATATGATGCTGGGCGCCCCAGGCAGCGATGGCCCCGGCCAGAACGGCCACAATGAGCATCCACCAGCGCGGATCCAGTCTGGGAATCGACAGGCGCCGCATGCTCAACCCGGCACGGCCAGGGCGGCCGCAAAGCGTTGATGCCAACCCAGCAGCGCATCCACCAAGCGGGCCACTGCGCCGTGCTCGCCCTGCAGCCAGCCCACACCCCAGAATCCGGCAATCAGCACCAGCGTAACAATCAGCGTTTCGACTGCAGCCTGGCCATGCTGCGGATAGCTGCACGCACAAGCCGTCGGGCAAGGCATCCTAATCATGCTGTACTCCCGCTCTGGTGGCGCCCGCGGGCATTGCAGGCTCGGTGTAAAGCACGAACAGGCCACTGCCCGAGCCGGCGGCCACCACCGACACCATCAACTGCAAAGGCCCGCGCGACCAGGCCGATGCCGAAGACCCCGACATGGCGGCAGGCTTCCAGCCGTTGCGCGCAAGCCCGGCATGCACTCGCTTTGCCAGATCCGCCGGAGCCAGGCGAGGGTGGGTAAAAACCTGCTGCGTGGCCAAGCTGCCATGATCGTGCGACTGGAAGCCGAACCGCAGCGCCAGGCCGTGCGGCAGCCATGAGGGGCGGGAATCGAGCTGTACCGATCCAGCCCCGCCGCGGGCCCATGACAGTGCCGACAGCACGCCGAAAGTGCGATTCCCCCTGGGGCTCAGGATCAACCGCCAAGGCGATGCCGGCGACGCGGCCAGGATCAGCTCATTGCCATGCGGCAGCACGCTTAGCGGCGGCTCGAACTGGCCTGCCATCATCTGTGCCGCCTGGGCCATGGGCAAGGCAATATCCAGCACCCGAATGGCAGCCGAGGCCTGGTTCAGGAGTACCCCCGCGGGCAGGCCATGGGCGCTGCTGCCGGGTGGCAGGCGCAAGGCAGGCAACGCCGGGGCTGCCACGCAGGCGCCGGCCGCTAGCCATATCAGCGCCAGTATCACGACGCGCCTCATGGCCGCTGCGCCAGGCGATCGGCGGGTACGAGCCCCGGCCATGCCGAAGTCCAGTCAAACTCGGGTGGCGCACGCCCCCATGCCCGGTCTACGGCACGCAGCCTGGCGGCCACCGCAAGGCCGGCAGCCGCCGACTGGCCGGCCACGCCGCGCCATGCCAAAGCGCCCTGTGCCACGCGCAGCTGCGCGTCGGCATCATCCCCGGCGTGGCCGGCGCCGGTCATGACAGCGGTATTGCGCATCAGGCGCAGCACGCTACCGCCGGCAGCACCTTGCACGAAAACATCCTTGGCAGCACCGCTGACGCTGGCCGAAACAATGCTCTCGTCACCCAGGCGCCACTCTCGGCCCAGCAAATCGGCCTGCGCCTGGCCACCGCCGTGCAATTGTGCCGCCGCGACAGGCAGGCGCCGGGTCGTGACCGCCGGCGCGCTCGCCAAGAGGGCAGCACCAGCGGTGGTACGCCAGCGTGTATCGGCATGGGAAAAGTATTCCCTGTCTATCATTTGGGACAAGGTTGCGTCGTCGAACTGATCCTGCGTGAGCAAAAAGGCGGCATACCGGCTGGCATGGGCGCTTTGCAAGGCGACGTCCTGGTAGCGGCCCAGGACTGGAATCGCCCAGAACAGCACGGCGATCGCAGCCAGGCCGATCAGGCCCTCGGCCAGCGCCTGCCCCTGTTGATCCCGATATAGCAACGAATGGCTCATAGCACCCCCTGTCGGGCCAAGGCCTGATCTCGCTCGGGTTCGCTGACCTGGCGTAGACGCGCCTGCCAGTAGGGGCTGAACAGGCTGGCAAGCTCTGTGCGGCCATCATCCCGGGCGACAGGGCGCTCGAAAAAAGTTTCCGCCGCGCTGGTGGCGGCCATGGCCGCGCCCGGCAGGCTGACGACCGGATTGAACAAACCCCTTCCCACCCTGACACGGCTTGCATGGCCCAGGGTTGCCAGGCTGGCCTGTGGGCGCGTGACCCGGATGGCGAATCGCAGCGGTGCGCCGGACTGCCCGATATCGACATAGCCCGGCATGCCGCGGCCGCGCCATGCGACGCCTTGCGCCACGGCGCGCGAATTGGCCAACGGGTTCTGCGTGCCGCTGAAGATATTCCAGTTGGTGTGCTCGGCCACCCAGCGCCAGAAGTCTTGCGCGCTGAAATCGGCCGGCGGGCTCTCGACATGTTCCAACGAGCTTTGCGCCGGGGCGCCAGCGGCAACCAGGCCCCAGCCCATCGGATATTCGCGGTAGTAGCAGCCTATCCATTTGTTGGAACGCAAGGCGTGATATGACTGGGTATCGGCCGAGCGCCAGGTGTCATAGCCTTCCAGGGCGGTGCTGCCACGGCGGCGCAACTCGTGCCGCAGCTGCGGGCAGCGCGAACTGACAGCCCAGGGGTTGCGGGCCGTGTGATCGCGCTCATCCAGGTAGCGGTAGCGCTCGCTGGCCTGCAACACCAACTCGCGCAACCGCGAGCGCGCCTGGCCCTGGTGCAGCGTTATGTAGCCCGGAAGATTATCGGCCAGCGCAAGTGGATCGAGCTGCACGGCCCCACCGTCAACCGGCGTGCCGCCTGCGTAGTTGGCCTGCAACACCGCCTGCATGGCCAACTGTCTCGACTGGTGCAGGTTCTGGGCCACCGCTTGCTGTGCGCGCCAAAGCACCTCGTTGACGATGCGGTCGTGCTCGGCGAACGCACGGCCCAGGCTACCCTGGTTCCGGGCCGCCGCGCCCAGCCCTGCGGCAGCCAGCGCCGACGCATAGGCCGCGCCATGATCGGCGCCAAACATCATCGCCACGACACTTTTCGGCGGATTGGCGGCTGCGGCCTGCCCGGCCTGGGCATCGCCGAACTGCGCCCACGATGCCAGCGTCACCAGATGCGCCATGGCCACCTGATGGGCAATGTGCGCCCGGTTGGCATAGGCCTGGAAGTTCAGCGCACGGGCCTGCACCAGCGCGCCGCTGTAGGCGGCCGCATCGGCGGCATGCGTCAGGCGGGATTTTTCATGCACCAATTGCCCGCCGCTGTATAGCTGCAGCAGCGCGGCCGCGCCCGCCACCAACAGCAAGAGCGACAGCACCAGCGCCTGGCCGCGCGCCCCCGTGCGGGGTGTCATAACCCGCCCGCCGTACCCGCGTTGCCGGTGAAGGTTTTGAGCGAGCGTGCCGCGGTTTGCCCCGCGGCACGCCCCGCCGCATCTTGCGCCGCGCGCGATTCGGTGCTGCCGTCTTCGCCTGCCAGCTCGCGCGCCATGGCCGCGGTCTGCGAGCGCACAACCTGGCCAAACAACTGGTAGACGGCAATCGCCGCCACCGCGATCAAGGCCACGATAATGATGTACTCGGTCATACCTTGTCCGCGCTGCGCACGTGCCACACCTGGCTGATATCGCCTTGCCATGCCGTTCTCCCATGTGATGACGGCAGTGTGCGCTCGGCGAAAAGCGGCGCCAATCCGGGCTTGCCGACATGGATGAAACATTGCATTTCGGCTTGACACGAGCCAGGTCTCGCCGAAGTTCTACAATGCCTGCCTGTCACACAACACCCACACTGGCTCCATGGAACAAGTACGCATTTCGAAACTGCTGGCCGAGCGCGGCATTTGCTCGCGCCGGGAGGCTGACAGCTACATCGAGCGCGGCTGGGTGCTGCTGGATGGCCAGCCGGTTACCGAGCTCGGCACCAAGGCCTACCCCACCCAGGAAGTCTCCCTAAGCCGCGCCGCGCAGTCGCGGCAAACGGCGCGCGTCACCATCCTGCTGAACAAGCCCGTCGGCTATGTCTCGGGCCAGGCCGAGCAGGGCTACCGGCCGGCCATCAGCCTGGTGACGGCGCAGTCGCAATACCGGGGCGACGACTCACGCGAAAAATTCAACCCCACCCACCTGCGTGGCCTGGCGCCTGCCGGGCGCCTGGATATCGACTCGCAGGGCCTGCTGATCCTGACCCAGGACGGCCGCATCGCACGCGCGCTGATCGGCGAGGAATCCACGATAGACAAGGAATACCTGGTACGCGTGCAGGGCAAGCTCGGTGCGGGCGGCCTGGCGCTGCTCAATCACGGGCTGATGCTCGATGGGCAGCCCCTGAAGCCAGCCAAGGTCAGCTGGCAGAACGAAGACCAGTTGCGCTTCATCCTGCGCGAAGGCAAGAAACGCCAGATTCGCCGCATGTGCGAAATGGTGGGCCTGAAGGTCGTGGGCTTGAAGCGTGTGCGCATAGGCGGCGTGGTGCTGGGCGACCTGCCGCCGGGCCAATGGCGCTATCTGCGGCACAGCGAAAAGCTGATTGACGATGGCACCGCGCCCCGCCAACGCACCGACAAGCCGGCCCGCTCGGCCGGTGCGGCACCGGGTGGCCGAGGCCAGGCTCCAGCCAAGCCCGCCGCCAAATACCCGGCAAAAACCGCCGCCCGGCCCGCAGCCAAAGACGGCGAGCGCAAGCGCCCCATTACCTCGCGGGTAATCGACGGTGGGCCGCGGCGTGGGCAAGATGGTCCTCAGCGGCGTCCGACTACGCGCCGCAAATCCGCCGGATAAGGCACTGTTCATCGGCAGTGCTGCCGGCACCAGCCGAGGAGCACTGCCATGAATACCTTCCAAGCATCCCCCTTTCTTCGCCGCGTCCTGCTGGCCGATGCCGTCCTTGCCGGCGGCGCCGGCCTGCTGATGGCCCTCTTGGCCACCCCACTCGAACCCTGGTTGTCGATACCGGCGAGCCTGCTGCAGGCCGCCGGCATCGGTTTCGTGGCGTTCGCCATCCTGGCCGCGGTCGTGGCGCGCAGCCAGCGGCCCGCCCGCATCGCGGTGTGGGCCGTCATCCTGGTCAATGTCGTGGGCGTCGTCGAGTGCGTGGGCCTGCTGCTGGGCAACTGGATCTCGCCGTCGCTGCTGGGCATACTCTTCGTGCTGGCCCTGGCGCTGGTCATGGCGGTCTTTGCCGCGCTGGAGTACGCTGGCCTGAAACAGAGTCCGCATCAGGCTGGCATTGGCAACGCCGCTGCCAGCCGCAGCTAGCCAGACCCACCTCGACCATCACCGGCAAAAGAGACAGCTC
>JBEBVZ010000099.1:0-8103 GCA_040392445.1 Verticiella sediminum
TCTATGACAAAGGTTGGGATGCGGTGCGAGCACAGCGCTACGCCTGCCAGACCGCATCCGGCCTGGTTCCCGAGTCCTGGCCCTTATCGCCACGCAGCCCGGATATTCCAGCCTGGAACGAACTGAGCCCGAGCGCGCAAAAACTGTATGCCCGGTACATGGAAATCTATGCGGCGATGGTTGACAGCATCGACCAGAATATAGGTCGTCTCATTGCGTTCTTGCGTGACTCAAGGCAGCTCGACAACACGCTTATCATCATCACCTCGGACAACGGGGCTTCGTCAATCGGCGGGCAGGAGGGCGCGGCGAATATCTTCGAGAAGCGTATCTCGAAGTCTGAACCCGAAGGACTGGCCCAGAAGATGATGGACGATGACAGGCTTGGCGGGGCCGAGTCGTATGCGGCATATCCGGTAGGTTGGGGGAATTGTTCCAACACGCCCTTTCGCTTTTACAAGCGAACTCCGATGAATGGAGGCATCCGTGTGCCGAAGATCCTGCACTGGCCAAAGGGGGCTGGCGATCAAGGCGGAATTCGCAGGCAATGGGTGCACGTCACAGATATTTTGCCCACCATTCTCGACGCTGTCGGTGTCCAATATCCAGACGAACATCGCGACCAGCTTTGCGGGCAGTCTTACGCCGGGCTTATCAAGGATGGGCAAGCTGTACATGCCCGGAGCCATCAGCACTTTGAGCTTGAAGGCAATCGAGGCTACATCAAGGACGGTTGGAAAATAGTGTCCCTGCAGCCGCCAGGCACCGAAATCGATCTTGATAACTGGATGCTATTCGATCTTGTTGCCGACCCAACGGAATGCACCAATCTTGCCTCTATGCACCCGGGCCGAGTCGCTGATCTGGTCGAGGCATTCGAGATGGATGCACAGGCCAACTTCATTTACCCGCTCGACAACAGAGATAACCGGCGCGTCCTGGCTGTTCCGCCCTTCCTGACGGCGCGGTACTCGCAGGAAAGGAGTTTTTATCCTGACATGCCAACGGTGCCAACCGCCGTGATTTCTCCTCTTATCGCGGACCGTGACTTCAACATCTCCTGCAAGTTCGACTTCAGTGCTGGCAACGAAGGGGTGCTGCTTGCTCTTGGAAACTCTTTTGGCGGACTCAGTTTGTTCGTAGAGAATGGTTTGCTGCATGTCGTATACAACGGAGGCAGCCGCCAAAGCGAAACGCATGGGCTTGCACTCGCGTCCGGTGAGACTTTGATCTTGCTCAAGCATGAGGCAAAGGGCCAGCGTAAAGGACTGGCGACAATTAAGGTCAACGGCAAGGACGTTGTGTCAGGGTTCGACATGTCGCCGACTATTTTGCGATTGACCGGCGAAGGGCTCGATATCGGTTGTGACCGGCGTATGCAGGTGTCCAGCCGCTATGCGCACCGCGGTGCATTTGCCTATACCGGCGACATCGTCGTCGTGCAACTGGTGCCGGGCCCCCAGGCTCCTGGCAGCATGGCTAACCGGGCAGAGCGCGAAGCACAACTGGATTGACGAATGGCAGGCAGCCTTACCGTGATTGACGGGAAGGCTGCCTGCTCGCATTCTTTCGGCGATACCGAGCATGCCCGTAGCATCAATACTCTATCGTCACCCCAGCATATAGACGCCGGCCATCCAGTGTCTTGCCATAGTCTTCCGAATGAACTTCCCGGTCGAACAGGTTGTAGATGCCGGTAAAGCCGGTCAGGTGGCGGTTGAAGCGGTAGGACGCTCCGATATCGACCAGGGTATAGGTTGGTATCTGCTCGGTTCCGCTTTCAATGGATTTGCTCTTGTATCGCACTTTGCCCCAGACCTTCAGGGCGTCGCTCGCGGTCCAGTCCAGCCCGACGTTCAACATGTGCTTGGGCAGGTTGCTCAATGGCTGGCCCTTGTTGACGCCGCTGGTGATTTCGCTGTCGGAAAACGTGTAGTTGGTGCTCAGCTGGACTGCCCCGATCGGGATGTTCAGCGTTGTTTCCACGCCTTGCAGGGTGGCCGAGTCCAGGTTGATGTATTGGTTGATGCGTTGCCGCACTTCGCCGTTGAAGTGGCAGTCGGGCGCGCTGGCGGGGCTGCTGCAAATGGTTTGCGTGTCGATCTTGTCCTGGTAGCGGGTGTGGTAGGCCATCACACTGAAACCCACTTGTTCAGGCGAGAGCCACGCCAGGCCCAGCTCGTAGTTGGTGCTGCTTTCGGGTTGCAGGTCGTTGTTGCCCATATCCCAAGCCGCGCCGCGGGCGGCGATCTCGACGATGTTGCTGTCGGCCTGTTTCAGGGTCGGCGTCTTGTAGCCGCCGCTGACTCCGCCCTTGAGTGTCAGGTCCGGCGTCATCCGGTAGACCCCATACAGCCTGGGGGTGACGTGTGTGCCGTAGTGCTGGTTCTGGTCGAACCGCAGGCCGCCGGTCAGGGACAGGTCGTTGGTGATGAAGTATTCGTCCTCTGCGAAGACCGCGGCCTGCCAGCGCGATAGATTCAGTGTTTTCGAGCCCGGGAAACGGCTTTCCTCGTGGTCGGTTTCTTCGTCTTTGTACTCGGCGCCTACGGTCAGCATATGCGCGCTGAGCGGCACGACGGTCTTGGTGTTGAGGACGGTGCTGCGATAGGCGGAGTCGTTGCTGCCGTTCTCGATGTCCACGATCTCGTGTATCAGGTAGCTTTGGGTTTGTGCGTTATTGCCCCATTGCCAGTTATGGGCCAGGCCATAATGCCGGCGCTCGTTGTTCATCTCGCCGGGTGCGCCCGTCTTGGCGGTACGCTGATTGTCATGGCTGGACAAGCCGCCTTCGAACTCCAGGCTGTGCTGGCTGGTCAGCAGCCATTTGATCTTGGCCGTATTGTCTATCCTGGATTTGCGAGCATAGCCGCCGATGTAATCGTCTTCGTCGCGATGGTATTTGGAACCGTACAGCGTCAGGGCCAGCTTGTCCTTGACCAGAGGGCCGCTTAGGTAGTAGCGGCCCTGATAGGTGTCGCCGGCGTCGGAGTTTTCCTGGATGACGGTATCCAGCGTGACGCTGCCCGTCCATTGGTCGGCAACCTTCTTGGTGATGACGTTGATGACGCCGCCCAGCGCGCTCGAGCCATACAGGGACGACATGGGGCCGCGTATGACCTCGATGCGTTCAATGGCCGACAGCGGCGGCAGCCAGCCCGCCTGGGCGCCACCGCCAAAGCCGTTGTAATACGCTTCGGATGAGGCGCCCAAGGGTTTACCATCGACCAGGAACAGCACATATTGCTCGCCCAGGCCGCGGATATTGATGGAGGTGGACTCTATTTTGCCGCCCGCGCCACCTTCGATCGAGACGCCGGGTACGTCTTGCAGGGCGTCTGTGACGTCGCGATAGAACTTTCCTTGCAACTGTTCCTGGGTGATGACGGTGATGGAGGCCGGCGCGTCGACCAGCGATTGCTCGAAGCCGCTGGCGGTAACCACCACCTCGGACAAGGTTGCTACGCTGCCGGACTGGGTCTGGGCGTGAATGGGTGTGGCAAGGGTGGCCAGCGTGGTGGCGCCCAGGCCGAATGCTCTGCGCAGGCTATCGCGGCGCACAAAAATAGTGGAACACATTTGCAGGGAATTTAATGATCTTGGGTAGCAGGAAGCCGTATTTAGCTAAAGTTTCAAGTAAATACGAATGAGTATTATTTGCAACCAGTATGCTACTCAAGATGCCTGACCACTACCTGACGTGATGCCGAGACTGCCTGATCCGAAGAGTGCGGCTTCAACGGCTGTCCCGGTGCAGCACGAATCGCATGCGCACCACGCAGGGATTTGCGCCAATAAAGCGCACGTCGCCCCCCGCATTCAATAATGTCTGCTTGACGATGGCCAAGCCCAGGCCCGCACCGACGCTGCCTTGCACGCCTTTGCGAAAGCGCTTGAACATGCTTTCCTGCTCGGCTAGCGGCACCCCTGGGCCTTCGTCGCAGATATCAAGCACGATGCCGGGTCCGGCTGTCTGCCTCAGGCGCAGGCGCACCGTGCCGGCGCCATGGAAGAGGGCGTTTTCCAGTACGTTGCGGATGGCGTCGCGCAGCAGGCCGGCTTCGCCTCGCACCAGCGGCCTATCTTGTATATCGACCTCGATATCGCGCCCCTGGGCTTCGAAGAGCGGCAGTATGGACGCCACTGCTACCCGTGCCGCGCGTGCAATGGACGTATGGCTGTTGCCTTGCGCTTGCCTGGCGTCGGATTGCTCTTGTCGGGCCAGTGCCAGCAGTTGCCCCACGAGGCGGCGAAACTGTTGCATTTCCCGTTCGATGGCGGGCCAGTCGGCGTGGTTGTCGAGGCGGCTTTTTTGCAGGCGCAAATCCAGCACGGTCAGGGGGGTGCGCAGCTCGTGGGCCGCGTCGGCGACCAGGCGTTTCTCGGTTTCCAGCGCTGCGGCCAGGCGTTCCAGACCGCAATTCACGGCTCGCGCCAGGGGCATGATTTCACGCGGCAGCTTGTCCAGGGGGATGCGGCGCTCGAGATTGCCGGGGCCGATCTCGGCGGCCAGCCTGGCCGCATGGGTCAGGGGGCGCAGCGTCCAGTGCAGCAGCCAAAGGATGAGGCAGGCTGCCACCAGGCACAAAGGCAGGAATACGATCAGCGCATGCCATAACCGGGTTTGCAGCAAGGCGCCGATCAGGGTCCGCTCCAGGCCGTCTTCCTTGGCAACCATCAGTGTCGAGCCGTCGGCCAGTTTCACGGGTACGCTGATGACCCTGCCGCGGCCACTGCGCAAGGGTTGAAAGAGTGTCGGCTCCTCTTCGAGCGTGCCGGTGCGCAAGCGCCGAGGGCTATCGAGGTTGGCGGAAAACCATAGGGCTTGTCCCTGCGGTGAATACAGGGTGTAAGACAGTTCACCACCGGCAAAATGGGTGGGCAACCGGCCCAGGTCGGACGCTGCGGTCAGGCCCGACGTGATTTCATGGGCCTGGATAAGCAGGATGCTGCGGCGTAGATGATCCCGGGTATCAGACACATACAGGATCAGGCTGCCAAACCCCAAGCTGAAAACCAGCAGCAACGCGACAAGTATGCGGCGCTCCAGGCTATGGCTGCGCATGGGCCTCATGAGCGCTGACCAGGCGATAGCCTACGCCGCGCACCGTTTCGATGCGGCTATCGGCGCCCGCGTCGCTGAACTTGCGGCGCAGCCGTGAAACCAGGGCCTCGATGGCGTTCGATGTGACGGATTCGCTATAGGAATACAGGCGTTCCTCCAGGCGATCCTTGACGACGATTCGCGGCCCGGCACGCAGCATTTCTTCCAGCAGCATGGCCTCGCGCCGGGCCAGGTTGACGGTTCTGCCGGCCACGACGACATGGCATGCCTCGGGTTCGAACGACAGGTTGCCGTGAGTCAGCGTGTGGAATACGTGAGCCGAGCGGCGCAGCACCGCGCGCAGGCGAGCTTCCAGTTCGGGCATGTCAAAGGGTTTCAGTACATAGTCGTCAGCCCCGGCGTTCAGGCTGTCGACCCGGCTTTGCAAGGCGTCGCGCGCGGTCAGTACGATGCACGGCACAGGCGAGCTTCGATCGGCATTGCATGCCAGAACCTTCATGCCGTCCATGTCGGGCAGGCCCAGGTCCAGCAACAGGGCGTCATAGCGCGTGGTCTTGAGTGCCAGCAAGGCATCCTCGCCGGTCTGGACCGCATCCACCGCGAATGCACCGCGCTTCAGGTGATCGACCAGCAGAGCCTGCAAAGGGCGGTGATCTTCAACGATAAGAACTTTCATGGGCTCTGCACAGATGTCAGGCTGCGATCAGCTATTGGGAATATGATGTCGGCAAATTATAGTTGTTGAGAATGAAATTGATAAGCGTTCTTATTTTTAATGTTGATGTTTTTGGGGTACGTTGATGCGGGATTCTGCTCTGGGTAAGCGGGGGATATCAAGCCAGGCAAGGTATCGTCTCGGCGTTGCCTCACGCACCATATTGGCGGTTTTCGGCGGGTACGTGGCATCGGCGCTTGCTGCCGCCAGCCTGAGCCTGGCCTTGCCCCTGCCGCGAGCCCAGGCCGTGCTGGCAGCCACTATGCTGGCCTTTGTCCTTTATTGCACCTTGGTCATCTGGGCGTATAGCGCCGCTACGGCAACACGTGCCTGGTTGCTTGCCGGGGGGCTGGCCGCGATACCCGCCTTGCATTTGCTGGTGATGGGGGCGGGGCGATGAAGGCGCAGGGTTTTCGCCAGGCGAACTCCTGGTTGCACACATGGTCGGGGCTTTTGCTGGGCTGGTTGCTGTATGCCGTTTTCTTTACCGGAACGCTCAGCTTTTTCCGGGACGAGATCAGCTTCTGGATGAAGCCTGAACAGCATGTTTCCCGACCGGATGCGGGCACGCCAGAGCGAGTTGTGCAGGCCATGCACACACTGGCCCCCGCCGCTTCGGTCTGGACGATCACCGTGCCCGACGAGCGCGTGGCGGCGGTGCCGGTCCAGTGGTTCGGCCAGGGCGAGCGGCCCACCCGGGGCGCAGGACATCGGCTGGTGCTGGATGCGGCTACGGCTCAGCCCCTGGATGTGCGCGAAACGCGTGGCGGCGATTTCCTGTATCGCTTTCACTTCGAGCTTTACGGCATGCCACGTATCTGGGGGCGCTGGATCGTCGGCGTGGCGACCATGGTCATGCTGGTTGCCATCGTCAGCGGCGTCATTACCCATAAGAAAATCTTTGCCGACTTCTTTACCTTCAGGCGGCGCAAGGGGCAACGCTCGTGGATGGATGCGCATAACGCCCTGGCGGTGCTGGCCTTGCCGTTTCATTTGATGATTACCTACAGCGGCCTGCTGTTGTTGATGTTCATGCTGATGCCCTGGGGTATGGAAAGCGCCTATCAGGGCGACACGCGCGCTTACTTCGTCGAGCGGGGCGGGCGCGAAGCCGCGGTTGCGGTGACGTCGCCGCCAGCGTCGCAAGCGGTGCCCAAGCCCCTGGCCGATGTCGGACCGATGCTGGCCCAGGCACAACAGCGTTGGCCGGCGGGAATCGGCAGTATCAGCATTAGCCAGCCAGGGACATCTCTGGCGGTCGTCGAGTTGCGCGAGCGTGGCGGCGACAGCCTGCTGGACCGGGGCCGCAGCGAGCGCATGCGTTTCGATGGCGCGACCGGGGCGCAGCTGGAAATGCCAGCCGGTGTGCAACCCGATGGCGCGACGGCTGTGTACAACGTGTTTTCCAGCCTGCATTTGCTGCGTTTCGCCGGGCCTTGGCTGCGCTGGCTGTTCTTCATCGCCGGCATACTGGGTACCGCGATGATCGCGACCGGCATGGTGCTCTGGGTCGTGAAGCGTATGCCCCAGCGGCGCAAGCACGGTAGCCATGCGGGGCATCGCCTGGTCGAATGCTTGAACGTCGCCACGATTGCGGGCCTGCCGCTGGCCGTGGGCGCCTACTTCTGGGCCAATCGATTGCTGCCGGCACAAATGCATGGCCGCGCCGATTGGGAAATCCGGGTGTTTTTCGCCGCCTGGGGGCTATGCCTGATACATGCTTGGTGGCGTCGCCACCGGCAGGCCTGGACGGAGCAACTGGCGGCTACCGCGGTGCTGTTGGCCGGCTTGCCGTTGTCAGGGTTCCTGTTTCCGAGCAGCCATGTTGTCGCCAGCCTGGCAGCGGGGCAGTGGGTGCTGTTGGGCATGGACCTGACCTTGCTGGCATTTGCCGCATTCGCAGGCTTGAGTGTGTGGTTCCTGAAAAAGCCCAAGGCTGTAGTCAAGCCCGCAGCACAATCCCGTCAAGGCGCAACCCAGGAGGCGACAGCATGACAGTCGTTGGCATCGCCCTGGGTTTCGCCGGCCTGGCGGCGTTGAGCATGTCCATGCGTAGGCATTACGAAATGGTGTTCGAAGCCGAGTCCGGCAGGGCAAGAGGGCTGGTCCTGCGCTGGCTGGGTTGGTTGCTGATAGGGTTGGCGGCGATTCCTGGCGTGCAAGGGCATGGGCTGTCCATCGGCCTGGCGGTCTGGGTGTCCGAACTCACGGTGGCTGCGGTTGCCGTGGTTCTCTTGATGAGCTACGTTCCCAGAGCCGTGTGGCAACTCGCGGCCTTGGCGGCCGTTCTCGCGGTCATTTTGCGGGTGTCTTGATCCCCTTG
>JBEBVZ010000100.1:0-7976 GCA_040392445.1 Verticiella sediminum
TCCTCAAGGCGTCGCAGACGCAAACTTCAAGCGCAACTCCGCGAATCGCTTGCCACGCTCCTGATCCGCGTCCAGGAACGCGGTGAAAGTCTCGGTTCCCTGGTAAGCCTCTTGCGCCCCCGTCGTGGCCAACCGCTGCTGCACCGAGGCCTCCTGGCAGGCTTTCTCCATTGCATCGGCAATGCGTTTGATGGTCTCGGGGGCAGTGCCAGCGGGTGCATGAAAGCCAACCCAACTGCTGATACTGGCATCGGGCACGCCCACTTCAGCCAGCGTAGGCGTGTCCGGCAAATGCGGGGAGCGTACAGCGCTTGTAATGGCCAGCGCATGCACTTTCCCGCTCTGGGCCAACCCCAGCCCCACATTCATCGGCACGACTCCCATATCCACTGTTCCGCTGATCAGGTCGGAAACGTATGAGGTGCCGCCTTGCGCATACCGCACTGAAACGAACCGAACCGCGGCCGAATCCTGGAGCAAATCCTTGACCATGGTCTGCGAGGCGCCAGGGCCGGACTCTCCTACTGTGATGCGAGTGTTGGCCTTGGCCGCATCGAGCAGCGCCTGCAGGGACTTGTACGTGGAGTTCCGCCCTACCACCACCAAACTCGGAGCGAGCGCAAAGCGAGCCACAGGAGTGAACTGCGCGCGCGTCCAGGACAACTGCTCCTCGACCAGTGGGTTGGTCGTAAAGTAAGAGGAGGATGCCAGCAGCGTATGGCCGTCTGGAGCTGCGCCCGCAACCAACGCCGCGCCTATATTGGCATTGGCTCCTGGTCTATTCTCAATGATGATGGGTGCATCCAGTATGGTCGACATTTCCGTGGCCACGATCCGGGTCATGGAATCGATCAGGCCGCCAGCACCATATGGCACGACGACGCGAATGGGCTTGCCTTGGCCAGCGCCAGCCGCATAAGGCGCCATCACCAAGGAACACGCCGCCAATATTCTTAGAATGGATTTCATGGCGTCGTCCCCCCTCATGCAGCTTGCAGGGGCGCCACCAGAGGCACCCCCGGAACCCGAATGCCATCCGGGCGGCCGCTGGCTGTCGTGCCAAGCCTCTCATACATGAAGTCGGGCAGAGCAGGCCCTTGATCGCACGCCAGCCACAAGCGCAAGAGATGCCGCCGTCGTTCGGGCTCGGGCCAGTCTTCGTAGGTCGTTCTGGAGTGAAACACGGAGTAGTTCGATACCAGCTGAATGTCGCCGGGCTCAAATGCCATATCCAGATGCAGCTCCGGGTCAGCGGCAAGCTCGTCCAAAAGATCCATAGCCGCTATCTGCTCGGTGGTGAGGGTCGGCACGCCTGGCAAGGCTTGTGCCTTGTAGACCGAGCTGCGCACGTAACTCGTGATCAAACGTTCGCTACAAGGGGCAAAAACAGGAACTGCCTCGTAAGGCTTTTTCCCTTCCGGGATTTCGCCCCAGCGCGTGTAGTAAAGGGGGTTGAGCAGCGCGCGTGCGCAGCCAGGCGCGCGCTTGACCATTTCATTCCAGATGGTGGTCGAGCTGACCAGTGAAGACAGTCCCCCTGAACGCGCCGACTGCAGGCATAGCAATCCTACGATGTCGGACGCGTCGGAATGGTACGGCAGCCTGGCATTCGTCTGGTAGCCACGCACCTCGGGGTCGGAATAATTGAGACCAAGGTTCGTGACATGTCCGAGCACATGGCCTTTACCGTTCTGCGAAACGGGTTGCCCGATATGCAGGCCGATGCCCCAATACATGATGGCTGCCTGGCGTAGCGTGTAACGCTGAAGCGGAATACCTCTAAGCAGTTGAAAGCCGCGGCCATGCAGAACCTCTTGACGCCACTGCGCTAGTTTGGGGCCCACACTCGGCAGCGGAAAATGTTCCAGGCGGATATCGAGAAGATCCATGCCGGATGCATCCAACGGCGTTGCAGCCGCCTCCAGCTCATCTATCTCAGCACTGGTGAACTCGTAAGACCAGCTCTGGCTTTGGGCCATAGCTGCACCCCGCCATGCCTGCGGCGTTGTGAAGATGGGAAGCTGCTCGTGAATGCGCATGAATTCGTCTCCTGTCGCCGATTCAAAGATAAATACGACCCGGCCTCTTGGGGCCACCTTCCTTACGCGCCACCGGCAGGCACAATTCATTATTGGATTCGTTGCAATGCAAGTCCAATGCAAAACACCTCTTTTTTCATACCAAAGTTGGTATGCTGAGCAGATGAGTCACATGTCTCTGGTCCAGTTGCGTGTCTTCTGTGAAATCGCCGAGTGTCTCAGCGTGACGCACGCTGCGCTTCGACTTCATCGCACTCAGCCTGCCGTCTCCAGACAATTGGCGGAACTGGAAAGAGAGCTGGGTGTAGCGCTGTTTTTGCGGCATGGGCGCCAACTGTCTCTCACTGCGGCGGGTGAAGAGCTTCATGCGCGAGCAAAAACACTGCTGACCAATGCCGACGATCTCGTCTATCGGGCGCAGGAACTCTCAACAGGAAGGGCGGCGATGCTTCGAGTCGGAGCGATGTCGATCTCCATGGAAGGCGTGATGTCCTCCATTGTGCTGGCGTTCAAGCGTGCGCAGCCTCGTGTGGCGGTACACCTCGTCGAAGCCGATGCGCCTGAGCTCGCCTGCCTTGTGGAAACGGGGCAGCTGGATCTGGCATTCAGCCGCGACGTCAACAATGACGCCTTGAGCTCGGTAAGGCTGTTTCCCATGTATCTCAGCGCCATGCTTTTGCCGTCTCATCCGCTATCAAAGCGTACGAAGCTGGAAGTGAAAGACCTGGAACGCGAACCTCTGCTGCTCACGCCGCCAGGAACCGGAAGCCGGGTTTTGCTTGCAAGAGCCTGTCAGGCTGATGGCATAACACTGCGGGATATTCGTGTTGAAAGCCGCTCATATGGCGGCCTGATCGCCCTGGCGGAAGGCGGCTATGGCATCGCGGTTGCTCTCTCGACCATGGCTTTTGCCAGGCCGGGCGTCTGCCTGCACCAGGTTTGCCATCATGGCGAACCCTTGGCAATCTGGTTTTCTGCCATCAGGCGCCGTGATCAGTTGGCCTCGCCTCATGCCGATGCCTTCATCCGGCTTGCGCGGAAAATGACAAAGGACAAATACCCGGGCAAGGAATACGAATTCGCACGTGCGCCGCGACTTGCTTGACGCTTTCAGATCAGCCTGATCGCGTCCATGCACACAGGCGTTCACCGCTCGCCCGAGTATCAACATGTCAAAAGGCTACCCGTTGGTGGTAAAGGATTAGCCCCTCCGCATACTGCGGGGGGTTGCCGTTTGCAACAGGAGAGAATCAATGACGCAAGGCGCTTTACATGGAATCCGCGTGCTGGATCTGGCTTCAGTCATCATGGGGCCGATGGCGGCCCAACACCTGGGTGACATGGGGGCGGACGTCATCAAGGTCGAAGCCCCCGAGGGCGACGTCACCCGACGGCTTGGTCCGGCTCGTTCGGAGCAGATGGGCGCAGTCTTTCTTGGCTTCAACCGCAACAAGCGCAGCATCGTCCTCGACTTGAAGCATCCCTCGGCGCAGGCCGTGCTGCATCGTCTTGTCGCGCAATCGGACGTGGTCATCCATTCCATCAGAAGCCGTGCCGCGCAACGCATAGGCCTGACCTACGAGTCGCTTTCGGCCCACAATCCCGGCCTGATCTACTGTCATCTGAAGGGTTTTTCCGACAAGGGTCTCTACGCGGGCCAACCCGCCTTCGATGACATCATCCAGGCGCTCAGCGGCATGGCCATGCTGCAGACGTCCGTCACCGAGGAGCCGCGCTATGTACCCTCTTCTGTCGCAGACAAGATCTGTGCCGTCCATGCGGCCTACGCTGTCTCGATCGCGCTGATCAACAAGCTGCGCACGGGCCAGGGCCAGGAGGTGTCGTTACCCATGTTCGAGACCATGGCGGCCTTCAATGTGGCCGAACACCAGTGGGGCCACGCGTTCGAGCCGCCTATCGCTCCGATGGGGTATCCGACCGTGCGGTCCGGCGCGCGGCGCCCGGTTCCCACCAGCGACGGATACATCTCCTTTCTGCCCTACTCCGAAGAGAACTGGCACAACTTCTTTCGCTTTATCGGCAAGCCTCACCTGATCGACGACCCCGAGTTCAGCACCCCGACAGGCCGGGCGGAAAACTGGGTGAAGGTCTACGACATGGTCAACAACGCGTTTCGGCACCGGCCTTCGGCCGAGTGGCTGGCCCTTTGCCGCGAAAACGATATCCCTTGCTCGGTGGTGCAAGACATGGAGGCGCTGGCCACCGACCCGCATCTACAGAGCGTCGACTTTTGGCAGACGGTAGCGCATCCTACCGAGGGCCTGCTGCGCATGCCATCGAACCCACTGGCCTTTAGCCAGACGCCGCCGAAAATCCGCCGCATGCCGCCGCGCCTGGGGCAACACACCCGAGAAGTGCTCAGGGAATTTTCGTTCGACGGGGCGGAGATCGACACATTGATCAAACAGGGCGTGGCGTCAGCGGACTCCGCTGACGGACCCGCACGCCTCTAACTGCCAGAACCCAGCGAGATGCCCGCGCGCTTGATAAGCTGTTCTTCGAAGCCGATCGTCTCGCTGACCCACTTCTGATAATCATCCGACGGCATATACGATTCCACCATGCCGACGTTGCTCAGCAAGGTGGCATATTCGGGCGTCTCGGTAGCCTGGCGGAACGCCTCTTCCAGCTTTTTCGACACGGTATCGCTCATGCCCTTCGGGCCCGCGATTCCCACGTGCGACGTCACCGCCACGTCATAGCCAAGCTCGGTTGCCGTCGGCACGTCCGGGCTGGTCTTCGCGCGCTGCTTGGCAAAAATCGTGAGAATACGAACTTTGTCGCCCAGATTGGTGGCCTGCGAGTACGGCACACCCATGGCATCGAGGTTGCCACCGAGCAGGTTCTGTATCTGGTCCGGAGCCCCCTTGAACGGCACATGCAGCAAATTCATATGCGCCTTTTTTGATAGGTCGTCGATACAAAGATGCACCGTGCCGCCCACACCGGTACTGCCATAGGACAGCTTGCCCGGCTGCGCACGCGCAGCGTCAACGAAATCCGCCAATGTCTTGTAAGGCGAATCCGCCCGCACCGCCAGGACATGATCGGTATCGGCCAGTCCCACCACGAACCGAAAATCCTTATCCATCTGGTAAGACACCTTGCTCAGGTGCGGCGCCCTGAAAATGTTCTGGGATACCTGGAACAGCGTGTATCCATCGGGCTGTGCTCGTGCCACGGTGCTGGCGGCAAGCGTACCCAACGCACCCGGCTTGTTTTCGACCAGGACGGGTTGGCCGAGAGACTTCCCCACCAGGGACGCAAGCCCGCGCATATAGGTATCGAGCACTCCGCCTGGGGGGAAGGCGACCAATATGGTGATCGGACGAGATGGATACTCCGCACTGCTGGCCTGTGTGGGCGCAATTGTGCAAGCTACAGAGAACAGGGCCAACTTCAAGAAACCCGCTGCCCAAGCTGATTTGCCGTTCATGCCTCTCTCCTTGTTTTAATCGTGAGCCATGGCTGCTTGCGCAACCCGACAAACACAGTTTCAAGGAACTGGGTACCAGCCTCAACCGGTGTTTCACACAGCGAACCGGGGGGCTCGAAAAAACGAAAGGAAAACGAAAATGAACGGACTTCCATACTCACCGCGTATGACTAACGCGGCTTAACGCTGCCGGCTATCGGTCAGGAACGAAACCCCTGGCCGATAGCCTGTTTGACGTGCCTTCTGCTTCGGGCCATCGTATTGCTCTCCAGCAGCATCGTGCAAGCCGATCTGCCCGAAAGAGGTGGGAAAAAGCCCGTCAAGCTTTCCCCCGCACCCGCGGGCAATCAGTCTTTCAACTGCGAAGACAGGCGTTCGACCAGCACTTTCTCGCTTTGCATGGTGTCGGCGGCATACTGCTGGTAAGCCTTATGATCGGCATACTCGATCTCTACACCCAGACGATCCATAGTCTGCACGAACTGAGGGTCACGCGTCATCGCTTCGATCGCCTTGTCCAGCTTTTCTACGATATCCTGCGGCAAGCCTGCAGGTGCGCCAATGCCCATGGGCGATGGCACCAGGACGTCATAGCCGGCCTCTTGCAAGGTAGGAGCGTCGGCCAGATCCTTGGGGCGTGATTTCCCTGCCGATGCCAGCACCCGCATCTGACCTGAGGTCACAAAGGGCACCACCACATTCGTGGACGATGCGACGTCGACATGCGCGCCCATCATTGCCGTCAGTGATTCCGAGTCGCTCTTGAAGGGGATGTGATTGAACTTCGCACCCGTGACGCGCTCGAGTTCGGCCATCACGACATGGTTACCCGAGAACAGGCCAGGAGAACCGTAGGCGATTTCTCCCGGACGAGCCTTGGCGTCTTCCACGAGTTCCTGGATCGTCTGCCACTTGGCGTCCTTCATGACAGCCACGGCAAAACTGTAGCCGGCGAACATTGAAATGTAGCTGATGTCCTTGAGCGGGTCGTAACTGACGCCACCCGGCTGCAGGTAAACCTGGCGGAACACGCCCAGCGGCAGCATGCTCAGCGTGTAGCCGTCCGGTTTGGCGCGTTTCAACTGCGCCGCACCCATCGTTCCTGCGGCACCCGGCTTGTTGTCGACTACGATGGTCTGGTCCAGCTGGCGGCCCAGCGCTTCACCCACAGCCCGACCGATCTGGTCGGTGGTTCCACCTGCTCCATACGGAACGATCAGGGTAATGGGACGGTCAGGATAGGCAGCCGATACCAAGGTAGCCGCACTTAGTCCAACAGCTGCCACAGCCATCTGCAGGCCATGAGTCCATTTACTTTGCATAAACGCCTCTAACTCAAAAATTCGTCTTCATGTGGATATAAGACCGGGGCAGTAACGACACAGTGCCATTTCGACGAGAATGACGTTGCCGCGTATCACGTCCGACGATACGACTGCTTTCATCCGGGTTAACCCTTATTGTATTGCAGTAGGGCGTAAACCGCTTTGCGCCGGCCACGCGCTCTATAGGATCGAGCGCTAAACTTTCAAAATAAATCACTTACAACACGAGACAACCATGACCTTCAAGACATCCCTTTCATTGTGCGGCCCCTTGCGACAACCGCGCCAAATGCTGGCTGACCAGGAATACGCTGGCCACACCTCCATTCACGACGACGCCATGGCCGAAAAGCTCGGGTTTCGAGCCGGCCCGATCGAAGGGCCAACACACTTCAGCCAGTTCGTGCCACTGCTGTCGCACCTGTGGGGAAAGGCCTGGTTCGAGCGCGGGTGCTTGTCGGTGCATTTCAATAACATGGTTGTCGAAGGCGAGTCGGTGCGCGCCTTCGTCGATCTTCCTGTAGCAGAGGCGACACGCACACGGGCGTGGGCCGAGAAAGCGGACGGCACCCCGGTACTTGAAGCCAGTGCCAGTATCGGCCCGGATCACGGAACCACGCTGCTGGAGCAGCGCATGGCCACACTGCGGCCACCCGAAAAGCTCGTCATCCTGTCCGGCCTGCATGTGGGCATGGCCGGCGCCGAGGAAGAACGCGTGCGCATGGATCCGGAACAACACATGGGTAAGCTCTATCCGTTCTCACTTGCGCAAAAACTGGAACGGATTACCGAGAATTCGACTTGGTATGCCGACGGCGCCGCGTCACCCTGGGGCCGCGCCATCATTCCACTGGAAATGGTCAGCGTTCTGGCCCAGCACACCAGCTTCAAGGCGAAATTCCCGGTAAAGCAACCTGTCGTGGGGCTCTTTGCCGACCTGGAGATACGCATGATCGATGGGCCCTTGTTCGTTGGCGAGGACTATCTGATCCGGCGCGAGATCGTAGCCTTGGCCGAAAGCAAGCGGACGGAATCCTACTGGGTGCGCACCCGCATATTCGACGCGAGCGGGCAGGATCTGAAAGCTGAAATGCTGCTTAACCATGCCACGCTGAAGCAGTCGTATGCAGGATACGACGCTGAACGAGCCGGTGG
>JBEBVZ010000101.1:0-7846 GCA_040392445.1 Verticiella sediminum
TCCAGATTAGGGAATACCCCCAACCCGATTTAGGCAAAATAGTTCGAAATAACCCGGATCAGCCCATATCCCGCCCCTCGCCAGGCACCGAAAAACGAGGTCTGACCCCGGTTTTGCCTTGATATTCCTTTCTGTCGCTGCGCTCGCGGGATTAATCGCCGGGTTCTTCGTATCTTGCCTTCCCTATATATAGACCTCTTCTTATAGGGGACTCTATAGAGAGCATTTCGTCTATCCATATGGAAGACGAAGCATGCCCTGGACGCCCTGGCCCTGGCGGCCGCTTTCTTCCCCTTCTATATATAGGTGGGTGGAACCATACGCCTGAGTATCCATCCGGCCTTCCCCCGCCAGGCGGCGCACAGCGTTGCAGGCAAGCCTCTATTCATCGCGCTGGCCCAAACGGAAATACATGACATACTTATGATTGATATATCACCTATTTAAATGCCAGGATGTCTCCGGACCATGTCCACCCCTAACGACAATATTCACAATCAGTTCGGCGCGCTGGTGGCACAGCTTGCGCGCCAATGGCGGCGTGCCGTCAATCGCAGGCTGCAGCCGCTAGGGCTGACCGAGGCAACCTGGCTGCCTTTGCTGCACCTGGCGCGCGCGCGCACGCCGATGCGCCAGAAGGACCTGGCGGCCGCAATCGGCCTGGACAGTTCGTCCGTGGTGCGTTTGCTGGACGAACTGGAGTCCGCAGGCTTGCTGGAACGGCGCGAAGGCAGCGACCGACGGGCCAAGGAGCTGCACATCACCCGACAGGGCCAGACCACGGTCGAACAGGTAGAGGTTCTTGCCGCCGAGCTGCGCGAGCAGATGCTGGCCGAGATCGCCGAATCGGATCTGGCCACCACCTTTCGTGTCCTGAGCCACCTGTCCGGCTTGCTGGCGGAGGACACTGCAGCATGAGTGCCGCCACTTCTTCGCTCAAGCCGGGCGCACGCCGCCCCCCTCTGTGGCTGCTGGTAATGGTCACGTTCAGCGGCACGCTGGCCATGCACATGCTTGTGCCGGCGCTACCTGCCGCGGCCCAGGACCTGAACGCCAGCATGGCGGCCATGCAGAGCACCATCAGTCTCTATATATTGGGGCTGGCGGCCGGGCAACTGTTTTACGGGCCGCTGTCGGACTGCTTCGGACGCCGGCCTGTGCTGATGGTCGGGCTGGCCATCTATACCATCGCCGGGCTGATAGCCGCCCTGGCGCCCGATGTGCAGGCGCTGATTGCGGCACGTGTGCTGCAGGCCCTGGGAGGCTGCGCCGGGCTGGTGCTGGGTCGAGCCATCGTGCGCGACACCGCCGGCACCGAGGACACCATCAAGCGGCTGGCCCTGATGAACCTGATGACGACCATAGGGCCCGGGTTGGCCCCCCTGCTGGGCACGGCGCTGGTCACCACCATGGGTTGGCGCTCGATCTTCCTGGCCTTGGCCGGCCTGGGCGTTGTGAACCTGCTGTTTACCTGGCGCCTGCTGCCCGAGACAGCGAAACCGAGCGGAACCATCAACTTCAAGTCCATGGGACGCGATTACAAAACCCTGCTGGGCTCGCCCGCCTTTGTCGGCTTTGTCGTCGGCGGGGGCTGCGCGACCATGGCGGTGTACGGCATTGTTGTGGCGGCGCCGTTCATCCTGGTCCAGGAACTGCACTACTCGGTACGCGAGGTGGGCTTTTTCATCGGCCTGCTGATGGCCGGCGTCTCGCTGGGCAATGCGATTACCAGCCGCCTGGTGGGCAAGGTCTCGATCGAGCTCATCATGATCCGGGCCAATGCGCTAGGCTTGGCCAGTTCCGCCGTCTTTCTGGCCATCTCCTTGCTGGGATATCTGAACCTTGTCGCGGCCGGCGTACTGATGTTCCTGTTCACCCTGGGCGTAGGCATGGCCGGCCCCGGCGGCATTACCAAGGCGATCAGTGTGAATGCCAAGCTGACCGGCACGGCGGCGGGGCTGTATGGGTTTGTGCAGATGCTGGTCGGCGCGCTTTGCACCGCGCTGGTGGGACTGGGCAGCAGCCCGTCGATGGCCGCCGGCAGCGTGCTGGTCGGGGCGGGTGTGATTGCGCAAATAGCGCTGCGGCTAGGGCTGAAAAAAGAGCGCGAGGCCCAGCAGGCCGCCGGCTAGCAAAAGCCGGCTTGGCCGGCCAGGGTCGCAGGCCCGATACCCTGATGGGACGGCTCGCGGCCATGGGCGCCATCGCGCGAACCCCGCAGCGCGGCTCAGTACACGTCGCGCCGGTAGCGGCCATCCTCGGTCAGTTGCCGCAGGGTGGCCTCGCCCAGCAGCGTGCGCAGAGTGTGGTCCACGCCCTTGGCCATGCCTTCCAGGCTGCCGCAAACATAGATGGCCGCCCCCCTGCCCACCCAGTCGAGCAGGGCATCGGCCGCCGCCAATAGGCGATGTTGCACGTACAGGCGCTCGGGCTGGTCGCGCGAGAAGGCCAGGTCCGTGCGCGCCAGCACGCCCTGCGCTTGCCAGGCCAGGATTTCGTCCCGATACAGGAAATCGTGTGCCAACTGGCGCTCACCAAACACCAGCCAATTGGCATGCTGGCCGGCGGCCGCCCGCGCCTTGAGGTGGCTGCGCAGGCCCGCCAGGCCCGTACCGTTGCCGATCAGGATCAAGGGCCGATGCATATTGTCTTCCAGGCGGAAGTTGCGGTGCGCCCGCAGCAGTAGCGCGACCGGGTCGCCCACCGCCAGCGTGTCGGTGAGCCAGCCCGATGCCACGCCCTGGCCGCCGTCGCTGCGCAAGTGCCGGCGCACCAGCAGGTGCACCCTGCCGTCGCTGGCAATGGAGCCCAGCGAGTATTCGCGAGGATGCTCCGGGTCGGCCGGAACCAACACCTGGGCCAGGTCGCCCGATTCCCATTGCGCCGACACGCCGGCCGGCGGTGCCAGCTCAAGATGGAATACCGGTTGCCCGGCACTGCCCGGATTCAGCTGGCGCCGCGCCGCCAGCGTCCAGTCTTCGTAAACCGGGGCCTGCCACAGCGGCACATCGCCCACACTGGCTACGTGGCTGAGCTGGTGCTGCCAACGCGTCAATGCCTCGGCCCCCGCGTTATCCACCTCGACGCGTTCGAACATGGGGGTGGCGCCTTGTTGTGCCAGCCATGCGTCAAGATGGCGGCCAAAGCCACAAAAATTCACGTAGCTCGCGTCGCCCAGGGCCAGCACCGCATACTGCAGTTGCGACAAGTCCAGGGTGTGGCCCATGACCTTATCCACGAACCGCGACGCCGTATCCGGCGCGTCGCCCTCGCCATAGGTGCTGACGACAAACAGCGCACGCTCGGCATGAGCCAGGGTCTCGGCAGACACCTGCCCCAAGGGCAGTACCTGCACCGCCACGCCGGCCGTATGCAGCGATTGGGCCGTGCGCCAGGCCAGCTCCTGGGCGTAGCCCGTCTGGCTGGCGTAGGCCAGCAGCAAGGGGGCATCTCCGGCACGGGCGGGGGCAAGCTCGGCGGCGCTCGCCTGCGCCTGCTGATTCTGGCGCCGCACGCGCCACCAGATGGCGGCGCACATGGACAAATAGGCGATGGCGATGCCGGCCGCACCGATCAGGCGCAGCGATTCCGAACCGATATTCATGACTTGGACGTGGCGGACATGTCGGCAAACGCCGGGGTTGCGGTCAATGCCTGCGAGCCGTCGGCCTTGCGTTCGATAAAGAGGGCAGCCAGCCCCTGCGCCTGGGCGAAGGCCAGCCCGGGCGCAGGGCCCAGCACGGTCAGGACAGTCGCCAGGATGTCGGCCTGCATACACGACGCATGCACGACAGTGACGCTTGCCAGCGCATGCTGCACGGGCTCGCCGGTGCGAGGGTCCAGGGTGTGCGAATACCGCCGGCCCGCGTGCTCGAAGGCATGCCAGGTATCGCCCGAAGTCGCGATGGCCAGGTTGTGCAAGCTGACATGGTACGCACTTTGCGCGGGCGCATCGGGCTGGGCGACGGCAACGCACCAGGGCAAGCCATCGGGACGCCGGCCTCGGCCCAGCAATTCGCCGCCCACTTCGACCAGGCAGTCGTCAATGCCCGCGGTGTGCAGGGCATCGGCCACGTAATCCACGGCATAGCCTTTTGCGATGCCGGACAGATCCAGCTGCATGCCGCCGGGCTGCTGGATGCGGCGCGCGGGCACATCCAGGCGCAGCCGCTGCCAGCCGGTGCGCTCGCGGGCCCACTGCAGCTCGGCAAGCGACAGAGGGGTGCCGCGCTCGCCGGCATTGGCCCCGTCAGCGCGCGGCCCGAAGCCCCAGGCGTTGACGAGCGCGCCCAGGGTGGGGTCGCAAGCGCCCCCTGATACCCGGGCCCAATGCAAGGCGCATTGGAGCACGCTGAAAAACTCGGCAGGCAAGGTATGCCAGCTATCGGCGGGGGCCTGGTTGTAGCGCGTGATGAGGGAATCGGCTTCCCAGTGGCTCATCTGCCCCACGATCCGCCCCAGCGCGGCTTCGACGCAGTCGCGAACCTGCGCCAGCGGCAGCATGGCCGGATTGCCAAAGCGCACCGACCAGGTGGTGCCCATGGTCTTGCCGCCCACCTGATGCAGGGTGGACGGATCGGCTCGCCGCGGCACGGCCAGGTTGGCATAACCCTGGTTCAGCCAGGCACCGAAGTTCGGTGCGCTTGCCGGCGGCTGCGAGCGTTCGCTCAAGGCAGAACTTCCACCGTACCGGCGTAGGACAGGCGGCGCTCCTTGGCCTGAGGCACCGTGGTCTTGTCGTCCTTGGCACCCGCCTCGATCCAGTACATGCCGGCGTCGGTCCAGGTGACGGTGAAGCGGCCATCGCCATCGGTGGTGAGATTGACCTCATTCAGGCTGTCGCGATAGCGCGTGCCGCCAAGCACCACCGCCACGTCCAGGTTGGCCGCCGGTTTGCCATCCATATGGAAGGCAAAGGTGGCCGGCTCGCCCTTGACCAGGTCGTTGGGGTGCGTCACCGGCACCAGTTCCAGCCCCTGGCCGCTGAGCTTGATCTGCGAAGGTTTGCCCACCGTGACAAAGGTTTCCACACGGCCGACCGACTGGCTCACGCGCAGTTCCTGCGCATCGGCGGGAATCTCGGCCAATTTTTCAGCCGTTCCGCGCCAGCGCCGCGGCTCGCCGGTGGCCTTGTCCTTGTAGCTTGCATTCAAACCCGCATTGATCACGGCCAGGCGATAGGTGCCGGCCTGCGTCAGATTCAGGTCAAACACGCTGCGCAGTTTGCCGGTATGGCTGTTTTCGGGAGCCATGGTGCTGCCATCGGGCGCGGTCACGACCAAGCCGGCCAGGCGCAGCGGGACATGGTTGAAAAAGAACAGATCGTTGGAGACCGCGGCGTCCACGGTGATCCAGTCAGGCTTGGACAGCACCGTGGTCGACGGCATCAGCCAGACGTTGTGAGCTTGGGCGGTGGTGGCCAATCCACCCAGGGCGAGCAGGCAAGCAGCGATGGAAGTGCGCAGTTTCATGGGAAAACACCTATAAGAGTCACGGAATCAAAGAGTGCAAGCACAGGCAAAGCAGCGCCTTAAGGCTTGAGGCTCAGCTGGATACCACCCAGCTCGCTGCTGCCCTGGCCTTGCAACTGCTCTTCTTTTTGCGGCGGCCACTGAAAGGGTATGGTCACCAGTTCACGCCCGCCGACTTCGCGGGCCGCTTCCACCACCAGCTTGTATGAGCCCGCAGCCAGCTCGGGCAAGGGGTTCGTGCCTTCGGTGAATGAGACCTGGTGCTTGCCCGCCGGGCGCGACGCGCCACTGACGCCATCCACCGGCATCTCCAGTTCGCGGCCTATGCGACGCCACCACTGGCGCATGTCCTTGAGCCACTTGGTGCCCTCGCCTTCGGCGTTGCCGGTCTTGGTGTCGTACCAGACGGCCAGGGTGGCGGGAACGCGCTGGTCAGCCCCTTCTATCCATATCGCCACGTAAGGGCGGTGGTATTCGGCGACGTTCAGGCGCGGAATCTCTACGTTGACCCCCAGGCTGCCGGCGAACGCAGGCGCACCCAGCAGTGCACCCAAGGTCATGGAATAGCGGATTTGCATGAAAAGACAAGCCTCGATTGCGAAGATGGTGGATGGATTCAGTGTATGAACAGCATGGCCAGCAGCAGCGGCACGATCACGCCCAGGCCGACCACGGGCCAAGTGAACGGCCGGTTGGCCGCATGCATTTTCAGGATGAACAGACCCGTCAGCGAGAACAGCAAGGCGGCGACCGCGAAGATGTCGATGAACCAGCTCCAGGCCACGCCGGTGTGGCGGCCCTTGTGCAGATCATTGAAATAGGAGATCCAGCCCCTGTCGGTTACCTCGTATTCGACCAGCCCGTCTGCCGCGTCGATGCGCAGCCAGGCATCCCCGCCAGGACGCGGCAGCGACAGGTAGACCTCTTCATTCGACCATTCGGCTTCGTTTTCGCTGACATCCAGCGACCACTGCTCGCGCATCCAGGCACGCAGCTCGGCGGGCAAGACCCGCTGGCCCTGCCCGCCGGCGGCAATCTGGGCCTGCACCAGCTGATGCAGAGGCTCGGGCAGGTTGGCCTCGCGGCTATCGACTACCGGCTTGGCCTCGATCTGCGAGGCATGGTTCAGCGTGATTCCCGTGATGGAAAACAGCAGCATGCCCAGCAAGCACAGGGCGGAGCTGATCCAATGCCACTGGTGCAGAGTCTTGAGCCAATAGGCGCGGCGGCGGTTGTCCTGTGGTGCGGGCATGAGGCGTAAAAGTGCCGAGGGCGGCGTAGGTAGAAATACGGAATCGCGCCATTCTAATTCATGATAATGAGAAACAGTCTTATTTGAATTGAATTTATTGCATATGGCTGGGCAGATCATCAGGACGCCCGGTCATTTCGCTTTGCCTGCCGCGAGATTGCCCGAAATATCCTTTAAAGCAGAACGATGGGAAATATTCGACAATCTCGTTGTGGCCGCGCCATCCGCAGGGCCAAACGCACTCGAAAGAAAAACAGCAGGAGATGGAATTGACTGAAAAACGTATAGGCAGTTGGTATTTCGGATGGACTATCGTCGCCGCGGCGACGATGCTGACTTTGCTTACCGTGGGCATGCGCATGGGCGTTGGCCCTTTTTTCCTGCCCATGGCGCAAGACCTCGGCTTTAGCCGCAGCCTGCTTTCCGGCATCATCGCCATCGGCATGCTTTGCTATGGGCTGGGCATGCCACTGGCCGGGCACCTGGTGGGCCGCCTTGGCACACGCTTCGTGCTGTTGCTGGGCACCGCGATTGTGGTCGTGTCCGCCATCTGGACCGTGAATGCGCGCGACCCCGTCAGTTTCCTGCTGGCTTTCGGCGTGCTGATGTCCGTCGGCCTGGCCTTCACCAGCCCGGTTGCGCTGACCCCTGTGATCAGCCGCTGGTTCACCCGCCAGCGCGGCATGGCCCTGTTCTTCCTGTCCACCGGCTCGATGGCGGGTATCGCCGTCATGACGCCGGTGCTGACCTATGCGATCGAAGCGGCCGGCTGGCAAACGACCATGCTGGGCTTTGCCGCCGTCTT
This sequence comes from Verticiella sediminum, assembly GCA_040392445.1. GTDB lineage: Bacteria > Pseudomonadota > Gammaproteobacteria > Burkholderiales > Burkholderiaceae_B > Verticiella > Verticiella sediminum_A. Next base: position 7,529 of record JBEBVZ010000101.1, read on the forward strand.
TACGGCATTCACCATTCCCACCGCCTTGTTCGTGATTCGCGACCAGGCTCCGCCGCATACCGACCTGCTTGCCGAGCAGATCGCGGCCACGCCGTCCGGCGCGACCGCCCTGCCGGACAGCCTGGCCTTCGGGCAAGCGGTTCGTACCGCGCCCTTCTGGAAGATCACCCTGGGCCTCTTTGCCTGTGGATTCAGCATGAATCTGCTGGGCACGCATGGCATTCCCATGCTGATGGACCACGGCTTTGACGCCACGACCAGTTCGCTGGGCATCGGGCTTATCGGCCTGGTCGCGATTTTCGGCACGCTGGTCATGGG
>JBEBVZ010000102.1:0-7838 GCA_040392445.1 Verticiella sediminum
GACATTGTGGTCTCAGGTGCTGGATAGGACGTTTCAATGATGGCCGCCTACCCACGACCGAGGGCAGCGGGGCTTTAGGGTCGGCTGGCAGGGCGGGGAGTTACTTGATCCCGATGAATGGGACGGCGCTATTGGGAACTTGCGTAACAGGCAGTTTTCCGTCCCACTTCTCGACGGCCATCAACTGCACGAGTCCAGTGTTGCTCGCAAGCGCTCTAGCGCGGGCTTCAATGGCCAGCGCTTCGGCTTCGCCGCGCAGCTTGATGCCGTCAGCCTCGGCCTGGAACTGCTCGCGCTGAGCATCGGCTTGAGCCTTGGCCTCGACCACTTTGATTTCGGCTTGGATTTCGGCTGTTTGTTTTTGCTGGCGTGTGGTTTCGATCTGAACCTGGGCCAACATGCGTTGCTCGATGGAATGTTCATAGGCTTGACTGAAGCCGACTTCTTCGACCTGCAGCCCGACGATTTGCACCGGCGCGTCCCGCATGGATTGTGTAACCGCCGCCAAGGACTCTATTCCGAGTTTTTCCCGCTCTTGTATCGCTCTGACCGCGGTGAAGCGTCCAAACACGTTCTTTACCGCATCTGGCGTACGACGCTCAATCACACGAGACTGTAGATTTTCCAATGTGCCATATTCGCTGTACAAATCAGCCACGCGATCCACAGGGACGCGGTATGTCACGGAAACCTGCATGGTGGCGGGCTGCTGGTCGAATGAGTAGGCCTCCAAAGGCATCGTGATGTTGTGGTCCCGAACGCTGATAAAGCGGGTGCTGTCCAGGATAGGGGTCTTGAATCCCAGCCCAGGTTCCGCTACATGCGACAGGCTGCCGTTGCGCAGCACCACGGCGCGCTCACCTTGATCGGTTTGGAAGAAAGAGCCAAAAGCGCATATGACTAGCACCAGAAACAGCACGATGCCGGTAGCCAAAAAGCCAATGGATTTATTTTTCATCTTTTTTTCTCTCTTGAAGGTAGGCGCGTATGCCCAATGCAATTAAATAGGCAACCACGGCAGCGCCCACCAAAATAAGAACGTATCTCACCCGTCTTTCTCCTCGTAGAGGATGATCACAGCCTTGACGGCTCGAGGACTACATGCCAAAAAACGGGCCATCCTATCCTAAAGTTGTTTGTCATGTTTGGGCGTAAGGGTGCAGATGCTCAGGGTCTGAACGGGTGGCGCACGCTAGACCGGATATGAACAGCGAGCGGGCACAAAAAAGCCCTGCTTTGCAGGGCTTTTGTAAGTACCGGGTTGGTGGGTTCCGTGCGCTTATATGCCGCCACCCTCTCTTTCATCCGGATCGTCTATATCCGGATCTTCGGGCCGACGGTTAGGAGTGCCATCATTGTTGTTCGGAGGAGTTCCGCCAGGTTGCCCTGGCTCTGGGTCGGGCCGACTTCCCGGGCCGGCAGGGTTGTCAGGGTTCCGCGTCCCATCTTGACCCCTTTGCCCCGGACTGTTGCCGGGTCGTTGCTCTTTCGGGTCCTGTTGCATTTATCCTCTCCTGTTTGGTTGCAGATTGGATAGCGCAATCGATATGCCCTAGCACATCGCCGAGTGCCACTCGCACCTCACGCCAGAATTACAATGCATGAGCGCTTACGCTACGAGCATATGCCAGCGGTTGGCTGCCTGGCGCGCCTCACTCCGCTGAGTGTGCAGAACGAGACGGGGCGTGCGAGACGAGCGCCCCGTTACTTCTTCGTGGCATCGCGCAGGGCATCCTTGGCTTCGCCTACTTTGCGTTGAGCGGTTCCGACGTCTTTCTCGACTTTGCCTTCGATCTCGGTCGATTTGTCGTCCATGACCCTGCCAGCGGTTTCCTTGATGCCGCCCTTGATTTCCTTGGCTGCACCCTTGATTCTGTCCTTGTCCATGACCTGGCTCCTGAAAGGAAGGCATGCCCCGGGACGGGCCACGCACACGACACTACGCATCTGCCGTGCCAGGGCGTGCTCTTCCGTTGTTCGGTCGGGTTTTGTGGCATAGGCGTGCGGGAGCCCTGCGGTCAGCCCATGGGGCGCGATATGTCAGCTTGGTAAATTGATCGGTCGCACCGCATCTTCTTCCTGATATTGGTCGTTTGCGACAGCCCGCGTGACGGCATGCCAGCGGAGTTCCGATTCTGGCAGCACGCGTTCCGCCGCAATCTGTAGCGCATCGTCCGAGGTTGTGCCCGGGGCCATCCATTCTCGGGCGCCCCGGATATCGAGCGCCACGGGGCGCCGGCTATGCACAGCCTGCAGTTCCCTGTCCGCTGTTCTCGTCAGGATCGCAAAACCGTCATCGCCCAGCAGGGCAGCAAACCACAGTGGCGTGGCAGCCTGGCTGTAGATAAACCACGGCTGTCTGTCGGCATCCGGCCCCGTCCATTCAAACCAACCGTCGACAGGCACGATGATGCGCCCGCCTTCCCAGAGAGGACGCCAGTGACCGGATCGGGTAGCACCCTCCAGGTGGGTGCTGAAGCACATACGGTCAGCGCCGTGCTGGTAGCCCCAGCGCGCCGTGGTGGCCACATAGTCGTCTTCGGTCTCTCGTATATACAAGGGCTGGGTGCCTGGCGCCACGTTGTAGGAGCGTACAAACGACAGGGGCCGAGGAACAAAGGGATGCACGGGAAACTGAGAGAAATAGGTCTCGGGTTTGCGGTGTTGAGATAGGCGTGTGCACATATTGACCTCCATTCACGAGAGTGCAATCTGGCCATCAGCAACACGAATCGTGCCGCGGCAATACGTACAACAGGCTATTGTTGAACGTTTTCGTCCATTTTGACGATGCCAGTGCACGCTGCGGCGCATAGCATGCCGGCTCGATAGAAATTAGCCACAGAGCACTCCCGATGACAAGCCCAGCCTGCCATCGGCGCAGTTGCGGGTGGTCGGAGACCAACTGAATGAATCTGTTTTCTCGCAGCATCGGCCGGCATGCGCTGGCTGTTGCGTTTTCCTGCGCCGCATTGGGGGCCCAGGTATCTGTAGCCCAGCCTGCTTCTTATCCGTCGCGTCCCATCACCTTGCTTTATCCGGGCCCCCCCGGGGACGTTGGCGATAATGTGGCACGCATCATTGCCGAGCGCGTGAGTCAGGAAATCGGCGGCAATGTGATTGTGGAGAACAAGCCTGGCGCCAGCCGCATGATAGGCATAGGGCAGGCTTCACGTGCTGCCGCGGATGGATATACCGTCTTATTCACCGATGTCTCGCTGGTGCTCAACCCGCACCTCTTTGCGCGCCCAGGCTACGATCCCTTCAAGGACTTCACGCCGGTATCGGAGGCCAGGGCGACGCCACTCCTTCTGGTTATCCATTCCAGCGTACCGGCTACGTCCATCGAAGAGTTCGTGGCTCTGGCCAAGGCCCAGCCTGGTCACTATACCTACGCATCGAACGGAAACGGTACACCGCTGCATCTCTACGGCGAAATGCTGTCATCCAAGGCAGGCATCGAGATGCTGCATGTGCCTTTCCAGGGTGGGGCGCAGATGGTGACGTCCTTGCTTGGCGGCCAGGTACACATGGCATTCAGCACGCTGAATAGTGCGTGGCCGCATATCCAGGCCGGCAAATTGCGAGCCCTGGCCATTACCGGAACAAAACGCGCCTCACTGGTTCCCGACGTTCCGACCTTCCCCGAGGTCGGCTACCCGGACTTCTCGCGCAGTGGTTGGCAAAGCGTATTGATGCCGGCAGGCACGCCGCCCGAAATCGTTGCGCAATGGGAAAAGGCAGTGCAAGCGGTCACATCAGATCCACAGGTGGCACAAAGAATGCAGGCCATCGGTGTGGTGCCGGTTGGTTCGACTTCGAGCGAAATGGCCGAAGCGATGAGGGTGGATTCCGAACGTTGGGCCGATTGGATCAAGCGGTTTGGCGTACAAATGAACTGATCAGGCGCCTGGGCACCTTGCTGGCGAGGTGCCCAGGATGCGGTTGGGGTGTGGGCGCAGCACACGGCCGCGAAAACGCCATATGGCAGCCAAATAGGCTGCATGTGCAATGTGCGGACTGAATTCCAGTAGCCTTATCAGGAGGTCGCTGCATGACAGACATATCTTCCTATTTGAAGCTCATTCAGTATGAGGGACCGCGTCAACCGACTCTGGATGTACTCCACGAGTTGCACGTCAAGCATACCCATTCAATTCCCTTTGAGAATCTTTCTCCTTTTACCGGTATGGCGGTAGACCTGGGTATTGATGCGCTAATGGACAAGTTCACAAGGCAAAGGCGGGGAGGGTACTGCTATGAACATAACTCGCTGTTCCAATACGTATTGCAAGAGATGGGCTTTACCGCGAAAGGGCTTGCGGCGCGCGTGCGTATGAACGTTCCTGATGGCATCGCTACCCCACGCAGCCACATGCTTTTGCTTGTCGAGGCAGAAGGCGAAAAATTTATCGCCGATACGGGATTTGGCGGCTTGACCCTGACAGCGCCGATTCGGTTTGTAGTGGATATCGTTCAAGACACCCCGCATGGGCCGTATCGTCTGCTACGACAGGGCGAGGCATTTTGCCTGCAAACCAAGGTAAGGAATGCATGGCAGGATCTCTATGTCTTTGATTTGATGCAGCACTACCAGCAGGATTACGAAGTCTTCAACTGGTATACATCGACTCATCCAAAGTCAATCTTCGTCAACAACCTGATCGCCGCTCGCCCGGTGCTGGGTGGGCGCCATATCCTGCATAACAGGCAATATTCGTTTTACCACCTGGATGGCAGGGCCGAACAAAGGCTGTTGAACTCGGTCAGCGAAATCAAGGAACTGCTCGAGACTGAGTTTCGGATAGCGACATCGGGGGCCCCCGAGCTGGGTTCCAGGCTGACGGCGATGCAGTTTGCCTAGGTGGGAAATTGAGGCGTGTTCAAGTGGCAAGCACAATGTAGCCAGGGCTATCGCTTACGATAGCCCTGAACCCTAGTGGTCACCAACAATCAAATCCGGTCCAGCAAGCGCTTTAGCCGTCGATCGTGGGCCAGGGCAGCCAGGTCTTCGTACCTTGCCCACAATTCGGGATGCAGCTCGTTCAAGGTCGAGTGCTCGCCGGGCTCTCCCCATGCGGTGACGATGGTTTGCCTGTCGGTTGCCGTCAACAGATCAAGCCGGGTATAGCCAAGCTCGCCATACGTGAATGGCAGGGACGCAATCTCGGCCCCCGAAGCCACTTCCATGACATTGGCGCCGGGTTGACGCGTACGTTCGGCATAGGGAATGCCGAAGGAGGCGATGGCGGCCAGCCAGTACAGAAGCTCGACCAGGCGATCGGTGGGCTCCTTTGCCTTATTCGCTTCCCGTATCAGGGTTCGAACGGCAAGGGCCGCGTCTCGAAACGCTTCGGGTAGCGGCAGCATCTTCATGGCAATGCCCAGGCGTTCGCGGGGGTTGGCCCTGGCCTGTTTTGATTTGTCGGCCCAGTATTCGCCATTTTGCACATCGCGCCGGAAATCATCCCAAAATTTGTCGGTGCGTGTGCCGGTTTCATCCGTTCGGCTGCTCGACAGCCAGGACGACAGCGCAAACTCGACCGGGACATCCGGTCTTGCCATGGTCTTGGCAGCTTGGGCACGAGACGCCAGCGGGGCTGTTTTGGCCTTGTTCCTGGATTTCTTGGTGGGCTGCGACCTGGTGCTTGGCGGACCTCTGGTGATCAGGGCATCGATTGCCTGCCTGGCTGGATCGGTGCCATCCAATTGCGTTGTGTGTTGCTGGCAATGGTGCTCTACCATGGCCAGCGTGATAGTGGCGGTCTGCAGGCGCGATGCGAAAACCTCTACGCTACGTGTTTTCTTGGCGATCTCGATGGATTCGGTCAGCGTATCGCGCATGCTGGCAAGAGGGGCCACATCCAGTATCAGACCTTCCAGTATCTCGGTGGCCTCGGCGCTTACGACTATCGGAGCCTGCCGGACAGGCGCTTCGCCTTGAGCCGCCGTTGCCGCGGCATTCGGCACCCCTTGAATGCTGGACCCTGTGTCTTGCTTACTGCTGAAAAGCCGTTTTAGCCATCGGATTGGCATGTTACGTCACCCGCATATTCAAGAGTTTTAAAAACGATCTGTGTTGATCATGTCTGCGGAGTTCCTTGCGTGCCGGCGTATGCGAGCCCGGTCGTGGCGGCAAGTTCCTGCTTTTTACGTCGAACCCATCAGGCGTGGGCCGGCCGAACCGTGAGTTTCACGCCGGCCGCTTTCGCCAGCTTGAGCACCGTGTCATAGCGCGGTTTGGCGCCGGGCGCCAGGGCCTTGTACAGGCTTTCTCGACCCAGCCCGGCGTCCCTGGCCATTTGCGCCATGCCGCGAGCCTTGGCTACATCGGCCAGGGCGGCAAGGAACAAGGCGGGGTCGTCCTGCGCCAAGGCTGTAGACAGGTACTCGGCGATGGCTTTTTCGCTGTGCGGGTACTCGGCGACATCGAAAGCTGCGATTTTAATGGCGGCCATGGCTGCTCCTTCTGGATAGCGTTCCATATTGCAAAGGCCGGCTTGATGTCCGGCGCAGGCCTTCAAATAGCCTATGTGCGACGGGATAGATGCTCAAGGCAGTGGCAGGCAGGCCTCCTTCAGGATGATCATTGTATCCAATTGGATACGAGCGGCCAAGAAGTATAGCTGCTTGGGTTTCTGGCCTTTGCGGCAATTTCGGTATTTTTGTGCCCGCGAATGCAGGCTCGGACAAGCGCCCGGTGAGCATATGCAGGTTTGGCGCGGATGACGGGTGCGTCGGGGCAGACGCTCTACGCCAATGCGAGGTGCGCGAGGATTTTCGGGCGTACAACCGGGCGTGGACTATGCGTTAGTCGCGCGGTTGCAGCCATCACGGCCGGTGCGGCCTTGCGGCTTGTTGCGGCGCCTGGCCGTTGGCCGCCATCCGGAAAAACCGGCTGGCGGCCAGACGTATCAGTTGATGCCGTGGGTGCCGTCGCGATCGCTCGCGTCGCCGAGTTGCGAGCCGCCGTCGCAATCCAGGATGGTGCCGGTGATGTAGGCAGCCGAGCTGCTGCTCAGGAATACGGCGCTTTCCGCGACTTCCGGGATCTCGCCATAGCGGCGCAGCGGAATGCGTCGGGTGAGGGCCAGTTCGCTATCGGCCGTGGGCGCCAGGCGTGCCATGCCTTCCGTGCCGGCGATTGGGCCCGGGGAAATGCCGTTGACGCGCACGCCCTCGGGGCCCCATTCCATGGCCAGAACCCGGATCAACTGGTTGATACCGGCTTTGGCCGCGCAGACGTGCGCCTGCAGCATCCTGGGGTTCACGGCCTGGCCGGCCGTAATCGCGATCAGCGAGGCGCCCGGCTTGCGCAGCAGGTCGTAGCTGGCCTTGAACACGTGAAAAGTGCCATTCAGGTCGATATCCACCACGGTACGAAAACCGTTCGAGGAAATACCGGTGGCAGGTGCCACGAAGTTGCCGGCTGCGCCCGACACCACGATGTCCAGGGGGCCGAAACGTTCCACGGTCTGTTCCAGGGCTGCGCGCGTGGCGGCATAGTCGCGAACGTCAGCGGACAGTCCGATGGCCTTGTCGGAGCCACCCAGCTCGGCTGCCGCGGCTGCCGCTTTTTCGGGATTGCGGCCGACCACTGCCACGCGTGCGCCCAACTCTACCAGGCGGCGCGCGATGCCAAGGTTGATGCCACTGGTTCCACCCGCGATAAACGCGGTTTTCCCGGCCAGCAGATTGTCTTTGAATGCACTCATGTAATTCTCCGGTTGTGCGGCGTTTTCGCCAGCATCTATGGGCAAAATCGCGCTTGGGCTGAATTCTTTCCGAAAGCTTGCGATCCCGCCTCGTCGGAAGTGACGAAAAGCGGGCTGCCCCGG
>JBEBVZ010000103.1:0-7634 GCA_040392445.1 Verticiella sediminum
AAAACCGTGGTCTGACCCCGGTTTGGCTTAGCCCAGGGCTTCTGCGGTGATGGGCGTAGCCGATGCGCTGGCGGCGTCGGCCAGGGCCTGGCGATAAGCCGCCAGTTCGGCAATCGTAATGGCCACCAGGCCGTTCACCGCGGCGTAGCGCGCGATGTCTTCCCCACGCGACATGGTGCCGTCCGGGTTCATCAGTTCGCACAGGACCGCCGCCGGCTGCAATCCGGCCAGCAGCGCCAGGTCGACCGAGCCCTCGGTATGCCCGCGGCGTGCCAGCACTCCGCCGGGCTGGGCGCGCAATGGAAACACATGGCCCGGCGTCACGACATCGCCCGGCTGTGCGCCGGCGGCGGTCGCCGCGCGTATGGTGGTGACGCGATCGAGGGCTGACACGCCGGTGCTGACACCTTCGCGCGCTTCGATGGAAACCGTGAAGGCGGTGCTGAAGCGGCTTTCGTTGCGCTGAGTCATCATGGGCAATTGCAGTGCGTCGAGCGCCTCGCCGGGCAGGCACAGGCAGACGATGCCGCTGCAATCGCGAATCAGCTGGGCCATGACCGGCACCGTGAGCTTGTCTGCCGCCACGATCAAGTCGGCCTCGTTCTCGCGGTCGAAATCGTCCATCAGGATGACGGGACGGCCCAGGCGCATGTCGTGCAGCGCGCGCGCAAGGCGGCTGGCGAAAGGCGCGCCGGTAATCGACGGATAGGGGGAATGGTTTACAGGTGTGAAGGACATATGAAACGCTCTCGCAAAAGGGTGGGCGAAAAACGTTTCAGGGCTAACCGACAGCCGGCTGCATGCCAACGGCGCGCGCGGGCGCGCACCATGGTGCTGAAACCGGCACATCTTCTTTCATCCGGACTATACCGTCGGCTCTGGCTTGGTTACCAGATCTGCTGACCCTGGCCCGTGCTGGACCAGGCGCTCGCGGGCTCGCCACATGATGTGGCATACCGCCGGTGGGGAATTACACCCCGCCCTGAAGACGCACTACGATTGCCGCTTTGCCGGCCATCACCTAAGACGGCCCTGCCCAAGCAGCCTGACGATCGTAGCAGAAATCAGCCGTTGCGGGCCATGCCCGCCATCTGGCACACGGCTTGCGAAGCCACCGGGCCACGGCGGGACGCATCGCGCCGCTGCGTGTACCCTGTATAGACACCCAGTAACTCTGAAGGAGATCCTCATGATTCGCAAACTCGCTGCCATCGCCCTGTTCTCGGCCATGGCCATCCCTGGCATCGCCGCTGCCCAGCAGTGCGAAGTCACGGTGAATGCAAGCGATGCCATGCAATTCGATGTCAAGGAAATCACCATAGACAAAAGCTGCAAGGAATTCACCGTCAACTTGAAGCACACTGGCAAACTGCCCGTTACGGCCATGGGCCACAACTGGGTCCTGACCAAGGACAGCGATATGCAAGGGGTTGTCACCGACGCCCTGGCCGCCGGCGCCGCCCAAGGCTACCTCAAGCCCGATGATGCGCGCGTCATCGCGCATACCAAGATGCTGGCTGGCGGCGAATCCGATACGATCAAGTTCGACGTCACCAAGCTGACGGCCGGTGCGCCCTACACGTTCTTTTGCTCGTTCCCGGGACACTCCAGCATCATGAAGGGCACATTGACCCTGGGCAGCTAAGCCACCATGCTTTGACCTGCGTCAAACACGGCACCATGTACTGGCGTATCGTTGTGATATGAACGCCAGTACTGCGCTTGCAGCGCCCGCCTCCTCCAGCAGCCCTCCCGACGAATACGCCAGCATCGACGCCACCGCCCAGGATGGCGGGTTCATGCGCGAGCTTGCCGACGGCACCCACGAAGGCTGGATCGCGGTCGAAGGCATGGTGTGCGCGGCCTGCGGACAAATCGTAGAAAGCGAACTGAATGCCCTGCCCGGCGTCAAGAGCGTGCGGGTGGCGCTGATGACCGAGCGTGCCCGCGTGGTCTGGGATGCGGCGCAAACCCCGGCCTCCGACCTGTTCCGGGCCATCAAGAGAGCCGGCTACACGCCCTTCCCGGCCGATTCAGCCGAGCTCGAGGCCGCCCAGCGCCAGCGTTCCCGGCTGCTGCTCTGGCGCCTGCTGGTGGCCGGCCTGGCCATGATGCAAGTGATGATGTACGCCTGGCCCGAATACACCATGGCGCCTGGCGAGATCGAATCCGACGTCATCCGCCTGTTGCGCTGGGCCCAGTGGATGATCACGCTGCCGGTGATGCTGTTCTGCGCCTGGCCGATTTTCGGCAATGCCTTGCACAGCCTGCGCCGACGCCGCCTGGGCATGGACGTGCCGGCGACCTTTGGCATCTTGCTGGCGTTTTTCGCCAGCAGCGCGGCCACCTTCGAGTCCAAAGGCGAAGTCTGGTTCGACTCGGTCACCATGTTTGTCTTCTTCCTGCTGCTGGCGCGATGGCTGGAAGCGGCGGCGCGCGCGCGCGCCACCCTGCGCCTGGAAGCGCTGCGTCGGCTGCTGCCCAGCAGTGTCACCCGCATACTGACCCGCAGCGACGGCAGCGCCGGCGTCGAATATGTCTCGCCGTCCCGGCTGGCGCCGGGCGACATCATCCAGATCGCCGCGGGCGAGACCTTCGCCGCCGATGGCGCCATCATCCAGGGCGACACCCAGGCCGACGAGGCCCTGCTGACCGGCGAAAGCCAGCCCCTGGCCAAACCCTGCGGCGCCTGGGTACGGGCCGGCAGTGTCAACGTGCTGGCCTCGGTGCAGGTGCGCGTCGAGCACACATCGACCGATTCCACGCTGGGCCAGATCCGCCAGATGGTGGACGACGCAGCCGCCACCCGACCCGATTGGATGCGCACAGCCGACCGCTGGGCCACGGTGTTCCTGGCCGGGGTCCTGGTTCTGGCTGCCGCGGCCTGGCTGGCGTGGCAATTCATCGATCCATCCCGCGCCCTGGGCGTGGCCATCGCCGTGCTGATCGTGACCTGCCCCTGCGCCCTGTCGCTGGCCACGCCGGCCGCCATGCTGACGGCCACGGCCAGCCTGGCGCGGCGCGGCATCTGGCTGCGCACGCCCGGCGCCCTCGAGCGCCTGGCCAACGTCAGCCGCATTGCCTTCGACAAAACCGGCACCCTCACGCAAGGGACACCCGCCATTGCCGGCATCCAGCTTGAGCGCGCCGGCGCCAGCACGGATGACGCCCTGCAAACCGCAGCCGCGCTGGCGGCGTGGTCGCGCCACCCCTTGTCGCGCGCCCTGGTCAGCGCTTGCGCGCAAGCGCCCGCGGCAGCCGCGGCGGTCGTGGAAACCGCCGGCGGCGGGCTGACTGGCGTGGTCGATGGCCGGACCTACCGCCTGGGTAGCCTGGACTTCGTCGCCCGCGACGGCGACACCCTGGATCCCACCGGCCAGCCCCAGGACGGCCTCTCGGCCACCTGGCTGGCCGATGAGCAGGGCATCATTGCCCGCTTCGCCTTCGACGACCCCTTGCGTGAAGATGCCGGCCAGGCCATCGCGGCCCTGCACGACGCCGGTCTCAAGATCGCCCTGCTGTCTGGCGACGCTTCGAGCGCGGTGGCGCGCGTGGCGGGCCGGATCCAGCTTGACGATGCGCGGGGAGGCCTCGCACCTGCCCAGAAGCTCGATATCGTGCGCCAGTGGCAAAGCCAGGGCGAAACCGTCGCCATGGTGGGCGACGGGATCAACGACGGCCCGGCCCTGGCCGGCGCCGACGTATCGATTGCGCTGAACGAAGCCGCCCCGCTGGCACGCAGCCATGCCGATTTCGTCCTTGCCTCGGGCCGGCTCACCGATCTGGCCCAAGCGCACCAGATGGCCGGGCGCGCCGTGCGCATCATGCGCAGCAACCTGGTCTGGGCCATCAGCTACAACGCCTGCGGCGTCCCCCTGGCCGCGCTGGGCTATATGCCACCCTGGGCCGCCGGCCTGGGCATGGCGCTCAGCTCGCTGCTGGTCATCGGCAACGGCTTGCGCCTGCTGCGCCAGCCCGAGCAGGCCGCCCCTACCCCTCATTTGCAGACCGCCTGAGTCAAATCATGGAAATCGTCTATCTATTGATTCCCTTGTCGGTGATCCTGGTATTGATCATCGTCGCCGTCCTGGCCCGCGCCCTGAGCCAGGGGCAATTCGAGGATCTCGAGCATCAGGGCGAGATTATTTTCGACGCCACCGAGCGCAGCGAACGCCTGGCAGCCCTGCTCGCCAAGCGGGACGCCAAACTGTCGGCTGCGCGCAACAACCTTTCCCGTAACACTAACTCAACAACGTGACTTGACCTGGGTCAACATATGGATAGGGATCTAGGCGCATAGTAGGGAATCGCGCCCTGCGCACCTTCCCTTTGATGTACGGAGATCCACTCATGAGCACCCAGGCTGCGCCGCCGGCCACTGCCGTCTATAACGACAAGGTAGTCCGGCAGTTTGCTATCGCATCCGTGATATGGGGCGTCATCGCGATGACTATTGGCGTGGTCATCGCCGCCCAACTTGCATTTCCCGAACTGACCGATGGCATCGCCTGGTTGTCGTTCGGCCGGCTTCGCCCCTCGCACACGGTTGGCGTGATCTTCGCATTCGGCTGTTCCGCGTTGATCGGCACGTCCTACTGGGTGGTTCAACGTACCTCGCACGTACCCCTGTACGCCCCGCGCCTGGCCGCCTTCACGTTCTGGGGCTGGCAGCTCGCCATGGTCCTGGCGCTGGTGTCCATGCCCATGGGCTTTACCCAAAGCAAGGAATACGCCGAGCCGGAATGGCCTATCGACATCCTGATCGCGCTGGTCTGGGTCGCTTATTCCACCGTTTTCTTCGGCACGATCGCCAAGCGCGCCGTGCGCCACATCTATGTGGCCAACTGGTTCTACGGCGCCTTCATCCTGGCCGTGACGCTGCTGCATGTGTTCAACAACCTGTCCATCCCGGCCAGCTGGGGCAAGTCGTACTCGATTTTCTCCGGCGTACAAGACGCCATGATGCAATGGTGGTATGGCCACAACGCGGTAGGTTTCATCCTGACCGCCGGCTTCCTGGGCATGATGTACTACTTCATCCCCAAGCAGGTTGAACGCCCCATCTGGTCGTATCGACTGTCCATCGTCCACTTCTGGACGCTGATCTTCACCTATATGTGGGCCGGCGCCCACCACCTGCACTACACCGCGCTGCCTGACTGGACGCAATCCGTGGGCATGGTGTTCTCCATCATCCTGCTGGCACCCTCCTGGGGCGGCATGGTCAACGGCGTGATGACGATGAGCGGCCAATGGCATCGCCTGCGCACCGATCCCATCATGCGCTTCATGATCGTGGCACTGGCCTTCTACGGCATGTCCACGTTCGAAGGCTCGATGATGGCCATCAAGACCGTGAACGCGCTGTCGCACTACACCGACTGGACCGTGGGCCACGTGCACTCCGGCGCACTGGGCTGGGTAGGCATGATCACCATGGCATCCCTGTACTGGCTGGTACCCCGCCTGTACGGCCGCACCGCCATGCATTCGGTCAAGGCCATCGACCTGCACTTCTGGCTGGCTACCCTGGGCATCGTGCTCTACGTTGCCGCCATGTGGGTTGCCGGTGTCATGCAAGGCCTGATGTGGCGCGCCATCGATGCCGACGGCACTCTCACCTACACCTTTGTGGAATCCATCGCGGCAACCTTCCCGTTCTACGTGATTCGCCTGCTGGGCGGGGTCATGTACCTGGGAGGCATGTGCATCATGGCCTGGAACGTACTCATGACGCGCAGCGTTGCCCTTCGCAACGCCACCGCCGACCAGCCGGTTCCGCCTGTCGTTCGCGTGCTGGCACCCGCTGCCCACACCTGATCTGATTCACCGCGGCGGCCCCCAGGGGCCGCCCTCCCTGCATCAAGGATGCTGCTGCAATGGCGTTTTCACATAAAAAAATCGAAACCAAGCACTGGTTGCTGGTGATACTTACCCTGTTCATCATCTCTTTGGGTGGATTGGTTGAAATCGTGCCGCTGTTCTTCCAGCGCACCACCACCCAGCCCGCGCCCGGCACCGAGCCCTATGGCGTACTGCAACTGGCCGGACGCGATGTCTATCAGCGCGAAGGCTGCTACACCTGCCACTCGCAGATGATCCGCTCGCTGCGCTCCGATACGCTGCGCTACGGCCCCTATTCGCTGGCTGGCGAATTCGTATACGACCACCCCTTCCAGTGGGGCAGCAAGCGCACCGGCCCGGACCTGGCCCGCGTGGGCGGCCGCTATAGCGACGACTGGCACCGCCAGCACTTGATCGCGCCGCGCAGCCTGGTGCCGCAATCGAACATGCCGGCTTTCCCCTGGCTCGAGAAGGCCCCCATCGACGGCAACAAGATCGCCAGCCACATGACGGCGCTGCGCAAGATCGGCGTGCCCTACACCGACGAACAGATTGCTTCCGCACCGGAAATTGCCGCTGGCAAGACCGAGCTGGACGCCGTGGTTGCCTACCTGCAAGGGCTAGGCATCGCACGCCAGTAAGCCTTATACGAGCATCGAATCATGTTTGATATGACCTTTGTGCGGTCACTGTTCACAGTTGTCGCATTCGCCTTGTTCATAGCAGTCGTCGCCTGGACGTGGTCGGGCCGCCGGCGCGCCGGTTTCGACGAGGCCGCCGCACTGCCGTTCCATGACGACAATTCACCCGAAGCGCCAGCAGGAGACGCTCGATGACTGACTTTTTCAACGGCTTCTGGCCATTTTTCATTACTGTCGTCTGCCTGGTGGGCATCATTTTCTGTGCCTGGATAGCCTGGGTGTATGGTCGCCCCGACCCCGAAGTCGATAAAGCCGGCGGCGAGCTCACCGGCCACGTCTGGGACGGCGACCTGACCGAGACCAACCAGCCCATGCCCAGCTGGATGCTGTGGATGTTCCTGCTGTCCGTGGTCTTCGCCCTGGGCTACCTGGTGCTGTATCCAGGCCTGGGCAGCTATAAAGGCACCTTGGACTGGACCCAGTTCAGCCAGCACGAAGAGCAAAAGCAGAACCACGATGCCCGCATCGCCACCGCCTACAGCGCATTCGAAGGCATGACGCCCGAGCAAATGGCCGGCAACAGCAATGCCGTGGCTATCGGCACCAGCCTGTTCCTGAACACCTGCGCCCAATGCCATGGCTCGGATGCACGCGGCAGTCGCGGCTACCCCAACCTGACCGATGGCGACTGGCTGCATGGCGGCAGTGTCGAGGCCCTGCGCCAGACCATCAGCAAGGGCCGCCACGGTGTAATGCCCCCGCAAGGCGCAGCCGTTGGCACAGCCACCGATATCCGCAACGTTGCAGCCTACGTGCTGTCGCTGTCGGGCACCCCCACCGACGGCGTAGCCGCCTCGCGTGGACGCGCCAAGTTTGCCGCCACCTGCGCCGCATGCCATGGCGCCGATGGCAAGGGCAACCAGGCGCTGGGCGCTCCCAACCTGACCGACAAGGTCTGGCTGTATGGCGGCAGCGAAGCCTCCATCATCGAGACCATCACCAATGGTCGCAGCGGCACCATGCCCGCTCATGAGAATCGCCTGACGCCTGCGCAAATCGACCTCCTGATCGCCTATGTGCTGAACGTTTCGGGCTCTGCGGGCAAGTAATGAAACACAAGGTCATTCCCATCGTCGCCGCGCCGGCCGA
>JBEBVZ010000104.1:0-7344 GCA_040392445.1 Verticiella sediminum
GCATCGATCTACGGCTTGCGTGGGGGCGGCCCTTCGTCGCTCAAGTCGCTGGCCTACAACACCAGCAAGGGCGCGGTCGTGAACTTCACGCGTTCGCTGGCGGGCGAGTGGGGGCGCTACGGCATCCGCGTGAATGCGCTGGCGCCGGGCTTCTTTCCCTCGAAGATGACCAAGGACGTCCTGGCCGATGGCGGCGCCGATCGCCTGACGCACAACGCGCCGCTGACGCGCCTGGGCGACGAGGAAGATCTCAAGGGCGCCGCGCTGCTCTTCGCCTCGGACGCGAGCAAGCACATCACGGGGCAGATTCTTGCCGTCGATGGTGGCGTCAGCGCCGTGATCTGAATCGGTTCAACAGAGAGACAAATCAATGTTCGAATACCAAGGAAGAACCGCCGTCATCACCGGTGCCGGCAGTGGCTTCGGGCTGGAGTTTGCACGCATTGCGCACCAGCGCGGCATGAACCTGGTGCTGGCCGACATCCAGCAAGATGCCCTGGACGCCGCGCGCGCCGAACTCGAAGGCGCCGGCGCCCAGGTGCTGGCCCGGCGCGTGGATGTCAGCAAGGCCGATGAAATCCAGGCCCTGGCCGACGCCACCGTCGAGCGCTTTGGCGTGCCGCATTTGCTGTTCAACAATGCGGGCGTTGGCACCGGGGGGTTGGTCTGGGACGGTTCGCTCGATGACTGGAACTGGGTCCTGGGCGTCAACCTGTGGGGTGTCATCCACGGCATCCGCGCCTTTGTGCCGGCCATGATCGAAGCCGGCAGGAAAGATCCCTCGTACCGTGGGCATGTCGTGAACACGGCGTCCATGGCGGGCTTGCTCAATCCGCCCAATATGGGCGTCTACAACGTCTCGAAAGAGGCGGTGGTGTCGCTCAGCGAATCCCTGTATCACGACCTGGACCTGGTAGGCGCCAGCGTGAGTGCATCGGTCCTGTGCCCCTATTTCGTACCCACGGGCATCATGGATGCCGAGCGCAACCGGCCGGGCGGCGTTCCCGAGACGCAGACGCGCTCGCAGCAGGTGGGCCTCGAAAACGGGCGCAAGGCTGTCACAGCCGGCAAGGTCAGCGCAGCCGATGTGGCCCAGCTTACCTTCAAGGCCATAGACGAAAACCGCTTCTACATCTATTCACATCCCCACGCGCAGAACAACCTGCAGGCGCGCATGCGCGGCATGCTGGAAACCGGCAATCCGCCGGATCCCTTCGCCGAGCGGCCCAATGTGCGCGAGGCGCTTCGAGAACAGTTGCTGACGGGCGAGGCCTCATGACCACGCAACCGGCTTATCTGGAAGACTTCGAAGTGGGGCAGAACCACGCCGTTGGTTCGTTCTCGATGACCAAGGAAGAAATCATCGAGTTTGCCACCCGGTTCGATCCCCAGCCTTTTCATATCGACGAGGGGGCGGCGCAACAATCGCCTTTTGGCGGCCTGATCGCCAGCGGCTGGCACACCTGCGCCAAGCTGATGCGCACCATGTGTGATGCTTACCTGCTCAAGGCGGCTGGCGCCGGCTCGCCCGGCATCGAGAACATCAGCTGGATCAAGCCGGTGCGGCCCGGTGACGTGATTTCGGTGGTGCGTGAAACCGAGAAGATCAATCCGTCGCGCAGCAAGCCCGATCGCGGCATGGTGCTGTCCAAGTTCACCCTTACCAATCAAAACGGCGAAGTGGTGATGACCATGAGCGGATGGGGCATGTTCTTTCGGCGTGGCGCGGTGCCACCCAAAGGCTGAGTCTGTAAACCCATGATCACCCGGGCCGCAAGGCCCGGTTTTCATTGCGCCGGGTCTTGCGCCGTCAGGTCCAGCCAGATCCGGCGCATGCTGGGGTCGTCCGGGTAGCGGTCGTTGCGAAAGCCCAGGCTGGTCATGAGCTTGATCATGGGCCGGTTGGTGCCCAGCACCACGCCTTCGAGGTATTCCAGGCCTTGTTCACGCGCGGCGGCGATCAGGGCCCGCATCAGCGTGGGCCCCAGGCGGCGGCGCTGCCAGTCGTCGGAAATGACCAGCGCGTATTCGGCGCCCACGCCATCGGCGTTGCGCAGATAGTGGGCCAGGCCGATGATGACCTCGTGCGGATGGCCGCGGTGCAGCGGGTTGGGCTGTTGCACGGTGGCGATCAGGGCCACTTCGCGGTGGTAGTCGATCTGGGTATAGCGCGACAGCATGCGGGGAGGCAGTTCGCGCAGGGCCGAAATAAAGCGCATGTAGCGGCTGTGCTCGGACAGCCCGCGAATGAAGTTCTGCAGCGGCTCGGCGTCTTCCGGCCGTATCGGGCGCAGCGTCCAGTCTATGCCGTCGTCGAATTGCTGGCTGCTGACCCAGCGCGTGGGGTAGGGCGCAATCGCCAGGTGGCGATGCAGGCCGGCATAGGGCGCGGGCTCGGGGGTGATGCGGATATTGGCCTGGCGCACGATGACGTCGCCGTCTGTCAGGGATACCGGATCGAGGGTGATTTCCAGGACATCGGGCAGGGCCGCGGCCAGATCGGCCACGGCGATCAGCATGTCCTCGAGCTTGTCGAGCGCCACCGGGGTTGCATGCTGGGCCAGCCAGTGCACCCACAAGGGGCTGCGTTCGATCAGGCGGCGCGCCAGAAAACCGTTCAAGGGCACCAGCTCGACGCCGGCGCTGGACGGCGTGGGCCAGGCGCCTGCCGCATCCAGGCTGACCACCGGGCCGAACAGTCGGTCGCGGGTGACGCGGATGCGCGCGGCCACCACTTCGCCCGGCATGGCTTCGTCGGTATCCACCACCATGACCGGAATGCGAAAGGCCGTCAGCAGCCGGTGCTGCGCGGTGTGGTCGAGCCGGCAGAGTCCGCGTTGGCGGGTGGCGCAAATGGCTTCCATGGCCGACGCCAGGTCTGCCGGGGCCGCCAGGTTTTCGGGCGGCTGGGTTTGCAGGAGCAACTGCTGGTTGTAATGAAACCGCGCCAGTTGGCCAAAGGCATCGGTTGCGGTTTCTGGCGTGCGAAAGGATGGTACGCCGGCTTCGGCCAGTTTGCTGCGCAGTCTGCGCATGGACGCGTCGCCCATCAGGCAGGTGATGATGGGCTTGCGCGCCTGGGGCACGATCTGGCCGAGCTCGCCGACGATTTCGCCCAGCTTGCCCTGCGGGTCGGGCGTGAGCAGCACGAGAACCCCGTCGACGCCGGTGTCGGCCAGCAAATGCTTGAGCGCCTTGGCGGTGGTCTCGCCCCCCAGGGGGCCGGGCTCGATGACCGGACTCTGGACGGTTGCCGCGGGCGACAAGGTCTGGGCGAGCAGGGCCTGGGTGTCGCTCGAGAGCACCGCACTTGTAAGCGTATGTTGTTGAGACATGACGTCGCGCGCCAGCCTGGCCTGGCCCCGGCCGTTGGCAAACAGGGCCAGGCGCTGCCCCCGTGGACGGTTGAATTGGCTGAGCGCCTTGATGGTGGAGAACAACTGCACGAAAAAGTGCACGCGCAGCGCACCCGCCCGGCGCAGGGCCGCATCGAAGACGGTGTCGGGGGGCAGGGTGGTGCTGGAGGCTGCCGGTTCGGTGCGCCCGGTTTTCAGGACCACCACCGGCTTGGCGCTGGCGGCGGCGCGCAGCGCGCTCATGAATTCGCGGGAATCCTCTATTTGTTCCAGGTAGAGCGCGATGCTCTCGGTATAGGGGTCGGACGCCAGGAATTCGAGTACGTCGGGCAGGCTGACGGTATTGGCGTCGCCCAGCGAGATCGCGGCCGAGAACGCGGTGCGGGTGTCGTCGGCCCAATCCATGACGGCGGCCATGATGGCGCGCGACTGTGCCACGAAAGCCACACGACCGGCGCGTTCCAGCGTGGGATGCAGGCTGGCGTTCACGCCCAGGTGCGGGCGTTGCAGGCCAAAGGTGTGCGGCCCAACCAGGGCGCAGTCATGATCGCGCGCCCATTGCTGGCATAAAGCGTTTGTTGTCGGGCTGTTCGTGAGGGTATATAAAAGAAGGGCGCGTGGCCGAATAGGGCTTAGCGCCGCCAGGGTTTGTTCCAGGCTTTCGTTCTTTACCCACACCAGTGCCAGGTCGGGGCGTTCGCCTTCAGGTACGCCATTCAATGGCGCAAACTGGGGGCTGCCGTCGGCCTGCCACCGGGCAATTGTGGTGGCGCTGCGCAGCTTGTCGGGCAGCGACTGCTCAACTGGCATGGGGTACTGGCTTGCCAGCACCAGCGAGGTCGGATTGAACAGTGGCGAGAGAGCGTGACGGATCATATTTTGGCGAGTGCGCTGCAGCGGCAGCCTGTACCGTATAAGCGGCGCCTGCACAATGCAAGTACGGTAGTTCGTTTTTTGTTGCAAGCGGTATCGAATGGTTCCACAGTTACCCGGGTCTTTCCATCCATAATCCCGCCATCGGTAACAGTTTCCCTCGTTTTACGTGAAGGAGTTAACAAAAATGAAATCCAGCCTATCGTTGCGTTTGGCCGCATTGGCGGCAACCGGTGTTTTGCTTGCCGGTTGCGCTACCGAAGGTCAGAACCGGACCGCCATCGGCACAGGTGCCGGTGCAGCTCTCGGTGCTGGCCTGGGCGCCCTCATCGGTGACAGCAGCAAGGCCGCCCTCATCGGGGCCGGTATTGGTGCTGTGGCCGGTGGCGTTGCCGGCTACAACTGGGACCGGATCAAGGGCGACATCAATAACTCCGGCGCCGACAAAATGGGTATCGACGTCAACGAGCAGGCCGACGGCTCGCTCAAGGTCAACGTGCCCAGCACCGTTTCCTTCGATACCGACAGCTACGCCCTCAAGCAGGGCCTGCTGCCTGTCCTGAACACGGTGGCCAACTCGCTGGCCCAGAATCCGCAGTTGCGCGCCCACGTCGTTGGCCATACCGACAGTACCGGTCCGGCTGCCCACAACCAGACCCTGTCCGAAAACCGCGCCCGCAGCGTGACGAACTACCTGGCCCGCCAGGGCGTGTCGGCGCAACGCCTGACGTCCGAAGGCCGTGGCGCCACCGATCCGGTCGCCGACAACAGCACGGTTGCCGGTCGCGCCGAAAACCGCCGCGTCGAGATCTACCTGTACGCACCGCAGAAGTAAGACCGCCCCGGCTGCCTGGCAGCACCGGACGGTTTACCTGGCCGCCTTGCTCGTCAAGGCGGCTTTTTTTGCGCGTGAGGCAAGCCGGCGCAGGCTTGTGCGATAAAGCCTGCGTTCGGCACATTGCAAGGCGCAAACGGCAAAACTTGGCTGTGGATGGTGTAGCCTCGGGGGTTGGCTGCGGCGCGTCGCCGCAACCCTTAAAACAAATTCAAGTCGTCAAGGAGCAAACCCAATGCGTGTGTTCGACCACTTCACCGAGCTGGAATCGCAAGTTGGCCAGGAGCTGGGCGTCAGCGATTGGATCACCATCGATCAGAACCGGATCAACCAGTTCGCCGAATGCACTGGCGACCTGCAATGGATCCACGTCGATCCCGAACGTGCCGCCGCGGGCCCCTTTGGCGCCCCCATCGCACACGGTTTCCTGACCCTGTCGCTGATTCCGGCCCTGAATGCCAAGGCCTATCAGGTCAATGGCGGGCGCATGGGTATCAACTACGGCCTGGAAAAAGTGCGTTTCCCCGCGCCGGTGCCGGTCAACAGCCGCGTGCGCGGCACCTTTGTGCTCAAAGAGTACAAGCAGCTGGGTGACGGCGGCGTGCAACTGACCGTGCAGGCCACGCTCGAGCGCGAAGGCGGCGACAAGCCGGTTTGCGTTGCTGAGTCGGTGACGCGCCGCTACTGATGCGGCATGGCTGGCCGGTGCTGTTTTTTGGCATCGGCAAGTCTCGGGTGCTCGTACAATATGTGCATGAGCACCGACACCTCCTCCACTACTGCCGTGCGCACTCGTTTCGCACCGTCGCCCACCGGTTTCCTGCACCTGGGTGGCGCTCGCACCGCACTTTATTCCTGGGCTTTCGCCCGCCACCACCAGGGCACCTTCGTGCTGCGCGTGGAAGACACCGATATCGAGCGTTCCACACCTGAAGCCGTACAGGCCATCCTGGATGGCATGGCGTGGCTGGGTTTCGCGCCCGACGAGGGCCCCTTCTACCAGATGCAGCATATGGATCGCTACCGCGAGGTCGTGGCGCAGATGCTGGCCAGCGGCCAGGCCTACCATTGCTACAGCACGCCCGAGGAAGTCGAGGCCATGCGCGAGCTTGCCCGGGCCGAAGGCCGCAAGCCACGTTACGACGGCACCTGGCGCCCCGAGCCGGGCAAGACCCTGCCGGCAGTGCCCGAGGGCCGCAAGCCCGTTGTGCGCTTTCGCAATCCCGCCGATGGCGTCGTCACCTGGGACGACCTGGTCAAAGGCCCCATTACCTTTGCCAACACCGAACTCGATGACCTGATCATCGCCCGGGCCGACGGCACGCCTACTTACAATTTCTGCGTGGTGGTCGACGATTGGGACATGCGCATCACCCATGTGATCCGCGGCGACGACCACGTCAACAATACGCCCCGCCAGATCAATATCCTGCGCGCCCTGGGCGCCGAGCTGCCGCTATACGGGCACTTGCCCATGATTCTCGGCCCGGATGGCCAGAAGCTGTCCAAGCGCCACGGCGCGGTCAGCGTCATGCAATACGACGATCAGGGATATCTGCCCGAAGCCATGGTGAATTACCTGGCGCGTCTGGGCTGGAGCCACGGCGACGACGAACTGTTCACCCGCGAGCAACTGGTGGAATGGTTCGATGGCAAGCATCTGTCCAAAGCCGCCGCCCAATGGGATCCCAAGAAACTCAACTGGGTGAATGCGCATTACCTGCGCCAGCTGCCGCTGGATCAGTTGGCTGTGCTGGTGACGCCGCGTATAGAGCGCCGTGGCGGCGTGGTGCAGGGGGCCGCGCTGCCTGCCGTGCTGGAACTGCTGGTGCCGCGCGCCGAAACCCTGGAACAACTGGCCGAGGACGCCATGCTGTTCTATGCCCCGTTCGATGCCGCTGCGACGCCGCCGGAACTGACGGCCCAGCATCTGACGGAGAGCGCCCGCACCATATTGCGTGACTTCGCCGAGCAGGCCGCCAACACGGAATGGAATCGCGTCGAGATCTCGGCCCTGATGAAAAGCACGCTGGCCAAGCATGGCATCAAGATGCCACAATTGGGCATTCCGCTGCGGGTGGCGGTCACCGGTCGGGCCCAAACTCCGGCCATCGATGCGGTGCTGGAACTGCTTGGAAAAAATAATGTGCTGAAGCGCTTGCATCTTATTTAGAACTCATGCATAATTCTGTTCTTCGCAGCGCACCGCAAACAACGGTGCAACAGATTGGGGGTATAGCTCAGCTGGGAGAGCGCTTGCATGGCATGCAAGAGGTCAGC
>JBEBVZ010000105.1:0-6986 GCA_040392445.1 Verticiella sediminum
TCCTCCTAAGAAGGGGGTCACACGTTCGATCCGTGTCCGGGGCGCCATCGATTCCTAGGCTTGGCGACAGATCTCGATCTTTCTGTCCGTGCCGTCCGTATGCGCAGTTTGGCCAATTCGGCGCCATGCTTTGCGGCTACAACATTCCTCAACGCCATTTCGCTGCCGCTTTGCGGGGTAAAAATGCGCTCGTCTGCTCCCGTCACCCCGACTGCCGAGTATGCTCTAGGTGCTTAACACCAAGCATATGGTGACTGCCCATGCCATTTTGGGCAATGCCCAGCATCGCCAAGAACGTCTGGCGGCAGTTGACAATATGCAGTATCCACCTGCAATGAAAGCGAGGAGCACTTTCAAAATGAGCGTTATCAATAGCGTTACCGACCTCAGTGTCGAACAGGGCATCGCTGTCCTGACACTGGATTCCCCGCCCGTCAATGCGCTGTCCGCCGATGTGCGCGACGGCTTGGCCATGGGCTTCAAGCAGGCGTTTGCCGACCCTGAAGTCAAGGCGGTCGTGCTGATTTGCGCCGGCAAGACTTTTATCGCCGGCGCCGATGTTGGCAAAGTCGGGCAATTGGGGCAGGGCGCCAACATGCTCGAAGTCCTGAGCGGCATTGAAAACGCTAGCGTGCCGGTGGTGGCTGCGATCCATGGCACCGCCTTGGGCGGAGGCCTGGAGACGGCGCTGACTTGCCACTATCGGGTGGCTGTGCCGTCGGCCCGGTGCGGTCTGCCCGAGGTGAAGTTGGGTCTGCTGCCGGGCGCGGGCGGCACGCAGCGCTTGCCGCGCATCGTCGGTGCGCAGCGGGCGCTTGAACTGGTCACCTCGGGCGAGCATGTGGGCGCGCGCGCGAGCGCCGAAATGGGCCTGCTCGATGCCCTGGTCGATGAAGGCGACCTGCGCGCAGGTGCGATTGCCTTCGCGCGCCAGATCGTGGCTGAAGGTCGGCCGCTCAAAAAGGTACGCGATCTGAACGACAAGGTTCTCGCGGACCGTGCCAACCCCAAGATATTCAGTGATTTCCGCGCCGCGAACGCAAAGAAGTTTCGCGGTTTCCAGGCGCCCGAGCACAACATCCGTTGCATCGAGGCCGCGGTGAACCTGCCGTTCGACGAAGGCATGAAGGCCGAGCGAGCCCTGTTCCAGGAACTGGTTACCAGCATACAGTCGGCGGCCCAGCGCTATGTCTTCTTCGCCGAGCGCGCCGTCTGGAAAATACCGGATGTGCCCGCCGACACGCCTGAGCTGCCGGTGGACAAGGTGGGTATCGTCGGTGCGGGCACGATGGGGGGGGGCATCGCGATGAACTTCCTCAACATCGGTTTGCCGGTCACCATCGTCGAGACCAAGCAGGAAGCGCTGGATCGTGGGCTGGCGACAATACGCCGCAACTACGAGAACACGGCCAAGCGCGGGCGCCTGACCATGGATGACGTCGAAAAGCGCATGGCGCTGCTGACCGGAACCCTGTCCCTGGACGCCCTGGCCGATTGCGATCTCGTCATCGAAGCCGTATTCGAGGACATGGGCGTCAAGAAGGATCTCTTCGCCAAGCTCGATGCCATCGTCAAGCCCGGGGCTATTCTGGCAACCAACACCTCGCGCCTGGATGTCAACGAGATCGCCGCGGCCACGAGCCGTCCTGAATCCGTGATCGGGCTGCACTTTTTCTCGCCGGCCAATGTGATGCGCCTGGTCGAGGTCGTCCGGGGCAAGAAGACAGCCAAGCCGGTGATCGCCACGTCCATGAAGCTGTCGCGCAAGCTGGGCAAGATTGCCGCCCTGGTCGGCGTGTGCCCGGGTTTCGTGGGCAACCGCATGCTGGCGCAACGCCAGCGCGAAGCGCTGCAACTGGTGCTCGAAGGCGCCATGCCTTGGGACGTCGACCGCGTGCTCTACGACTTCGGCTTCCCCATGGGGCCGTTCGCTATGTCCGACCTGGCCGGACTGGACCTGGGCTGGACACGTGAAACGTCCAAGGGCGAAACCTTGCGCGACCTGCTTTGCGAAATGGATAGGCGTGGGCAGAAGACGTCCAAGGGCTATTACGACTACGACGCCGCGCGCAATGCCACGCCGTCGCCCGTGGTGGAAAAACTGATCCTCGATATGGCGGCGAAAAAAGGCATTACCCGCCGCCAGGTTTCCGACAAAGAGATCCTGGAGCGCTGCATTTTCCCCATGATCAACGAGGGCGCCAAGATACTCGAGGAAGGCAACGCCATCCGCGCATCCGACATCGACATCATCTGGATCAACGGCTATGGCTGGCCGGCGTATCGCGGCGGCCCCATGTTCTATGCCGATACGGTCGGGCTCGACGTGGTCGTCGCGCGGATGCGAGAATTCGAAGCAAGTATCGGTGAAGAGTTCAAAGTGGCGCCCTTGCTCGAAAAAATGGCCGCCGAAGGCCGGCGGTTCCAGGATCTGAAATAACAACAGGAAAAAATCAACATGAGACAAGCTGTTATCGTTTCCTATGCTCGCACGGGCCTGGCCAAAGCCGGGCGCGGCGGTTTCAACAACACATCGAACATGGCGATGCTGGGCCATGCGATCGAGCACGCCGTATCGCGTTCAACGGTCGACCCCAAAGAAGTTGAAGACGTGATCGCCGGTTGTGTGGCTGCATCGGGCAACGTGGCGCGCGCATCCGCGCTGCTGGCCGGCCTGCCGGTAACCACGTCGGGCATGACCCTGCACCGGGCATGCTCATCCGGCCTGAACGCGATCGCCAACGCGGCCCACCATATCGTCGAAGAAGGCGCCAATATCGCCGTGGGCTGCGGTGTCGATTCGATCACCTTCCAGGGCGGCGGCGGCGGTGGCAGGGATCCTCGCCTGACCGAGATGTATCCGGACTTCTGGATGCCGATGATAGAGACCGCCGACATCGTGGCCGAGCGCTACAAGATCAGCCGTGAACGGCAGGACGAGTATTCGCTGGAATCCCAGCGGCGCATGGCGGCGGCCCAGCAGGCCGGGAAATTCAAGGATGAAATCATCTCGGTCAAGACCCAGATGAAGAAAATCGACAAGGACACCAAGGCGGAATCGCTGGTGGATGTCGTTGTCGATCGCGACGAGTGCAATCGCCCCGAAACCACGCTCGAGGGTTTGGCCAAGCTCGCGCCCGTGCAAGGGCCCGGCAAGTTCATCACCGCCGGCAACGCCAGCCAGCTCTCGGACGGCGCGGCCGCCGTGGTGGTGATGGAGGCTCGGGAAGCCGAGCGTCGTGGCCTTCAGCCCCTGGGCGCCTTCAAGGGCTGGGCCGTTGCCGGCTGCCAGCCTGACGAAATGGGCATCGGACCGGTCTTTGCCGTGCCGCGCCTGCTCGAGCGCCATGGCCTGAAGGTTTCCGACATCGACCTGTGGGAACTCAACGAAGCCTTTGCCAGCCAGTGTCTGTACTGCCGCGACGTACTCGATATCGACCCGGCCAAGTACAACGTCAACGGCGGCTCGATCGCGATCGGCCATCCTTTCGGCATGACCGGTGCACGCCTGGCGGGCCACATCCTGCTTGAAGGCCGTCGCCGCAAAGCCAAGCACGTCGTGGTGTCGATGTGCATCGGCGGCGGCATGGGCGCGGCCGGTTTGTTCGAAGT
Organism: Verticiella sediminum; assembly: GCA_040392445.1. GTDB lineage: Bacteria > Pseudomonadota > Gammaproteobacteria > Burkholderiales > Burkholderiaceae_B > Verticiella > Verticiella sediminum_A. The sequence continues at coordinate 3,613 of JBEBVZ010000105.1, forward strand.
CTATTGATAGCCAGCCAGCTCATGGTGCCAACCATGGCTGGCGAGCCTGAGTGCGGGGCCGGCGCATTGTATGCGCTGGCCCCGCACCGGCTGATACGGTTTCCCCAGGAAACCTGCTTGCGGCAAGCGTCCCTCGAAAGCATCCTTCCCTCGCTTACCCGGTAGATATCCGGGCCTTGCGCATGGCTTTATCCTGTCGTCATCCGCTCGTCAGGTTCTCGGGCTGGCGGTGCTGAAATACATATGTATGTCCGATTTCGTGCTACATAGGTAGCGCCGTTGCGTTGTTGCGGTATTCATAGCTGCTTTCCTACCTGGATACTGCATCACATGCAAAATGTCATCCGGAAATACCTTGCCCTTGGTGTCGGTTTCATATTGCTCTGCGGGCTGAATGTCCCGGTGTCGGCACAAGGCGGCGCTGCCGCCCGTGCGGCCCCCGCCGTGATCGTGCAGACCGTGGGTGAAGGCGCGCTCGACCCCGCCACCGAACGTCTGGCACGCGTCGAAGCCATCGAATCGGTAGACCTGCGCGCACGCGTACCCGGACTCGTTCACAGCATCGCCTTCAAAGCCGGCTCGTACGTGAAGAAAGGGGATTTGCTGTTCGTCATAGAGCGCGCCAGGTATGAAGCACTGGTCGCGGCGGCAAAAGCCCAGGTCGAGCGCGCGCAGGCGACCAGCCGCCAGGCGCGCGATACGCTCAATAGAAACACGGCCCTGGTGCGCCAGAGCGCGATGCCTCGCGTGTATGCCGAGGAAGCCCAGACCGCTCTCTACGTTGCAGCAGCCGATCTGGCCGCGGCCCAGGCCAATCTCGAAAAAGCGGCGCTGGACCTGTCCTATACGCATATCGTGGCGCCGCTTTCTGGCCGCATCGGACAAGCCCGTTTTACGGTCGGCAACCTGGTGGGGCCGGATACCGGTACGCTCGCGCGCCTGGTCCAGGTCGATCCGGTACGCGTGGCGTTTTCGGTGACGGAAAAAGAGCTCGTGACCCTGCGCCAGATCGAGAATGCACGAGAGGGTGCCGGTAGCGACGACCTTCACCTGAGCCTGAGGCTGCCCAATGGCGAGCCCTACGATCGTGAAGGCAGCCTCGAGTTCATCGAGCCCGAGATCGACGCAAGAACGGGCACGTCCGCGGTGCGCGCGGTATTTCCGAATCCGGATGGCTTGCTGATGCCGGGCCAGTCGGTCAGGATCATCACGCAGGCACGGGCGCAGGCCTCGGGCCCTGTCGTTCCCCAGTCGGCGGTTTTGCAGGATCGCAGCGGCCGGTTCGTCTATGTCGTGGACCAGGACAATATCGTGCGCCAGCGCCGCATCGAGACCGGCGCCAAGATTGGCGACGCCTGGGCTGTGCACCTGGGTGTGGACGTGGGTGAAATCGTCGTGGTGCAAGGAGTGCAGCGGCTGGCCGACGGCATGGCTGTCCAGCCGCAATACCAGGTTGGCGGTACGCAGCCATGATCTCCGGCTTTTTTATCGTCCGACCCCGCTTTGCCATGGTGCTGGCGATCATCCTGTGCTTGTTGGGCGCACTCAGCCTCTTTAATCTGCCCGTCAGCCAGTACCCGGACATTTCACCGCCGACCATTACCGTGTCTGCTTCATACCCTGGCGCCAATGCGGAAGTGATTGCGGACGTCGTCGGCAATCCCCTGGAATCCGCGATCAACGGGGTCGACGACATGGTCTACATGTCGTCGAACAGTTCGTCCGCGGGCAACTATGCGCTTACCGTCACCTTTGCCGTCGGTACAGATCCCGATCAGGCGCAGATCAACGTGCAGAACCGCGCGCAGCTGGCGATGGCGCAGTTGCCGACGGCGGTGTCCCAGCAGGGCGTGACCGTGCGTGCGAGCTCCCCCAGTTTCCTGGTGGCGTATGGGTTCAGTTCGCCGGATGGTTCCATGAGCGAGCTGGCGATCGCCAACTATTTGACGCTCAACCTGACCGACCGCCTTGCTCGGGTTCCGGGTGTGGGCGATGCCTCCGTCATGGGGGCATCGCGATACAGCATGCGGGTGTGGATGGATCCCCAGCGTATGACCGCACTGGATATCACGCCTGACGACGTGGCTGCGGCCATCCGTGCGCAGAACGTGCAGGCCTCCATCGGGCGGGTGGGGGCGCCCCCCTCGGATTCCCAGGTGCAGGTGCAGTACACCTTGACCGCACAGGGTCGGCTACAGGATGCGCAGGCGTTTGGCGACATCGTGGTTCGGGCGGGAGAGGCCGGCGCCTTGGTGCGTGTGCGCGATATCGGCCGCGTCGAGCTGGGTGCGCAGAGCTACGACAGCTCCGTGCGCACCAACGGCTCGCCAGGCGCAATGCTGGTGGTGAACCAGGCGCCGGGCGCCAATGCGTTGGGCGTGGCGGATGCCGTTGCGCAGGAACTCAAGAGCGCGGCCGAGAGCTTTCCGCCAGGCCTGAGCTACGAGCCGGTGTATGACTCCACCTTGTTCGTTCGAGCCTCGGTCGAGGAAATCCTCGTTACGCTGGCGATGACCTTTGCCGTGGTGGTGTTCATCACGTTCATCTTTCTTGGTGATTGGCGGGCCACGCTGATTCCCGCGCTGGCTATTCCGGTCTCGCTGCTGGCCACGTTCGCCGCGCTGTTCGTGGCCGGGTTCAGCATCAACCTGATCACGCTGCTGGCCTTGATCCTGGCGACCGGCCTGGTGGTCGATGATGCCATTCTCGTGGTCGAGAACGTCCAGCGCCTGATGGCCGAGGAAGGGCTGGACGCGGCCAGTGCCAGCCGCAAGGCGATGACGCAGGTAACCGGGCCTATCGTGGCAACGACCCTGGTTTTGCTTGCCGTTTTTGTGCCGACAATGCTCTTGCCCGGCATCAATGGGGAGCTCTACCGGCAGTTTGCCGTCACGATGTCGGCGTCGCTGATTTTTTCTTCGCTGACAGCCCTGACCCTGAGCCCGGCGCTGTGCGCGCTGATCTTGCGCAAGCCCACCGAGATGAAGGGCGCGCTGGCCTGGTTTGCGCGGGCACTCGAAAAAGCGAGTGCCGGGTACGTGCGCGGCGTGAAATGGCTGGTTCATCGCACAGGTCTGGTCCTGGTCATCCTGGCGGGCACGATAGTGGCCGTGGCGGTGTTGTTCCGGATGGTGCCAGGGGCGTTTCTGCCGTCCGAGGACCAGGGCTTCCTGTTCGTCGACATGCAGTTGCCGCATGCTTCCGCGCTGTCCCGAACCCAAGAGGCGATGCAGCAGGTAGAAGCCATTCTGCGTGATACCGAGGGCGTGGCGAAGGTGATTTCGATTGCCGGATTCAGTCTGCTGCAGAATGGTGCCGTACCCAATGGCGGTTTTGTGATCGCCACACTGGACCCATGGGATCAGCGCCGCGGC
>JBEBVZ010000106.1:0-6754 GCA_040392445.1 Verticiella sediminum
AGGCGTTCATCGATTTCCTGGGCGAATGCTTCACGCACAGGAACGCGCAAATGCAGGCGTGGACGCAGGCTTTGCGCGGGGCATAGGTAGTCGCCCTGCTCAGGCTGCGGCCCTCGTTGCGAAACCGGGGCCAGACCACGACTAATGGCTCAAGGCATGTTCCCCAAAGCCGTGGTCTGACCCCGGCTTTACGAGTTATCAAGCGGATCTGAACCAAGCTACTCGCTATTTTGCTCCAGCCGCTCGCGCAGGCTGCGCTTGAGCAACTTGCCATTGGCGTTGCGCGGCAGGGGCTGCGCGCTGAAGATCACGCTTTCGGGAACCTTATAGTCAGCCAGCCGCGCGGCGCACCAGGCCTGCACCGCCTCTTGGGTAAGCTCGGCGTCTGGCGCATGCACGTAGGCGTGCACGCGCTCGCCCAGTACCGGGCAAGGCCGTCCCACCACGGCGGCTTCGACCACGCCCGGCATGGCCGCCAGCACGTGCTCGACCTCCACCGAATAGATTTTGAACCCGCCGCGATTGAGCATGTCTTTCTTGCGATCGAAGATACGCACGAAGCCCTGGGCGTCGATAGAGCCAAGATCGCCCGATCGCCAATACCCACCGCTGAATTCACGAGCCGTGGCAGCCGCATCGTCCCAGTATCCGGGCACGACCATCGGACCGCCTATCCAGAGCTCGCCAGTTTCGCCCGGCGGCAGCTCCATGCCCACATCATCCATGACCAGGATGTCCGCGCAAGGCAGCGCGACGCCCACGCTGTCGCCGTGCCCCAGGGTGGCGCCGGGCGGCATCATGACGGCGGGCGAGGTGGTTTCAGTCGCGCCGTAGGCGTTCATCAGCGTCAGGCGCGGCAACGCCGCCGCCAGCGCCTCGATGGCGGCGGGCGGCATGGGTGCGCCCCCATAGCCGCCGATGCGCCAGGCTGACAAATCGGCTTGGCCAAATTCCTTCTGCAATAGGCAAAGGCTGTACATGGCCGGCACCATCACCGTATGCGTCATGCGCTCGCGCGCCGCGAACGCGATGAAATCAGCCGCCTTGAATTGTTCCAACATCAAGACGCAGCCGCCTACATGCACCAGCGCGGCCACGATTCCGACCAAGCCTGTGACATGGCTGGCGGGCACCACCAGCGCCGAACGATCCGTGTGGGCCAGTCCCATGCAGGCCGCGTAGTGCAGCGCCGAGTGCACGATGCCCAGGTGCGTCAGCATGGCACCCTTGGGCTTGCCCGTGGTGCCCGAGGTGTACAGGATTACCGCCACCGCCTCTTCAGGGGCATCAGGCTGGGCAGCCGGCGGCAATTCGGCCGCAGCGGCGGCCAGGGCCGGCAGTTCCTCGCAGATATATCGCCGCGCCAGGCCCGGCGCCGGCTCGGCCGACGGCACGCGCTCGTCCAGCGCGGCATCCACGATGATGGCGATGGCGCCGCACTGCACGGCCATATAGGCCAGCGCAGGCGCCTGTTCGCGGATACCGGCGGGCACGGCCACCGCGCCTATGCGCTGCAAGGCGAAGAAAGCCAACATGAAGGGATAGTGGTTGCCGGCCAGCATCATCACCCTGTCGCCCGCGACGATGCCATCCGCGGCAAAGCGGCGCGCCAGGTTCTCGACGTCGCGCAGGAAGGACGAATACGTGTGCCGCCCTTGCGCGTCGACAACCGCTTCGCGCGCGCCGTGTTGCTCGGCCGCACGGCGCAGCAGCGCGAAAACGCTTTTCGGGCGCTCGGGCATGCAGCGCAATACCCGTTCGCGATAATGCAGTTCGGCGCGCAAACGTGGCGCCTGCGACCACCAGCGCGCGACGCTTGCGCCGTGCGTGTCCTGCTCGTTCATGTAACCTCCGCGATGGATACATTGGTGCCGCGCTCGATGGCAACCTCGCGGTCCAGCAGCGAGCGCGAGTGATTCAGGTCGGACTGCGAGATCAACACCGCCAGCGAGCCGGCGCGCAACCCGCCTATGACTTCGGACAAGCGCTGCGAGAGGGCCGGCGCGACACCCTCGAACGGCTCATCAAGCAACAGCAGCCGGGTGCCAACCGTCATGGCGCGAGCCAGCGCCACCAGCTTCTGCTGTCCGCCCGAGAGCAGCAAGGCCCGCCGCTCGCGCATGGTGGCAAGTTCAGGCAGCACCTCGTAGATGAAGTCCAGGCGTTCGCGGATGTTGCGCGCCCCCGTGGCCCACAAGGGCACCAGGATGTTTTCCTCGACGCTCAGGGCCGGCACCAGGCCACGGTCTTCCGGCATGTAGCCGATACCCAGTGCCGCTCGCTGGTGGGTGGGTACCCGGCCAAGGTCCTGGCCGTCGAACACAATGCGTCCGCCCGTGGGTTTCAACACGCCCATGACGCTGCGCATGAAGGTGGTCTTGCCCGCGCCGTTGCGCCCGACCAGGCCGCACATGGTGCCGGCTTGCAACGTCAGGCGCAGGCCGCGCAACACCTTGACCGAGGCGATCTCCACGCACAGGTCTTCGACTTCAAGCATAGCTGGCCTCCAGGGGCACCGGCGCCGGCGCGCCACCACCGGAAACATAGCGGCGCACATCGGCATTGGCCAGGGCCTGGGCAGGATCCGCATCGGCGATCACGCGCCCGCTGTAGAAGGCAATCACGCGGCCCGAATAGCGCGCCACGATGTCCATGTCGTGCTCGACGAACAGCACCGTGATCTGTTCGCCATCGCCTGCCAGAGCGTTCATGATGGTATCCATCATGGGGAATTTTTCTTCGGCGCTGACGCCGCTGGTCGGCTCGTCCAGCATCAGCAGCCGCGGCTTGCCCGTCATCGCCATGGCGATATCCAGCAACTTGCGCACACCGCCGGGCAGTTCGCGCACAGGCCGCTCGGCCAGGTGCTCAAGCCGGAACTGCTCAAGCAGGGCCAATGCACGCGCAATGGCCTGGGGGTGGCGCGCCCGGCGCCAGAACGAGGGCTTGGCGTCCTGGCACGAGATCGAGACCAGCATGTTCTCGAGCACCGTCAGCTCGCTGAAGAGCTGCGGAATCTGGAACGAGCGCGCCACACCCAGGCGGCTGATGGCACGCGGCGCCAGCCGTGTAATGTCTTGCCCGCCCAGAACGATGCTGCCGCGATCGGGTTTGACGTAGCCGGTGATCATGTTCACGAATGTGGTCTTGCCCGCGCCGTTGCTGCCGATCAGGCTGACGCGTTCACCTGGCGCGAAGCGCAGGTCGACGTCGCTGGCCGCAGTAACCGCGCCAAACGACTTCTCGAGATGATTGGCTGCCAGCAGTACCGACGTCATGGCCCGCCCTCCTCGGCTTGCACTGCGGCGCGCCGGCCGGCCCAGAGCGAGCCGATGCCGCCCGGCAGGAAGCGGATCGTGGCCAGCAGGAACAGCCCCAGCGCCAATTGCCAGGTGTTGGGAAAATACGCACCCGAAAACGAGCGCACCATTTCCAGCAGGAAGGACGCCAGGAACACCGCCGAGACGCTCTGGAAACCGCCCAGGATGGCAATGAAGACAAATTCGCCGGATGCGGTCCAGTAGCTGAAGTAGGGGTCGACGTGCCCCAGCGCCATCGCCGCCAGCGCGCCGCCCACGCCGCCGCAGAACGCCGCCAGCAAGAAGTTCAACGCCACGCAGCGGCCAACGGTGCCGCCCAGGTATTCCACGCGCAGCTCGTTGTCGCGCACCGCCAGCGCGGTCAAGCCGCGCGCCGAGTCGGCATACAGCCGGGCGGCCAGCGCCAGCACACCGGCGATGACCACGGTGACGGCGTACAGCCCATATACCGATTCATTGCTGGTCAGCGGCATGCCGAACAGGGTTGGGTGCGACAGATTGATGCCGTCCGAGCCGCCCAACGGCGTGGCCTTGACCAGCACCCCGTACAGCACCATGGACAGCGCGAGCGTGAGCATGGCAAAGAAGATGCCGCGATAGCGCGAGATGAGCGGCGCGAAAGGCAGCACCAGCAATACCGCCGCCAGCCCGCCGGCCAGCGCCAGCACCAGGACATCGTGGATAGCCAGGTGCAGCATGCCCATGGCTGCCACATAGCCGCCGGTAGCCGCGACCAGCCCTTGGCCGAAAGACACCACGCCGGCGCGCATGAGCAAGACCAGGCCCAACGCGACCAGGCCATGTGCGGCCGCCATCACGCAAAGAAAGGCCAGCCACTTGGGCAGGAAAGCGCCCAGCACCACCAGGGCCACGATGAACAGGGCGCCCGCCCCCAGCAGCAGGCCGGGCCGGGCAGCGGCGGATTGATCGGGTGTGCGCATATCAGATCTTCCTTGCTTTGACGGCCTGGAACAGGCCTTCTGGACGGAACACCAGCACCAGCGCCATGACGAGATAGATGGCGAAAAGCTCGGTCGCAGGTGCCAGATGCACCGCCATGCTGCGCGCCAGGCCAACGATAAGAGCACCGATGGCCGCCCCCGGGATGCTGCCAAGGCCACCGATGATGACCACGGCAAACGAGACGATGATGACGCCCACGCTGACGCCGGGCTGCACGGCGATCATGGGTGCGGTGACCGCCCCGCCCAGCGTGGCCAGGAAGATGCCCGCCAGGAAAGCCACGGTGTAGATGCGCGATACGTTGACGCCCTGGCTGGCGGCGATCTCGGGGCTGTGGATGACGGCCAGCACGATCTTGCCCTTGCGCGTGCGGTTCATGCACCACCACACCGCCAGCCCCACCACCACGGCCACCGCCACCAGCAGGAAGTCGTAGCCGACGTACGACATCGTGCCGATATCGACATTGCCGAACAGGGAATAGGGTTCGTACAGGTAGTAGGGGTTGACCCCCCAGATGATCTTGGTGATGTCCTCAAGGATGAGAAACAGGGCGTATGTGACCAGGACCAGCAGGACTTCGTCGCGGCCGTAGAAAAAGCGCAGCAGGCCGCGTTCCACCACCGGCGCGACAATGGCTGTGATGCCGGCTGCGGCCAGCAGCATGGCCACCAGGGACCAGGCCGGCGCCAGCCCCAGCGTTGCCACCCAGGCGGCAACGCTGGCGGCGGCATACGCCCCAAGGGCGTAGAAGCTGCCATGGGCGATGTTGAGGATCTTGAGCACGCCAAACACCAGCGTCAAGCCCAGCGCCACGATGAATAGCCAGGACGCATAGGTCAAGGCATCGATCAGGATGGTCAACAATGTGGCCATGCCAGTCTCCCGGTTGCGGTTGCCGCCTGCCTGGGCAGGCGCGGGGTCAGTCGCAGCGCGCGCCCTTGAAGCCGCTCTTGATCCATTCGTCCGACTTCATATCTGGCGGCGGATTGACGCACTCGGCGGCAAAGCGCTGGATATCGTCGAGCACGACCAGCTTGCGTTCCTTGTCGTAGCGGGTGCGGCCGATGGCGGTTTCCTGCATGGCTTGCTGGCCGTTGCCCAGCGCCATGCGGATAGTGCCGCCTGGCGCCGGCCACTGCGAACCGCGCAAGGCGGCTGCGATCTGCTCGTTGGTCGGCTTGGCGCCGCCGTTGTCGGCCTGGGCTTTCTCGACTGCCAGCTTCAGGCCCATCAACGACTGTGCCATGCGGTACGGTGCCTGCGCGGGATATGAGTCATACGCCTTCTGGTAGATATCCCACCACCAGTCGTTCAGGTCGGACTTGGGCGAGAGCAGGCCGTAGGCGCCGCGCGCGCCCAGGATCACGCCATCGGGCATGCGCTGGCCCAGGCCCTGCAGTACGTGGTCGGCCGCCGAAAGCACGACCTGCGAGCGGTTGAAAACGCCGCGCGGGCCGGCCTGCAGCACGAAAGCCTGCAAGTCGCCACCCCACATGCTGGAATGCAGGACATCGGCCTTCTGGTTCATCAGGGCCGATATCTCGGTGCCGTACTGGCCGGCGCCGAATTTGGGCAGCAGGTTGGCGCCCACCGTGGCCTGCGGATACAACTGCTCCATGGAAAGCAGGAAGTCGCTGCGCGAATCGTGACCCCAGGCGTAGTCCTGGTTGATCAGGTTCATTTTGTCGACCTTGATGTCGCGTGCCTTCAGGTAGCGTGCCAGGGCCACGTTGTCCATCACCCCGTGCGAGGCCGTGCGAAACACGTATTTGTAGTTGTTGTCCTCGAAAATGCGCGGCGTGCCGCAGTCGTACAGCACCAGCAGGCGCTGCATTTCCTCGGCCACCGGGGAAACCGCCAGGCAATCGCCGGAACTGACATAGCCGACCACCACATCGACCTTCTCGCGATCGAACAGGTTGCGCAATTCCTGCACCTGCTTGACCGCCCCACCGTTCTCATCCACGTAGACGGCTTCGATCTTCATGCCGCCAAAACCGGGCTTGTTGTAGGGCGCCGGCGCTTCGCCCTTGTTGAAGGCTTCGATCAGCACCTTGCCGCCGTTCACCGCCGGCACACCAAAACTCTCGGCCGCCTGGCCCGAAAGAAAACTGACGACGCCGATGCGAAAGGTTTCCTCGGCCTGGGCCGGCAGGGCCACGAAACTGCAAGCCGCAGCCACCGCCGCGGCGGCGCGCCACATGCGGGGTGTGCTGCTGGTCGGTTGGAAGGTCATGGTTGTCTCCTTGTTTTGGCCGGTAGGGAATCGGCTCGTTATATCCAGGCGTGCAAGCTCGTCACCGCGCTTGAAATCGTTCCGGCTTTCAGCCTCTGCGGGCTGTCTCGTCTGCAATGCATGGGGGTTGCGTCGATGGGCATCCAGAAGACGCAGCCATCGCAGGCACGCGACCACCCCAGGAGGGCGACTTCTTGCGGCAGCGCCGTGGCGCATGCAGCGTCGACCCGTG
>JBEBVZ010000107.1:0-6541 GCA_040392445.1 Verticiella sediminum
CTAGGGCCGTGGCCTTGGCCAGCTTGGCCGACGGTGGCCGTCATACGTCTGGAAACACCCTGGACGCCACGCCCGCCCAGGACGGGTATACCCTTCTGGCACAAGAAAAAGGACTTCCCATGACCAAGCATCCGACGGCAGCTTCCCTGGCTCATCCCGCGATCTGGCTGCGTGGCCTTCTTGCGCTGGCGCTGGCGGCCATGCTGCTGATGCCCATGGCGCAGGCCACGTCACCCACCTCCTGGACCGCCACCTGGACGGCCAGCCCGCAACCCGTCTGGGACCCGGAGTTCGAATTCCCGACCCAGTTGCCAGACGCACTGAAGCAACAGACCTTACGCCAGGTCGTACGTGTCAGCCTGGGGGGTGAGCGCCTGCGCATCGTGCTGTCCAACGCCTATGGCGACACCCCGCTGGCCATCGGCAAGGCCTATGTAGCCCTGGCCGGCAACGACGGCAACACGATTGCCGGCTCTGGCCATGCGTTGACTTTCGGCGGCTCAGGTACTGCCGTCGTACCCCCGGGCGCCCCCCTGGTCAGCGACCCTATCGACATGGCTATCCAGCCGCTGTCCCGGCTGGCCATCAGCATTTACCTGCCCCTACCCAGCCACCCTGCGGGATTTCACTGGGACGGGCGCCAGACCGCCTATATCGGCGCGGGGGACCAGGCCGACGCCGAACAGTTCAAGGCCGACAGCACGACCACAGCCCGCCTCTTTCTTGGTGGCGTCTATGTTGACGCGCTCGGCACGCAAGGCGCGGTTGCCGTACTGGGCGACTCGATTACCGATGGCAACGGCGCCACCCTCGATGCCGATGCGCGCTGGCCCGACTTCCTGGCCGAACGCCTGGCGCCACGCAAGGTCGCCGTCATCAACGCCGGCATCTCGGGCGCGCGTTTGCTGAGCGACAAGATGGGCGTCAATGCCCTGGCCCGATTCCAGCGCGATGTACTGAGCCAGCCGGGAGTCAAAAGCGTCATCGTCCTGCTGGGTATCAACGACATCGGCTGGCCTGGCACGCCCCTGGCACCCGACACACAGCCACCCACGCCGGCCGCCATGATCGCGGGTTACCGCCAGTTGATCGCCATGGCCCATCTGCATGGCGTGCGCATCATTGGCGCGACACTGATGCCCTTCGAAGGCGCCCTGCAGGACACACCCTTGGGCGGCTACTACAAGCCGCAAAAGGAAGCATTGCGCCAGGAAATCAATACCTGGATCCGCAACAGCGGCGAATTCGACGCCGTGCGCGACTTCGACGCCCTGGCGCGCGACCCCGAGCAACCGTCGCAACTCGGACCCGAGTTCGACTCGAGCGATCACCTGCACCCCGGCGACAGCGGCAACAAGGCTATGGCGCAGGCTGTGGACCTGGATACGCTCTTTTGAGCAGCCGCACTCAAAACCGGGCTCAGACCACGCTATTCCATTAGGCGCAAAACTGTGGTCTGACCCCGGTCTGAGATCGGGTTTGTCCCGCAAGCGGCCCTAAAAGTGCTAGGGTTAAGCTATCGGATGACGGCAGAAATGCGCCATACCCGAACTGTTGTATGACGAGGAAACAGTCATGACATTTCGAAAACCAGTCAACCTGATGTGGGTCGATGCCCTGGGCATGCTGGATCAGGCCGATAGAATGCATCGGCAATTCTTTCGCCTTGGCCAGGGCCGAGCCAGCGGGCCAACCTGGGAGCCTCCGGCCGATGTCTTTGAAACCGAACACGAACTGTCGGTGCTGGTTGCCCTGCCCGGGGTCGCGGCCGACCACCTGAAGGTCGTCATCGATGGCGCAGCCCTGGTGGTGGTCGCCGAGCGCCCCATGCCCGCGCCCGCCGCGGCACACATTCATAGAATCGAAATCCCCTACGGACGCTTCGAGCGGCGCATAGAGCTGCCTGCCGGCCGCTTTGAAATACGCGAGTCGACGATCAAGAACGGATGCCTGGTACTGAGTTTGCGCAAGCTGGCATAACAACTTGAAAGGGTGAAGGCCGAATCATGAAAAACGAAAAGCCAGAAGAAAATCTACGCCCCGACAATCCCGACACCGTCGACACTGCAAGCGGCGAAGATGCCGCAGCGCCCAGCCACGACCTGCCGGAAGACGCGCTGATCATCATCCCCGTGCGCAACCTGGTCCTGTTTCCGGGCCTGGTGGTTCCTGTTTCCATCAACCGGGAACGTTCGCTGGCCGGGGCGCAGGAAGCCGCCCGCGCCGGACGCCAGTTGGGCATTTTGCTGCAGAGCGACCCCGAGGTCGATGCACCTGGCGCCAGCGACATGTACACCATAGGCACGGTGGCCAGCCTGCTGCGCTACGTGACCATGCCCGATGGTTCGCACCATGTGGTCTGCCAGGGCGAGCAGCGCTTTCGCGTCATCGAGTTCATCGAGGGCTACCCCTTTCTGGTTGCGCGCGTCGAACGCCTGGAAGAAGTCGAGGCCGAGAACAGTGAGATTGAAGCCCGTTCCATCCAACTGAAGGCGCGCACCGCCGAGGTGATGCAGCTATTGCCGCAGGCGCCTCCCGGCCTTGCCGCCGCCGCCCAGGGCATAGGCTCGGCAGCGGTGCTGGCGGACTTTGTCGCCGGCCTGATGGATCTCAAACCGGCGGAAAAGCAGGATGTGCTGGAAACGCTGGATCTGCAGGCCCGGCTGGACAAGGTATTGGCGTTTCTCGTGCACTTCACCGAAGTGCTGCGCATCAGCCGCGATATCGACCAGCAAACCAAGGAGCGCTTCGAAGATCGCCAGCGCGAAGCCGTGCTGCGCGAACAATTGAAGACCATCCAGAACCAGTTGGGCGAAACCGAAGGCAACAGCGCCGAAATCGCCGAACTGCAGGAAAAAATCGCCAAGGCGGGCATGCCGGCAGAAACGGCCACCCACGCCACCAAGGAACTGAAGCGCCTGGAGCACATGCCCGAGGCCTCGGCCGAATACTCCATGCTACGCACCTACCTGGACTGGCTCACCGAACTGCCCTGGTCCACCCTGACGGAAGACCGCATCGATATCGCCGAAGCCCGGCAGATCCTGGACGACGAGCACTACGGACTGCAGAAAATCAAGCGACGCATTCTGGAATACCTGGCCGTGCGCAAGCTCAACCCGAGCGGCAAGAGTCCTATCCTGTGTTTCGTTGGCCCGCCGGGCGTGGGCAAGACCTCGCTGGGCCAGAGCATAGCCCGGGCCACCGGGCGCAAGTTCGGCCGCGTCAGCCTGGGTGGCGTGCACGACGAGGCCGAAATCCGCGGGCACCGTCGCACCTACGTGGGCGCGCTGCCGGGCAACATCATCCAGGCCATCAACAAGGCCGGCGCCCGCAACTGCGTAATGATGCTCGACGAGATCGACAAGCTGGGCGCAGGCATCCAGGGCGACCCGGCCTCGGCCCTGCTCGAAGTGCTCGACCCCGAACAGAACTTCAGCTTTCGCGACAACTACCTGGCCGTGCCTTTCGATCTTTCCCAGGTATTTTTCATCACCACCGCGAACATGCTGGACACGATCCCGGGGCCGCTGCGCGACCGCATGGAAGTCATCCACCTGCCGGGTTACACCGCGGGAGAAAAAACCCAGATTGCCAAACGCTATCTGATTGCGCGCCAATTGCAGGCCAATGGGCTGACGCCACAGCAATGCGAACTGACCGACGAGGCCCTGCGCGCCATCATCCACGCCTACACGCGCGAAGCCGGCGTGCGCAATCTTGAACGCGAGATCGGCAGCACCTTTCGCCATGCCGCGATGCAGGTCGCCGAGGGCACGGCGCAGCATGTGCGCATCGACGCGGCCGACCTGCACGCCATCCTTGGCCCGGAAAAATTCGAGAGCGAACTGGCCATGCGCACCAGCGTTCCGGGCGTGGCCACCGGCCTGGCCTGGACGCCGGTGGGCGGCGAAATCCTGTTCATCGAAGCCAGCCGCACGCCTGGCAACGGCAAGCTGATATTGACCGGCCAACTGGGCGACGTCATGAAGGAAAGCGCCCAGGCCGCACTGACCTTGCTCAAGGCGCACGCCGCCGAATTGAAAGTGGACACCAAGCAGTTCGAAAACCACGATGTCCACGTGCACGTACCGGCAGGCGCCACGCCCAAGGACGGACCCAGCGCCGGTGTCGCCATGTTCGTGGCCCTGGCCTCGCTGTTTGTCGACAAGCCCGTGCGCAGCGATCACGCCATGACCGGCGAAATCAGCCTGCGCGGGCTGGTCTTGCCGGTGGGCGGGATCAAGGAAAAAGTCCTGGCTGCGCTGCAGGCCGGCATCAAGACCATCCTGCTGCCCGCGCGCAACCGAAAAGACCTGGAGGACATTCCCGAGGAAGCCCGCAGCCAGCTGACGTTCGTATGGTTGGAAACCGTGCAGGACGCGGTCCAGGAGGTCCTGCTCGAGCAGCCCGTCACGCAACAGCCCAACTGAGCCTGCCCTTTCCCCTACAATCCCGACCCTGCCGTTTGGCGCGCGGACACTGCCTGCCGGGACGGCCCGGCCAGGAAAGGCCCTGCCGGGGATGATCCGGCAGGGGAAGGCCTGACCCGGCGATCCCGCTCGCAGCGGGGGCCGGCATGGCCATAAAGATAGGGTCGTATTGGTATGTTCGCCTTCCTGAAGGCCGGTTTACCCAGGCTGACTGCGCTGGCCCAGCGCTACACGGGCATCATCGCCGTTTTCGGTTTCGTGTCGGGCATTGCCAGCTTTATCCTGGTGGACCGGCACGAGGGCTTTGCCCGTGTCATTGCCATCGTGATGCTGGTGAGTTGGGTCTGGCTGATCGCCGAACAGACACTGCGCCAGTTCGTGGCCGAGCGCTTCGGCTTTTCGGTGCCCACCGGGCTGCTGCGCTACGGCACACAGATGATTCACCAGGAAAGCCTGTTTTTCGTGCTGCCGTTTCTCTTCACGGCAACCACCTGGGATAGCGGCCAAGCGATTTTCACGGGCTTGCTGCTGCTGGCAACCTTCATCGCGCTGGTCGATCCGCTGTACTACAAACGGCTGGCGCCCCGGCGTTGGGTCTTTCTGACGTATCACACCTTTACGCTGTTCGCCGTACTGCTGACCGCACTGCCCCTGATCCTGCGTGTACCCACCGGCGACAGCTACAAGCTGGCGCTGGGGGTGGCGGTACTGCTGTCCTTTCCCAGCCTTGCGGGTTCGGTGACGGTGCCGGCCTGGTGGCGCAAGCTCGCGGTGATCGGCCTGATGCTGGCGCTGGCGGCCGGCGGCTGGTTCGCCCGCCAATGGGTGCCGCCCGCCACCCTTTGGCTGACCGAAGTGGCCATCACGACCGAAATCAACAGCCAGGAACGCGCGCCCAGTGCCAGCCTGACCGAAATCAGCGCCACCCAGATGCAGGCCAGCGGCTTGTTTGCCTATACCGCCATCAATGCGCCACTGGGACTGCGCGAACGCGTATTTCACGTGTGGATACATGACGGCCAGGAAGTCGACCGCATCGCCATCGACATCCGCGGCGGGCGCAAAGAAGGCTACCGGGCCTGGACGCACAAGCAGAACTTTCCGCCCAAACCCGCCGGTCGCTGGCTGGTGAAGGTGGTAACCAACACCGGGCAAATGATAGGGATATTGCGCTTTCGGGTAACCGAGCAAGCGAGCGCGCCCAACGCAGATCAAGATCAGCGCTAGTACCGCTACCTGGACGGCAAGCCGCGGCGCGACAGTTCGAGCTCGTCGTCGAGCCATCGGCGCAAGGCAGCCAGCGGCGGCCAGTCGCGCAGCGATGGCGGATACACCAGATGATAGGTATGGGCCGACTCATGCTCCACCGAGATCGGCGAGATCCTGATCAGGCGCCCATCGCGCAGGGCGTCGGCCGCCAGCAGCTCGCGAACCAGCGCCAGGCCCAGTCCCTGCTCGGCCGCCTGCAGCATCAGGCCCATGTCATTGAACTCGGCCACGGGCGTTACCTGGGCCTGCACCCCGGCCGTGGCGAACCACAGCCGCCAGATTTCGCGATCTCCCAGCAAAGGTTCACGCAACAAGGCAGCGGGCGGCTGGCCCAGCAAGCGACGCGCGTCAATGGCGCAGCCCACCACATAGAGCGGCATCGGCGCCTCGAACAGCCTTTCGGCAACCAGCCCCGGCCAGGGGCCGGTGCCTTGGCGCAGGGCCGCATGAAACCCTTCGCGCTGCAGGTCCACCGGCTGTTGCGAGGCATCGATCTCCAACGTCAAGCCAGGGTGCTGTTCGCGCCAGCGACTCATCCGTGGCAGCAGCCAGCGCTGGGCAAACGACGGCAGCACCGATATCCGCAAGCGCTGCTCGCTGCCACCCGCGAGCGCGGCAGCCGCCAGCACTCCTTCATTCAACTGGTCGAGCGCGCCCCGCACGCTGCGCAGCAGGCTTTGTCCCGCGCTATTCAAGACCACCCGGCGACCCCGACGCTCGAACAAGGCGAAACCCAGTTGTTCTTCCAGCACCCGTATCTGCTGGCTGACCGCGCTGTGTGTCAGGTGCAGGACCTCGGCGGCCGCACGCAGGTTCTGCAGTTCGGCCACGGTGCGAAA
>JBEBVZ010000108.1:0-6222 GCA_040392445.1 Verticiella sediminum
GTGCGCTACGACGTTCCTGGCCTTGATGCCTTCAATTTCGTGCTGGAACAGGCACTGGATGGGGGGGGTCCGACCTCGCTGCGGTCGGACCCTTTAGGCAAGGGCATGGCGCAACTGTTGCTGGGTATGGAAGTTAGCCTGCCCAGCAGCTAGGGGAGCCTACACGCTGGCAGAACCCGGGTTCTGGTACAGCTCGCCAAGCTGGGTTCGGATGACGTGCTTCTGGATTTTCCCCGTACCGGTGCGGGGAAGCTCTTCCTGGAAAAGAACGGATTTTGGCACCTTGAAACCGGAAAGCCTATCCCGGCAATGGGCGATCAGGGTGGCCTCGTCCACCGCGTTGTCCGGTTTGAGTATCACCACGGCGGTGATGGCTTCGCCCCAGTGGGCGTGGGGTAAGCCAACCACGGCGGCCTCGGCGACGGCTGCGTGCTCCATCAGGCAGCGTTCGACCTCGATCGACGCCACGTTTTCGCCGCCGGTCTTGACCACGTCCTTGTTGCGATCCTTGAACCAGACTGCGCCGTCTTCGTCTATCCAGGCGACGTCGCCACTATGAAACCAGCCATGTCGAAAGCTTTTCTCGGTTTCAGCCGGCTGGTTCAGGTAGCTGTTCATCACCTGGGGGCCGCGATAGACGATTTCACCGACCTCGCCTCGGGGCAGCAACTGGCCGTTGTCGTCCATGATGGCGATGCGGGTCATCGCGCTGGCAGTACCCCAGGATGCCGCCTTGGACCATTGATGTTCCGGGCGCTGCATGCAGGTTGCCGGCGTGAATTCGGTTTGGCCCGAGCCCAGCACCACGTCGGCCTTGGGGAACATGGCATGGATGGCATGCAGGCGTTCGTCGGGCATGGGCGCCATGGCATAGATGGCGCGCGTAATCGAGGGGAAAGTGCGGCCTTGCAAGGAAGGGTCGCCCACCAGTTGGCCATACATCATCGGCAGCAAGACCATCATGCTGATCTGGTGCCGCTCGATGATGGCGACGGTATCCTGCACATCGAAGCTCTTGGCCAATACCAGCGTACCCGCCAGGGTCAGCACGGGAACGGCGGCACTGTTGAGCATGGCGCAGTGAAACAAGGGCAGCGTGATCAGCGCAGTGATTCCGGGCGTGCTGCCATTGGCGATCGCGTTCGAGAGCGCGGCGATGGTGACCGCCAGGTGGCTGGTCAGGACGCCCTTGGGATTGGCGGTGGTGCCGCTGGTGTACAGCAACTGGACGGCGTCCCGGTCGCCCACGACGACCTCCAGCGGCGTGGTGTTGCCGCTGGCCACCAGTTGCTCGAAGGTGCCTGCGGATTTGGCGATTTCGGGGTGGGCGTCCTCGCCTGTCCAGTAGATGCGCTCAAGCTGGGGAAGATGCTCGGGCAGGCCGGCGGCGGCTTGCGCCAGGGCGGCTTCGACTATCAGCACCCTGGTGCCCGCGTCGCGCAGGCAATACGCGATCTCGGGTCCGCGCAACCCCAGGTTCACCGGGGCGCACACCAGTCCGGCGCGCGCGCAGGCGAAATAGGTAATCAGCAGTTCGGTGCAGTTGCGGGCCATGACGCCTACGACCTCCTGGCGGCGCAAACCCAGGGCCAGCAGCGCATGGCCCAGGCGGTTGACCTTGTCCTCGAGTTCGCCATAGCTCAGTTCATGCTGGCCATCGATTATGGCCGTGCGCTGTGGGAACAGATCGGCCGTGCGGGTAATGATGTCGCCCACGCAAACGCGCTCGATCAGGTTTTGCGACAGTTCATCCGCCGCAAAAATGCCATCGTTCTGTTTCATGGTTTTGTCTCCCCAGGGTGTTTGAGTGCAGATGCTTGCTCGAGGCTCTCGCGCAGGCGGTACTTCAGCAGCTTGCCGGTAGGGTTGCGGGGCAAGGCGTCAAGAATGTGCAGTTCGCGCGGCATCTTGTAGCGGGCAAGCTTGCTGCCGATAAAACCCTGCAGCTCTTCCAGAGTCAGCCTGGTGCCGGCCTTGAGTGCCACGACCGCCGCGACTCGCTCGCCCCATTTGTCGTCGGGACGACCGATGACGGCAGCCTCGGCAACGGCGGGGTGTTCGTACATGATGCTTTCCACCTCGGCGGGGTAGACGTTTTCGCCGCCGCTGATGATCATGTCCTTGACGCGGTCGCAAACGTACAGAAAGCCGTCCTCGTCCAGGTAGCCGATATCGCCCGTGCGGAACCACCCATCGTCGTCGATCGCGTCTCGCGAAGCCTGGGCCTGGTTCCAGTACCCCTTGGTAATGTTCATGCCCCGAACACAGATTTCGCCGCGCGCATGCGCAGCTGTGGCCACGTCACCCTGGCCGTCGACGATACGGATCTGCGTGAGCAAGGGCGGCTTGCCCACCGAGCCCAGCTTGGCCAGGGCCCATTCCGGCGTCAGCGTCGTTGCCAGGGCCGCCGTCTCGGTCAGCCCATAGCCTTGCTGGACGGCTACGCCGCGCTCGCCGAACAGGCGCAGCAGGGGTTCGGGGCAAGGCGCGCCACCGCAAGACACCATGCGCACCGACGATAAGTCGGCCGTGGCAAAGTCGCCATGCTGGCTGATGAACAGCAGCATGGCGGGCACGGTGAAGAGGGTGCTGACCTTGTGGCGGGGGATGTCCTGCAGGATCAGGCCGGGGTCGAAGTGGCGATGCAGCACCATGTGCCCGCCCTTGAGCAGGGTGGTCAGCGTCAGCACGTTCAAAGCCCCGATGTGATACACGGGGGCAAAGGTCAGCAGCACATCGTTGGCCGAAACGTCCATGGTGATCAGTTCATTGACATGATTCCACCAGAAGTTGCCATGCGTGAGCATGGCGCCCTTGGGGCGCCCGGTAGTGCCCGACGTATACATGATGACCGCGGTATCGTGCGGGTGGGCCGGCTGCGCTGTGATGCCTGCTTCATACAGGGTCAACGCCGTCTCGACGGATGGCCAGCCATCGCTGGCTTTCTCTATGGCCAGGTACTGTTGGCAGCGCAGCGATGGGCGCACCTCGTCTATCACCCCCCAGTGATCCGGGCCGACGATCAGGGTATGCACACCAGCATCGTTGATGATGAATTCGAGTTCGGTGCCGGTAAGCCGGAAATTCAGGGGTACGAAAATCGCGCCGAGTTTGGCCGTGGCGAACAATGCCGCGAAGAACATCGGATGGTTGAAGCCGAGAAAGCCGACGCGGTCGCCCACGCCTATGCCGTTGGCCTGCAGCATGGCCGCCAGGCGGTCGGTTTTGTCCAGAAGCGCGCCGTATGTCCAGGTGTTGCCTTCGAATGTGATGGCCGGGCGTGCAGGGTTGCGCTCGGCTCTCTGGGTAAGCCACTGCCCCAGCCCGATGGCGGGAGTAATGGCCGGCATGCCCTCGAACAGCTTGGTGTGCGGTGCATCATTCATCGAGATAGTCCAGGCTGGGTTGCGGGTCGTCGACTGCAATGCCCTTGCCCGCAAGCGTATGTTCTAGCCAGGTGAGTGTCTTGCGGTAACTTGCTGTGCTTTTTCTCATGGCCCCACGGGTATTCCCTTGGCGTGGATACAGTCCTTATCGGGTACGCTTATCGGGCTGTCCCATAGTGGCTTGCCGAGCCTGATCAGGGCGTGCAAGCCAGCAGAATGTTCCGCATATAGCTGTTCGCCCGTCGAGCACAAGCCTGCGTACGAGAGGCCGACGGTTCAAGCCAGGGCAAGCCGTGTAGGAGACAGGAATTGTTCGAATATCCGCAGAACAGGTCTACACCGTCACTTGATAACAGTCGGAATTGCGTGATGTGGATCACCGCCGACAGGGTTTTTTATTGCGGTTTGCTGGGCGTGCCTTCGGTGCGCAGTTTCGGTGCCATCACGCTATATGCCTCGCTGGCCGGGCCGGTGCATATCTGCCTGGAAGGCGGTGAGTGGCAGACCACCGATCTGGCTGTGGTGCAGCCGTATGTGCCACACCGTGTAACGTGCTCGAGCCGGCTGGTGTGCGTGAACTCGATAGAACCCGAAACTGTGGATCCCGGCTGCCTGCCGCACTTCCTGCAGCAATGCGGTCCCGTGCATGCCCCGGAATTCATCGCCAATATGCGCCGCCGCCATGCTTGGCTGCGCGATGCCGGCAGCCATACGGATATGGCCGCAGTGGACTACGACGAGATTTTCTTCGGCCAGGAATTGGCGCCGCGGCAACTGGATGCGCGCATTGCCGCGGTACTCAGGCAGATTTCGGACGATCCTTCCGCACCTGCCATGGCTGGCGATTGCGCCGCTTCGGTGAACCTGTCGTTCTCGCGCTTTCTGCACCTGTTCAAAGAGCAGACCGGCGCACCGTTTCGCAGCCTGCGTACCTGGAAGCGTGCCCGCAGCCTGCTGCACTACGTCAACAGGCAGTCCAACCTGACCACAGTCGCCTTGGAAACCGGCTACCCCGATGCTACCCATTTCAGCCATTCGATACGGCAGGTCTATGGCCTGAAACCCAAAGACATCTTTGCCGGCTCCAGGCGGTTGGTGATGGTGGGTAAATCATCGCTGTCGGGGTCGGAGCTGACGTTGTCCTGAGGCGGCTGCTTTAGCGCCAGGCACAGGTACGGGCCTGGTCGTGAGTTCCCCGCGTGATCCGACCCTAGCCTGAGGCTCTCATGAATCAGCCATCTGTCGCCGGCATCTCCGATCTGATCAATCAACAACTTGATAGTCAATTTGAACGGATCGAGGCGCAAGCGCGCGAACGTGTGGATAGGCGAATCAGTGAATTGGAGTCCTTTGAATCCGAGTCACGCCAGCGCCTGGAGCAGCAAATAGGGCTTGCCGATAAGCAGGCCAAAGCAATATCCCGAGAGATTGAGTCCAATTTTTACGAAATGAACAGAAGCTTTAGAGCGCGAATAGACGATAGTCTCGCCGCGCTCAATGCTTACGAGAAAGCTGCAATCGAAAAAATCGATGTGCGGACACGAGAAGTTGAAGAGCGAGTCACGCGTGATGTGCGAACCAGGGTCTTCGCCATTGCGACGACCGTCGTGGTGCTTGCGGCAGGCGCAATGCTGGTGGGAAGTTTCTCGGCAACCCGCGAAGTCAACAACTCGGTGATAGGGTTGCAGAAAGACATTATTGCCGCGCAAACCAGCATCCGGACGTCGAGCGATGCTCTGCTCGAGCAGAAGGCTAGGCTTGCCGAAGCCCAGGTCCAGCTCAAGGCCGCGATGGCGGATCTTGTCGAGACCAAAGAGACGCTCAGGACCAGTAACGCTCAGCTTGAAAAGGCGAGGGCTCAACTGGACACGATCTCGACATCGTTGCAAGCGGCTGGGGCAGAGGCTCGACGGTAACTGAGCCCGTAAGGGCTAAGGCTCAGTCGAGCGCCAGGCTGGAGCAGCAATATGCATCGGTTCGATACGGAAACGCAATCGTGGCGTGGCCGCGTAGTGCGGGATGGGTGTCGATTAAAGTCTGCAACTGGCTTTCTACCCTGGTTTTTTCTTGCGGCGGCAAGGCAGCGATGAAACTGACCGACAGAAAACGGTCTCGTATCACCTCTCGTGCCGCACCAACATGCTGGTACGGGAACGATGATTTTTCCAGCGAGGAAAAATACCGGCCTGTGAAAGGCTTGCGCCATTCCCCTTTGTAGTGGCGAGGCGTGTCGCCTTCGTAGGGGGTGATGATCTCGGTGATGGCGGCCACCCAGTCCACCGATTCATCGCGCACATTCCATACCAGGCCAAGCTTGCCGCCAGGCTTTAGCACGCGATGGATCTCGGCCAGGGCCGGTTCAGTTGCAAACCAATGAAAGGACTGGGCACACACCAGGGCGTCGACGCTGGCGCTGTCCAGGGGCATGGCATCGGCGGTGCCTTCCAGCACGGGCACTTGCGCCAGCTTGCCCGACAGTTGGTTTCGCATGGCCTGCACCGGTTCGACAGCGATCACGTCGGCAGCCGTGCGAACCAGCAGTTGCGTGAATTTTCCCGTGCCGGCCCCCAGGTCGACGACGGTGTTTCCACGTACCGCGCCCAGTTGATCCGCCAGCCAGGGCAGAAGCTCGGCGGGATATTCAGGGCGGCCTTGGCTATAGGTTTGGGCTTCCGCCGTGAACCCCAGTTTTGCCGCACGATGAACCTGATCCATGCTCCATGCCCCTTTTTTGTTTGCGTTGATAGTAAGGCCTGCGCGGGCATACGCCCATCGCTTGCCAGTCGTGCGACAATTTTCCTTTCGCCGGCACATTGCGTATCCGACGGACTTCCCC
>JBEBVZ010000109.1:0-6161 GCA_040392445.1 Verticiella sediminum
CCGGATTGCATCATCGCCACCGGCCGCTCGGATTACCCGAACCAGGTCAACAACGTACTGTGCTTCCCCTTCATTTTCCGTGGTGCCCTGGACGTGGGCGCAACCCGCATCACCGAGGAAATGAAGCTGGCCTGCGTCAAGGCCATTGCCGCACTGGCCGAAGCCGAACAGAACGATGAAGTCGCGCGCGCCTATGCCGGTCAGGAACTGAGCTTTGGCCCCGACTACATCATTCCCAAACCCTTCGACCCGCGCCTCATCGTGCAGTTGGCCCCCGCCGTGGCCCAGGCCGCGATGGACTCCGGCGTAGCCACCCGTCCCATCGAGGACATGGAGAGCTACCGGCAAAAACTGATGGGCTACGTCTATCATTCCGGCCAGCTGATGCTGCCCATGTTCCAGCAAGCCCGCACGAACCCCAAGCGCGTCATCTACGCCGACGGCGAAGACGAGCGCGTGCTGCGCGCGGTGCAGACGGTGGTTGATGAAAAACTCGCCCATCCCATCCTGGTAGGCCGTCCGTCCGTCATCGAGATGCGGATCAAGAAATTCGGTCTGCGCATGGTCGCCGGTCAGCACTTCGAGATCGTGGACCCGGAAGACGACCAGCGTTTCAACGAATCCTGGATGGCCTATTACCAGATCAAGGGTCGCGACGGGGTCACACCCGCCATCGCCAAGTCCATGATCCGCAAGCACAACACCCTGATCGGCGCGACCCTGCTGCACCGGGGCGACGCCGATGCGCTGCTGTGCGGCGTCGCCAGCAAGTATGACAACCAGCTCAAGTACGTGGACGAAGTCATCGGCCGCAAGGAAGGCCAGACCTATGCCGCGCTGAATGTCCTGATGCTGCCCCAGCAGACGCTGTTCATCACGGATTCGCACGTCAACGAGAATCCGTCCGCCGAAGAAATCGCCAACATCACCATTCAGGCGGCGGACGAAATGCTGCGCTTTGGCGTGGTGCCCAAGGTCGCACTGCTGTCGCACTCCAACTTCGGCAGCCGCTCGACCGAGTCGTCGCGCAAGATGGCCCTGGCACGCAAGCTGGTCGCCGAGCGCGCCCCCAACCTGGAGGTCGACGGCGAGATGCATGCCGACGCGGCCCTGTCCGAAAAAATCCGCGACCAGGCCTATCCCGACAGTACCCTGAAGGGCCCGGCCAACCTGCTGGTCATGCCCAACCTGGACACCGGCAACATCACCTACAACATGTTGAAGATGACCGGCAGCAACGGCGTGGCCATGGGTCCCATCCTGCTGGGCGCCAAGCGGCCTGTGCACATCCTGACCACCAGCACCACGGTTCGCCGCATCGTGAACATGACAGCGCTGGCCGTAGTGGATGCGCAGCAGGAAGCCGCGGCAAACCAGGGTTGAACCGGCTTGCGGACAAACGGGGCCTCAAGCCCCCCTTGCCCGCTGCCTGAACACCCTTCGCCAACCGCGGCCCGCCCCCCCCCCCCAACCGCCAAACCCCCGCCCCCCCGCACGCCCCCTGCCGCCCGGCGGGCCTTGCCTTTTGCATCGCGCATTCCCGTCCTTTCCAGATCAATAGGGAATACTGATGCTCTGGGTATTCGTATATTCCAGCAGGCCCAGCAGCGAATTTTCGACCCCCACCCCCGACTGCTTGTGACCACCAAAGGCCACATGGGGCGACAAGGCATGAATATGGTTGACCCACACCGTGCCACACTCCAGGCGTGACGCAATGGCGCGTGCCGCCTCGACATCGCGGGACCACACCGAAGCGCCCAGGCCATATTCGCTGTCGTTGGCGCGGCGCACCACCTCATCCACATCGCGGTACGACAATAAAGGCAGGACCGGGCCAAAAGCCTCTTCGAGCACACTGCGCGCGTTATCCGGCGGATTGTCCAGGATGGTGACGGGGATGAAGTAGCCTTGGCCTTCCGGGATGTCGCCACCCAGCAGGAAACGCACCCCGGTGCGGCGCGCATCCTCGATCAGGTCACGCACGCGGTCGAACTGCAGGCGGTTCTGTATCGGCCCAAGCTGCGTGTCCGGCTCGGCTCCGCGCCCCATTTTCACGGTGCGCGCGTAGGCCACCAGGGCCTGCGCAAAGCGCTCGTAGATGCTTTCGTGCACATACATGCGCTTGCTGGCCAGGCAGAACTGCGACGAGTTGCGAAACGCCCCCCAGAACAGCGCCGGCACGCAAGCGTCGATATCCACGTCGGGCAGCACGATCGCCGCATCGTTGCCGCCCAGCTCCAGCGTGACCCGCGTCAGGTGTGCCGACGCGCTTTGCATCACCCGCCGTCCGGTGGCGCTCGAACCGGTAAAGGCGATCTTGGCAATGCCGGGATGCTCGGTCAGCCATGGCCCCAGGCGGTCGCTGCCGCTAAGCACATTCAGCACACCGGCCGGCAAGAGATCGCGAAACAGCTCGCCCAGCTTGAGCGCGGTCAGCGGCGTAAACGGCGAGGGCTTCAGGATCATGGTATTGCCAGCCAGCAGCGCCGGCGCCACCTTCCAGACCGCCAGGGTCAGGGGGAAATTCCAGGGTGCGATAGCTGCCACCACCCCCAGCGGCACATGGCGGGTCTCGTAGCGATGGCCGGCGCCATCATCGAACTGCTCGACGGGCAGCGCCAGCCCGGCGAATGCGTGCAACCACTGCACGCAACGCCCGACCTCGGCCCGGGCATCGGCCAGCGGCTTGCCTTGCTCGCTGGTCAGCAGGCGTGCGAAAGCGTCCTGATGCGTCGCTAGCCCTTGGGCCATGGCGTGCAGCGCCTGCTGGCGCTGCGTGTGCGGAGCATCGCGCCAGGCGCCAAACGCGCGGCGAGCGGCCACGATAGCCTGATTGACCTGCGCCAGCGAGGCATCCGGCGCCTGCGCCAGGCATTGCTCGGTGGATGGGTCGAGCACGTCGATACGCTCGTCAGCCTTGACCCCCATCCCATCTATTGTCATCGTGTAGTCGACGTCGAAATCGATGTTACTCATGGCCATGCTCCGGGTTCGGTGCCAGGGGGCCGGATGCGGCGGTGCCCGGTTGCAATATGACGCGGCCAACCACACGCCCGGCGCCCAGGTCGGCCAAGGCGGCCGGCGCGTCATCCAGGCAACGGCAGCTCAGCGGAATGGGCTGCACATGCCTGTCGCGCACCAGGGCCATCAATTCGTGCAATTCGCCAAGATTGCCTATGTAGGAACCTTGCACCGACACTGCGCGCATGGGCAGCAAGGCCGGCGACAGCATCGACTGGCCGCCGAACAGGCCAATGACAATCAGCTGCCCACCCTTGGCCAGCATTGCCAGGCCCTGCTCGAACGTGCTGGCGGCGCCCACGCAGTCGAGCACCGCCCAAACCCCGCCGTCCACCGCCAGCCGCATTTGCTCAAGCCAATCGGGCGCGGCGGCATCGATCGCCACACTAGCTCCCGCGGCGAGCGCGGCACGCCGGCGCCTGTCATCGGTTTCCATCACCACCACGCAGGAACACCCCATCGCGCGCAGCAAGGTGACCGCCATCAGCCCCACGCCACCTGCGCCTATCACCACCACCGCCTCGCCGGCCAATACCTCGGGGTCGAGCTTGCGGATCGCACTGTAGGTGGTCAGGCCCGAGCACGCATAGGGCGCGGCCTGCTCGGGCGTCAGCCTGCCAATGTCGATCAGGTAGCGGGCATCGGGCACCACAACGTGATCGCTATAGCCACCCGCGCGAAAAACCCCCAGAAAACGCGGCGCCGGACACAGGTTTTCGCGCCCACGCCGGCACACCTTGCAATCGCCACAACCTATCCACGGGTAAACCAGACGCATCTGGCCGAGTTCGGCGCCCTCCGCCTGGGGACCCACAGCCAGCACTTCGCCGACGATTTCGTGGCCCATGGTCAGGGGCAAGGCAATACCGCGCTCGCCCATGCTCAGGCGCCGGCCGCCACCCAAATCGTAGGAGCCTTCCCAGGTGTGCAGGTCGGTATGGCACACGCCGGCCGCGGCCACCCGCAGCAGCACCTCCCGGCCTTGCGGCCGTGGCGTGGGGCGCTCGCTGCGTGCCAGGGGCTGGCCAAAGGCCGTCACCTCGTAGCTGATCATGCTGGTCTCCTTATTGCACCAGCGGACAACCGCCGCTGGCCAGCGGCCGGAATGCCTGATCTCCGGGGATCACAGCCAGCTGCTTATAGAAATCCCAGCCCCCGGTGGACTCGGCCGGCGTCTTCACCTGGAACAGATACATGTCGCGGATCACACGCCCATCGATGCGCAGCTTGCCGTCGTGCGTCATGAAGTCGTTGATCGGCATGGTGCGCATCTGCGCCATGACCGTGTCGGAGTCCTTGCTACCGGCCTTGGCCACGGCCTTGAGGTAATGCGTGATGGCGCCATAGGTGCCGGCCTGAGTCATAGTGGGCTTGCGGCCGACCTTTTCCTCGAAACGGGCAGACCACTTCCGGGTGGCATCGGTCTGGTCCCAATAGAAGGCTTCGGTCAGCATCAGTCCCTGGGCCAGGCTCAGCCCAAGCGATTTCACGTCCGACAGAAAAACCAGCAAGCCCGCCATCTGCTGGCCGCTGCCCGGTCGGGCGATGCCGAACTCGGCAGCCTGCTTGATCGAGGTGATGACATCGCTGCCGCCATTGGCCAGGCCTATGATCCTGGCGCCCGAGCCTTGCGCCTGCAGCAGATAGGAACTCATGTCGGTGGTGTTGAGCGGCGCCCTGGCCGCCCCGACAACCTTGCCGCCCAGCTTTTCGATGACGGCGCTGGCGTCGCGCTGCAGCGCATGGCCAAAGGAGTAATCAGCAGTCAGGAAGAACCAGCTGTCACCGCCCTGGCGGGTGACGGCGGCGCTGGTGCCGTTGGCCAGCGCGTAGGTATCGTAGGTCCAGTGCACGGTATAGGGCGAGCAGGCCTTGCCGGTTATCTCGGACGAAGCGGCGCTGGTTACCATCACAATCTTCTTTTTTTCCCGCCCCAGCTCGCTGACCGACAGCGCGATCGCGGACGTCGGCAGGTCGGTAATCATGTCGACCCCATCCTGGTCTATCCAGCGCCGCGCGGTGGCGCTGGATACATCCACCTTGTTCTGGCTGTCGGCATACACCATCTCTATAGGCTGGCCCAATACCGAGCCGCCAAAATCCTCGATCGCCATGCGAGCGGCCTCGACCAGGCCCTTGCCACCGATATCGGAGTAGCCCGAGGTCATGTCGGCCAGCACTCCGATCTTCACGGGCTGCGCCACCACCTGAGAGCCATGGACAGCCGCAAGGGCCAGCGTCAATGCGCACAACACCTGTTTCATTTTTTGTCTCCGTCATTGTGTGGTCGGCAGCCCTTGTGGCGGGCAGTCCGTTGGTACTGGCCGGACAGGAAGGGGTCTTGCCCGCCAGCCAATTTGTTTTGTATCGTAGGCCCCGGCTACCCGCCTCGTCCGAACCGACAGATCCGCACGCCAAAACACACCGGAGCCCATGCCAGATCAGCCATCGAGCCAGCCCACGCTGGCGCCAGGCAAGCTAGCTCCGCCCCGCGCCCACCCCTGGCAGATCGCACGCACCGAACTGCTCGAACGCCTGGCCACGCAGATCGGCGGTGTCGTGCTGCTGCGGGCCGCACCAGGCTTTGGCAAGACCACGCTGCTGGCGCAATACCTGGCGCGCTGCCGCCATAGCGGGCGCCCGGCCATCTGGCTCAACCTGGATCGCAACGACAACGATCTCTCGCGGCTGTTGCGCGCGCTGGCCGCCGCGCTGACTCCACTGGGCCTGGGCTGCGATGCCAAGACCGACGATGCGCTGGCATGGCAAACGCTGGACGGCCTCGCGCGCCACCCCGCAGGCATCGTCATCGTCCTTGACGAAATGGAGCACCTGACCGACCCGGCCGCGCTGGACTTCATCAGCCGGCTGGCGAGCCAGCTTGGCTCGCACTCGCAATTGCTGCTGGGTGCGCGTCACCTGCCCGCCCTGCCCTGGCACCGCTGGCGACTGCAAGGCCGGCTGCTGGAGCTGGATGCGAGCGAACTGGGGTTTTCCCTGGAGGAAACCGGCCGCTTCCTGGGCCGCGACGGCCTGCCGGTACTTGCTGCGGCCGACGTGCACCTGCTGCACAGCAAGACCGAAGGCTGGGTGGCCTCGCTCTGGCTGGCGTCGCTGTCGCTTGCGCGACAGTCGGA
>JBEBVZ010000110.1:0-5884 GCA_040392445.1 Verticiella sediminum
CAGCGTCAAACCAGCTCTTGCCCGGCGCCGCCAAGCTGCTGCATGAGGAATACCGAAAAATCCTCGGCCGCAGCCGATGACGCATGCGCGGCGTTGCTATAGAGCATGACCCGGCGCCGCACGACCGGCCCGACCAGCGGGATCATGCGCAAGCCATACATGGGTAGAAAGGGACTGACATAGGTGGTGCTGACGCCGACCCCCTGATCGTTAGCCACCAGCGCCAGCAAGGTGGTGAAGTGCTCGACATATCGCGTGGCTTCAAACTTCATTGTGTAGTTCAAATCGGCCATCATGCGCAGGGCCACCCCTTGTCCAGACATAATCAATGGCTCGTTGGCCAGTTCCTGCCAACGAACCTGCTGGCGACTGGCCAGGCGGTAGCGAGGTGAACACACCAACATCAGCCTGTCCGAAAAGACGTGTTGCGCAACCATATCTTCGGGTGCCGGTCGTTCGGGGCCCAGCGCCAGATCCGCGTGGCCGGCGCCAACCCGGGTGATGACATCATCGGCCGCGACGTCGCTCAGGACGATCTGGATGCCCGGCTTCTGGGCCTGATAGGCCACGATCAACGGGGGCAGACGCGTTGCGGCCAGCAGATGCGTAGTGGCGATCCTGACCACGCCGAGCTTGCCATCACGCAGCGCACTGGCGCACAACGCCGCGCTATCCAGTCCAGCCAGCACGCGCTGAACATAAGGCAAAAAAATCTCGCCCTCTTTGGACAACTGCACCGAACGTGTAGTGCGGTGCAGCAGCCGTATGCCGCTGGCGCCTTCCAGTTCGCGCACCAGATGGCTTAGCGCCGCCTGCGTCAGCGCCATGCTGCGGGCGGCCTGCACGAAACTGCCGAACTGAACGACTGCCACGAAGGCTTGTAGTTGGCGCAGGCTGACATTCATGAATTTATTTATCCAATCATTAAAGATTTATCAATTTACAGTAGAAATCCACGGGCCTACCATGGCTTTCAATATTGAAGCGCAGCCGAGACCGGCACATAGCGCACCCCCAGGAGGAGACCATCATGCAAGTATCGGCATCGTTACGACGCGGCTCATTCCACCGTGCCGCCCTCAGGGCGGCACTCATCGCCGGAATCTCGGCGCTGCTGGCGCAGGCACCAGTGGCCGGGGCCGCGCCCAGCGAATATCCCAACAAACCGGTGAAGATCCTGGTGGGCTATGGGGCAGGCGGTTCGGCCGACAACGCGGCTCGCATGTTCGGCGACAAACTCTCCGCAGCTCTCGGGCAGTCATTCATTATCGAGAACCGGCCCGGTGCGGCCGCCACCACGGCGGCGAGCCTGCTGGCGGCCGCACCCAGCGACGGCTACACCCTCATGGTGGCCCCCACGGCGGTGCTGGCCATCACGCCCGTCGTGCGCAAGACGCCGTATGACCCGGTCAAGGATTTCACGTCGATAGCAAAGCTGACCAACTCTATCGGCATGGTCACCATTTCCAACGAATTGCCGGCCAAGACCATGGCCGAATTCATCGAGCTGGCCAAGCAGAACCCCGGAAAGTATTCCTTCGGCAGTTCCGGCGTGGCAACGATCACGCATCTGAACGGCGAGGTGTTCCAGAAAGCCGCCGGCATCAAGCTCATGCACGTGCCCTACAAGACTATCGTCGATGGCGTCAGCGACCTGGTCAGCGGCCGGATCGCGCTGGTGTTCGACCCCTTCGTGCTACCGCAGTCGCGCGCAGGCAAGGCCAACACGGTGGCCGCGGTATCGGCCCCCCGGCATCCCGAGTTTCCCGATGCACCCACGCTGGAAGAGATCGGGGTGGACATGAAGGATTTCCGCAACCGCTCATGGTTCGGCCTGTTCGGCCCGAAAGACCTTCCCCCCGACGTCGTCCAACGCCTGAACGTAGAGCTGGAAAAAATCGCGCAGGATCCCGAACTGGCAAAGACGCTGCTGGGCCTGGGCCAGATTCCCGATTTCGTGCCGGCCAGCCAGTTTGGCCCGCAGGTTGCGAACGACCTTGCCTATTTCGAGGGCTTGCTCAAGCAGCTCGATATTCAACTCGAAAACTGACCTGGATTCCCTATGAATGAACATTTCGCCGTCGCCCCCAGCCCCTCGCCGCGCATGTCTGTGCGTCAATGGCTGCACCCGCGCTCGGTGGCTATCGTCGGCGCCTCCGAGGATGAGGCAAAATGGGGTGGACGCTTGCTGCGCTACATGACCCGGCACCGGATTGCGGGCGAACTCTACCCCGTCAACGCGCGGGCGGACACGCTGCTGGGCCACCCCAGCTATGCCTCGGTCAGCGACTGCCCGGGCCCAGTGGACATGGCGATTTTGCTGGTTCCCAGCCACCATGCGCTGGCCGCCGTCAACGATTGCGTTGCGAAAGGCGTAGGCTGCGCCGTGGCGATTACAGCCGGCTTTGCCGAAACTGGGGAAGCCGGCCTGGGCCAGGAGCGCGAACTGGTGGCGGCCGCGCGAGCGGGCGGCATGCGCTTGATCGGCCCCAACTGCATGGGCCTGATGAATGCGCATCACAACCTGGCGGCTACGACAGGAGTCGTGATGGGCCAGATTGATCAATTGCCGGCCGGCGGAATCGGACTGGCCTCGCAAAGCGGCGCCCTCATGGGTGCAATGCTGTCGCGCGGCATCGACATCGGCGCTCGCTTTAGCACCACCGTATCGGTGGGCAATCAATGCGATGTAGACCAGAACGACATATTCGAATACCTGATCGACGACCCTCTTACCGAGATCGTTTGCCTGTACCTGGAAGGCGTCAAGGATGCGCCACGCTTTGCCGCCTTGCTGGCGCGCGCGCAAGCGGCCGCCAAGCCGGTATTGATCGCCAAGTCGGGCCGCAGCGAGGCGGGCGAGCGCGCGGTGCGTTCGCATACGGCCAGCTTGGCTGGCGCCTGGCCCGCATTCGAAGCCGTCTGCAGGGCTTACGGCGTGTACCTCTTCGACAGCATTTTCGATCTGCTGCATGGCGCGCAAATGCTGCAGCGGCCAGCCCTGGTCAGCGCCCCCGGCGTAGCCGTGTTCTCGGGCTCGGGGGGCGGTGGCGCCCTGCTCGTCGACGCGCTCGAGCCCATGGGTCTGCCGCTGCCTGCGCTATCGGCAAATACCAAGGAGCGGCTGGCCAGCGTCCTGCCGGCCAGCCATCGGGAACTGCCGCTGGACTTCGGCATGCTCAAGCACGGTGCTACGCCGGACCCGGTATACGGGCAAGCCGCAGGCACGGCCATGGGCCGCATCATGGAAGACGATGCGGTGGGAGCCGGAATCGTGCTGCTGACCACCCAGCCCAATATGGGCGCGGTGGCGGAAATGGCGCTGACCGTCGGCAGGAACTGCGGCAAGCCATTGCTGTTTGTGCAAGGAGCTGGCAATGCCGGGCAGGCTGCCCGCGACATCTGGCGCGAGGCGGGCTACGGCTACGTCGAGAGCCCCCACGATGCACTGCACGTGATCGCCGCATTGATGCGGCGGGCCGCCACACCGCAGGTTCAGGCGCACGACAGTGCGCTGGCGAGGCCAGCCCTGCCGGTACCTGATACCTTGCCTGGCGGATATTTGTCGGAACCCGATGCGCGCTGCCTGATCGAAGCCGCCGGCATTCCCACGACTCGCTGGGTGCATGCCGAAAACGCCAGCCAGGCCGTGGCGGCCGCCCGCTCCCTGGGTGGTGAAGTCGTGGTCAAGGCGGTCAGCCCAACCTTGGTGCATAAGAGCGACATCGGCGCCGTTCGCCTGGCCTTGCAAGGCGACGATGCGGTGCGTCTGGCCTGCGCCCAGATCGACGCAGCGCTGGCCGCCAACGGGCACACCCTGGACGGCTACCTGGTGACAGAAATGGTGCATGCCGAAGCCGAGCTGATTCTTGGCGTGCAGAACGACCCGGACTTCGGCCCCATGGTGCTGGTTGGCGCGGGCGGCGTGCTGGTGGAGCTGATGAAGGACGTGCAGCTGTGTCCCGCGCCGCTATCGCCTGCGCAGGCGCGAGCCATGCTTTCCCGCCTGCGCTGCCGGCCTTTGCTTGAAGGCTGGCGTGGCCGCCCACCGGTTGACCTGGATAGGCTCGCCAACACGCTAGTCCAGTTGGGGCAACTCGCGACCACCCTGGGGCCGCGCCTGCAAGAACTCGATATCAACCCGCTCATGATCGTCGATGGACGCATCCTCGCGGCCGACGCACGCGCCGTGCTGGCCTGATTCATTTCCTGACCCGATCCACGGATCGGTCCATTTCAGAGAGGTTACCGATGACCGCAGTTCGCTATGAATCCGCCGACGGCATTGCACTGATCACGATAGATCGGGCGCCGCAACGCAACAGCATCAACCAGGAGGTGGTGCAGGGCCTGCAAGAAGCCTGGCTGCGTTTTGCCGAGGAGGACGACCGCGTGGCAATCCTGAGCGCCGCCGGCGACGATGCCTTCAGCGCCGGGGCTGACCTGAAGAATCCGCCCAAGGATATCTGGATGGCCATGCCCAACCTGTCGGTGCCCTGCGACAAACCCATCATCGCTGCGGTAAGCGGCTATGCGATTGGCGCAGGGGCCACCATGGTGATGCTATCCGATCTGGCGGTGGCGGCCGAGTCAGCCAGCTTCGTTTACCCGGAAGCCAAGGTTGGCGCATTCGCCGGCATCATGGGTGGCTTTCCGGCCCGCATGCCCTACAAGGTGGGACTGGAATGGACGCTTACCGGCGAGCCTATGAGCGCGTCGCGGGCCTATGAAATCGGCTTTGTGAATCGGCTTTGCCAGAAAGGCGAGCAGCTTGCCGTCGCCATGGAGTTAGCCAGGAAAATCGCCGCCAATGCACCGCTGGTTGTGCAAACCATGAAACACCTGGCCCTGGAAACCTTGCCGCGCAACCCCATGGCCACCTATTACCCGCACAAACGCCGGCTGGAAAAGATCTCCAACAGTCAGGATATCCAGGAAGGCATCGCCTCCTTTGTCGAGAAACGGGCACCACGATTCCAGGGGCGTTGAACGTGAGCAGCAGAACAACCCTCGTCAGCGCCCGCGAGCTGGCGGCGCATCCGCAGTGGCGCGCCTTCGATTGCCGCCACGACCTGGGT
The DNA here is from genome assembly GCA_040392445.1 of Verticiella sediminum. GTDB lineage: Bacteria > Pseudomonadota > Gammaproteobacteria > Burkholderiales > Burkholderiaceae_B > Verticiella > Verticiella sediminum_A. Next base: position 5,079 of record JBEBVZ010000110.1, read on the forward strand.
GATCCTGGGCTCGGAGCCAGGCAATATCAGGACGCCCACATACCCGGCGCCTTGCATGCGCACCTGGACCGGGATTTGTCGGCGACCCCCGACGGAGCCCATGGCAGGCACCCCCTGCCGGACCCGGTCACGTTCCTGGCCTGGCTGGGTCGACAGGGCCTGCAGTCGTCGGACCAGGTGGTGCTCTATGACGCCTCGGGTGGCATGTATGCCGCCCGCCTGTGGTGGATGCTGCGCTGGGTGGGGCACCAAGCCGTGGCGGTGCTCGACGGCGGACTGCCGCAATGGGTAGCCGAGGGACATCCATTGGTGGCCGATATCCCGCGATTTCAGCCCTGCGTCTATCTCGGCGGCGCAAACTCGGACATGCAGGTCGCGGTCAGCTTCATCGAGTCCAATCTGGATACGGGCGAGGCCCTCCTGCTGGACGCTCGCTCGGCCGACAGGTTCGCGGGCCGCGGGGAAACCCTGGATCGGGTCGGCGGCCACATTCCTGGCGCACGCAACCGATACTTTGGGGACAACCTGACTACCGACGGCTTGTTCAAGAGCGCCACCCAGTTGCGGGAAGATTTCCTGGAGGTCCTGCAGCATACGCCGGCCCGCCGGGTGGTGGCGCAATGCGGATCCGGCGTCACCGCCTGCCATAACCTGCTGGCCATGGAGATAGCCGGCCTGCAAGGCGCCAGGCTGTATCCAGGCTCGTGGAGCGAATGGTGCAGCCACCCAGGCCGGCCGGTGGAATAAGACTAGAGCGACTCGCCAAGTATCCGGTAGGTGGCGTCTACCAGCGACTGTGCACGCTC
>JBEBVZ010000111.1:0-5693 GCA_040392445.1 Verticiella sediminum
TCTGGGACGAAGTCATGGTCGCCGACCTCAAGTACTTCGACGGCAGCCTGTCCCGTATCGATCGCGTACCTTCCGAACTTCGCGAACTCTACGCCACCGCGTTCGAAGTCGAACCGCGCTGGCTGGTCGAGTGCGCGTCGCGTCGCCAAAAGTGGATCGACCAGGCCCAGTCGCTCAACATCTACATGGCGGGTGCTTCGGGCAAGAAGCTCGACGACACCTACAAGCTGGCTTGGCAGCGTGGCCTGAAAACCACCTACTACCTGCGTACGCTGGGCGCGACCGCCGCGGAAAAATCCACGGGTCGCGGCGGCGAACTCAATGCCGTCTCAAGCTCCGGCGCAAGCAACAGCAACGGCGCGTTTGCCGGTGGCGCCAATCCCATTTCCCTGCCCGAACCGGAAGTCCTCGGCGCGGCATGCACGATGCGTCCGGGCGATCCCGGATTCGAAGAGTGCGAAGCCTGCCAATAAACACGAAGAGGACAACCATGCTTTCCTGGGAAGAAGAAACATCGAGCACCGGCCTGCAAACGGCAGGCCGGCCCAAAGCACAAGCAGGCGGCATTGCTGCCAGCGCGGGCGCACTCAAGGCCGCCGGCGCGTTGGACGGCGACGCGGCCACCGCCTCGCGCGTCAGCGCCGCCGACAAGCGCATCATCAACGGCAAGACCGACGTCAACCAGTTGGTGCCGTTCAAGTACAAATGGGCCTGGGAAAAATACCTGGCCACCTGCGCCAACCACTGGATGCCGCAGGAAATCAACATGTCGCGCGATATCGCGCTGTGGAAGAATCCCAACGGGCTGACCGAAGACGAGCGCCGCATCGTCAAGCGCAACCTGGGCTTCTTCGTCACGGCCGATTCGCTGGCGGCGAACAACATCGTGCTGGGCACGTATCGCCACATCACGGCGCCCGAATGCCGGCAGTTCCTGTTGCGCCAGGCGTTCGAAGAGGCCATCCACACGCACGCCTACCAGTACATCGTGGAAAGCCTCGACCTGGACGAGTCCGAGATCTTCAACGCCTATAACGAGGTTCCCTCGATACGCGCCAAGGATCAGTTCCTGATTCCGTTCATCGATGCCATTGCCGATCCGCACTTCAACACCGGAACGCCCGAAGCCGACCAGACCCTGCTGAAGTCGCTGATCGTATTTGCCTGCCTCATGGAAGGCCTGTTCTTTTATGTCGGCTTCACGCAGATCCTGGCATTGGGCCGGCAAAACAAAATGACCGGCGCCGCCGAGCAATACATGTACATCCTTCGCGATGAATCCATGCACTGCAACTTCGGCATCGATCTGATCAACACGATCAAGCTCGAGAACCCGCATCTCTGGACACCGGAGTTCCGTGAAGAGATCCGCGGCCTGTTTCGCACGGCCGTCGACCTCGAATACGCCTATGCCGAAGATACGATGCCGCGCGGCGTGCTGGGCCTGAACGCTCCTATGTTCAAATCGTACCTGCGCTTCATTGCCAACCGACGCTGCCAGCAGATTGGCATCGAGCCTTTGTTCGCACAGGAAGAAAACCCTTTTCCGTGGATGGCTGAAATGATAGACATCAAAAAGGAACGCAACTTCTTTGAAACTCGCGTGATCGAATACCAGACCGGCGGCGCATTGAGCTGGGATTAATTCACAGCTCTGCTCCTTCTTTCCGGGGTTCGGACGCAAAACGTAGTAAAAACGCGCACAGCACAGGTGAAAGCCCGTGCTGTGCGTAAGGCCATCTGATATGGTTCACACAGACGTGAGCGGACCATCTCAAATGGCTGTATCGCATTCATTAGCGCAAACACCCGTGCGCTGCTCGCATCCATTTCGCGTGTAGCCGGTTTGTGCCCATGAATAGCCCTGCGGGCATTTTCCTGCAGGGTTCGTGTTCCAGGCCCCTGAACTTTTAGGAGTGAATCATGGCAACAGCCAAGAAAGCCGCAGCAAAAAAAGCTGTAGCAAAAAAAGCCGCAGCGAAAACAGCGCCGGCCAAGAAAGTAATCGCCCAAAAGGCAGCGCCGGCTAAAAAGGTTGCAGCCACCAAGCCCGTCGCCGCCAAAGCACCGGCCAAGAAGGCCGCTGTGAAAGCAGTCGCCAAGAAAGCCGTCGCCACCAAGGCCGCGGCTCCCGCCAAGAAAGCCGCGGTGAAGAAGGCTGCCGCCAAGACGGCGCCGGCTAAGAAAGCTGCGGTCAAGAAAGTCGCAGTCAAGACGGTTGCCGCCAAAAAAGCGCCGGCCAAGAAAGCCGCGGTCAAGACCGTTGCCGCCAAGAAAGCCCCGGTGAAGGCACCTGTGAAAGCAGCAGTGAAGGCCGCAGTGAAAGCTGCAGCGAAAGCCCCGGCCAAAGCAGCCGTCAAGAAAGTCGCCGCCAAGAAAGCGGCAGCACCGGCCAAAACCGTAGCTGCCGCCAAGGCGCCTGCAACCAAGGCTGTGGTTCAAAAAGCACCGGCCGCCAAGAAGGCTGCAGTGAAAAAGGCCCCGGCGACCAAAAAGGCTGCCGCCAAGAAAACTCCGGCAGCCCCTGCCAAAACCGCAGCCAACCCCATCGCTGCGTGGCCCTTCCCCACGGGCAGCCGTCCCTAAGTAGCCTGCCTGCCAGCTCGCCAATCCGAGCCGGCGCAAGCACTCCCTGCACTTGCGGCCTCGCCGCTCGTGCAGGGATCCACGCTTTCTTGCCAACGTTTGCCCGTAGAGTCGTGCGACAATGACCGTCCACGTTTTCTGGTCCACGCTTACGCATGCTTGGCGATATCTCCCGTTTTCTTCTCGACATCATCTTCACGCTGTTTGGCGCCGTGCTTTTGCTGCGCGCGTGGATGCAGATTGCCCGGGTTCATCCCCGCCATCCGGTCACGCATGGCGTGGGCCAGGCCACAAACTGGCTGGTCATGCCACTGCGCCGCGTCATCCCGGGCTTGGGCGGCATCGATTGGGCCAGCGTCGTTGCCGCATGGCTGGTGGCCTTGGTCTATGTCTGGCTGCTCATCCTGCTGTCAGGGTTCAACCTGCTGTCGGCCCTGCCCACCAGTCTTGGCGTCGCCCTGCTCATGGTGCTGAAGTGGTCGCTCAATCTGATCGTGTGGGTAACCCTGATCCTGGCGATCTTTTCATGGGTCAACCCAAGCGCCCCCATGATGCCGCTGCTGCAAGCACTGACCCAGCCGTTGCTGGCCCCCATCCGCCGTATCGTGCCGATGCTGGGTGGTTTCGATCTGTCGCCGCTGGTGCTGCTGATCGCGGCCCAGGTCGGGCTCATGGTCGTCTCGCGCCTCAGCTTCCAACTGTTCGGGCTATAGGGCCAGTGACGCATCACTGAATTCCAAAAACAAAACCCCCGGCTCGCACCGGGGGTTTTGTTTTTTTACCTGCCGCGGCTCAAGCCCGCGTCATGCGGGCATAGCCACTTCAAATGCTCATGCGGGCAGGGCCAAACCATATGCCGCCATCAGTTGCGCCGAGATCTCGGCGCGGCTGGGCTTATGGTTCTGTGGGCCGCGATGCGCCACCTTGATGGCTCCCATCAGGCTTGCCAGCTTGCAGCTGTCGGCCCAGTTCCAGTCCTGCGTCAGGCCGTACAGCAAGCCGGCGCGATAGGCATCGCCACAACCGGTCGGGTCCACCACTGTCGCTGCCTTCACCGGCGCGATGGTGACTTCCTCGCCACCGGTCAGGAGGGTCGAGCCTTCCGCGCCCCGCGTAACGATCACGGCCTGCTTGGTACGGGCGATATCGGCCATGCTGCGTCCGGTGCGCTGCTCGACGATCTTGGCTTCGTAGTCGTTCACGGTAAGCACCTGGGCCAGGTCCAGCATGCGTTCGAGATCGGCCGCTTCGAACAAAGGCATGGCTTGCCCCAGATCGAAGATAAAGGGCACACCGCGCGCGTGCAAGCGCTCGGCGTGGGCGAACATGGCGTCCTTGGCGTCGGGCGCCACGATACCCCATACACCCGGGGCTTCGCTCAGGTCGTTCTGCGCCGACAGCGCCATCGCGCCAGGGTGAAACGCGGTGATCTGGTTGTCGGCCAGATCGTTGGTAATGAAGCACTGGGCGGTATAGCTGCCGGGCGCCACACGCACCCAGCGCGTCTCGATGCCCTGCTCGCGCAGGCGAACCAGGTAGTCCTGCGCATCCTCGCCCACGGTTGCCACCGGCACCGGCGCGCCGCCCAGCAAGCGCATGTTGTAGGCGATGTTGCCGGCGCAGCCGCCGTATTCCTTGCGCATGGCCGGCACCAGGAAGGACACGCTCAGGGCATGGACCTGGTCGGGCAGGATGTGGTCCTTGAAGTGTCCCTCGAACACCATGATGGTATCGAAGGCCATCGAACCGCAGACAATCACGGGAGAAGTCATTTACTGATCCGTTGCGCCACCGGGGCGCCTTAAAGGTAAAGGTTGATGCAACGCGCGCCATCGGCTTGCGACGGCGTCCGGCGCTGCGCTATGGGAAGAAGAGCGAAAGGCGATATCCGCTTACCGGCACGCCACGTACAGCCAGCGATATCTGGATCTCGCGCTCGCTGCCGGCGGCAAAAAACGCCGGGGCGTCCGTGGGCAGGTACTCGCCCGGAGCCACCGTCCGGCGCATGACCGGCGCGTCGGCAAAATCGGTCAGCACCAGTTCCATCGCCGGCCAGGGCTGGGCATGGTCCGCCCGATTGCGCAAGACCGCGGACAGCCTCATGCCTTGCACGGCAGCGCCAGGCTGGGCCGGCGTATCGGGCTGTATCGACGAGGATTCGATCGACAGCTTGCCGGGTTCGCGCACATAGCCGACCTGGCAACCGAAGCTTGCGCATACCGTGTCGTACAGCGGCCGCAATACCGGCACATAGGTTGCAATGGGCGTGCGCCACCACCACAAGGCCTGCAGGAGCAGGGCGACCACCGCCGCCGTCAGGCATAGGCTCCAGAACGCCCGGGCCATGCTGGACCGCCCCACATGCCCCAGGCTATGCCTGACGGATGAGCCGGATCGACGGGCGGTGAAATCGTCCTCTTCGTTGGGTTCGTTCTCGGCAAAGGCCGGTTCCACACGCTGGCGATAGTCTTGATGCCCTGGATGACCCGCGGGGTGAGCTGGATGGCCTTGGTGGTCTTCGTTGTGAACGCCGCCATGAACGCGCCGGCCATGACGCTCATCGTAATCATCGTCGTGATCGTAATCGTCGCCGTCGTCGCGGTCGTCGAGATTCTCGCTGGCGGCATCCCCGGCATCCCCGGCATCGTCATCGTCGATATGAAAACGATTGCCGTCCTCCCGGCGCATCGCCGATGGTGCCGCGCCAGCCCCCAGGACGGGTGACGCCGTGGCCTGGAAAGTGGGCTCGCGCTTGCCCGGCATCGGTGCCGTGTGCGCTGCTACCGGGCCCAGTACGGGTTCCTGCGGCCCGTGGGCAGGCTGCGGACGCTGCGGCGCGTCGTCGCCGATATAGGCTTCGCGGCGCCGGATCACCGTTGGCGCGACGGGCGCAGGCTTCGGTGCCGGTGCCGACGCGGGTACCTGTAAAGGGCTCGCTGCGGGGGATACGGGTGCTGCTCTGGATACAGGCAGAGGTGCTACTGGCGCTGGCGGCGGTGCTGCCGGTATCGACGTAGGCGCCTGTACGGGGCTGGCTGCGGGGGGGGTAGGCGCGGCTCTGGATACAGGCAGGGGTGCTGCTGGCGCTGGCGGCGGTGCTGCCGGTA
>JBEBVZ010000112.1:0-5303 GCA_040392445.1 Verticiella sediminum
TTTCGCGCTTGGCCTTGCGGGCCTTGGCTTCGCCGGTGGCCATGCGCTTGTTGACCTCTTTGAGATCCTTCAGCGGCAATACCACGCGGGTTTGCAGATCGAGCAGCTTTTGCTGGAGTTCCTGCACGGCTGGCACCTGGCGCGACAGGGTTTCGGAATACGGGTGGCCCGCGGCCACTTCTTCCAGGACCCAGTCGAGGTTGGTTTCGTTGCCCGGGAACACATGAATGAAGTGCGTGCGCGGCATGCCGGCACGGTTCACACACGTTTTCAGGACGTCGCGCTCGAGCTTGCGAACTTCCTCAACCTGGGCACGAAGGGTGTCAGCCAGCTTTTCGACCATCTTGGCCGTAAAGCGGATGCCCATCATCTCGGTCTGGATGACTTCCTGCGACTTGATGTAGACATCGGACTTGTAGCCGTCTTTCTCGTACGCCTGCCGCATCCGGGTGAAGTTCTTGGATACGGTATCGAACTTGCCCAGGGCCTGTACGCGCAGATCTTCGAGCTGCTTGCTGGTCATGCCGCCGGCCGGGGCTTCGTCTTCGTCGTCTTCGTCGCTGGAAGAACCTGCGCCAGCGTATTCGGCGCCGTCTTCAGGGTCGACCAGGCCGTCGACTACTTCGTCGATCGGCGCATCGCCGGCCTTGACGCGTTCGATGTGGGCCAGGATTTCGTTGATGGTGGTCGGGCAGGCCGAGATGGCCATCACCATGTGCTTCAAGCCGTCTTCGATACGCTTGGCGATTTCGATTTCGCCTTCGCGGGTCAGCAGCTCGACCGAGCCCATTTCGCGCATGTACATGCGAACAGGATCGGTGGTGCGGCCAAAGTCGGAGTCCACAGTGGACAGCGCGGCATCGGCTTCTTCTTCGGCGTCGTCGTCGCTCGAGGCAACCGGCGCGTTTTCGCTCATCAGCAAGGTTTCTGCGTCGGGGGCCTGGTCATAGACCGAGATACCCATGTCGCTGAAGGTGCTGATAATGCCGTCGATCGCCTCGGCATCGACCAGATCGTCCGGCAGATGATCGTTGATCTCGCCGTAGGTCAGGTAGCCGCGATCCTTGCCCAGCTTGATCAGCAGCTTCAGGCGATTGCGCCGCGCTTCGTATTCTTCAGGCGTGACGGGGCCGCGGGAGATGAGATCCTTGGCATCCTTGCCACGCTTGCCACGACCCTTGGGGATCTTGATATCCGGAATGACTTCGACGTCGCCGTCGCCGTCCATGCCATCATCATAGTCAGCGTCCGGATTGCTTTTTGCCGGACGCCCGGGACGGCGCGCGGTCGGCGTGACGATCAGGTCAGCCAGCTTTTCTTCCGCTTTCTTGCGCTCTGCTGCAGTGGCGGTGCGTACTGCACCCTTGGCCGTGGCGCGCTTGGCGACAGCCTTGGTAGCAACCGCGCTCGTACCAACTGCGGCACCAGCCTTTACAACTGTTTTCTTTGCCGTCTTCCGAGCGGGTTTTGCAGCGGCCAGAATTTCGTCGGCGGCTTTAAGCAGGGAAGCGGTTGAAGGTTTTTCGGTCGTTTTGGCCATGGCTACTCAACCAGTGTGCCCCGCATAGCGGGGACGATGGGAAAATGGTGCACGCCGGAAATGCCCATAGCACGAACGCGCGACAAGCGCGAAAGTGGACTGGACACAAGACAGGCATGACGTTTTTGGCGCTGGCGACAAAATGGCGAGCACCGTTTGTTGCATATGGGGCCGCAACGAGGTTGAATCAAGGGCGTAATCACTGTATGAAGTAACCCGCGCGACGGCGTGGTTTGATTTTGGCTGTGCCAACAGAGCGCCCTCCAACCTCGGATACGTTACCGAGAACCCTCTATACTACCATTTTGACTACCAAACAGTCAATTAGTGCCCGAAAAGCTGCAGTATTTACCAACTATTTTCGGCAGCACAATCAACGCCCAGGATTCAGGCCTCGGGCGCCTGCCGCAACCGCGCAACTTCCCTGGCCAATTCCGCATAGCGTGCCAACGCCTGGGGATCCTGGCCGGCGCGCAGCGCCAGTTCGGCCTGTTCGGCCTGCAACAATTGCAAGACGATGTTGCGCAGGGTGTCGCTCAGCTCCGCCCCCGGATCCGGCAGCTCGTCCACGAGCAAGGTATCGGCCGCGGCCCGATGCAGCTCGGCCTCCAGGGGGGTTGCCGCCACGGCCTGCAGCACCGCCCCCGCATGGTGCGCACCGCTGGCGCGCAGTGCGGCGATCAGCGCGCACACAGACTCGAAGTCGGTGCTGGCGGCCAGGCGCGCTTCGCTGGCGGCATCGATATCGGCAACCAGCTGGGGATGGGTCAGCAGCAGGCGCAGCAGCCTATGCGGCAAGCCGGGCACGGGCTTGCGCCGGCCATCGCGCCGAAATAGCTCGGCCTCGTCTTCCCAGTCGCGGCCACCGCGCTTCCACTGCCCCTCGCGCTTCCATTTGCCGCCACGTTTCCACTGACCGCGCCCCGCCTGGCCAGACGTGAAATTACCGGCGGGCGCCTCGTCGTAATCCGCAGGAGCCGAATCGAAGTCAGGCGGCGGCATGTCGAAATCGGGCGGAGGCCCCGGATCGTGCTCGCCGCCCGACTCGCCCGCAGCCGGCATCGGGCGCGGGGCCGGCGTGGCCGGGCGGGCCTGCTGGATCAAGGGGCCCGAGGGCTTGTCCTGCAAGGCCAGTAATTGATTCAACTCGTCCGGCGTCAGGCGCACCATATCCGCCAGCTCGCGCACCACCTGCATGCGCAGGGCGCCCGCCGGCATGGCCTGCATCAGCGGCTGCGCATCATGGATGCACCGGGCCCGCCCCTCGGGCTGGGCAAGATCGTGCTGATCGGCCCATTCATTCAACATGAAGCGCGACAGCGGCAAGGCGCTTTGCAGTGCCTGCCGGAATCCGTCGGCGCCGTGCGCACGCACATACGAATCGGGGTCGTGATCGTCGGGCAGGAACAGAAAGCGGATGGAGATATCGTCGCGCAACAGAGGCAGGCAGGCCTGCAGGGCGCGCCAGGCAGCCTTCCTGCCGGCCTTGTCGCCATCGAAGCTGAAGGCAATCTGATCGCTGACGCGCAAGAGCTTCTGGATATGCTGCGCCGTGGTGGCCGTGCCCAGCGTGGCCACGGCGTTGCCGACATCCATTTGCGCGAGGGCCACGACGTCCATATAGCCTTCGACCACCACCACCTGGCCGGCCGCGCGTATGGCCTGGCGCGCCTCCCACAGGCCATACAACTCGGTGCCTTTGGAGAACACCGGGGTTTCGGGCGAATTCAGGTATTTGGGTTCGCCCTGGCCGATGACGCGGCCACCAAAGCCCACCAGATGGCCTCGCGCATTGCGGATGGGAAAGGTGATCCGCTGGCGAAAACGATCGTAGCGCCGGCCATCGTCGGACTCGATAACGATGCCGGCCTCGACCAGGAAAGCCGAAAACTCAGGGTCGTTGTATTCAGGAAAAGCAGCCGCCAGGCCATGCCTCTCGGGCCCGGCCCAGCCCAGGCCATAGCGGGCCGCGATCTGGCCCGACACACCACGTGCCTTCAGGTAGCCGATGGCGGCATCCGCACCGCGCAGATTGCGCCGATACAGCGTATTGGCGGTTTCCAGCACCTGGCTGTGGCGCGACATCTCGGCCTGGCGCTGCTCGCGCTCGACGCGTGCAGCCCTGCCGCCCGGTCCGCGCGGCTCATCGGGCACGACCATGCCCACCGAATCGGCAAGCTGGCGGACCGCCTCGGGGAAATTGGCCCCCGAGTGCTCCATCAGGAACTTGATGGCCGAGCCGTGGGCGCCGCAGCCAAAGCAGTGATAGAACTGCTTGGTCGGGCTTACCGTGAATGAAGGGCTTTTTTCGTTATGAAAGGGGCACAGACCGAGCAGGTTCGCGCCGGCCTTGCGCAACTGCACATAACGTCCCACCACGTCGGCTACGTCGACACGCTCGAGCAGACTCTGGATGAAGGAATCCGGAATCATGGCCGCACGGCAAGAACGGTGGGCGCCGCCGGGCGACGCTTAGTGGTCACGCGCCCTTGAGCTTGGCCGACAGCAGCTTGGAGACTTGCGACATGTCGGCCCGGCCGGCGAGCTTGGGCTTGATGATGGCCATGGCCTTGCCCATGGCGGGCGCGCCCGTTACGCCTTGCGCCGCCACTTCGGCCAGCGCGGCGTCGATCACGGCCTGCACCTCGGCGTCATCGGCCGCCTGCGGCAGGAATTCCTGCAGCACGACGATCTCGGCCTTTTCCTGGTCGGCGGTTTCGGTGCGGCCAGCCTGCTCGTAGGCGGCAATGGATTCGCGGCGCTGCTTTACCTGTTTTTCCAGAATGGCGACAATATCGGCATCGGTCAGGTCGCGGCGCTCGTCCACTTCCTTTTGCTTGATCGCGGCCAGCAGAAAACGCAGCGTGCCAAGGCGCGGCGCATCCTTGGCGCGCATGGCATTCTTCATTTCGTCGGACAGGCGGGTTTTCAGGGTGCTGTCACTCATGGCGTACTCGCATCAAGACAAGAAGCTTAAACAGGAAAAGCCGCCAGGCGTTACCTTGGCGGCTCTGGCAAACCCGGGCAAGAAACTTGCACCGGGCTGGCAACAGCAATCAATACATGCGGGGAGGCAGCTGTTGGCTGCGAATGCGCTTGTAATGACGCTTCACCGCGGCAGCAGCTTTGCGCTTGCGCTCGGCGGTGGGCTTCTCGTAGAACTCACGAGCACGCAGCTCGGTAAGAAGGCCAGTTTTTTCAATGGTGCGCTTAAAGCGACGCAGAGCGGCTTCAAACGGTTCATTTTCCTTAAGACGTACGGTGGGCATGCAGTAGTGCCTTCCTGTATATGAAATTCGTTAGTGTGACTTGAATAGCCTTAAATCATAGCATGAATGTGCGATACTACAAACGTCCTACCCAGGGTGTGTCCACATTACGCCACGCACCATTTACTACGGTATACCCCAGCCATGTCCCAAAACGCCCCCTCCCCCAGTCAGTTCGATAAAAAAGCCCAAGCCTGGTCCGCCCGCTTCTCCGAGCCGGTGTCCGACCTGGTCAAGCGCTATACGGCTTCGGTGGATTTCGACAAACGACTGGCCCGCTTCGACATCGAAGGGTCGCTGGCGCACGCCGACATGCTGCAATCGGTTGGCATCCTCACGGCCGACGACCTGGCCGCCATCCAGGGCGGCATGAAGACCATCCTGGCCGAGATCGACGCCGGCCGCTTCGAATGGCTGCTGGACCTGGAAGACGTGCACCTGAACATCGAGAAGCGTCTGGTCGAACTGGTTGGCGACGCCGGCAAGCGCCTGCA
>JBEBVZ010000113.1:0-5141 GCA_040392445.1 Verticiella sediminum
TCGAGCCAGTCGGCATGACCAAGCCGATTGGAAAGTTCACCCAGCCGGCCACGGACACGAGCCTCAAGGATGGGCAGGCGCTCGTCGTACCAGGGCTTGTCGCCTTCCAGGTATTGGATTAGTTCGCGCTCGACGATAGGCGGTTCCACCGTATTGAGCGCGGCAAACATCCAGGTGATCGCACGCGCCCGGGCATTCGCATCGCCTGGCAGCAGGCCGGCATGGCGTTCGGCGATATGGAGCACGATCGCTCCCGACTCGAACAGCACGAGATCACCTTCTTCATAGGTTGGAATCTGCCCGAAAGGATGCAGCGCGCGATGCGCCGCTTCCTTCATCGCTTTGAACGAAAGAAGGCGAACATCGTAAGCCTGGCCGACTTCCTCAAGCGCCCAGCGCACACGCATGTCACGAGCCTGTCCTTTGCCGTGGTCGGGCGACTGCTCAAAAGCTGTGATGGTGGGGGCCATTGGAAAGCTCCAGGTGACTGCAGGGCACTGTAGAGGTTCAGGTGCGCGATTGAGACGATCTGGTTCTTGATGGACGCCCGGTTCTGGCCGACAGCAACCGGCAACGACAGGTGGGCTCGATCCATCACGGACTGTCGTGTTTCCAAAAAAACCGTCGCTCAAGGTTTGCGCCAGCTAGCGAGGCAAAGCGATGGGATGCGTTTTCGAACTGGTGTTGAGCGTGTTGCGGGTTGGTATTGCCACGAGAAACTACCGGTTCGCCTCAACATGGCGAGCGAAGTTGTCCAGTATGGCCTGCCACCCTTCGCGTTGTTCTTCGATGGACTCGGTTGGCTCTCCATCGAAGCTTACACGCACCCTAACGCCTTTCGGACTATCAGCGAACTCGACCTGCGCTACGCGATCGCCGAAGGAATATTCGATGAGCTTATGCTTCACGATATTCGTATAAGTGCCGGCGAAATCAAACCCCATGCTGCCGTCCTTTGCCTCCATTCGAGAGGAAAATGCGCCACCGACGCGTAGGTCGGCGGTGGCAGCGGTTGTGTGCCAATCGTCGGACGCAGCATTCCACTGCTTAATTTCGTTGGGTGTCGTATAGGCACGCCAGACTTCCTCGATGGGTGCAGCCACGGTAGTTTCAACGGTGATTTTCATGGTGCGTCTCCTGATGGATTGCAAGTAACGGAGGTGCTCTGCCGCTGCCCAAAGTGGTCGCTTGCCGACCCTTTCAACCGTAATGATTTCTATAGCATTCTGCCACGGGAAAAGTCGCAGAAGCAAGATCGAATTGATCGGACATTTGCATATCCATGCCGGTCGATAGGAGCCGTCGAAAGGCTGCTTGTTCGGGCCCGAAGTCGTTTCACCGCTATGGCGCGGAAATCACCCATTTCCTGTTCTTGAGCTGCACCAAGTGCTTCTTGCACTGGTTGGGTAACTGAACAACGGCTTTATGGCAGCGCCGGCGCCGAGCCACTGATCGCAGCCAACGTCTGGCAAAGGGGGAGGGCAGCGGGGGCACAGAGCAGCACCGGCCAAGCGGCCGCCCAGGTAGCCCAGGCGTCGGGCACCCGCGCCCTTGGGCTACCGGGCGCGTTCTACTGTGCCCCGCCGTACTTACTCAGGCTTGATGTTGTACTTGTCGCGCGCGGCTACCCATTCTGGATAGTCGTTCTTCAGAATGTCGCTGAACTCCTGCGCTGTCGATCCAATGGGGCTGAGCCCGAAGCTCTCGATGAAGCGCTCTTGAACCGCTGGTTTTTTCATGATCTTCTGCAGGGAGCTCGACAAATGCTCAACGACTTCCGGCGGCGTGCCGGCTGGCGCCAGTACGCCGATGAAGGTGCTGATGTTGCCAAAGCGCTTGAGGCCTAGCTCGTCCATGGTGGGAATATCGGGCACGGCGGGAGAGCGTTCTGACGACGTGACCACCAGCCCACGGACCTTACCGTCGGATGCCAGCGGCTTGAAAATGGTTGGCGAGACCATCGCAGTCTCGACCACGCCGCTGATCAAGTCCGTCATGAGCGGCGCCTCTCCGCGATAAGGAATGACCTCGAGGTTGATGCCCGCGCCGTCGGCAATACCCATGCCCCAGAAGTGCGGGCTGGAACCAACGCCGGCGATAGCGTAAGAAACTGCATGTGGCTTTGCCTTGGCATAAGCTTCGAACTCGGCCCAGGTTTTGTAGGGCGCGTTCCCGCCGGTAACGATGATGCCGACGGAATCTGACAGGCGGCTGATGGCGGCAAAGTCTTCCACCGGGTGGTAGCCAGGATCCTTGTAAACGACCGGCGCCGTCATGTGGGCGGTATAGGTCAGCAAAATGGTGTAACCATCGGGTTTGGCGCGTGCCACGTTGCGTGTGGCGATCATGCCGGCCGCGCCTGGCTGATTTTCCACAATGACTTGCTGCTGTAGTTCCCCACGTAATTCGTCGGCGATATAACGCGCAATCGTATCGGTCAAACCACCTGGTGTGGCCGGCACGATAAGCGAAATAGGCCGATCTGGATAGGCGGCATGGACACTCAGTGAAGCCGTAGTCAGGGCGAGCGCAAGCAAGCCTTTGCGTAAAGAGAGTCGTGATGCGACGCGGGATTTCGACATACGTTACAGCCTTTACTGTTGTGAATATCTAACGGTATTGTGTCGTTCGACTCGAGTAAACCCAATTGACTCCGTATAAACCCGCGTTTCTGGGGCAAACCCTAATCCGCATTGCAGCAATTGATTCCGCCAGGCGGTATTTGACGGGATCTTAGGTGGTGACTATCAGATCGGTCGGCGGCGTGGGCTTCGCTTACCCTGGGGGTTCCGTACCAGCGAGATCCTTGTCCGGCTTGGCAGACGAGGCGCTCGAACTTTGATTTTTCAAGCAGGAGACAAGCATGCTGCGTTTTCTTGGCCTGTGGGTATTGCTGAGTGTGGCCGTAGGATTCTGGGCGCGCAGCCGCGGCCGTGGCGGATTGACCTGGTTCCTGATCTCGGCGCTCGTTTCCCCGATCATCGGAACGATGCTGCTGCTGGCCACCCAGCAGCTCGTGACCAAGCGGGGCACATACATAGAGAGAATCAAGAACAGCCGGGTCTACCGCATCTTGATCAATACCCTGATGGCAGTACTCGTGATCGTGTTCCTGATTTCGGCGCTGAACCGAGGCGGCATGAAACCCATCCGGATCGCTCATACCGACTGGGTGTGGGCCTACGATCACAAACGCCAAACAGGACATTGAGCGGCAGCAGCCGCAAGCAGCGGCTGGCTATGACTGCATCGAATTGCGACTGATGCGTGTCGTTAATACGAGGACTGCCATCACGCTCATGGCAGAGGTAAGTGGCCTGATGGCCAGGAGTCAGCGTGACAGGGGTATCGCCATAAGCTTGTCGGGATTGCGCATCGCATAAATGGCGGTGATGTGCGTGCCGTCGCTGGCAAACGCTTGCGCCGACTCGATCTTTCCGTTCACATAGCGCAGCAATCCGGGTTCGCCATTGATCAGCGCCATCCGGTAGTCCAGCTGTGATCCGTGCCGCCGATGTATCGCAAAGTACAGGCGCGCGATACGCTGGGCGCCACGAACGATCTTCATGAAAGAGGGCACCTTGCCGCCGCCGTCGCTGATGATCGCCACGTCGTCCGCCAGCAGCATCTTCAGGGCCACTTGGTCGCCGCTGCGCGCGGCCAGCATGAACTGCTCAAGCAGGCTGCGGTGTGCTTCTTTCGACACCTGAAAGCGCGGCGTTTCATTGCGCACTCGCTCTTTGGCTCGGTGCAGTATCTGCCTGCAAGCGGCCTCGCTCTTGCCCAGGATGGCTGCAATTTCAGAGTAATCCTGATCGAAGGCCTGTCGCAGCAGAAAAGCGGCACGCTCTTCCGGCGCCAGACGTTCAAGCGCCCACATCATCGCAACTGACAGATCGCTTGCCAGTTCCGCCACGGCGTCCGGGGTGCGCTCGCTGGTTTCCACCAAAGGTTCGGGTAGCCAGTAACCAATATACGCGTCACGCTGTGCCTTGGCCGCCCGCAAACGGTCTATGGAAAGGCGGGTAACCACGGTCACCAACCAGGCTTCGCTAGACTGGATGGCGTCGTGGTCTGCGCTGTTCCAACGCAACCAGGCATCCTGAAGCACATCCTCGGCGTCGGCGCGCACGCCCAGCATGCGATAGGCAATCGAGAACAGGCGTGGGCGCAATAGCGCGAAATCGTCAGAGTCACCCTTAAAGCTAACCATATATGCCTTATTGTTGAGTGCTTGCCCGGCAAACTTCAGCGCCTTGGTGGCGTTGAAGTTTGCCAGAGTCCGAGCGCAAGCCGCAAATGCTCAGGCAGCCAGCGGTGCTTTGACTACCGGATTTTGGAAGCCGATAGCGATCCGGTTCCAGGCGTTCATCAGCGCGGTCGCAAACCCCAGGTCAGCTATCTCGGCGTCGGAAAAGTGCTCCTTCAGCGGCTGGAACACCTGATCCGGCACGTTACCGTTGTCCAAGCGGGTGGCAGCCTCGGCCCAGGCCAGGGCGGCGCACTCCCGGTCTGAATACAACCCTGCCTCGCGCCACGTTGAAAGGCTGTTGATGCGCTGGAACTCTTCACCGACTTCCAGGAGCTCCCTTGCGTGCTTGTCCACGCAAAAAGCGCAGCCATTGATCTGGGAAACCCGCAGGTAGACCAAGCGGATCAAAGGCTTGCCCAACAGGGACTGATCCAGTGCGGCCCCGGCACTGACAAAGGCGCGATAGGCATTGGGCGAGAGAGAGGGATAAGCGTTGCGTGGGGTCGACATGACGGGGTGTCCTCTTGAGATGTCTGTTGGTTGACGAGGGTCAACGGATATAAGACGGGGCAGAGGGGGGATTTGTGACACCGCGGCTTGCGTTGCCGGGTGAGGGGGGGAGGGATCGCTTGTGGGGTGGTAGTCGCCGGATGGGGATGTACGGGTACAGGGCGGGGAGTGACAGGGTGTAGCTGTTGGCCGTGGTTAAGGTGCAGGCAGCTAGTATCTCTACTGTGCGCACCGATGGTTTCTCAATAGGCCTGGCCCTGCGCGCACCGGCTTCCGATGTTTGCAAGCAAGAAACGGATAGCAGCGCTGTCTGTCGCGTGACTAGACTCCCATGACGTCATACTCAGGAGAGACACGTCATGGAACTGGAAAGCAAGAC
>JBEBVZ010000114.1:0-5016 GCA_040392445.1 Verticiella sediminum
TTATGCCGCATGGGATCGCCCGTGTAAGCAGATGCCTGCGGTTCATGTCCGATCCTGATCCGGGAGACCTCAATTGGAAGACGCCGTTATCTACGAAGCCGAAGGTGCCATCGGCTTGATCACCATCAATCGTCCAGACCGGCGCAATGCCTTGTCGCAGGCGGTAAGGGAAGGGCTGCGCGAGGCCTGGCGGCGTTTCGAGGCGGACGATGCGCTCAAAGTGGCCATCCTTACGGGAGCCGGTGAACGTGCATTCTGTGCGGGTATGGACTTGAAGGAAGCCTCGGACACGGCATTGCGTATCCCCCCGTATGGTTTTGTGCCGACATTGGGCGACGACATCCGGGTAAGCAAACCCACCATCGCCGCAGTGAATGGGGTGGCTATGGCCGGAGGCTGGCTATTGGCCCAGATGTGCGATCTATGTGTTGCGGCAGATACGGCGGTGTTCGGTATCACCGAAGCCAAGGTCGGACGGGGCACGCCCTGGGCTGCGCCCCTGGTGCACATGCTGCCGCAGCGTGTCTGCATGGAATTGCTGCTGACCGGCGAATCCTTGAGCGCACAACGCCTGTACGAGCTGGGCTATGTGAACCAGGTGGTGCCCCAGGCCGATCTGCTGCCAACGGCGCGCAAGCTGGCCGAGCGCATCGCCGGCAACGCACCGCTCACGGTGCGCGCCTGCCGCCAACTGGTTTACCAGTCTACCGAAATGGGTCGAACGGCCGCGCTGGCGGCCGGGCACCGTTTGTTCGACTCCGTCTACCTCAGTTCGGATGCCCAGGAAGGCCCGCGTGCATTCGCGGAAAAACGCACCCCGGTCTGGCGCGGCAACTAGGCCATGGCTCAAGGAGCAGGCATGAGTACGAAAACCATACGGATAGGCGGGGGGGCAGGGTTTTGGGGTGACAGCCCGGAGGGCGCCCGTCAATTGATCCTGCACGGCAATATCGACTACCTGGTATTCGACTACCTGGCCGAGATAACCATGTCGATTCTGGCCAGGGCGCGCGAACGCAAGCCGGAACTGGGCTATGCCACCGATTTCGTCACCCACTTTATCGGACCTTACGCGCAGGAAATCGCCAGGCGAGGTATCAAAATCGTCGCCAATGCCGGCGGCGTCAACCCGTTGGGCTGCAAGGCTGCCATCGAAAAGCTGCTGGCGCAGCAGGGGGTCAATCTGAAGGTGGCCGCGGTGGTCGGCGACGATATCGTCGATGGTATCGACGGACTGCGCGCACAGGTAAGGGAGCTCGAGACGGGCGCGCGCCTGCCCGACACCGAGATCTCGGCCAACGCCTACTTCGGCGCCTTTCCGATTGCGGCGGCGCTGGGCGAGGGCGCCGATATTGTTGTCACCGGCCGTTGCGTGGACAGCGCGGTGGCGCTGGGGCCGTTGATACATGAATTCGGGTGGCAGCGTGCCGACCATGACTTGTTGGCGGCGGGGTCGCTGACGGGGCACATCCTGGAATGCGGTCCACAATGCACGGGCGGGTTTTTCACGGATTGGGAAGAGGTGTGCGCCGGCTGGGCCGATATCGGGTTTCCCATTGCCGAGTGCCGCGTCGATGGCAGCTTCGTTGTCACCAAGCCGCCAGGCACCGGAGGCATGGTGACTCGCGCCACGGTGGCCGAGCAGGTAACCTATGAAACCGGCGACCCGGCCAACTACCTTCTGCCGGATGTCGTCTGCGATTGGTCGGATGTGGTGCTTACCGACGATGGGCCCGATCGCGTGCGCGTGGCAGGCGCTCGCGGCAAGCCGCCAACCGGGCAGTACAAGGTCAGCGCGACCTGGTCGGATGGCTTTCGTTGCCTGGCGACGCTCTTGATCAAGGGCCGGCAAGCTGTGCCGAAAGCACGCGCCGTGGGTGCCGCCATTCTTGCCCGCAGCGCCGGCATATTCGAGCGAGAGGGTCTGGAGCCATTTTCCGAAACCTCGATCGAAGTGCTGGGGGCCGAGGATACCTATGGTCCGCATGCCCGGACCAGCGCATCCCGGGAAGTGGTACTGAAGGTGGCTGCGCGCCATCGCTCGGCGGCGGCCCTGGATATCTTCGCGCGCGAGATCTTTCCGGTTTCCACCAGCACGGTGCAGGGAGTTGCGGGTGCTTTCGGTGGCCGCCCCAAGGTGCAGCCGTTGATCCGGCTGTTCTCCTTTCTTATCGATTGCCAGCAGGTGCCCTCATATGTGGACTTCGGCGACCGGCGCATCCCGGTGGCGCCGCCGGTGCGCGGCACACAGGCTGTTGCCACGCCGGAGTCGCGTCCATCGCGGGTATCCGACGCGCGTGTCGGCAGTGCCGGCGACGCCGGGCAGGACACCGTGATGGTGCCCTTGATTGCGCTGGCTTACGCTCGTAGCGGCGATAAGGGGGATATTTCCAGCATTGCCGTGCTGGCCCGGCATCCCGAATTGCGAGCGCCCATCGAGACGCAACTGACGCCGGACAGCGTCGCGGCGTTCATGGGCCATCTGGTGCAGGGACGGGTCGAGCGCTTCGCCTGGCCGGGGCTGGATGGTTGGAACTTCCTGCTGCATCAGGCGCTGGGCGGGGGCGGCGTGGCTTCTCTGCGCTACGACCCACAAGGTAAGGGGCATGCCCAGGCGCTGCTTGATTTTCCCGTGCGGATACCCGCCAGTTGGCTGCAAAGCGGGCTGCTGCTTCGTACAGAGGTGTACTCATGAAGCCAGCTTCGTTAGATCAGGCTCCCGCCTCGTCCACGCAGGATGCGGCGGCTAAAACCAAAGGGCCTCTTGCCGGGTTGCAGGTGCTCGACCTGACCTCGGTGTTGATGGGCCCCTATGCAACCCAGATCCTTGGCGACATGGGTGCGCAAGTGATCAAGGTCGAGGCGCCCGAGGGCGATATCGTGCGCCAGATCGGCCCGGCTCGCCACGCGGGCATGGGGCCCATATTCCTGAACACCAACCGCAGCAAGCGCAGCATCGTTCTGGACCTGAAAACCGTCAGCGGTCTGCAGGCCTTGTTGCGGCTTGCGGCCAAGTCCGACGTGTTCATCTACAACATACGGCCGCAGGCGCTGGCACGCCTGGGCTTGTCGTACGAGGCGCTCCAGGCCGTGAATCCGGGCATTGTCTACGTCGGCGTGTTTGGCTACGGTGAAGACGGCCCCTATGCGGGGCGCCCGGCATACGACGACTTGATCCAGGGCGCTTCGACCCTGTCTTCGCTGTTTGCGCGTGACGGCGGCGCACCCCGCTATGTTCCGGCTGCAATCGTGGACCGCATCACGGGGCTGACCGCGGTCAATGCCATCCTGGCTGCCATATACGAGCGCCAGCACAGTGGCCAAGGCCAGCGCATCGATATTCCGATGTTCGAGACCATGGTGGGTTTCATCTTGTCGGACCATTTGGCCGGCTGCAGCTTTCAGCCCCCGCTGGGCGAGAGTGGCTACGAGCGCTTGCTGGCACCCAGTCGCAGACCCTATAGAACCCGCGACGGCTATGTGTCCGCCCTGATCTATACCGACAAGCACTGGCGCGCCTTCTATCGCTTGCTGGGGCGTGAGCAGGAACTGGACTCGAACCCGCAGCTTGCCACCTTTGCCGAGCGCGCGAAGAATATCGAACAGGTTTATAGCGACCTGGGCGAGATACTGCTGACGCGCACGACGGCGCAATGGCTGCAAGCCTTCGAGGCCGCCGATATCCCGGCGGTGCCTGTGCATGACCTGGGCAGCGTATTCACGGATCCGCATCTCGAGGCCGTTTCCTATTTCGGGCTGGAGCGGCACCCCACCGAAGGCAACTTGCGCACCATGCGGCACCCCAGCACCTGGTCGCGCACGCAGCCGGTGTCGAGCCGTCCGGCCCCACAGCAGGGCGAGCATGGGGTCGAGGTCTTGCGTGAAGCTGGGTTCAGTGCCGACGAAATCGATCAGCTGGTAGGGCAAGGTGGCTTGATTGTTCCTACATCCAGCGTTTCCCTTGCCGAGCCATGATCATGGATTTCTACCAGGCCATGGCCGATGGTGGCTGGCTGGGCATTGCGATTCCCGAAGCGTATGACGGCTCTGGCCTTGGTGTGAACGAGGCCTGCGAAGCAAGCCAGCCTAGGCCGGGTGCCTGGGGTAGGTGCCGGCGTAGCCCAGTATCCGAGACATTTGTTCGCCAGCGGCCATGACGAGCTCGACGAACCTGCGGGTGTTGCGCTCGCAGCGCGCCGTGGGGCCGGCCAGGCCGACCGCGGCAACAACGTCGGCGCTGGCGTTGAAGATAGGCGCACTGATGCCAGTGGCGCCTTCCACCGAGCCGTTGCTGACGACATGGCCACGCTGACGGATCGACTTGAGTTCGTCGGTGACAGCCTTCTTGCTGGTCAGAGTGTGGACGGTAACGGGCTTGAGCGCGGCGGTTTTAAGATAGTCGCGCAGATGCGCTTGGCTGCCGTAGGCCAGCAGCACCAGCCCCAGCGAAGTCGAGTACAGCGGGCGGCGCGCTCCCACATTGGCACTGAATCGCAGCCAGGCGCTGGCCTCGATGACGTCGACATAGACAAGCTGTTGCCTATCTTCTGCCAGCACGCCGATCATGACGGTTTCTTCGCATTCCTGATGCAGCTTGGCCAGCGCCGGATGCACATTGCCCGGGAAGTTGTCGTTTTTCTGAATGATGGCGGCCAAGCTGTAGGTTTCCTGCCCGAGCCGGTGATGGCCGTTTTCGGAAACGATATATCCACCGGCCTCGAGGGAACGCAGCAGGCTGAACAGGCTGGTTTTTGGCAGTTGCAGGCGTTCGCTGAGTTGGGTCAGCGACAGGCCATCGGGGCTGACGGCAAGTTCGGCGATGGTTTGCATGACACGTTGCGGGGCCCGGGGCGGGGCGCCGCGTTCGTCTTCAAGTGAACCGGGCTGTTTGGACGACATGGTAGCTGACCGCAGGAAAATCGAAGAGTCGGGCATTGTAGGCGCAGCCCGTGGGAGCGCCTTGAAAGTGCTGGTTGACCAAGCATACCGGTTTCCCTGTTGTTCTTATATGGGAAT
>JBEBVZ010000115.1:0-4943 GCA_040392445.1 Verticiella sediminum
AACCTTGCCTCACAACCGCTTCGCCGTTGCCGGCGCGCTGTGTTGTGAGCAGCGAAGAACGAAACTATAACACAGAATTTCGACGCTGCTTTCATGCCTGTGCAAAAAACTTATTCAGATGCATGATTCGGTCATCATAGCGCCATAAAGGCCTGCCGCCAATGTGCGGTGCAGCATTCGGGTTTGACAGCCCGCTTGGCAGGGAGCCGTTGCTTATACTTATGACTAGTCAGCCCCTCTATATATAGAGGCTGCTGTTTATATAGAGTTCACCGTTGCGAGACCCCGCAGTGGAACCCTGCGCGCATCGCCCTATTCCATGGCTCAACACACCGTAGCAATACAAATGGTCCACATGATTCTTGCCGGCGTACGAGAACGGGGTGCGAACGTGGATGGCATTTTGCGCCGGGCCGGCATTTCAGCCGGACTGCTCGAGTCGGCTGCGGCCAGGGTTTCCCGCGAGCAGTATGCGGCGCTGATCCGCACTCTGCGCCGCATCAGTCGCGACGAACTCTGGGGCTTGGGCCGCAAGCCCGTCCCCCCGGGATCCTTCGCCCTGATCTGCCAGCGGCTGATCCAGTGTCCAACGGTAGGGGACGCTTTGCAGGTAGGGGCCTGGCATTACCGCTTACTAATTGAAGACTTCGCTCCCCGACTGCGTACGGGCAACGGCACGGTGTCGCTCACACTGCAAAGACGAGATCTGGCGGACACCCCGGTGGATTTCCTGGGCGCAACTTTTTTGTTCTATGCCTGCCAGGTGCTTTCGTGGCTGGCAGGACGCGCCATTCCCGTGCTGCATGTCGACATGGCCTGGCCGCGCACCGCGGACGACAATATCCTTGGCAGGCTGCTCGATGCCCCCGTGCACTATGGCACCGCGGCAACCAGCGTGCACTTCGATGCGGCCTCGCTTAGACACCCCATCGTACAGAATGCCAGCAGCCTTGCAAGATTCCTGCAGAATACGCCGGACAATCTGATTTTGCGCTACCGCGATCCGGTGAGCGCCGCCGAACGTGTACGCAATGCGCTCAAGCGATTCCTGGGCGGGCCCATGCCGGCCTTGCCCACCATCGCGTCGCAATTGCATATCAGCGCGGCCACCCTGCGCCGGCGGCTGCTGGACGAGAATCTGAGTTTCCAGCAGATCAAGGACGATCTACGCCGGGACGTCGCGGTGGCGCAGCTACTGCATGGCCACAAGCCGCTGGAAGCCGTCGCAGCCTACCTGGGGTTTTCCGAAGCCAGCACCTTTCACCGGGCGTTCAAGCAGTGGACCGGTGTATCCCCAGGAGAATATCGCCAGCGCCAGGGCTACCCAGCCAGCGTGCATCCAGCCTTCGCGCAGCCGCATGGCAGCGACCTTGCCGCCAAGCCAGGGGTGCTCCCCCAGTCTGATCAATGATTTTCCCAGAGGACAGCCGAGACTTCGCCCCGGTCCTGGAATACCGAGACGGCATCATCGGCCCCCTGGATAGGCCCGACGCTGGCCACCAGGATCAGGTCGCCATGCAGTCCCCCACTGGCATCGAATTGCCCCTGGCGGCACACCGGTGTCAGCAACCGGTGCTCTGCACCCAAGGGCTCCAGAGCCAGGCCAACCGAGAATAGCTTGCGCACCGACCCGATCAGAAAGCTCTGCTCGGGATTCAGCGTCTAGACCAGCTCGCCGGCTTGCGGATCCGTGACCCGCAAGCCCCAAGCAGCCCCCTTATACAAGGGCTTAAGCATGACAAGGGCTTATGCATGATTTGCTGGATTTGCCAGGGAATCGGCGGTGCCGTACCTGCGTCATTGGAACCGCCCCCGCAAGCGGAGGTCACCAAAGGCAGGCAAACCACAGGGCATGGCGCATCGATGATCTCCCCTGGCGGGGGCAAGCAAAACGATCTGAAATCGTAGCGCTTGGCTTCAAAAAGATACGCCGACTTCAAGATCGGACTAGGAAAAACGAGCTGAGCGCATCCGCCACCCTCTATGCATATAACGGCCATTGCCCGGGATACGCGCGCCACCTACCCTGTCGCATCAAACAAACCCCGATGGAGACACGCTATGACTACCGCCCGCCCGCCCTGGATGACCGATGATGTCGCGGCCTTTGATGATGCCATTCGCCGCTTCATCGAGAACGAATTCGTACCCAACGAAGAGCGCTGGGCAAAACAGCAGCACGTAGACCGCGACGTATGGGTCAAAGCAGGCGAAATGGGGATGCTGTGCGCCAGCATTCCCGAGGAATATGGCGGCGGCGGCGGCACCTTCGCGCATGAAGCGGCCCTTTGCCAGGCGACCTCGCACTATATGGTCAGCAGTTTCGGCAACTCGGTGCACAGCGGCATCGTGGCGCACTACATTCTTCGCTATGGCACCGAGGACCAGAAAAAACGCTGGCTGCCAGCCATGGCTTCGGGCGAAATGGTCGCCGCGATTGCCATGTCCGAACCCGGCGCAGGCTCCAACCTGCGCGGCATCCGCACCCGGGCCAAAGTGGATGGCGATGATTACATCATCGATGGCGCCAAGACCTTCATTACCAATGGCATGCTGGCCAACCTGATCTGCGTCGTCGTGAAAACCGATCCGGATGCGGGGTCGCGCGGCATTTCGCTGCTGATGGTGGAAACCGACGATCTGCCGGGCTTTCGCCGGGGTCGCAACCTGGAAAAAATCGGCCAAAAGGGCCAGGACACTGCCGAACTTTTCTTTGACGGTGTGCGCGTGCCGCAAACCAACATCCTGGGCCGGGAAACCGGGCGCGGCATGTACCAGTTGATGCAGCAGTTGCCGCAAGAGCGCCTGATCATCGCGCTGGGCTCGGTCGCCAGCATGCAGCGCGCCATCGACCTGACCGTGGCCTACACCCGCGAGCGCGACGTTTTCGGCCAACCTCTGTTCAGCCTGCAAAACACGCGCTTCAAGCTTGCCGAAGCCCAGACCAAGGCAACTATTACAAAATCCTTCGTGGACAACTGCGTGGTGGAGCTGATGGCCGGCACCCTGGAACCCGAGCGCGCCGCCATGGCCAAGTGGTGGGCTACCCAAGCCAGCTGCGAAGTCATCGACGAATGCCTGCAATTGCATGGCGGCTATGGCTATATGCTGGAATACCCCATCGCCCGCATGTATGCGAATGCGCGCGTGGGCAAGATCTACGGCGGCTCCAACGAAATCATGAAGGAACTGATAGCGCGCGCCATGGAAGAAAAGTCCGCCGGGCAATAAAGCATCCAAGCAAGGAGGAGACACTGATATGTATATGACCCAAGGCCTGCATCGCGCCTTGCAACAGACCCCGGAACTCATTGCAACCCGCCAGGGCGAGCGCATCCGCACCTATGCCCAGCATGCCGAGAGGGTTGCCAGGCTGGCCGCCTCCTTGCAGGCGCTTGGGGTGAAGACCGGCGATCGCGTCGGCATGCTGGCCCTGAACTCGGACCGCTATGTCGAGTACTACCTGGGGGTTTACTGGGCCGGCGCGGTCGCCAACCCGGTCAACATCCGCTGGAGCCCCGCCGAAATCGCCTTTTCGCTCGACGACTCGCAGACCGAAGTCCTGTTGATCGATGCGCGGTTTGCGCCCATGGCGCAAGACCTGCGCCAGCGCTCGAAGTCTTTGAAGACCATCATATTCGCCGACGACGGCGACACGCCTGATGGCATGCTCGGTTACGAGCAACTGCTGGCATCCCATTTCCCCGTGGAGGATGCCTATCGCAGCGGCAACGACCTGGCGGCCATTTTCTATACGGGTGGCACGACTGGCGTGCCCAAGGGGGTGATGCTGTCGCATGCCAATCTGTATGTCACATCACTGGCCGCTCTGGCCGAGCGCGGCACCCAGGACGACGCCGTCACCCTGCATGTCGCTCCGCTCTTTCATCTGGCCGCCGTGGCATCCATGAATACCGTGATCGCGCGGGGCGCCACCCACGCCGTGCTGCCGGTGTTCACGCCATCAGGCTTGCTCGAAGCGATACAGCGGGACCGGGCAACCGACATGCTGCTGGTGCCCACGATGCTGCAGATGCTGGTGGATCACCCCGATTTTTCACGCTACGACACCAGCAGCGTGCGCAAAATCGTCTACGGTGCATCACCTACCGGCGAAAGCCTGATCTCGCGCGCCATGCGTGCTTTTCCCCAGACCGATTTTTCGCAGGGCTATGGCATGACAGAGATGTCGCCCACCATGACGCTGCTGCGCCCTCGCTTTCACCTTCCCGAGAATCGGGGGCCCAACACCTTGCGTGCGGCGGGCCAGCCGTCTCTTGGCACGCAGATCCGTGTGGTCGACGAGAACGGCCAGGAAGTGCCGCGCGGCACCGTGGGGGAAATTACGGCACGAGGGGCCGGCGTCATGCTGGGATACTGGAATCGCCCCGAGGAAACCAGCAAGGCGGTGCGCCAGGGCTGGATGCATACCGGCGATGCGGGCTACATGGATGAGAGCGGCTTGCTCTTCATCGTGGATCGCATCAAGGACATGATCGTGTCCGGCGGTGAGAACGTGTATTCGGCCGAAGTCGAAAATGCCTTGTTGTCGCACCCCGACGTTGCCATGGTTGCGGTCATTGGGGTGCCCGACGAGCGCTGGGGAGAACGGGTTCACGCGGTTGTCGTCAGGCAGGCAAATCGCGATGTGGATGCCGACGCCCTGGTTGCTCACTGCAAGACCCTGATCGCCGGATACAAGTGCCCACGCAGCCTGGAATTCCGAAACGAATTGCCCATCTCTGGCGCAGGCAAGCTGCTGAAAAACCCGCTGCGCGCCGAGTTCTGGGGCGAGGGCAAGCAAAGGGTGGGCGGCGCCAACTAGGCCAGCCCAAAGCCGGAATGGCCCGGCGGCGCGGGGGGTTCCCCCCCCCCGCCGCCCCGAACTTGGGTAAGGGCGGGACCAGCCGCTGCAGGTTGTGCGCACGCCCTTGGCGCCCCCG
>JBEBVZ010000116.1:0-4852 GCA_040392445.1 Verticiella sediminum
TCGCGGCCTTGGCGGCCGTTCTCGCGGTCATTTTGCGGGTGTCTTGATCCCCTTGCGCCAAGCCGGCAGGCTCAGTCGACCTGTTCCCGAAATAATTCCATCAGGCGATGCGCCAGGGGCGAAAGATAGGCGCCGCTGCGGTGCATCACGCCGATGCGCCGTCGCAAGTCAAGCTCATGGGCCGCCACGTGCAGCGGACGCATTCCTTTGGCTTTGTCGCCAAGATCCATACTGATCAGGCCAAGCATGTTGGTGCCCTTGATCAGTTGGAATACCGACACCCGGCTGAAGTCGAGGTCCACCCTGACGGTGGGCGCGGGCAGGCCCTGTGCAAGGAAAGCCGAGTCGATCTGCTGGCGCAGCAGTATATGAGGGGCCGGCAGTACCCATTCCTGGCCAGCCAGCGCCGCCAGCGATAACTCCGGCAAGCGGTGCAAGGGGTGGTCTTCATCGGCAACGATCCAGATGCGATCGCTGAAAAGCTCATGGGCTGACAGGTTTTCAGGCAGCTTGCGGGGAATGGGTGCCAGGATCAGGTCCAGCTCGCCGGCCAGTAGGGAATCCAGCAGGTCGCGAGCCATTTTCTGGCGCATGCGCAGGCGGGCTACCGGGCGCTCGCGCAGCAATTGACGGCAGGCCCCCACCAAGAGCGAGTTGGGCACGGACGGGGAATAGCCCAGCCGCAATATGCCTTGTTCGCCAGTACGGATGCCCTGCATTTCCTTCAGTGCGTCTTCATACTCCAACTGGATGCGGCGCGCCCGCGCGATAAATGCATTGCCGGCCTGCAAGGGCTTCATGCCCCTGGACGTGCGCTCAAAAAGCGGCATACCCAATTGCATCTCGATACGCTGTATGGCTTTTGTCAGTGCGGGCTGGGTAATCCCGAGCATTTCCGCGGCCTGCCCCACGCTGCCATGGGCGCTGACGGCCAGAAGATAGTCCAGGTCCCGGGTCTCCATTGGCATTCCTGTTGGTTATGCATCGATAACAGATGCTGCGTTGTAGTGATGGTTTTGATCATACACACTGCAGGCAAGATCTTCAGGAGACACCCATGAGCTTTCCCGTATTTCTGCAGCGCGCAGCCCGCCGCTGGGGCGAGAGCCCCGCCGTTATCTGCCAGGACCGCAGCTTGACCTACCGCCAACTGGATGACAGGTCGACCCGCCTGGCCAATGCCTTGCTGGGCTTGGGGCTGGTCAAGGGGGACCGTGTCGCCATCCAGGCTCGCAATTGCCCCGAGCTCGTGGAGATCGAGTGCGCCCTGTACAAGGCGGGTCTGGTCAAGGCTGCGCTGAACCCCAGGTTCACCGCGGCCGAAGCCCAGGATGTGGTGCTGAACTGCACTCCCAGGGTCATGATCGCGGGGCCGGGCTACACCGCCTATGGTCCGGATACTGCCGGTTTTGCATCGATAGAGTCCTTCATTTCCATAGGGGCGGACGTCGACGGCTATGCGGCCTACGAGGATGTTCTGGCAAGCGCCGGCACGCAGTGGCCAGGCGTCGAGATGACGCGTGACGACCTGGCCGTTCTGCATTTTTCTTCGGGTTCCACCGGCAAGATCAAGGCTGCCATGCAAAGCTATGGCAACCGCATGGCATCGTTGCGCAAGATGCTGCTGGGAATGGATAAACAGCCCCGGCCGGGCGACCGCCTGGCGCTGATCGGCCCGGTGACCCACGCATCCGGCATGCTGATGCAGCCCTATCTGTATTGCGGCGCCACGTTGGTGCTGTTCGACAGGTTCGAGCCTGCGCACTTCCTGGCCGAGGTCGCGCGGCTGCGGATCAATCATGTTTTCATGGTGCCCGCCATGATCAATATGCTGCTGGCTGAGCCCAGCCTGGATCAGGCCGACCTCAGCAGCCTGCGCACACTGAGTTATGGCGCCGCGCCGATGTCGCCCGCACGGATACGCGAAGCCTGGGAACGGATCGGCCCGATTCTCTCGCAGGGCTACGGCGCCAGCGAGTCCACATCCGGTGTCACCAAGCTCTCGACCGAGGACCATGCCGAGGCTCTGGCGAGTCGGCCGCAGCGCCTGTCGTCTTGCGGCCGGCCCCACGCGGAAACCGAGGTGAGGGTGGTCAATGAGCAGGGCCAGGAAGTTGCCGGCGACGAAATCGGTGAAGTCATCATCCGGGGCGAGGATGTGTTCCAGGGCTATTGGGGCGCGCCGGAACTGACCCAGGAAGTCCTGATCGACGGCTGGTTGCATACCGGCGACCTGGCCCGCGTCGACGAGCAAGGCTACATCAGCCTGGTTGATCGCAAGAAAGACATGATCATCTCGGGCGGCTTCAACGTCTATCCGACCGAAGTCGAGGCCGCGCTCTACCAGCATCCCGAGGTGTTCGAGGCCTGCGTCATTGGCGTGCCCGACGCGGTCTGGGGGGAAAGCGTCAAGGCCGTGGTCACGCTCAAGCCCGGCTCGCAACTGCGTGCCGAAGACGTCATTGCGCATTGCCGGGCGCGTGTCGCCGACTACAAGCTGCCACGCTCGGTCGACTTTGTCGGCGAGCTGCCCAAGAACGCCAGCGGCAAGATGGCGCGCAAGTTGGTGCGCGAACCCTATTGGCAGGGCTCGTCCCGCCGCGTGAACTAAAGGAAACATTATGTTCGATCATTTAAGCAACCCCCAGTTCAACGAGGTTCGTGCCAGCATCCAGCGGTTTGTGCAGGACGAACTGCTACCCCTGGAAAAAGAGCTTGGCCTGAAGTCGGAAGATGTGTGGCCCAAGGAAGTGCTGCGCAAGGTTTGGCGGCGCTCGAGCGAACTGGGCCTGTATGCGGCCTGCCTGCCGGCAGCGCTGGGCGGCAAGGGCTTGTCGATCGCCGAGCAGTGCGCCATCAAGGCCGACCTGGCCGCCTCGGGTGCGGCACTGGCGCCCCATGTGCTGGGCGACCTGGGCGGCCCGCCCCGGGTGGGCAATATGCTGAAGTACGCGACGCCGGAACAACTGGAAAAATACTTCCAGCCCGTGATCCGGGGCGAGCGCTCCACATGCTTTGCGCTGACCGAACCGCATTCGGGCTCGGATGCGCAAAGTATCTCGACCTCGGCCGTGGTCGATGGCGATGACCTGGTCATCAATGGTCGCAAGCATTACATCAGCGGCGCGCCGTTCGCCGATTTCGCCATCGTCATGTGCGTGACCAACCCGGACAGCTCCCCGCCCGCCATCAGTGCGGTGCTGGTCGACCTGGACCTGCCCGGCGTCAGCCTGAACAGCGAGTATGTGCCCATGTCCGGCCAGCATATCGATTCCGACATCGAGTTCGTGAATGTGCGGGTGCCACGCAGCAACATCTTTGGCGGCGAGGGCAAGGGCTTTCGCTTGGGGATGGAACGCATCAACGTGAACCGCCTGCTGCACTGTCCAACGATGCTGGGCCTGGCTCATGGGGCATACCAGAAGACGCTTGAGTATGCCAGGACACGCAAGCAGTTCGGCGGCCCGATAGCGCGGTTCCAGGCCATCCAGCACATGCTGGCCGACATGGCGGCGGCACTGTGGGCTTGCGAGTCCATGATTGCCCAGACGGCCTTGCTGGCAGATAGCGGCGCCGACATCCGCATGCAGGCTGCGGCCTGCAAGTTGTTTGTCTCCGAGCGCTGCTTCGAGGTGGCCGACAAGGCCGTGCAGATCCACGGCAATGTCGGCGTGACACGGCATCATCCAATTGAGCAGACATTTCGCAAGTTGCGCATGTTCCGCATCGTGACCGGAACCAGCGAAATCCAGCGCAACACCATTGCACGCGTGATCCTGGAGGAGCAGCCGGCAAGCTCCTGAGTCAGGTCTGGATGAGACTGTTTTTTGGCTGCACAACATACTTATAAAGAGACTAACCATGAATCGTCGAACCTGGCTTGCCGTGGCAGGCGCCGCTGTTATCTCCAGCGTATTCAGCCCCGTATGGGCCACCACACCTTATCCCGTCAAGCCTATCCACCTGATCGTTCCTTTCCAGGCGGGAAGTGCTCCTGACAATATGGCACGCGTTCTATCGGAAAAGCTTGCCTTGCGGCTGGGGCAGCCCGTCGTGGTCGAGAACAGGCCGGGCGCGGGTGGCGTGATCGGGGCCGGCGCACTCAAGCGCGCCGCAAGCGATGGCTATACGCTGGGTTTGTTCGCCAACACGCATGCTATCAATGTGCATACTTATAGCGAGGCGCCCTACGACCTAGTGAAGGACTTCACACCGATTGCCGTGATTGCCGGAGGAGCAACCGTGCTGGTGGTGCCAGCCGCGTCGCCTTACAAGAGCGTGCAGGACCTGATTGCCGCCTTGAAAAAAGCGCCGGGTAAAGTTAACTATGGTTCTGGTGGGAAAGGCAGTATTGCTCATCTGGCAGTGGAGCTGCTGTTGCATCAAACAGATACTCAGGCCGTGCACATCCCCTACAAGGGGGCGCCTGAACTCGTCGCCGCCATGCTGGGTGGGCAGATCGATTTCGGGATGCCGGTATTGAGTACCGCCGTATCCTATCTTCACAATGGCCAGTTGCGCGCGTTGGCGGTGACGTCGAAAGATCGTTCTTCCAATTTCCCCGATGTGCCAACGTTGACCGAGAGTCTGCCCCCGGGCTTCGTCATGGACAACTGGAGCGGCCTGTTTGCTCCTGCAGGCCTGCCTGAAGCACTGAGGCAACGCCTGTTCAAGGAAATCTCGGTGTTGCAGCAAGAAGGGGCTTTTGACGACCTGCTTAAAGTAAGCGGCGGCGAGTTGCGCCGCAACGACTCGCCCTCGGAGTTCGCCGCGATGGTGGCCGAGGAAACGGAAAATTACGGAAAACTCATGCGCACCATCGGCATGAGCGGCGGAGGCGTTTGACTGAACC
>JBEBVZ010000117.1:0-4675 GCA_040392445.1 Verticiella sediminum
CGAAAGTAGGGGGCCGAACCTATGCACCAAAGTATCAAACGTGTTCATATGACAAAACCTTTTAAACACAGCCGTATTAATGACATTTATCTGTAGATTTGGCTGATTAAGGGTAGTTTGCCGAGGTTTACAGTTTTATGTGCGGGTGACGCAGCCCCCCCGGGGCACTGTTATCCGCACATAAAAATCTATTTTGGTGTATATGGAATGCCACTTAATAGCGGCTATCAAACGGCTGCGTCCTGTGGGAGCACACATTAATCGTAATCGCCACCGACGGGCGCTCTAAGCGGTCTTAGGCAGACTCCCAGCGATTAGGTAGCAGTTTCTCAACCCGACTAGACTATTGGAACCCGGAGTATGAATTTGCTCGGGCAGACGTAGCAATACTGCTGGTGGTGTCAGATTATCGGGTGCGCTAGCGCTGAGGGGGCAGAGATGAACCTAGTAACGGAGCTGATGGTATCTCTAACGATATTGGCGCTGGGTTGTGGAGCGTTGGCGGCATCCGCCATATATCTGTGTTGGCGCGGTGGCAATGAGGCTGATATGCCGCCTGGGTACAGGCATAACGCCTAGCCAGAGTCGCTTATCCAGATTTGTACTGACTATCGAGCTCGAGAACACGTTCGGTAGCTGCGCTCAATCACGATACAAGGTTCTTGGGTGCGTTTGTAGTATTCATCAGTGTTCCAGCGTTTTTGAGCGTAGTCGCTGCCAAAAAACAGCGCCAAGCTGCCTACAGCCATCACAAAGCAAAAAAAACCCAAAATAGCCCAAAATGCCATGGTCATGGGGTGGTCTCCAAAACGATGATGTGTGCCATCTAAAGATGAGCGCAGTTTACCGCAAAATTCTAATTTTCAAAGGCTTTTCAGTGATTTACCTTACTCCGTTTTCATGTGCTTTTAGTACGAAAAAATTCTTGATTTCTGTTTCGATAACACATTGAAAATATTAGTATTTTATAGATAAATCGCCGGTTTTCATCGGTACAATGCAGGCAGGCTGTACGAGGTCACCAGGGTTTCTACATGCCTACAGTGAACATCTTCCCCCAGTCCGCATTCAAAGGAGCCGGCAATGCCACGAACTATAGGACTTCCAGGGCGTTTCGCGATCTGTCTGCTTCTTTCAAGTACGGTGATCGCTGTCACAGTCTATGGCTGGCACATCCTCGGATGGATTTTTATTATGACTGTCATCGTGGCCCTAGCCCGTAGCTGTACTAATCGACCAGGAGCGACACGGACAGTGGGCTGCTCGTTTGACAACTCACATTCAGTTGAATGTAGCAGAGCCATGGACGATCCGGGGCCAAGTCATCTTATGCCGGGCGTATTTTTAGAGACTATCGACGATCCTTGTGGCATTTTTTATCGAGACACCTGATCCTTTAAGCCATTCGGGAACCTTTGCTACGCATATATGCGCATTATTATCAATCAGATCCATCATGTCATCACTCAAGATTCTGGCCATCTCAACATTTTTAGTCATCCTTACTGCTTGCGCAACAGGCTCTAGGCCTTATAACCCGGAGAAGAGTTTGGCCCTCAACTTGGCTGAAGCTGGCGGCATTGAGGGCTTGGCAGATCAAAGTGTGTCAGCGACGGACTACACCAGCATCCAAAGCAGTGGCGCCACTGTTCTAACCGATATAGGCTGGGCAGGCGCAAATTTTTCCACCCCCGCTCCAGGAGTCAGTGGAGGCCTGGGCTTCGGATTGGGGCTTCTGTCTATGGTTCGGAGCACAGACTTGCCCGCCAAACATAGACAGCTTGTCGCCTGGATGCCGCGATCCATGGCTGCTGACCTCAATGATGCCCAGAGGATAATGCGGGATGTCACCATGTCTGCCATCGACAAAGCATTGCTCGATATTGGCTGGTCGCGTAGCGATTTTGAGTTGTCGCGTCGGGAAAGCAAAATCATCGCTGCTGCGGTGTTTCGCTCTATTGGCTCAGCACCAAAATGCGCGGAATACTCTGCCCCTTTGGCCAATAAATGCCTCTTGGCCGCCTACATCCAAACCCCGGTTGAAGTTGACACGTCGCCAGCTATCCTTGGGCAGGATTCGCAGCCTAGTTACCTGTTCAGGGGAGACGCCATTCTTAACGGCTATATATCGATCGTGAGCCGCGGACAAGATATCGATCTGCAGCTGTTTTACATGGCACTGTCAAAGCATTTGCCGACCTGGGCCTACTTTTATATTCCGCCGAAAGCGGTCATGAAGGCGCACGCAGACGGGAATCTGGCCTACCCTCAGATCTACTTTCGGGGAAAAAAGGAATTATTCATAACGGTACAGAAATAGGGGGGCAGGCGATGGGTGCTGGCGGCTTGCCCGCCTTTCCAGCCAATTCCCACAGCACGCATAGTGCCCGGTGATGGTTGTACAGAGTCGCAGGGGACAGGTCGCGGTGTCGCCTCCAGTACCGGATGGCATGCCGGGCACCGACACCGCTGATCTCAGTTGCCCCCTGCAGTTCACAGAATCGGGCGAATGCCACCATCCGAGCCGCTTGCTGCCGCCTGTTCGTTTTACCGCCTTTTCGGACATAGCCTTGAGCTAGAGCCTGGACCTGAAATACTAGCCTCCCCATGGTCAGCGGGCTCCAATGTAGGCAGCTACGATTTCTATACGATCATGGCCCAGTTCTCGGCTGATAATCTGTCGAGTGGCCAGATCATCAATGTCCTCTCGTAACGGCGACTGTCGGCAAACTGGGGCGACATGCCCCGTCAATGCCTCGTACCGATCACACGCGTATGCGGCTCGCAGATCGTGATAGCCTGTAATTCCGTAATGTTTCAAAACCTCACGTCCAGCCCTCAAGCCGCGATCTCGCCACTGGATCCAGCTAATTTGAGCAGGAATCATAGATCGATCATTTTCCTGAATAGCTGCTGCGAGCTCCAAGGCCTTGGCTTGGCTGTTCTGATGCACTGGCACCTGCCTGGCCCGGCCCCCCTTGGTTCCATCAATGACATGGATCCAACCATGGGTTCGGGCCTGCTGCAAGGCAGCCCGCGCATTGAGCAGAGACGCTTCCATGCTGCGTAGCCCCAGGCTTCTAGCCAAACCCGCTACAGTGGCCTGTCGAGCTAGGCCGCTGCGCTGCAGGTCAAGGATAGCAGCCGAGAATACAGACTGATCCAGACTGGCCGGCGTTCTTTTTCGAACAGTTGAGCGTAGTGGAATCGCACAGTCTCTGGTTGGGCTAACTGTCGGCCATGCTCGTACTAGGCCCATCACCGAATTAACGGCTGATACCAGATTTTGAGCATAGGCAGGGCTCATCTCGCCGGATCGAACTCGAGCCGCCAGCAGCTTGCCATAGTTGCAGACCAGCTCAGTGGTTACGCGTTCCATCCTGCCGACGCCTTGTTGTTTCGCGTACCGCGTGAACAGTCGCCATCGATCAGACACGACGTCTACCGTTGCAAAGGCACAGTCTCGACGGGCAGCGGCTGTCGCCAGAATGATCCGGCCGGCTTGTGCCATGTCGCGCGTGCCTGTGCGATAGTTTCTGCTCATGGTGATTCTCCTATTGGTTGTGAACGAATACGCCCTAGACCGTTCTCTGTGTGATGAGTGCTGTATGCACGCGATTCCCCTCGCGGCGTAGTTGGGCGGCAGTGATTTTTGAGCGGGCCAACTGCAGCGCCCGGAATTTCCTGATCTGCCGTGGTTCCATCCCTCCGGGTGCTGGTCAGGCTGACGAATGCGATGCATCCATCCCCGGTCCGCGGGATGTTCAGGATTGGCAAAAAAATGCAGTTCACGCGATTTCACGCGCCTGGATGATGGCGGAAACCTGCGTGTCTATTGACTTCCCAGAGAACAAGCCAAGCCTGTCTCTGTGCGTGGAGGGGCTACCGCAGCATGATGTCATGGGGGCAGAAAGCGAGAAACCGGGCCCATTGGCAAGAGATCGTCGAGCCATGAAGCGGGAAAACAGTAATAAGTGAAATGGCCAGTGATCACTGGTCAGGAAACGCCAATGCAGCAGACCTGAAACGGCCCTTAGCATCTGTAGGTAACGCAGAAACGATGCACTGGCCCTTCATGCAAAGCGCAGTGATCTTATTGAATAACGACCTGAGCAGGTCGCCGCAAGTTGCGGATAAAAAACGCTGCTTTATGTCGGGCCAGCTACCCCTGAATCGTCACGTTGTGACGAGATGTACCGATACTCTAGCACAAGAATATCTTCCATGGAGGCTTCAGGCGACTCCACCGATCTATCGAACACAGAGAGGTTATCTGAAAGGATCTTGAGAGTCATTTTAAAGCTACCGTACATAGCCTCACCGGCCAGATACGCGCATCCCATAGCACCTGAAGGCACCTCGAAAATTACAGCTAATCTGAAAGAGCCTTGAAACTGAATTTCTAGGCATCCCATCCAGGGCTGGTCAGTTTATAAATATTTTTATAACAGCCCAAAAAGGCCGTGTTATCCAAGCAACCTACTGCTCACCCTGACAAAATCTTCTGTGCATCCTACAAATAGGCGCATCTTTTAGGAGTCACAGTCATGGACAGAATCACAGAAATAAAATTACTTGCCAGCAAAAAGGTACCCAGAGCCCCAAATGATGAAAAGACTACCCTCATCAGCCCGAAGATGAGCAGACTCACGCCTGATGAAATCAGCAATCTCCT
>JBEBVZ010000118.1:0-4549 GCA_040392445.1 Verticiella sediminum
TGGTGGATCTCGCCTACAACATCGGCGTGGCTGCATTCCAAAGTTCGACACTGGTGCGCAAGTTCAATGCAGGGGATCGCGCAGGGGCTGCTGACGAATTCCCGCGCTGGAACAAGTCGGGCGGCAAAGTGCTGCTGGGCTTGCGCCGTCGACGTGCTGCTGATCGTGCGCTGTTCCTTGGCGCGTCAGCTGACGAAGCCATCAAGATAGGAGCGGCCATTGCTTAAAGCACTATTTGGCCGGATCTGGCCTTACATCGCCGTGGTCGGTGCCGTGTTGGCCGGCCTGTTTGCTGTGCGGCAATCGGGTAAAGCGGCCGCCAAACAAGAGGCCAAAGCTGAGCAGGCCGAGGCGACTATCAAGGGAATGGAGGATGCACGCGATGCTCGTGATGAAATTGACTCGATGGACGACGCTGCTGTGCGTGATCGCGCTCGCCAGCGCATGCGCGACCGTTCCCGGTAATTATTGCGCTGTGGCGCAGAAGCCGTTCGAGTGGCGGTCAGATGCCGAAATAGACGCAGCGCCGATTAGGGCGCTTCGGTACATCGAAGAAGGGGAGGCGCTGTATCGGCGGCAGTGTCTTTAACGGGCGGCATAGGTATGTTCGGGCCGTTCGAAAATAGATAAAATGTGCATGTCCAATGGGCTGGGTATCAATATCGCGGCCGCTTAAACAGAGGGACGCAAAATCCATGTCATCTAGCTTTTACTGTCCCCGGGTAGACCTTCGCTAAGTTGTCGTGTTTGAGTTTTAAATCAGCGAACTCACGGACTGAGGCGACAACAATGTCCGGATCCCCTAGCTCGCACCGCATTCTGGCGGCAAGCCGACTCTCGAATTCGGTCAAAGCTGCCCGACTCGAGGTCTCTCTATACACAATTATCAGATCGACATCATTGTACGCAGACCGCCGTAGGAAAGAACCAAAAGCGAACACCTCAACGCCGGGTGGCGGTTCTGACCGCGCTACAACGCGCTCGCACTGTGCTTGGCGGGAATCGCAATCCTCCCGACGAAGGAAGTTGAGATATCGCTCCCCGTCAAAATTAATTGCGCCCATGAACTCGCCAAGATTGAATAAGCCAATGTTGTTGGCTATGCAGTGCTGCTTAGCGGAAGTTGAATACTGGCCATAGGGATTAGAGCAAATTATCGCGTCTATGGCCGGATCAGCCTCAATGATTCTATCGAGTGTGTAGTCGGTAAACAGATAGGTGTGAGTTACAAAGACTTTAAGTGTCCGGCCACCTTTCAGCTCCACCAGCATTGAACCCTGGTCTAGCTCGGTGAGCTTTTTGATTCTACTGTGCCGCGCGAGGAACTTTTCAATTAAGCTCCGGACTTGGTTGTATCGGTATTCAATCTCTTCTTTCTCTACCAATGCGGGGGCGCCGGATGGAATTCCCAATTTAGTCTTAATGAAGTGGTCAAAACTGCGGGGAAAGAGCTTATAGTCATTGACCTTCAGGTTCGTCAGGCAGTTATCTCTAAAGGCTACTGCATGAACCTTGTATGACAGCATTTCACGATAAGCATCCCATTTGAAGTCAAAGTTGCGCCTATTGTTTTCTATCAATTTGATTATGCGCTCGTTGTTCGGCAATATCGTGTCCAAACATCTGCGGCGCCAAACAGTAATTGCGTCCCCTCCCTCGCCAGCAAGAGCGGCCTCAGAGTATGGGCCGTATTCACGAAAGATTGTGCCGTTCTCCTCGAGCAATTCGTTAACTTCAGCCAGAAGCTCCTGCTCGTCGGCGATTCGCGGAATAGAGAATAGCCCGCCGATCTTCCTAGCGTGTTCTACCTTCCATTGCTGGATATCTTCGACAGTGAATCGTTTCTCCAATTCGTCTACCACCTTGTGACATTCCAGGCAAAGCATAATTAAGTTGTCTATGCCATCTTTCTCTATTACTAGCGAGAGAGCGTGATCGCTCCTGGGTCCCGCGGAGCCGTGGCCGATGATGTGCGCTACATTAACGAGGCTGACGATGTCATTCTCGACGGACCAGAACAAATACTTATTGCATAGCGGGTTTTGGCAGAAGCCGCCGCACTGGGCCCACAACTGCCGTGCGATATTTACGCTGATTGATTTTCTGCTCATTGCTCGTCTCACCTATTTTGCGAGAGCTCGATATTGGTACTCAGCAAGCCGTTGAGTTAAACGGGCTCATTAGCATCCGCCAACTGATATCGACTATTGCCCATGGCCGGGGTAACCTGCCACCATTGATAAGCCGATTCCGGCTAGCTACGTTAACGGGCCGCAGCGGGTTGACGAATCTGTTGACCTGCTTTGTCCCAGAGATGTGTAGCATCCTCGACCCAGAACGGCACAGCGAACACCCCGCCGCCTGCGCCGTGAGCCATTTGCCATCTGGTGGCCTTAGGGTTAGAGCCAAACACTGCGCCAGCGTCCGCAATGCTCTTACCATTCTCCAGAACGCGACAGACATGACTAAGAGCAGGGTGACCTTTAATCTCACTCACATCATCTATCGACAGGACTGTTACGAGGATTGTGTGGCTACCAGAGCATTCAGAGTGCCCGCACTCAAAGCTGACGCGGAAATCCGGCTTCCAATCGTCGACTGATAACACATTCGTCGACCAACTCCAATTTGCCAGGTCGAAGAATGCGGCCCAACGAGCAAGAAGTGGCGTGTGAAATACTTGAGAATTGTATATTGCTGTCATGATTAACCTTGTATAAGAAAGGTATCCGCGCTCGCCATCCTGCCTACGTACTCGCGCCTTTTTCCATTTTCGTCGATGAACTGAATAGCGGTTGCTTCAATGCCGGGAGTAACGGGTGTGTCGTAGAGATATACGATTATCGGCGTCTTTCTCACTGTACGTGCGCTCGAGCCGTCGGCGCCGATATACGGGGTCGGCTCTTGCTGGTGGATCTCAATACGGGTACATTTGAAATGGCAGGTTTCAGACGACCCACCAATATAAGACGCAGTGAAACTGACGGCATCCGTTTTTATTATTTCTGTCATCCCTCTTTCCTCGGTAGTTATTGTGAAGGGACTATATCACTGGTTCACTCGCATCCGGCATCTGGTATCGGCTATTGCCCATGGCCTTTGTGACCTGCCACCACTGAAAGGCTGACTCGGGCCTTGCCGCTGAAAGTATCTGCTTGGCCTGGTCATTGGTTGTCGTCGGGTCGAGCCATTCCAATGCATCGTCCGCCTTCAATACGATTGGGCGTCGATCATGGACATCCACCATCCCGCCGGCGCTCTGATCTGTGACGATCGCCATGCCGTGTATATGATCAAGGATATCACCGGGTTGCCATGCTGTAATGGCAGCCATAAATAAAGGCTCACTGTCTTTCGGGGAGATATACCAAGGCTGTTTATTGGGTTTCTCTCCAGTTCACTCATACCAGCCATCGCAAGGCACTATTACGCGACCTTTCGCGGCGCGCCAATAATTGGAATTGGCCAACAGCTTATCCAGGCGGGCGTTGGGCACAGGCTTATCTTTTGACCAGACCGGGGCATAGTTCCAAAACAAACGGTCCGCCTGCTCGGTACCGTCGCCCAGGCGGTGGAACGTAAGGGGGCGGGAGCCTGGAGCGACGTTGTACTTTGGCGCCTTTGGGTCATCGAACAGCGTCCGCGGATTCCAGTTCAGCGTCTCCATATACTGCTCGCCGTCGCCTGCCTGCCGTATCCGTCCGCACATAGCTATCTCCCGGTTTATTCCTTCTTCCTGCTAAGTTCGCCTATGCGCTCGTAGGCTTCGCGCTGCTCCTTTACGCACGGCTCATTATTGATCAATCCAATGAGATGGTCGAATGGTGAGTTGATCTTAGGCGGCGGCAGCGCATCGAATACCTGCCAACAATTATTAAAAATCCCTTGGTACCGTTTGATCTCGCGCAACAGTGTCATTACCTCTTTATTTTCGAGGTATTTGGTTTGGATCGCTCGGAGCTGGGCGCGGGTGAGGGGAGCGTGTTTCATGGTTAAGCCGCCTACCTGTCTATCCTTACCTCAAACCACGCCTCCGTCTCACCCAGATCCCGGAACCCGTCATTGCGAGCTCGAGTAGCGGCCGCAACCCATTTCTTGGCCAGCGAGACATCTTCGGCGGTCATTTCCGTTTCTGCCGTGTCTTCGGCGGCCTGCCACGCACGATGCGCTGCCAGCACTGCATCGGGGCCGCCTAAAGCGCGTTCCAATGTTCGGCGGAAACGCTCTTCTGCATCGCGCCTGGCGCGCTCGGTTATTTCTGCGGGGGCGTCCTGGAGGGTGATCGTGTATGTCATGGTAGCGTCCGAAAAAGAGCTGTGTATTTATACAGCTTTTTACCATAAAGCGGATTTGTAAGCGGACACAAAAAAGCCCACCGGTTAGGGTGGGCTGATCGATTCACACCGATTTCACACCGGAGGTTTATCCTCGGGTTGAAAGAAATCCCAAGCGCTTGATTCGGCGGGTTATTTTCCTGTCAATCAGAAAATGGAGCGGGGGTTCAATTCCCCCCGACTCCACCAGTAAACGTAGTAAAATCAAGGGTTTA
>JBEBVZ010000119.1:0-4044 GCA_040392445.1 Verticiella sediminum
CAGGATGCGTCCGGGTTCGTCGCCGCACTCGGCGCTGCGCCCACCACCGGGCCGCATCGGCATCACCACATCCAGAAAATAATTGAGATCAGAGCACGGCTTCAATCAGGAAGCCATGATCTGATCTCGGTTTTACAACTCAAGAACAGTCTGTCCGATGAACTCGGAAGCGCCGCAATGGTTGGCTCGGCATCTGAATTGCCAGCACGACTTCGAAGAACGCCGAAATCGGATTGCGACGCGCCAAAAAACGCCAACTACAAGAGTTCGATCTTGGCAAACTCGACAGTGCGCTTGAGCTGCTCATACTCGTCAAGCTGAAGTTTTTTCAGGAACTCGGGGCCAGAGGGCGGCGCTTCAAGACCCAGGCGTGTGTAAAGTTCTTTAGTTTCGTCCCGGGACAAAATTTCAGCGAATATTGCGCTCAGTTTGTCGCTGATCGGTTTCGGCGTGCTCTGATTGACGACCGCTGAAACCCAGGTGTACGCGCTATAGCCGGGGGCACCGGCTTGCTCCACCGTCTGAACGCCAGGCAATAATGCCGAGGGTTGCGTGGATGCAACCGCCAGCGCCCGGACTTTGCCGCTCTGGATCAGGCCGAGGGCAGCGGAAATGTCTGCCACCCCAAAGTCCAGCGTGCCTGCTGCGACAGCAGTCACGACTTCGGAAGCACTCTTGAACGGGATATTGCTCGTTTGCAATCCAAGTTGCCGATTCAGATCTTCCACCATCAGCCGGTAGCCCAGGGAAGCGGATCCAAAACGGAGCGTGCCTGGTTCTTTGCGGGCAGCTTCTATCAACTGCGGCATGGTTTGATATGGGGATCCGGCAGGGACCAAGTATGCAACGCCACCACGGAAAAGTGCCGTAATTGGCGTAAAGTCCTTCAACGGGTCATAAGGAAGCTCTTTGAACAGCACGGCATTCGTCCATAAGGTCGAATTGCTTCCGATCAGTATGGTGTGGCCGTCGGCAGGAGCCGACAACACAGCCCTGACCGCAATGAAACCATTTCCGCCGGGGCGATTTTCCACCACCGCGGTCTGGCCAAGGGTTTCGCTGAGCTTGCTGGCAAGGTAGCGCGCCACGCTATCCATGCCGCTACCCGGTGAGAACGGCAGTATCAGGCGTATCCCTTGTGATGGAAAATCCTGATTTTGCTCGCTGGCCTGCACGGGCTGCAATCCAAGCGCAAGACAACACAGCAAGGCCAGAGCCATGCGGTTGACAACACCACCCAGCCGCTTGCCCACGATATCGCTACGTTTCATCGAATCCGAAACAAACATGACGTCTCCTGTTTTTTTGGAATACTTATCTGCTGAAAAACGACACCACGTATTTTTTTCGTCGTTTCATCCCCCTTCTTCGGCAGGCACGGAATTCAGATCGATGTCATGGGCGCGCAGCAGCTCGCGCGCTAAGGTCCGTTGGTCACTGTATCGCCAAAAACGTGCGTCAGGGCATCTTTCTTGGCGATGCCACGGCAACCGCATCACGAATGGCCTGTGTTGTGCGCTGGATTGAAAGCCCATGCGCCGCCCCTTGTTGCCCGCGACCTCTGTGCCGCTTCAGGTATTTGCTGGCGCCCGGGTGCGCATCCCGGTACTCTGGATCATCGGAACGTTCAGGGCGCCAAGGTGTAGACAATTGGCGTGGCCAACGCAACGCCGCCAACCCCATGCCGCCGGGAACATCACGCCGGATCGGGCGGAGCCAAGCTTGCGGTTTGGTGCGTCGGGCTGCATGCCACCCGCTATCTTGGACTTTTTTTGTGGTCTTTTTTCTTTGAAATGAAGACGTTTTTACAGAATAGCGGGCCGATGGAATATTAAAAAAAGGAGGCAGACAATATGCACAAACTCTATATAGATGGAAGGTGGACTGACAGCTTGGGTGCCGCCGAAGCGATAGCGGTCATAGACCCTGCAACCGGTGAAACATTCGATCATTTGACGGCCGGCACAGCGGTCGATATCGACCGCGCGGTAGCGGCGGCGCGAGCTGCTTTGGATGGCTCTTGGGGACGCCTGACCGCCGCCGAACGAGGACGCATCCTGCAGAAAATGGCGCGTGAAATCGAAGGCCGCGCCGAAGGGCTCGCGCGGCTTGAAGCCCGCGACACGGGCAAGCCCATGACCCAGGCGCGTGCGGATATTGCCGCCCTGGCGCGTTACTTCGAGTTCTTCGGCGCGGCGGCCGACAAGGTGCATGGCCAGGTCGTGCCCTATCTGAATGACTACCAAGTGATGGTCGTGCGCGAGCCCTATGGCGTAACCGGCCACATCCTGCCCTGGAACTATCCGGCCCAGATGTTTGGCCGTACATTGGCGCCGGCGCTGGCCATGGGCAATGCCGCCGTGCTCAAGCCATCCGAGGATGCCTGCCTGACCGCGCTGGCCTTGATGGATATCGCCGAGATCGCCGGCCTGCCGCCGGGCGCGATCAATATCGTTACGGGTACGGGCGAAGTCGCCGGGGCGGCGCTCAGCGCGCACCCCGGCATCAACTACCTGACCTTTACGGGATCTCCCGAGGTCGGTGCGATGGTGCAACGCGCCGCTGCCGCGAACCATGTGAAGTGCGTGCTGGAGCTGGGGGGCAAGTCGCCGCAGATCGTGTTCGAGGATGCCGACCTGGATCGGGCGCTGCCCATCATCGGCAAGGCTATTACGCAGAATGCCGGTCAGACCTGCTCGGCGGGTTCGCGGCTGCTGGTGCACCAGCCGATTTATGACGAGTTCGTGGCACGGGTGGCGGATCTCTTCAAAACGCTGCAAGCGGGTACCCCCGATATGGATCTGGATTGCGGCCCGCTGATCAACGCCGCCCAGCACAAGCGGGTGCGCGGCTTCATCGATAGAGCCCAACAGGGCGGCGTGCCGATGCTGGCCCAGGGTCGGGTAGCGCAAGGCACATCG
This sequence comes from Verticiella sediminum, assembly GCA_040392445.1. GTDB lineage: Bacteria > Pseudomonadota > Gammaproteobacteria > Burkholderiales > Burkholderiaceae_B > Verticiella > Verticiella sediminum_A. Next base: position 2,922 of record JBEBVZ010000119.1, read on the forward strand.
GCTGCGGGTTTTTTCGTGCCGCCCACGCTCTTTGGCCCGGTGGCGCGCAATAGCGAGCTGGCCTGCGATGAAGTCTTCGGGCCGGTGCTTTCGGCCATTCCCTTTGCCGACGAGGCCGATGCCGTGCGCCTGGCCAACGACACCGATTTTGGCCTGATTGCGGCGATCTGGTCCCGGGACGGTAGCCGACAGACCCGCATGGCACGCAAAATGCATTGCGGCCAGGTGTACCTGAATTGCTATGGCGCTGGCGGCGGCGTGGAACTGCCCTTTGGCGGAGTCAAGAAAAGCGGCCATGGCCGCGAGAAGGGCTTTCTCGCGCTGGAAGAGGTCAGCGTGCTGAAAACCATCGTGCAGTACTACGGAGACTGAGCATGAGGCTACAGGACAAGGTGGCGATCGTCACCGGAGCGGCCAGCGGCTTTGGCGCCGAAATTGCACGCAGCTACGCCCGCGAGGGGGCAAACGTGGTGATTGCCGACCTGAACGAGGCCGGGGCGCTGGCGGTTGCACGCGATATCGGCTCGGCCGCGCTGGCCGTGCGCTGCGATGTGACCCAACGCGGCGACATCGACGCCACGATTGCCGCCACTTTGCAGAATTTCGGCGCGGTGGATATTGTGGTCAACAATGCCGGCTACACGCATCGCAATCAGCCGCTGCTGGATGTCGATGAAGCCAGCTTCGATCGCGTTTTTGCCGTCAACGTGAAGGCGATTTACCACATGACCATGGCGGTGGTGCCCCTGATGCGCGCGCGCAAGAGCGGCTGCATCATCAATATCGGTTCCACCGCGGGCATCCGTCCCAGGCCGGGCCTGACCTGGTACAACGCCTCGAAGGGAGCCGCCAACCTGCTGTCGAAATCCTTGGCGCTGGAACTGGCGCCGGACAACATCCGTGTGAATGTGATTTGTCCGGTCATGGGGGAAACCGGCATGCTCGCCGACTTCATGGGGATGCCCGATACGCCGGAAAATCGTGCGAAGTTCATTGCCACGATTCCCATGGGGCGCCTGAGCGTGCCCCGCGACATCGCGCAGGTAGCGGTGTTCCTCGCGTCGGACGAGGCGGGTTTTGTCACAGGGGTCGAGCTGCCGGTGGACGGCGGGCGCACGGTGTA
>JBEBVZ010000120.1:0-4015 GCA_040392445.1 Verticiella sediminum
AAGGGCAAGCCCAGCGCTGCGACAGTCGCGGCTATCGGCCCGTTGCCCACGCCTTGCAGCGTTCGCACCCGCCCATCAGGCTGCAGGACACCCAGCTCGATTCCCTGATCCTGGCCGGCCTCGAATAGCCGGTGGCTTCGATAGGCCGGCATCCCCCTGCTCGCGCAAGCCAGATAAGTCAGGCTGAACAGCTTCCACAGTTCGTCACTGCTCAGTTCCGCTTCGCTGGTGTCGGCCTGCTTCTGGACGATGGCGCCGAACTCGACCTGCATGCGCCGCGGCATGACGATGCCGTGGTCACGTTCGAGCAGGAAGGCGATGCCACCCTTGCCCGACTGGCTGTTGACCCGCACGATGCTGTCATAGGTCCGCCCCAGGTCCTTGGGATCGATGGGCAGGTAGGGCACCTCCCAGAAACCGTCGGATGCCTGGGCGGCAAAACCCTTGGCGATGGCATCCTGGTGCGAGCCGGAGAAGGCGGTGAACACCAGGTCCCCCACATAGGGATGGCGCGGGTGGATAGGCAGGGCCGTACATTCCTCGGCGACACGCGCCACGGCGGCGATGTCGGAGAAATCCAGCCCCGGATGGATGCCCTGGGTGTACAGGTTGAGCGCCAGTGTCACCAGGTCAAGATTGCCGCTGCGCTCGCCGTTGCCAAACAGGCAACCTTCCACGCGTTGCGCCCCCGCCAGCAGCGCCTGCTCGGCGCAGGCCACGCCCGTGCCCCGGTCGTTGTGCGGATGTACGGACAGGATGAGATGCTCGCGCCGGTCCAGCCGTTCATGCATCCACTCGATCTGATCCGCGAAGACATTGGGCGTGGCGGCCTCGACAGTAGTGGGCAGGTTGATGATGATGGGACGCCCGGGGCCGGCATCCCAGCTGCGTATCGCCGCGTTGCACATGCGCAGGGAAACCTCCAGCTCGGCCATGCAGAACGTCTCGGGCGAGTATTGCAGCACCCATTCCGTTTCTGGGTGCTGGTCCGTGAGTTCGCGCAGCAGCCCCACATGACGCTCGACGAGCGCCTGCACCTCAGGCACAGACAGGCCGAACACCACGCGTCGCCAGACTGGCGCGATGGCGTTGTAGAGGTGGACAATGACGCGCCGCGCGCCCTGTACGCTGCGTACCGTGTCATGGATCAGATCCTCGCGCAACTGCGTCATCACCATGGGCGTGACATCGGCAGGAATCCGGTCTTGTTCGACCAGATGCCGCACGATCTCGAAGTCGGTACGCGAAGCCGCCGGAAAACCGATTTCGATTTCCTTGAAGCCCAGCCGCACCAGTTCATCGAACATGCGCAGCTTGCGTTCGCGGTTCATCGGTTCGAATAATGCCTGGTTGCCATCGCGCAGGTCCGTGGACAGCCAGGCTGGCGCCTGCGTCAAGGTGCGCGCGGGCCATTGGCGCCGCGGCAAGGCTATCGGGGGAAAGGGACGGTACTTGGTTTGCGGATGCTGAATCATGCTGGCCTCGAACAGAAGAAGATGACGGTGATCTCCCCTGCTATCCGGATGGAAAGCTGTTCAAGGCCGGGGTCTGGGGGAAATCAGCGAGTGCTCTTGTTTCTGGTGCGCACAGGCAAACCCCGGCCGTAAGGCAGGGCAAGCGGTAGTAGCGCAAGGGTCAGACGCAGAACCATGGAATTGCTCGACTCGAAATCGCGTAAGGATGGCGTCAAGCTTAGGCGATGCAAAAATGAATGTATTACGCTAAATACCCATTCATTAGTGTGAAATGGACATTCAAACCAGGGCAGCGCTCAGCCGCCCCTGGACACGACTCCACCCACGGCCCATATCCAAGGCTATATCCATATGCACGACCTGGCTGCCGCTTCCCCCCTGGACTCCAGCACGATGCCCGTCACGGGCATCGCCGTGGATTATCCCAACGGCCACATTATCCCGGCCCACAGCCACTCCCGCTCTCAGTTGGCCTATGCGATCGAAGGCGTACTGGTGATCGACACCCAAGCCGGACGCTGGGTGGTTCCGCCCAGCCGGGGCGTGTGGCTACAGGCAGGCGTCGAGCACACCGTACGCATGCGCGGGGCAGCGCGCATGCGCAGCATTTTCGTCAGTGTCGATGCCATCGCCGGGCTGCCCAAGAGCGATTGCGTCATCGAAATCTCGCCGCTGCTGCGCGAGCTGATCCTGGAGGCTACGAAAGTGCCCGCGCACTATGCGGACGATAGCCGGGACGCCAGACTGATGCGCCTGATACTCGACGAACTACGTTCGCTGCCTGTATTGGCCTTCAACCTGCCCTGGCCGCAGGATATGCGCGTGCTGCGCGTCTGCCAGGCACTGGCCGAAGACCCCGGGGATACAAGCACCGCCAGCGTGTGGGCCGACAGCCTGGCGATGACGCCCAAGACCTTTCATCGCCAGTTCCAGCGGCATACCGGCATTACGTTCGGAAGATGGCGCCAGCAAGCGCGGCTGCTGTTGTCGCTGGAATGCCTGGCGCAGGGCATACCTATTGTTCAAGTCGCACTGCAACATGGCTACAGCAGCCAAAGCGCATTCGCGGCGGTGTTCAAACGCCAGTTCGGCATGCCGCCGTCGGCTTTTTATCGCTGAGCCTGCGCTTGCACACACCCTGACAGGCAAGGCGGCGACTGGGTCTCGAGCATGGCCGCCCTGCCAAAGTTCGCCACGATCACACTCGCCTGCATCGTTCTCAAAATAGAACGCTGAAATCGATTTTCGGCTACTACCGGACACATCGTCCCATATCTACCATGCACACATGATTTGAAGCCACGGCTCCATCCACACAGGACATGAGCATGAAGAACATCCTCGACGATAGTGGTGCAGCACGGCGCAAAGCACGGCTGATTCCAACTGAAAAACGCAGCAGGCCATGTTCGATCACAGCAGGCGGAACCTTCTGTGATCGGGTTGGCGGCTCGATACGAGCGGCCTGAGGCGCGCTGCCACACTGCCAGAAATGCGGTATGGCAAATGCTGACCGTTCACGAGTTTTTTGCACCGTGGCCCAGCGGCTATGGGGCAAGCCGATACCTTGATCGACCCAAGCCATGCGGGCAATGGGCAAGTCGAGTGTTGGCATCCATCGCCCTTTCGGGCACCTGTGAAATCTCAAGGAGTAGAGTCATGACGATGTACAACCGCCTGGACAAGGACAATGTTGCCGTGCTGCTGGTAGACCACCAGACCGGACTGCTGTCCCTGGTCCGCGATATCGACCCCGACAAGTTCAAGAACAACGTGCTGGCCCTGGCCGATATCGCCACCTACTTCAAGCTCCCGACCATCCTCACCACGAGCTTCGAGGACGGCCCGAACGGCCCCCTGGTGCCCGAGCTGAAAGCGCAGTTTCCCGACGCGCCTTACGTCGCTCGACCCGGCCAGATCAATGCCTGGGACAACGAAGACTTCGTCAAGGCAATCAAGGCCACGGGCAAAAAGCAACTCTTGATCGCGGGTGTGGTGACCGAAGTCTGCGTGGCATTTCCGGCGCTGTCGGCTATCAACGAGGGCTTCGAGGTATTCGTTGTCACCGACGCTTCAGGCACCTTCAATGAAGTGACGCGGCATTCAGCGTGGGACCGCATGTCGCAAGCCGGCGCGCAATTGATGACCTGGTTCGGCGTGGCCTGCGAGCTGCACCGCGACTGGCGCAACGACGTGGAAGGCCTGGGCGCATTGTTCTCGGCGCACATTCCCGACTACCGCAACCTGATCACCAGCCACACGCAACTGACCCAGGGCAAATAAGCGCCCCGGCGTTTATGCTGGCGCTGGCGACGGACACAATGCCATAACGAAAGAAAGGCGGGCCGCATTCTGGATGCGGCCCGCCTTTCTCTAACACGGCCAGCGGCCGATGGCGCATGCCGACCCGCCGCCCGATCAGGCGCGGCTAAGGCAGGCTATCAGGCGTCGCCATGGCCCGGGGGCCATGGCACAGTACCTGATCCCGATCAGTTGGCGCTCAGGCCCTTTTCACGGATGAGACCGCCCCACTTCTCGCT
>JBEBVZ010000121.1:0-3932 GCA_040392445.1 Verticiella sediminum
GGTAGTGGAGGCTCCTGCAATTGAGCTTTCTACTGCAGAGCGTATCCGTAAATCAGGCATCCCTGCCAGCCTCCTGGCCTGGGCCCACAGCTGCCACAAGTCGCATGTAGCGTGTGGCAATTGCCGCGGCTGCAACAAGTACATGGAGGTGTTTCAAGAGGTGGGATATGACTTGGATCGACCTAGGTGATCCTCTGCCAAGGCTGGCTCCCGAGTGGTATGAGCCTCTCGAATGGGAGGTGGGTGAAGTCTGCCCGCTTCCAGCTTCCTCGGAGGTGCTAGCTCGGCCGTTCAGCGAGGTTCTGGATGCCCGTGCGTCACATCGTGAGTTCGGCGTTGTCCATGACCAGCAGCTCGGCACTTTCCTCTGGTACGCCTGCAGAACTCGTAGCGTAGGTACATCAAACCTTGGTTTCAACTTAGAACATCGAGCTGCGCCCTCGGCCGGCGCGATCCATCCTATTCACGTCGTTGTGAAGCGGCCTGGGGATGATCGATGGTGGTTGTATGAGCCTAGGGCCCACCAATTGGTCGAACTCAGACATGCGGCCGGCAGGCTTGCTGGCCTTTATGAGCTCAGCCTGCAGGTTCTGGTTGGTGACGCGGCAACACGCATACTGTTTCTGGCCGAACCCGGAAAGACATTGGGCAAATACCAGGATGGTTGCAGCCTAGTTTGGCGTGATGCGGGGGCTCTGCTCGCGGTTATGGCATTAACTGCGACAGCGCAGGGACTTAACTTCTGTCCGCTGGGCATTACCGGTGAGCCTTGGGCCAGTAGTGCTCTAGCTGATCAGGGAAAGCTGGTCGGAGTTGGTTTTGCTCTTCTTGGCTCGGCTGTGAGAGCTTGACTCAGGTGCTTGGTATCCCATGCCCATGATGCTGTGCACCGTGGCGCGCGAAGACATCATCTCCATCCACATCAGAGCATCGAGCTCCGACGCCCTAACGCCGAGCCCTTTACTGAAGCGGATGAATTGTTCTTCGAGTTCTAGGTAGTGGCGCTCGACAGTCAGGTTGCGTTCAAAGAACTTGCCCAGAAGCCCGGCGCGGAGAATGTGGATGTCCAAGATGGCCACATCGTCGGCGTCTAGCCAGTTACGGGCAACCCACGATGCCGTCTTGTAGCCGATACCTGGAATGTCCAGCAACCAGTCGCGTAGTGCCTTGCCAGAGCCCAGCGGAGGCCGTTCAGCAGACAGCTTCTTAAGAGCAGCACAGACGTAACGGGCCTTCTGCTTGGCAAAGCGGTATCGCACTTGGCGGTCATCAATAGTCAGGGGCTCTTTTAGCCATTCAAGCAGGGTTTCTTCCGACGGTGGTTGATCGCCAAAAGCACCGCGTTCTTTGACGTGGTGAAAGGCGGCGAGGCCGACGTTTGCGGGGATGCCATGCCCTCCCAACAAACAGGCACCGATTTCTTCTTTCAGCGTTGCTCCAAGCTTGTAGTTAATCCTATCACCGCTGAGGCGGCGGGCGTACACTTGGTAGGCCCAGTAGGCAGGCGTGGGGAACGCTTCTATCGCTCCCCACGGGACGCCTGGAATGACTTCAGCGTCTGCTTTAGGCAGCTCAACATTGAAGACCACTTGGTCCATGAGAATAGCGCCTAATTGCATCAGGTGGCCTCCTCAGCATTGCCGTAGTGTTCCTGCATCCATCGCAGTAGCTCGTGTCGCTCAAGGGGGGAGAGGCTTTGGATACGAGTATGGAGCCTGGTTTGGCGACGCTGAATGGTTTGGCGGTTCCGGAATGTTTCGCCCAGGTAACGGCTGTCGTGCAAACGGCTAGGTGTTTCGAAATTCATCCACACCGTTTCCTCGCGCATTTCTACATGGGTCTTAGCCAGAAAACTCACCTTGTGCCATCCGCCAAGCTCACGGTTGTAGAGATCACAGTCATAGCCTGAAAGCATCACTTTGCAAGGTAACGAGACCAGGCACCGCAGCAAACGGATGTGGTCTTTTTTCGAATAATCGCAGTTATAGACCTTCGCTCGACGGCGGGTTTCCGGAACGTAAGGCGGGTCGGCGTACACCAGCTCCTGGCCTTTGAATGAATATCCCTCAAGGAACGCAACTGCGTCGACTTGGTGGAGTTCGCAGGTGCCTGGAAACTCCGTCTGCCACAGCTCAATGACTTTGGTGTCGAGGTCCAACCCAATGTTTCGCTGCGCAGCCTTTTTGTTGCGCATGACGGCTCCGCCACCAAGGTGGGATTCAATATATGTCTGATGCGGTGGCATCAGGTTGATCAAGCGCTGGTAGCACTTGCCTTTTCCGCCTGGATATCTCATGAGCTAATCATCGTCAGAAATGACGATGATGTCAAGTGGAGGTGCCCAACCGACATCATGTATGGAGTTCGACTGAGGGTGTAGTTATGAGGTATAGAAAGGCCTCAAAGGGCCGCCTTGGTACTCTCCATATAAGGGCGGCATCAGCGGTTGAGGATACTAGAGCCAAGAGGTTGACTTACAACTTACAGATAGATATAGGTCGCCAGTTTTCAGCCGATTTGCTGTGCTGACCGGCTCGATGGAGTCGAAAGCAGGTGCTTACAATTTATGTGCCATGGTAAAACTGATAAATTGGTGCATTGACAGATAAAAATTCCGGTCTGTCCGCAGCGTGTGTAGGTGCCTCTCCTTTCTATCAGGAGTCACAATCCACCATCAGCCAGCCCTGCCTCGTCAGAACCTCCAGTTCGCTGTCAATGAAAGTGTCTCGTCGCATCGCAAGGCAGAGCTGGTGTGAAGGCCGCGTCATTGCCACGTAGTGCAACTTTAGACGACCGAGCATGCGCGAGCCTTCCAATTCCGGTTTGCCCCGTGACTTCTTCTTCATCCCACCGGTCCGCTCCCCCAAAATCCAGGGCTTCAACTCGCTCAGATGATGCTTGTGGAAGAAGCTGTCGAGTACCAGGGTTGCCGTGTGAGTTTCGCCCTTGACCGAATGGATCGATCCCAAGCGAATGTGGACTTTCGGGTCCTGCGGGGGATGACTGTAGAAGTTGTCCAACATGGCCGCTGTCCCGACCTCGCGCTCGCCATAGCTCGGTGGAATGCCCGATCTAGTCAGAAACTCGGTGACTTCCTGATTCAGAGCGTGCGTCCCCGTTAGTTGAAATACGATTTCCAGGACTAGCGGCAGCGCCTGCGCCCACTCCTCGTCGCTGAACTTGCCCTCTGCGGCGAGCGTCCTGTCTAGGAGATCATGGTAAATCTCCTCTCCTGCAATGTCGTCGAGAGTTTCGAGAAGCCTGCGATGCGCTGATTTTCGCGCTTGTGCTGTCATCGCTACCGCACCTGCAAGTTCCCCCAATCGCGTCAGCGCAGATGCCAAAGCGTTCACCAGCACCTGGGCATTGCCCCTCTCGTTCAATTCGCGAGATGCCTTTGAGAGATACTGGTCGAACGTGGCAGGAACTACTTCCTTTCGCACAATGACCGGATTGTAGTGAGGTGCGTAATGTCCCATTGTGCGTGGAATTGGGGAGGTCTTCCCCTCATCGATCTCATGAACGCCTGCGATCGCCGTAAATACCCCTGCGGCCAACTCCTCGGCGCTGAACGCGGTCAATAAATACTCACCGTATCGAGGCAAAACGTTGCGCACGGAGTCGTCGTCGAAAAGAAATAGCACTCGCGGCAATGCATCACGCTTCACGCGAATGCGCGTAGGTCCTGCACCATTCAATGCCTGAGGAACAATCCCAAGCCCTTTCGCAGCATCTGCAATTCCTTGGGAGAAGCGGTAACTGCGAGGCAAGTTGTGCACTACCTCGGAAGGGAAGCGATCTGTCTGTGCCCCATCTGCACCTGCATGCGCATAGATCGCTTGGTTCGAGTCACCAAACCGTTGTCGAATTGACGGGTTGCTTCCTTCGCGGAAGATACGGTGCAGTATGGTCGATTGAAGTTCACTATTGTC
>JBEBVZ010000122.1:0-3612 GCA_040392445.1 Verticiella sediminum
AGCGGCGCCCTTACAAGGCGTAGGTCGGGGGTTCGAACCCCTCAGCACCCACCACCGTTGCCTCGTACAATCAAGCCCTTGTTTTCCTGGGAATTTCCGGAACAAGGGCTTTTTTGTATCTGGAATATGCCAGTGGGCAGGCCGGGCTCGGGCAGTGGGTGTGGGCGCCGTTCAGTGCGCGTGCTCGCTTGACTCCACTATATGAAATAGTCGATACTTTCGCCTTGCCATTGCCGCTAAGGCAGTGGTTGAAAGCAGCTACGAAAATCGAATATCCCGAGAACGGGTGATATGCGCGGCACATGTGCCATCTTGTGCCAAGTGTGTATCACACAGGGTCTGAAAGCGGCGCCAGCTTGAGGCTTACCCCTCTCACCCTCACCGTTGCCTCGTTCCTTTATACGGCTGCTTGTGCTGTATTCAATAAGGCGAATCCAAGTTCGCCTTTTTTTGTGCAATTTTTTGGCGTTGTCCTTCTATCCGAAGGGCGCTACCCAGAGGAAAAGCGGCAATATGTTCGATCTGGTCCGCAATCACAAGCGCTGGATGTTGTTCCTGGTGCTGATTCTCATCCTGCCTTCCTTCGTGTTCTTCGGCATTGAAGGCTATACCCGCTTGATGGAAGGCGACCAGGCATTGGCCAAGGTCAACGGCATGCCCATCACGCGCGCCGAATACGATGCCGCTCGCCGCAACCAGCTGGATCGCGCCCGCCAGATGCTTGGCGCCGGCTTTGATCCGTTGATGTTCGATACGCCCGCCATGCGCCAGCAAACGCTGGATCAACTGATCAACTCGCGCACCTTGGCGGCCGCTGCTGCCGATGGCCACTTCACGGTTTCCGACAGCGCCCTGCGCCAGGCTATCGCCCAGATTCCCGCCGTGCAGAAAGACGGTCGTTTCGATTCCGAGCTGTATACCCAGGCGCTTGCCGCGCAAGGCATGAGCCCCGCCCAGTTCGAAGCCTCCATGCGCTACGACCTGGCCCAATCCCAGGTGCTGCAGCCCATCGCTGAGTCGGGTGTGGCGCCCAGGGCCCTGGTTGCCGGCCTGCTGGCCGCGATGGCGCAGGAACGCACGGTGCAGTTGCGCACCTTTGCGGCCAAAGATTTCGAGAACAGCGTACAGGTCGGCGATGCCGATATCAAAAGCTATTACGAAGCCAATGCCCAGCGCTTCCAGGTGCCCGAGCAAATCGATGCGCAGTACCTGCTGCTCGATAGCCAGTCCGTGATGGCCGGGGTTTCGGTCAGCGACGACGAATTGGCCGCCTACTACGAGCAAAACAAGGGACGCTTCACCAACGAGGAAGGGCGCCGGATCAGTCACATCCTGATCCAGAAGGACGGCGACGCCCAGGCCGCCCGTAAAAAGGCTGAAGACCTGGCCGCGCAGGCCAAGCAGAACCCCGGGGCTTTCGCCGAGCTGGCTCGCGAGAATTCCCAGGATCCGGGCAGCGCCGAATCCGGTGGCAGCCTGGGCTGGGTCAGCCGTGGCACCTTCGTGCCGGCGCTGGAAACCGCGGTGTTCTCCATGAAGCAGGGTGAAGTGTCCGATGTGGTCGAATCCGATTTCGGCTTTCATGTGCTCAAGCTCGACGAGCTGCGCGAAGCGAGTGTCAAGCCGCTGGCCGAAGTTCGTGATCAGTTGGCCAAAGAAGTGCGCTTGCAGAAAGCGGGCGAACTCTTTGGCGCGGCAGCCAGCAAGCTTACCGATCTGGTCTATGACAACTCGGACAGCCTGCAGCCCGCGGCCGATGAGCTCAATCTGACAATACAGCGGGCCACCGGCATTGCACGTGAAAATGCAGGCCAGGGCACGCCCGACATCTTTGCCGATGCGCGTGTTCGCCAGACGCTGTTTTCCAGCGAAGTGGCCCGTGAAGGCCGCAACTCGGGTGTGATCGAACTGGCTCCGGATCGCCTGGTTGCCGTGCGGGCGGAAAAAGTGGTGCCGGCGCATACCGCGCCGCTGTCCGACGTTTCCGATGCGATCCGCGCCCAACTGATTCAGGAAAAATCGCTGGCAGCCGCCGAGGCTGCGGGCAAGGCCATGCTGGCCGGCCTGCAAAAGGGTGAAGGCGCTTCAGGGTTCGGCGCCAAGCAGACCGTATCGCGCGCCAAGTCCGAGATCGATCCCGTGGTCTTGCAGGCCATCATGGGCGTGGCTGATGACGCCACCCTGCCGGCCTATGTCGCGGCACTGGGCAGCGAAGGCTATGTCATTGCCCGTGTCGAGAACATCGCCGCCGGTACCAAGCCCACCGACGAAGCCGTCAAGGCCGAGGCGGATGCGCTGGGCTACGCGCTGGCCCAGGAACAGGCCGAAGCTTACTTGCAGTCCCTGCGCAAGCACTACAAAGTGGAACTCGAGCCGTATGCTGCCCAAGTGTTGACCGAAAACGAAGGCGGCTGACCTACATCTGCCCATCGCGGTAAAACATATCGCCCCCTGAGCTTGCGCCAGGGGGCGATATGTTTTTGTGCCTGTGCTGTTGGGAAGCCGTAAGGGAGTGGCCCGCCGCATTGGGCGCAGACCCCGGGGTGCCGCTCTTTAACCCGCCAGCGAGCGCAGCACGGTGCGCACCGCTTTGACCCGTGCATCCAGCTGCGCGCCGGAAATCTCCACCCGCAGGCGATCCTGGCCGGCCAGCTTGATATGCCGGTTCTTTTGCACAAGCTCGATGACCCGCAAGGGGTCTATCGGCGGGTTGGGGATGAATTGCAGCACGGCGGTGTTTTCGCTGGCATCGATTTTCTGTACGCCGACCTTGCGGGCGGCCAGGCGCAGCCTGTGGGTTTCCATCAGCGCCTGCGCGGGCTCGGGCAGTCTGCCGAAGCGGTCGATGAGCTCTTCATGCATGATGTCCAGGTCGTCCTCCGTGGTGCAGCTCGAAAGGCGCTTGTAGATGGACAGCCGCGCATGGATGTCGCCGCAGTAGTCGGCGGGTAGCAGGGCGGGGGCATGCAGGTTGACTTCTTCATTGATGCCCAGCGGCGCGTTCAGGTCGGGTTCCTGCCCGTTTTTCAGGGCGCGCACGGCATCGGCCAGCATGTCGGTGTAGAGCTGGAAGCCCACCTCCTGGATGTCACCGGACTGCGACTCGCCCAGGACTTCGCCGGCGCCACGGATTTCCAGGTCGTGCATGGCCAGGTAAAAGCCCGATCCCAGTTCCTCCATGGACTGGATGGCTTCCAGGCGCTTCTTCGCATTGCTGGTGATGGCGTCCTCGCCCGGTGTCAGCAGATAGGCATAGGCCTGGTGGTGCGAGCGGCCCACGCGTCCGCGCAACTGGTGCAGTTGGGCCAGCCCGAAGCGGTCGGCGCGGTGGATGACGATGGTGTTGGCCGTGGGTACGTCGATGCCGGTTTCAATAATGGTGGTGCACAGCAGCACGTTGAATTTCTGCTGGTAGAAAGCCTTCATGACCTGCTCGAGCTCGCGCTCTGGCATCTGGCCATGGGCCACCCCTATGCGGGCCTCGGGCACCAGCTCTTCCAGGCGGGCGCGCCGGTTGTGGATGGTTTCCACCTCGTTGTGCAGGAAATACACCTGTCCGCCGCGCTTGAGCTCGCGCAGCAGCGCTTCGCGTATGGTGCTGCCGTCCTCGCG
>JBEBVZ010000123.1:0-3284 GCA_040392445.1 Verticiella sediminum
GACGTGTCCATGCTGGAAAGCATGGTCGAGTGGATGGGCTTTCCCATGTACTACGCGTTCGAAGGGGCAGCCGCCCCGGTGCGCGCAGGGGCGGCGCACGCCACGATCTACCCCTACGGCCCTTTCCCCACCGGCGATGGCGCCCAGGTGATGCTGGGCTTGCAGAACGAGCGCGAGTGGCGCGTATTCTGCGAGAAGGTCATGGGCCAGCCCGAATTGGCGAGCGACGAGCGTTTTGCGTCCAATACCAAGCGAGTGGCCAACCGTGACGAGCTGCGCGCGCTGATCGTCGAGAAATTTTCCAGCCTGACCGCGCCCCAGGTGATCGAGGGCCTTGAAGAAGCCCGCATTGCCAATGCCCGCGTCAACGAGATGAAGGATGTCTGGGAACACCAGCAGTTGAAGGCGCGCCAGCGCTGGCGCGAAGTGGGTAGCCCGGCCGGTGTGTTGCCGGCCTTGCTGCCGCCCGCCACCAACAGTGCCTACGATGCGCGCATGGATGCGGTGCCCGCCCTGGGCGAGCAAACCGACAGCATCCTGACCGAACTGGGCTACACGCCCGAGCAGATCGGCCAGCTGCATGCGGCCAAGGTGGTGTAGGCATGACGGCACAGTCATCCTCTGCCTCCGTGGCGCAGGCGGCGCGCAGCGCCCTGTTTGTGCCGGCCAGCCGGCCTGAGCGCATCCCCAAGGCTTTGGCCAGCGGGGCCGATGTCGTCATCGTCGATCTCGAGGATGCCGTCGAGGCCTCGGCCAAGGATACGGCGCGCGACGCGATCGCGGCTTTCCTGGGCCAGAACGCCCAGGTGCGCATCCTGGTGCGCATCAACGGCGCCGGCACGCCCGAGCACGAGGCCGACCTGGCCATGTGCAAGAGCCAGCCCGGGGTGGTCGGCATCATGTTGCCCAAGGCCGAGAACGCAGCGCAGATCGCGCATGTGGCCGCGGCCGGCAAGCCGGTGTGGCCCATCGTGGAAAGCGCGGTGGCCATGCTTGCCCTGGGCGAAATCGCGGCTGCACCGGGTGTTGCCAGACTGGCATTCGGCAGCCTGGATTTTGGCCTGGATCTTGGCTTGAACCAGAACAGCGACGCCGCGCAGGTGATGCTGGATCATGTTCGCTGCCAGATCCTGCTGCACTGCCGTGCCGCCGGCATCGCCGCGCCCCTGGATGGCGTGCATCCGGCGATTTCCGATGCCCAGGGGCTGCTGGCCTATGCCCAGCGCGCCCGAGATCTTGGGTTCGCCGGCATGCTGTGCATACACCCCTCGCAGGTTGCCGGGGTGCATGTGGCTTTTGCCGTGTCCGAACAGGACCTGGCATGGGCGCGTGGCGTGGTGGCCGAGGCCGAGCGCACGGGCCTGGCGGCCTTTCGTTTCGAGGGTGAAATGGTGGACGCGCCGGTTCTGGGCCGCGCCCGCGAACTGCTGGCACGCGCGGGTGTCGCCGCATAAGGCAACCCTGTCTTTTGGGTAGTGCCTGGGCCCGGGTTGCCGTTCATGGTACCCGGGCTTTTTCCTGCCCGTGCGATTCAGCCCTTGGGGATGCGGCCCATCAGGTAGAACTCATCGTTGGGACGCAGGCTCATGGTATTGGCGATGCGGTTGGACAACGCAAAAAAGGCCGCGATCGCGCCAATATCCCAGATGTCGTCCTGCGAAAACCCATGGGCCTGCAGGGCGGCGAAATCTTCGTCGCCGACTGCGTAGGCCTGCTGCGAGACTTTCATTGCGTAGTCGAGCATCGCACGCTGGCGGGGCGTGATGTCGGCCTTGCGGTAGTTCACCGCAAGCTGGTCGGCAAGCTGCGGGGCTTTTTCGCGGATACGCAATATCGCGCCATGCGCGACCACGCAGTACAGACATTGGTTGGCGCCGCTGGTGGCAACTACGATCATCTCGCGCTCGCCCTTGCTCAGGCCGCTGTCGCGCTCCATCAGGGCGTCGTGGTAGGCGAAGAACGCGCGGAATTCATCCGGCCTGTGGGCCAGTGCCAGGAAAACGGATGGGATGAAGCCGGATTTTTCCTGCACCGCCAGCATGCGTTCGCGCAGGTCTTGCGGCAGCTCGGCAAGTTCGGGAATCGGAAAACGGGAAATGGCGGGGCGCTGCTGGCTCATGGTGTCTCCTGTGAGGATGAGTTCGCGGCGCCGCTGGGTAGAGGAAGAGGTAGGCGCCGTTTTTCTGATATTGATGGCGCCTACGATACTCCAAGTGCTCAGTCTTCCTTGCGCAGGTGCGGGAACAGGATGACGTCGCGGATGCTGGGATTGTCGGTAATCAGCATGACCAGCCTGTCCAGGCCGATACCGCAGCCGCCCGTGGGAGGCATGCCGTATTCCAGGGCGCGGATGTAGTCGGCGTCGTAGTACATGGCTTCCTCGTCGCCGGCGTCCTTAGCGGCAACTTGCTGCAGGAAACGGTCAGCCTGGTCTTCGGGGTCGTTGAGCTCGGAAAAACCGTTGGCGATTTCGCGGCCGGTGATGAAGAGCTCGAAGCGCTCGGTGATACCTTCCTGGGTGTCCGACGCGCGTGCCAGGGGCGAGACTTCAACGGGGTAGTCGATGATGTAGGTGGGATTCCACAACTGCGATTCCGCGGTTTCCTCGAACAGCGCCAGTTGCAGGGCGCCCAGGCCCGCGCCGGCCAGCGGTGCCACGGTCGTGTCCACGCCGCGTTTGCGCAGCGCGTTGCGTACGAACTCGATATCGTCCAGTTGTTCCTGGGTGAATTCGGGGGCGTATTTCAGGATGGCCTGGCAAATAGTCAGGCGATCAAAAGGCTGCGACAGGTCGAGGTCGCGGCCCTGGTAAGTGAGCTTGGCGCTGCCGGTGGCGGCGATGGCGACGTCGCGGATCAGCTTTTCGGTGAAATCCATCAGCCAGCGGTAGTCCACGAAGGCCGCATAGAACTCCATCATGGTGAATTCGGGATTGTGCCGCGGGCTGACGCCTTCGTTGCGAAAGCTGCGGTTGATCTCGAATACCCGCTCGAAGCCGCCGACGATCAGGCGCTTGAGATAGAGCTCGGGCGCGATGCGCAGGAACATCTGCATATCGAGCGCATTGTGATGGGTCGTGAAGGGCTTGGCGGCGGCGCCACCCGGTATCGGGTGCAGCATGGGCGTTTCCACTTCCAGGAAGCCGGCTTCGATCATCTGCTGGCGTACGCTGGATATCGCCTTGCTGCGCGCCTCGAACGTGCGCCGGGTCTCTTCGGTCATGATGAGATCGACGTAGCGCTGGCGATAGCGCAGTTCCTGGTCGGCCACGCCATGGAATTTGT
>JBEBVZ010000124.1:0-3129 GCA_040392445.1 Verticiella sediminum
CAGTCCTGCCCAGCTATTCGCTTTGTTGTCAGGGCCATTTTCTGTCCATTTTGGATCATAAAGTGTCGTGTTGCCAAGGGCGTCGGTATAGGTCATGGTGCGTACGTATTCGGGGAAATATTGCATCATGATGCCTCCACGTATATATGCTTCCAACTGAAATTTATTTTTGCTGAATTTGTAGGTCGGACCCAAGGTAAATAAAAAGTCCTGAAAGCGGGTTTTATTGCGATAATCTGTTCCAAAATGTCCGTTTTCAAATTTGAAACTATCCTGTTTGTTTATTTCATTGTAGATATAACGGGCGTCTACACCAATACCAAATTTATTGCCGGAGAAATATTTATCTATAAACAAACCGGAATAATACCCTATTTTAGTTTCTCCGGTTTTTTTGTAACTGTCCATAGGTATACTACTCCCTCCTTGTATACCTATTTGAAGATCTCCTTTGCTACGTTCTTGTGCAAAGGTTAAAAAGGAACAGCTCCATAACATGAGCATAAGTAGAAGTCTTTTCATAACATGATATTTTTAATTCGTATAAGTTTTATTGCAGATCCATTTTCCTAATGCATCTGTATATACAAATCAAAAATCCGTTAAGAATGTTACCTGTTTTCTTGAGAGAAGGACTGATTTTTAACCAGAATCCGTGTAAACTCCTAAACTGCCGCTTTACATCTATATCAATACCTCTATCGACGTATATCGGTAGCCGCTATTGGTATTTCATCATTCCTTTTCGGTTATATTCTTGATGCCGAATCTGGGTTAAAAGAATACTACGAATGATAAACTTGTATTCAGCCTGTCTTTACCCGGTATGGATGGGATATCATACGTGTACGGTTGATATTCTGTTCTACGTATATATTCCATTTCGAGGCCCACTTTCCAATCAAACCTGCGCATGGACTTCATCATGTAATCCAGAGACAGCGCTCCCAGGATGAAAGGCGTCGTCTGATACAGGTAATTATGATATAAAATAGTTTTCGTAAAAATTCCGGAGTTTGCAATCGGTAAGGAGAAGTCTTCGCTTAACACCCAATTATATCCTGCTTGAATAGCTGGCAGTAGTGCACTTGTATTGGACAAAAGTATCTTTTTCGAGCCCTTTATTGTCGGTGTGAAATGGCGGTATTCAAGCACGTTGCCCGTTACCCCATCTTTTGAGCTTATATTGCAATAGTCAAGATTTAAGTACAATTGATAAGAATCGATACTCCATGTGCTTTCGGCATTTAAGGATTCCTTGCGATGAACGTAATTGTTTTTAAATATAGTGTAGTTATAGTCCCTTCCTTCTACAATTTCAGCCTTTAGGGCATGTACAGCATTCCTGTTTTGGTTCGCGCCCTGTTGCCATAGAACCTGAGCCAAATAGGTCTTTCGCCGATATTCATTGAGTGGGTCATAGGTCAGTTCATTGGTTTGATATCGCTTGAAGAGTTGCTTCTCATCTACGACGGAAATATTGGCAAACAAAATGTGATCTGGGTTCAAGTTTTGACGGATATGTATCCCGACTCCATAGCGGTCCATATCGTCGTTGTAAGTCATATCTCGTATCTGATCAAAGGCATTGCCAAAACCGTTCATGGTCCAATTGACATACAGGGGATCAGCCGTATTAAGTATATAAGTATCGTTCTTAAAACCAATAGCTACACGTTCACGGCCATACCCATAGAGACCTTTGAGGTGCGTACTCCAGTTGTTCTTTTCAAAACCAAAAGCTAAGGAAGCATTAAGTTGAAAATCCTGCACTCTACCACGAGGATCATTGTTTGAAAAATGGTTGCCTACGCGATAGTCGATTCCAAGGGTAATGGGGATCCTGTCGTTTGCAAAGCTACGCTGTATAGCAGCATCGAGATTATAGACGTCTCGCTCATAATAGTTTTTTCGCAAGGAACCAAAGTACATCGGTGCATCTTCATTGATACGTGTTTGATGCCTTAGTCTGGTACTATCTTCCACTTGTCGGGTATAATTGAATCGTCCCCAAACTGTGAAAGCATTCCATGTTGTTTTCCCCTCGGTACCTAGTGCCAGAGCCCTGATTTTGGAGGCATCTTGTGCAGCGATCCAACCTCCCTTATCGAAAATACCTCCTACCTCTAGTTTGTTGAAATCATTTTTCACGAAATCGTTGATCCACACAGAATTCTCTATTGCCATTTTGTAGATTTTTTGGCAAGGCCAATGGGTAGCATATTCCATATTGGTAACACTATCATTGTTTATGGTCTGTCCGGATACTTCATGCCACAAGCAAATGAATATCGTATATCGTATGAGGTGTAAGAAGGAGATTCTCATATATAGCAAAAGATAATAGCCTTTCTTAATGAGTCAAGAGGATCTTCCGTATCTATAGTGGATAGATATGGAAGATCTTCTTTGAATCAATTCATTAGTCCACAAACCCTCCTGGATTAGCTTTGACAGCCATGAAGTCTTCTGTCGAATTATTACTATCTTTTAGTATTTTACGTCCACCCTCGGTCCGTGCAGTTTTTCGGATAACGGATTGTGATGAGTAAGATCCTTCTGTCACAAAAGTAAATCCTGCATCTAACGAAAAGCCAAGTTTTTTGGGTATCCTGCTAGTAACAATGTTAGGTTGGATTTCGACAGCATCCATGATCCACGTATTAGGCAGTTGAGTATATTTATCTGCACTTGACGACGGGGGGGTGAGTTTAGGAGCGTAATAACTTGGCAGCGCTGTTACCTGGGCACGGGTCTTTCCTTTGAAAATAAAATAGGAGTCTCTACCTGGATTGTCCAGTAACCAATCTCTACCTTGCGGTTTTATGACCTCTACATTGTCCACGTCGGGGTTGTCTATATCAGAAGGTAATGGGTTAATTCCGGGGATATTTCCGTAATAAACTTCAAAATCAGCCCCGCTCAGGTCTACGGTCAGTTCGGGATTATTGACTGATGATTCCTCTCCCTTGCCGTCTGTATAAGGTACTTTATGATTTAATGCATTTTGGGCAATGATGATGCTTTTGCCAGGCCCGACAGGGTAGTCCTTGCCTGATCCTGGTATCATGAAAAGATCCCGTACATAGACATAGTCCTTGTTAGCAGATGCGCCTTCCGTCATACCTT
>JBEBVZ010000125.1:0-3100 GCA_040392445.1 Verticiella sediminum
CGCTCGGCCAGATGGGCCTTGGCCACCGCGCCGGGGCCGGCATAGAAGAACCAGTCTTCGCCGATATAGCCTTCCGGGCACCCCATGGACACCTTCAGCGTCTGGGGCCGTGGCCGGCCAGTAACGCCCGTGATGCGCACCCGGTCGGGGCCGATTTCTTCCAGTCTGGCGGTCAGGAAGTTCACGATCGCGTCGGGGGTAAGGTAGGCAGCCGGGTCATGCACTTCGTAGAACATCTGCTCTTTCACGGTGCGCATATCCACGCAGCCGCCGGTGCCTGGCACTTTGGTAAAAACCGCGTCGCCATTGCGGCTGACTTCGGCAATGGGCATGCCCAGGTTCCAGGGATCGGGCACGTCCTTGAAGCCAGGATCGCTGAAGTAGCCACCCGTGACCTGGGCGCCGCATTCCAGCAGATGGCCGATTGCCGAGCCCTTGGCCATCAGGTCGGCATGGTCCACCGGCCAGCCAAACGCATGGATCATGGGTGCCAGGAAAAGCGACGGGTCGGCCACTCTTCCCGTAATGACGATGCGCGCGCCTTCGTCCAGTGCCTGCACGATGCCATCGGCGCCCGCATAGGCTTCCGCCGAAATCAGCGATCCGCGCAACGATGCCAGCGGCTTGCCGTTTTCCAGGATAGTGTCGGCCAGCCCGAAGATGCTCTCGGTCAGGTCCTCGCCCAGCACCGCAGCTATCTTCACATCGGGAAAGCCCAGTTCCCGGCAGATCCTGGCGGTGGCCTCGGCCGCGGCAACCGGGTTGATCCAGCCGCCATTGGTAATGATGCGGGTGCCGTTGGCCATGCAGTGCGGAATCACGCGACGCATGCGCTCTTCCAGCAAAGTTTCGTAGCCGGCAAAGGACGGATCGGCGCGGGTCTTGCTCTGGGCGAAGGAAACGGTGGCTTCGGCCATGGTTTCGAAACACAGGAAATCCAGGGCGCCGTGCTCGGCAACGATTTCAGCCGGCTCTATCCTGTCGCGCCACCAGCCGGCGCCACAGCCTATACGTATCGTGTCAGCTTGCATATCAGGTCTCATTCTGGGGTGATGCCGGCATCTTTGATGGCCTGCGCCCATTTGCTGTCTTCAGCTTTCAGGTAGGCCGTAAATTCGGCGGGAGAACTGCCTACGGTGATAGCGCCCAGCGTCGCCAGGCGTTGCTGCACGTCGGCACTGGCCAGGGCGGTACTCACTTCCTGGTGCCAGCGCTGCAGGATGGCGGGGGGCGTGCCTTTCTTGGCCAGCAGGCCGAACCAGGCATTGACTTCGTACTGCGGGTAGCCTTGCTCGGCAAATGTAGGAATATCTGGCAAGACAGGCACACGCTGGGATGTCGTCATGGCCAAGGCCTTGACTGTGCCAGCCTGGATCTGGCTCAAGGCCGAAGGCAGGTTGTCGTACATCACGGCAACATGCCCCCCCAAGAGAGCCGTCATCGCAGGAGCCGATCCCGGATACGGAATATGCTGCATATCGACCCCGGCAACCCGGTTGAAAAGCTCTCCGGACAAGTGCGGTGAGCCACCGTTGCTGGTGGAAGCGAACGTGATTGCGCCCGGCTTGGCCTTGGCGGCTGCGGCCAGGTCAGCCAGCGTGTCATATGCAACCGCGGGGCCGGCGATCAATACATTGGGCGTGTTCACCACCAGGCTGACCGGGTCAAAATCCCGATAGGTGTAGGGCACGGCCTTCATCAGGTAAGGGTTGGCAATGGTTCCGAATGTGGCCAACAACATGGTGTAGCCGTCGGCGGGCTGGTTCAGCAAGGCCTGTCCCGCGATGGTGGTTGCGCCACCCGGCCGGTTTTCCACCACCACCGGCTTGCCAAAGGCAGTACTTAGTTTATTGGCCAGCAAGCGCGCGATCGTATCGGTGGTGCCGCCCGGCGGGGTTGGCACCATCAGCGTAATCGGTCGAAGCGGATACTCGGGCTCGACCGCCGTGGCGCTTGCGCAAACCATGCCAAGCGCCACGCCCAAGGCCAGGCGTCGGATCAATGTCATTGGAACCCTCCTTTTTCTGTCTTGTGGTTCTGCGCCCACTGCTGCCTATGATGCGTCGATCAGCCTGGCGGTTAAAGTGAATATTGATCACAGAATATGTGAATAAGCATCACTCTTTGCCTTGGCTTCAGGCATGATGGCCTTACCGTAGGTAGAACAAGGGGGCCAGGCCATGGAACGGGGGCCTTTCCGGATAGACCGGATCAACGACATCGCACTCTTTGTGCGCGTCGTGGAACGCAGGAATTTCTCGGTGGCGGCCAAGGATTGGCATTTGTCGCCGTCAACCGTCAGCAAACTGATAGAACGCCTGGAGTCACGCTTGGGCGTGCGTCTGTTCGACCGCACCTCACGTGCGGTCACGCTGACGCCGGAAGGGCAGGTTTTTCATCAGAAAGCGCTGGCCGTGCTGGCCGCAGCCGAAGATGCACAGAATGCCTTGGCCAAAAGCGAAGAAGACATCCGAGGTGTGCTGCGCGTACACGCCATGCCGGCGTTTGCCCGCAACGAGCTGGCCAAGGTCCTGCCCGAGTTCCTGGCGCGATACCCGGCGGTCAAGCTCGAACTATTCATCGGCCTGGAATCGCCCAGCCTGGCCGAGCATGGCCTGGACGTCCTCATCCACTCGGGAAAGCTGTCGGATTCATCCATGGTGGCCAAGCGGATTGCAACGGTGCGCTGGATCATCTGCGCATCGCCCGCCTATCTTGCGCGCCATGGCACACCTGCCAGCGCAGCCGAGCTGATGCAGCACAACTGCCTGAATTTCGTGTCGCGCTCGGAATGGAACCTTTGGCGGCTGCAAGACGAGCAATCGCAAGTGGAACAACTTGCGGCCGGGAATTTTTCCAGCAGCGACGGCGGCGTGCTGCTGGAGATGGCTCGTGCGGGTGCGGGCATCGCCAGGCTGGGGGATTTCCATGTGCGGGACGATATCGACCGCGGCACGCTCGTGCCGTTGCTGGTCGAGGAATGCTCCGATGCCGAACCGGTATTTGCCGTGTATCAAAGCCGCAAGAACTTGAGCCCCAGGATCCAGGCGTTCATCGATTTCCTGGGCGAATGCTTCACGCACAGGAACGCGCAAATGCA
>JBEBVZ010000126.1:0-3065 GCA_040392445.1 Verticiella sediminum
TTTTTTTGCCAAATCGGGGGTTGCCCCCCGAATTTAGTTTTCTTCCTGATGATACGCCGTGACGCGTTCGACCTCGTTTTTGGAACCGAGGATGACGCTGACGCGCTCGTGCAGGCCGGTAGGCTGGATCTCGAGGATACGGCCGTGGCCGTTGGTGGCGGCGCCGCCGGCTTGCTCGACGATGAAGCTCATGGGGTTGGCTTCATATAGCAGGCGTAGCTTGCCGGGCTTGGACGGCTCGCGCTTGTCCCAGGGATACAGGAAGATGCCGCCGCGGGTAAGGATGCGATGAACATCGGCCACCATGGACGCGATCCAGCGCATGTTGAAGTCGCGTTCGCGCGGGCCTTCCTTGCCGGCCAGGCATTCGTCGATGTAGCGCTTGACCGGGGGTGCCCAGTGGCGCATGTTCGAAGCATTGATGGCGAATTCCTTGGTATCGGCCGGGATCTGGATGTTTTCCTGGGTCAGGATCCATGAGCCCATTTCGCGATCCAGGGTGAAGCCATAGACGCCCGTGCCCACCGTCAGCACCAGCACGGTCTGCGGCCCATAGACCGCGTAGCCGGCGGCAACCTGTTGCGTGCCGGGCTGCATGAAGTCGGCTTCGGTGGCTTCCCGGCCCTCGCTGCCGGCAGGCATGCGCAGCACCGAGAAAATCGTGCCGATCGAGACGTTGACGTCGATGTTGGACGAACCATCGAGGGGATCGAACAGCAGCAGGTAGCGGCCACGCGGGTAGCTGCTGGGAATGGCGTGGATGGTATCCATTTCCTCGGATGCCATCGCAGCCAGGTTGCCGCCCCATTCGTTGGCTTCAAGCAGGATTTCGTTGGACAGGACGTCGAGTTTTTTCTGCACCTCGCCCTGGATATTCTCGCTTTCGAGACTACCCAGCACGCCGCCCAATGCGCCTTTGCTGACATGATGGCCGATGGCCTTGCAGGCGCGGGCGACGACTTCGATCAGAAGCCGGACGTCGGCAGGCAAGGCACCTGCGGTGCGCTGCTGCTCGATAAGAAACTGGGTGAGTGTTTTACGTTTCAAGCGGATATCTCCAGAGCTTTGGATACGATTTCGGTAACGTTGCCCGACAGGCCAGGGTGCTGGCGCACTTGCATGAGCGCTTTTTGCATGGCGGTGCGCAAGGTAGGCGTATAGCGAACCCATTGTTCCAGGCCGCGGGCAAGGCGGGCGGCAATTTCGGGGTTGAGTGCATCCAGCGCAAGTACCTGCTCGGCCCAGAACCGGTAACCCTCGCCATTGACATGGTGAAAGCCACGCGTGTTGTTCAGGCAGAACTGGAAAACCAGCGCGCGTGCACGATTGGGGTTGCGCAGCGTAAAGGCGGGATGCTGCATCAGGCTGCGCACCGTATCTACCGTGGTGGTACGGGCGGCTGCCTGCAGGGCGAACCATTTGTCGGTGACCAGGGGGTCGTTCTGCCAGCGCTGGTAGAAGTCGCCAAGGGCCGCCGAGGCCTTTTCAGCCTGGCCGTAATTTACCAGTACCGAAAGCGCCGCCATGCTGTCCGTCATATTACCGGCATTCTGGTATTGGCTGGCGGCGACAGTGGCCGCTTCGGCGTCGCCGCCAGCCATCAGGTAGGCCAGCGCCAGGTTCTTCATGTCGCGCCGGCCCGCTGAAACCGGATCCGGCGAATATTCGCCGGGGGTCTGGTTAGCGGCAATGGCCTGGTGCAGTTCGCTGGACAGGGCGCGGCCCAGTTCGCTGCGAATGTGGTCGCGTGCTTGTGCCAGGGCGATGGGGTCGACCTCGGCCATGCGTTCAGCCATGATTTTTTCGGCCGGCAGGCTGACCGCACGGGCGCGCCAGGCCGAATCCACCACGGGGTCCAGCAAGACAGCGCGCCAGGCCTCGATCAGGACACTGGCATCTGGTAGCGAGCCTTGGTTGGCCGGCGCCTGTGCATTCTTGTGCAGCACCTGCGCCGTGCTCAGGATCTGGCGCGTGGCCAATTCCTGGCCGGCTTCCCAACGGGCGAAAGCATTGGTGTCATGAGCCAGCAATAGCGCGAGTTCGTCGTCCGTGTAGGCATATTCCACGATGACGGGGGCCGAAAAATCGCGCAACAGGGAAGGCACGGGTGGCGTGAGGACGTCTTCGAACAACCACTGCTGGCTCTCGGTGGTGAGCTCGAGCAGGGCGGTATCACCCAGGGGCTGTGCTTGCCCGGCCAGGCGCAACGCTATGGCTGAACCGCCGGCATCGAGCAGGCCCAGCGCAAAGGGAATATGCAGCGGCTGTTTGGCCAGAGCGGTGCCGGCAAGTTTTTCCACGCCAACCGGCGGGCAGCGCTGGGCCAGGGTGACCGTGCACTGGCGCTTGGCTGCGTCGTGCTCGAGCGTGACCCGGACACGTGGCGTGCCGGCTTGGCTGTACCAGCGCCGGAAAACCTGCAGGTCGCGCCCAGGGTTCTGGCGCACATAGACCGACTCCATGGCAGACACGAAATCGTCGCAGGTGACAGCCTGGCCGTCATGACGGCGGAAGTACTCAGCCATGCCATCCTGGAAACCCGCTTCGCCCAGCAAGGTATGCTGCATGCGGATGACTTCCGCGCCTTTCTCGTAGACGGTGGCGGTGTAGAAGTTGCCGATTTCCTGGTAGCTGTCGGGGCGGATGGGATGGGCCATGGGCCCGGCGTCTTCGGGGAATTGTGCCGCGCGCAGGGTAGTGACGTCGTCGATGCGCTTGACCGTCCGGGCACTGTCCTGGGCACGGGCCAGTTCATTTTCCGACAGGTTGGTCTGGCCGCTGAGGGCGGCGGCCATCATGTCGGCGGTGAACTCCTGGTCGCGAAATACCGTAAGTCCTTCCTTCAGGCTAAGCTGGAACCAGTCGCGGCAGGTAACCCGGTTGCCCGTCCAGTTATGGAAGTATTCATGGCCGATGACCGCCTCGATGGCGCTGTAGTTCGCATCGGTCGCGCTGTGGGCATCGGCGAGCACATAGGCCGCATTGAAAACGTTGAGGCCCTTGTTTTCCATGGCGCCCATGTTGAAGTCGCGAGCGGCCACGATCATGAAGCGGTCCAGGTCCAG